>CAZWCX010000044.1:0-50640 GCA_964632945.1 uncultured Planctomycetia bacterium | reverse complement strand
GAACGAATCGGCCGAAGGGGCCGGCGGAGATTCCGCGGCGGGCGGAAAGCGCCGGGCGCAACGCAAACCTGTGTCGGGCCTTGACGTGCGCCGCGCCGAGCGCCCGCAAAAACAAAACCGTGAAGCTCGGCGCGAATTCCGCTGGTGGTCTACTTCTCCAGACAACTGTGTTCACCGTGCTCAGCAAGATCGACTCCATGCACAGTCTCCTCACGGAAGTGCACCAGACCGGGGGGGGGCGGTTCCGCCGCCCGCATTCCCGGGGATCCGGCCGTTCAGCCGGCGGTCCCCACTTTCCATGACCCACGCTTCCCCGATTCGTCCGCCACCGTCGGGAGTCGCGGGACGGCCGCGCGCTACGCCTGGAGACATGCTGCCCTCCCCCGGCCCCGGCCGATGATTCCTCCCGGGTCGCAACGGTGCGGACCCGCGAGGAGGTTCCACGGGGCAGCCGAGCGATTCCTCGGATCGGGCGGCATCGGCCCGGAGCGAGAAAGGAGGCGGCGGAGCTTCTCGAGGGGTGGCCGAGCGTCCTTTGACCTCGGCGTCCCCTGGGGGCTCCGCGAAGAGTGCCCCCGTCGGATGGCGGATTCCTGCGCCGGTTCCGGGGCGCGCTACTTTCCTTCGGGTGCCGAGACCCGCTCCAGGAACTCCCGGGCCTGGGGCGCACTGGGGTGGTCGGGTTGCTGCCGCAGGAACTCCGCGCACTCCTCCCGGGCCTCCGCGGGCCTCCCCAATCGCTCGAGCAGTCGCGCGCGCAGGAACCGCACGGCGGCAAAGGTCGGCTCGATCCGCAGCACGGTCGCATAGTCGTCGAGCGCTTCCGCGTCCTGTCCCGAAGCGGCCAGAAGCCCGGCCCGCGCCAGGTATCCGGCATACACGCCGGGGGCGACGTCCACGAGGCGGTTCGCATCCCGCAGACCCTCCTGCGGGCGGCCGAGCTGGCCGAGGACCTGCGCGCGCAGGAACAGCGCTTCGAGGTGTTTGGGCTCCAAGGTCAGAAGCCGGTCCAGGTCCTCCGCGCACGCCTCGCCGCCTGCGCGCTTCTGACGGACCTGGGCCCGCAGAAACAACGCCTCCCGATACGAGGGCTCCAGGGTCAACGCGCGGTCCAGGTCTTCGCCGCAGGCCGCGAGGTCCCCGCGTTGGAACCGGATCTGCGCGCGCGAGTAGAGCACCTGACACAGCGTCGGGTCGAGTTCGAGGGCGCGTGCATACGAAGCCAGGGCGCCGTCCAGGTCCCCGCGATCCTGCAGGATCCGCCCGAGGATCCCGTGGTGCATCCCCACGCGATCGTTCAGGCTCAAGGCTTGAAGAGCGTCGGCCCGAGCCTCCTCGATTCGCCCCAAGCCGTGCAGGAGGATGGCGCGGTTGGCGTACGGTCGGGGGTAATCGGGAGACCGGCGGATTGCTTCGGCGTAGTCCGCCAGCGCGCCCGGGACGTTGCCGAGATGTCGGCGGACCACGGCGCGCATGCCCAGCACGCCCCCGGGATCGCCGCCGATGTCGAGGCTGCGGCTGAAGTCGGCTTCGGCCCCGGCCAGGTCCCCGCCGAACTGACGACACAGTCCGCGTTGCATGAGCGCGGTCGAGTGGTTCGGCTGAACGGCCAGCAGTCGGTCGAGGTCCTTGGCGGCGCCCGGCGTGTCTCCGGCGAACATTCGCGCGACGGCGCGGATCTGAAGGAAGGGCAGGTCGGAGAAGAGCTCGTCGTCGAGGTCATTCAACCGGGCCGCGCAGTCGTTCCAGCGGCCGTCGAGCCATGCGAAGATCGCCTCGCTGCGGGCGGCGGTGCCGTCCTCCGGCACGGTCTGCACGAGTCGACGCAACGATCGCGCGGCGAGTTCGCGGATCTGATGGAACTCCGGGGTATCATGGGTCGCGAATTCGAACCCGAAGTGTCCGCCGGGGAGAGATTTCCAGGGGGTGGCCAGGAAGGTCGCCAGTACCGGTTGGAGGCGGATGTTCGCTTCGAGGACGTGCGCCTCCGGCCCGGTCTCCGGCAGACGGAGGGCCGCCTGTACCGCTTGCAGCGCCTGGGCGTAACTCCCGGACGCCAGGTGCAGCCGCGCTTCGAGGAGGCGCGATTCCGTGCCGTCCGGATCCAGTCGGATCGCCTCGGCCACGGCGGCGAGCCCTTGCCGGCAGGCGTTCTTCATCCGCCGGATCGCGTCGTTCGTCGGCACGTAGAGCATGCGATCGGCCTGATCGAGAAAGTCGCGCGCCCGGGCCACCGCGGGCTTCGCGGAGCGCTGGCGCTCCTCGCGGGCGGCGAGTTCCTGCGCGAAGCGCTCCGCCGCTGCGGCCCGCCGCCCGGACGCGCGATGAGCGGACCACAGCCAGGCGCCGAGGGTCAGTCCGAGGATCAGCAAGGCGATCGATCCCGCGGCGAGCGGGCGGGCCCGGCAGCGCCGCCCGAGCCGACCCAGCGGACCGACCCGCCGCGCCGAGACCGCTTCGCCGGCGAGATACCGGCGCAGGTCTTCGGCGAACGCGGTTACGCCCGGGTAGCGCCGGTGCAGGTCCTTTTCCATCGCCCGTTCCAGGATCGCCTCGAGGACGAGATCGACCCGGGGGTTCAGCAACCGCGGCCGTCGGGGCTCGCTTTCCAGGACCTGCCGCATGGTCGCCAACGGGCTCTCGCCCGCGAACGGAGGACGTCCGGTCAGCATCTCGTACAGCACCGCTCCGAGGGAGTAGACGTCGCTGCGGGCGTCCACTCGGTCGAGCCTTCCCGCCGCCTGTTCGGGAGACATGTAGGCGGGCGTCCCGATCGCCGACCCCGCTGCGGTCAACCGCGTGCCGGCCTGGGCCACCTGGGCGAGGCCGAAGTCGGTGAGCAGGGGTTCGTCCTGCGGGTCCAGCAGGATGTTGGCGGGCTTGACGTCCCGATGCACGACCCCGGCGCGATGGGCGCAGTCGAGCGCGGCGGCGACTTTCCGCGTCAGGTCCACGGCCCGGTGAATCTCGAGCGGGCCCGCCCGCAAGGAGTCCGAGAGGGTGCGGCCCTGGATGTAGTCCATCGTGTAGTAGTGGAACTGCTCGAACCGTCCGACGTCGTGAACGCTGACGATGCCCGGGTGGCGCAGGCGGGCGGCGGCGGCGGCCTCGCGTTCGAAGCGCTCGACGTCGTTCGCGGTGGTGAAGTCCGCCGCGGCCAGGACCTTGAGCGCCACGATCCGGTCCAGCCGGGTGTCGCGCGCCCGATAGACGATCCCCATGGCCCCGCGTCCGATCGGGGCGAGCAGAATGTAGTTTGCGAACTGGCGCGGAGGCGTCACCCGCAAGCCGGCCTCCGGAGACGGCCCGGCCGCGGCCGCCGAATCGGCTTCCGGGTGCAAGGTCTCCGGCACGATCGCCGGGGGCGGGGGCATGCGCACCGTCGCGTCGCACGAGCGGGGAGGCAGCGTCCCGGAATCCGGGGCGGCCGGATCGGGCCCGGGTCGCAGGGGTCCGGCCGGATCTTCGGGCATCGGGCGTCTTCCCGCAGGGCGGCGCGCTCGCGTTCCGCTGCCGGTCGAACCGGGGGGAGCGAGCATGCCGGCGTGGTTCGCACCGCTTCGGATTCTACCCCCCGGGGGGTGGGCGGCTCAAGGGGAGGACGGTGGCGGGGATCGTCCTGCGGCGGCCGTGGCCGGCCACCCTCTCCCGGGCTCGTCGATCCGGACGGTACTCACGGACGGAGCGAAAGGCCGCATTCGACGCGCGGTCCGCACGGTCGGGGGCTCGGGCCGGCGGCTGCGGCCATGCCTGTGGAAGTCCCCTGCGCCGTACCCCGCGAAGGACGCGGCGGGACCCGTGGACTTCGGGATGCGGACCCGCGACCGGGTGATCCCGTTCACGTCCACCGGTGCCGGGCCGGAAGGCCGGTCCGCCGCCGGGATCCGGGACGACGGCCGGCGCGGGGGCGCGTCGGCGGTGACCGGCGCGCGGCGCCGGTTCCACGGCCAGGGTTGAAAGACCGTCCGCGCCGGGGTATCCTGCGCGGGATCCCCGCCCGGCATCGCCGGCGCCGACCGCCGACCCGCACTGCCGGCCGCCCGAGGGGATCCGGAAGTTGCCACCCCGATCGCGGCATCGGAGACCGTACAGCCGGTTCCCGCGCATCGCCTGCAAAGGAGATGACCGTGCGAAAGCTCTTCCTCACCACGACCGCCGCCCTGGCCTGCGCGCTCCTGGCACACGCGCAGTCCAAGCCCGCCGTCGCGCTCCGGGATGCGACCTGGGGCTTCTCGATGGAGGTCCCGGAGTTCGAGAGCCAATACGGCCGCGTCGCCGAGTTCACGGAACTCACCGGCCGGAAACCCGCCGGCCTGGCGTCATGCTTGCGCGTGTCGGTCCGGAAGCCGGCCCCGCTCGCGGCGACCCGCGACGAGTTCGTGGCCGCCGCGGCGGGCCTGGGGCAAAGCCCGGTAGGCGAGAAGACGTCGACAATCGCCGGACGCGACGCGATCCTCCTCGAACTCGAGGGCACCGACGGCGGCAAGCCCTGCAAGGGAATTGCCGCAATCGTAGCCGATCCGACCCTCCACGTGATTCTGCACGGCCTCTCGTCGCCGGAGGCCTTCGGCAAGGCGGACGGCCTCTTCCGCGCCTGCATCGAAAGCCTGCGGATCGGCGCCGACGAGTCCGACGCGGCGCCCGCCCGCTACCGGAACGAGACTTTCGGCTTCTCCCTCGCGCCCCCCGCGTTTGCCAAGGTCGCCCCCAACGAGTCCGAGCCCGTCTTCAAGGCGAACTGGGGCAAGGTCACCCTCACGATCAGCCTGCGCGCGAACCAATATGCAAGCCGCGAGAAACTGCGCGACTTCTTCGCCTCGGCCTACCCGAAGATGAACGTCCAGGTCCTCGGCGATCGCTTTACGAAGGTGAGCGGACGCGACGCGGTCCTCTTCGAACTCGCCGAGGGCGATCGGCGGCGGATCGCGCTCTTCGTCCTCGACCGGTTCGCGGTGTATGTCGCGACCGCGAGCGGTCCGGCCGCCGAGGTGACGTCGCGCGAGAAGGCACTGCGCGCGGCCCTCGACGGATTCGCGCTCCTCGAGCCCGCGGCCGCGGCCGCCCCTCCCGGAGACCGGCCCTCCCCCACGCTCCCCGCGCCCTTCGCCGCGCGGCCGCTCTTCACGGTCGACGGGGAAGAGTCCGCCGCGGGGACCGCGTTTGCGGTCGCCTGGCAGAGTCGGGTCCTCATCCTCACGGCGCACCACATCTTCGGCGACGGCACCGATCCGACGGACATCACGCCCGCGCAGCTTCCAGCGCGGGTGAAGGAACTCCGCCTCGCCGACCTCGTGTCCGGCGAAAGCCTCGGATCCACCACTCGAACGCTTCACCTGAAAGGCGCGTACCCGGTCCGGGAGAAGGGGGACACGTACGACTGCACGGGCGACCTGGCGGCATTTGAGGCCCAGCAGGCGACGAAACTGAAGCCGTTGCCTCTCGCGACTGCGCTGCCGGAGCCGCGCGAGCGGGTCTGGGTCGCCTGCCAGCCTGCGGACTCGTCCGCCCCGCCGGACCTGTACCCGATCCAGGTGCTCCAGATGAGAGACGGGCTCATGCTCCTCGGAAGGCACGAGACGCTGAAGGAGTCGCAGTTGCAGGCGACCAGCGGCGCGCCGGTGGTCAACGCCAAGGGCGAGGTCGTGGGCATCAACATCGGCGGGGTCACACATCCGCTGTTCGGAATGCTCGCGTTCATCAACCCGGTCACTTCCATCCGGGCGCTCCTCGAGGAGGCGAAATAGGGCGGGAGATTTCCCGGCGGCCGCGGGGTCGATCCCGGGGCGGCGCGAGGAGTTTCCTCTTCACCCGCTGCGGCGGGTATCGCCGGGTCCCGCCGGCCGAGGACGGGGTGAGCCCTGCAAGGGTTCCGCGGTCAGGCCGCGGGGGTGTGTGGCCCCGCCGTCGGCACGCCGCTTGCCGGGGCCGGCCGAACCGCGCCCTGCCGGGGGGAACCGCGGGGGCCTTCGCCGCGCGCCGCGGTCACCCCGCCGGCCGGAACCCCGGCGGCTCGTGGAACACCAGCGCCCAGACTTCTTCCACGGTCCACCGGGCGGCGGCGTCGCTGCAGCCGACCCGCAGGCGGCCGTGGCGAAAGCCGCAGGGACCGGCCACGTTGACCGATTCGAGCGAGAACTCCCAACAAACCTCGATCCCCGGGAGCCCGTAGGACTGCCAGGTGCAGCGCATCGGGATCGCCGAAGTCTCGAGGCAGGTCCACTCGGTGAAGCGGATTCCCGCGGCCTCGTCGCCCCGGCGGCCGCGGACCGTTCGTTCCGCGCCGGAGACTTCCTCCTCGTGTTCGATCACGGCGGGGCCCAGGGGACGGCCGACGAGTTCGGCGAAGAGCGTGTCGAAAAACGCGGCCGGTCCCGGAGACGACGCCACCCCGTCGAGGTCGTCCGGCTCCCGCGGATGGCCGCTCACGAGTTCCAGCCAGATCATGGATTCCCTCCACGGCGCGCCCGCGGCCGGTCGCGCGAATCCCCCGCTTCGCTCAGCCCACCCACATCCCGGTGTACATCAGCGCGAACACGAGGTTGACCGCCAGAAACGTCAGCGCACAGAGCATCATCCCCTTCACGCGATCGGGCTGAGTCCGCGCCCCGCCGACGAAGGCATGGTACTCCCACAGCATCAGCGGCGTGAAGATCACCAGGAGCAGGAACATCCGCCGGGGGATGATCCAGTCATTCCACGAGAGCCAGAGCGCGCCCGCGTTGCACAGGATCCACGCCCACCAGCCGATGCGGTAGGTGGGTTCCGCGCCCAGATGGGTGGCGAGGGTCAGGTACCCGGACTCCCGGTCCACCTCGAGGTCCCACAGGGTGGTCGGGACGTAGATGGCGGTGGCCACGAGGAGCCCTTGGGGCAGGAAGACGAAGGGGAACTCGCCGAGCGGGCGCGCGATCGACCAGCCCGCGAGACCCGAAACGACGCCGATGCCGACGGCGTTCACGGCGACGTCCATGCCGGGCCGCGTCTTCAGCCGGAGCGGCGGCACGCTGTAGACCCAGGCGAGGACCAGGCAGCACGCCACCATGGCGGCGAACGCGGCGTTGACCGCGCACGAGGCCGCCAGGGCCAGCGCGGCGAAGGCGTACGCGGCGGCGTGCGCCCACCCCGCCGTCACCAATCCCTGGACGAGCGGGCTGCGCGCCTTTCGCGGGTTCACCCGGTCCCCCGCCAGATCGTGCACGTCGTTGATCAGCAGCGTGGCCGCCCACAGGAGCGGACCCATGACCACGAGGGCGAGCAGGAACGGCCAGGCGGCCGCCAGCCAGGCCCCCAGGGCCGTCGCGAAGTCCGCGAAGGTCGCTCCGTCGCGCAACGCCCGTTCCCAGAACGCGGTCCAGGTTTCGAGGGCGGGGAGGAGCCGTTTCGTGGCCAGGATATGGCCGAGCGCCACCGGCAGGACGGAGACGGTCCAGATTTCCGGTCGGCTCAATTTCCAGAGGTAGACCAGGAAGTCGCCGAACGAAGGCGCCGGCCGGGTGTTTTCGGTCATCGTCCGCGCTCCTGATCCCCCGGGCCGGCGTCGGGACGACCCGCGCCGGAATCCCGTGCGGGTGATGTTTCGCCGGCCGGCCCGCATCGTGTACAATCCGCCGCGACGAACCCCCGTGCAAGGAGATTCGACCATGTCGACGCCGCTCGATCCGACCGAATGCCGCATCCTCGGCGTGCTCGTGGAAAAGGCCCTGGCGACGCCCGAGTACTATCCGCTGACCGTGAACGCGCTGGTGACGGGATGCAACCAGAAGAGCAACCGTCACCCGATCACCGAACTCGAGGACTGGGAGGTCGAGGGAGCGCTGCAATCGCTGCGCGACAAGGGCTGGGCGGAGACTGCGGGCGCGGGCGGGCGGGCGGTGAAGTGGCGCCACAAGGTGGACACGCGGCTGGGTCTGAGCGTCCCGGAACTGGCGGTGCTGACCGAACTGTTGGTCCGCGGGCCGCAGCAGCCGGGGGAATTGCGCGGTCGCGCGGCCCGGATGGCCCCGATCGCCGACCAGGAGGCGCTGCAGCAGGTGCTCGACGGGCTCGCGCACCGGGAGGCGCCGCTGGTGGTGAAGCACGCGCGCGTCCCCGGGGAGCGCGCGGACCGCTGGGGGCAGACGCTGGGTCGCGAGGCGGCGCCGACGCGCGAGGCCGAGCCGGCCGAACGCCCGGCGGGAGCCGCCGCGCCCGCGGCGGCCTCCGCCGAAGCCCGCTCCCCGCTCGAGGAGCGTGTGGCGCGGCTGGAGCGCGAGGTGGCGGAACTCCGCGCGCGCCTCGATGCCCGCGCGGAACCCGGGGCCTGATCGTCGGCCGCGCGCCGCGGCGGCGCCGACGCGCGATCTCCCTTCTTCCCCGAGATCGGGCGGCACGGAGCGCGCGGTTCCGCCGCTCAGGCGGGGTCGGCCGCCGGCCGTCCGATCCACAGGAGCGAGGTGCCGAACGGCAGCCCGAGGCGGCCGAGGAGCCTCTCTTCCAGGCGCGAGGCGAAGTAGAACAAGGCGTTGAACGGCTCCGGCGGGACCCGCGGGGGGGCGGGGCGGGCGCCCAGCAGCGCCTCCTTCCACCGCACCAGCAGCTTGGGCACGCACAGCCAGTGGAAGAAGTAGCGGCAGCGCTCGGTGCGCAGTCCGGCCGATTCCGTCAAGGCGAGAAACTCGGCCTTCCGGTAGCGCGTGCGGTGCCGGTTCAGGTCGTCGTGAGACGTCCACATCGAACGCAGCGCGGGCACCGTGGCCACGATCCGCCCGCCGGGCGCCAGCAGCGCTCGCGCCTGCAGGAGCGCCGCTTTCGGATCGTCCAGGTGCTCGAGCACGTCGAAGAACAGCACCAGCGCGAATCGCCGCTCGCTGCGGAAGGTCTCGAGCGACCCGAGATGGATGCGCCCCCGATGCGACGACTCCGGGGAGAGGGCGAGCGGATCGGACTCGATCCCCTCCACGTGGCCCCACCGGCCCAATCGGTCGAAAAGAAGCCCGTCGCCGCAGCCGATGTCGAGAATCGACGGCGAGGCCCCGAGGTCCAGCCCCGCCAGCAGCCCCATCAGGAACTCCTCGCGGGCCCGGCACCACCAGTGCCGCTCGTGCAGGTCGCGGTACAGTGCGACCAGCGTCGGGTGCATCGTGCGAATCCTCCGGTCCCCCCGGGGCCGTTTCTTGATCCGTCTCCCGCGGTCGGGATACAATCGCGCCCTTCCCGATCGGACGACGCGCGATGACGCCCCCCCCCACCCGGCCGACGCCCTGGCTCCTGATCGGCGCCGCCCTGCTCGCCTTGGCCAGCGTGGCGCGCTACGCCGCCTTCGCCCTGCCCGCGGCGCTGGAACTGGACGGGGCGTGGGACTTCCGGAACTGCTACGTCTCCGCGCGCGCCTTTCTCGATGGTCGCAATCCGTACGACGCGGAGCAACAGGACTTCGTCGCCGTCCGCGACACCGGCCTGCGCCCGGGACAGGCGATCGAGTGGGGCAACCTGATCATCATCCCGCCGGGGAACTTCGTCTTCTTCGCCCCCCTGGCCGTGTTGCCGTGGCGGATCGCGGTCGGGGTCTGGCTGGTGCTCAACCAGGTCGCGCTCGTCGCCCTACTCGTGTGCGCGCGGCGGCTGGCCGGCCACGCGCTCGGCCCGATCGGATTCCTGTTCGGCATCGCCGCCCTCTTCGCCATGGACCCGGCCTGGGAGGCGGTCAAGGCCGGACAGCCCGCGCTGGTCATGGGCGCCTGCACGCTGGCCGCGCTCGTGTTCGCGCGCGACGGCCACGACCGGGCGGCCGGGGTCGCCCTGGGCCTGGCGCTGCTCAAGTACAATCTCTCGCTGCCGGTGTTCGGGTACTTCCTGCTCAAGCGCCGATTCCGCGCGGCCGTGCTCGCGGCCGGGGTCGCGGCGCTGATCAACGTCGTGCCGCTCGCCCTCGGCGACGCCGCGGACATGATGGCGCACGCCCAGGCGAACATGGAATTCACCTTCAGCGACGGGGGGATCAACAACCAGAAGAACCCGATGGGTTCGTACAACGACGTCTCCCTCCCGGTCCTGCTGTGGCGGCTCTTTCCGGGCTGGCCGGATTTCGCGGTGCGCGGGCTCTGGGGACTGGTCGTGCTCGGGCTGGCCGGTCTGCTCGCGTACGGCGCGCGGGGCGACGGATTCGAGCCCCTGGAGATCGCGGCGTTGACGGCCTTCTGCCTGCTGTTCGTGTACCACCGCGTGTACGACGCGCCCCTGCTGGTGGCGGCCGGATACGGGACGGCGGCCGCCTGGCGGGCGGGGCGGCTCCGCTCGGCGGAAGCCGCGGCGGCGGCCCTGCTGCTGGCCACCTTCCTGTTCAAGAACCGCGGCGAGATCTGGCCGTTCCCGCTCGAGCCCGCGTACGTGCTGACCTGGCTTTCGTACCGCAACTGGGCGCTCCTGGCGTTGACGGCGCTGCTGTGCGCGCGGGTCGCGCGGCCGGCCGCCGCCGTCCGTCCCGCGACGTAGACGCGCGGAGGCGCCGCGTCCGGCGCTGGAGTGGTTGTATCGTCCCGTTCCGCAGGGCGTCAAGCCGACGCGCCGCCGCATGAAAGAATCCCTGCTCGACTTGCTCGCCTGCCCGGCCGACGGCGGGACGCTCGCGCTCCGCGCGGGCTCGAGCCGCGGTGCGGAGGTGACGTCGGGGAACCTGGACTGCGCGACCTGCGGCCGGTCGTTCCCGGTGACCGGCGGCGTGCCGCGAATGTTCGTCGGGGACCTGCCGGCCGTCACCCGGCGCACCGCCGACGCCTTCGGGTACGAGTGGCGGGCTCATCCGGGTCACCACGACTACTACCGGGCGCAGTTCTTCAACTGGATCCATCCGGTCACCGCGGGCGAGTTCGCGGACCGGACGGTGCTCGACGCCGGCTGCGGGAAGGGACGCCACCTGGACGTGGTCAGTTCCTGCGGCGCCCGCGCCGCGGTGGGGGTCGACGTCTCCGGCGCGGCCGACGTGGCGTACGCGGCGCTGGCCGACCGCCCGAACGTCCACGTCGTCCAGGCCAGCCTGGAGCGGCTGCCGTTCCGTCCCGTCTTCGACCACGCCTACTCGGTGGGCGTGATCCATCACGTCGAAGACCCGGCCCCGACCGTGCGCGCCCTGTGCGCGCGGCTCGCCCCCGGCGGCCGGCTTTCCCTGTGGCTCTACGGTCGCGAGGGAAACGAGTGGCTGCTGCCGTGGCTCCTGCCGCTGCGACGGCGCCTGACCGTGCGGCTGCGCTTCGAGACGCTCCTGGCCGCGAGCCATGTCTTCTCCGCCCCGCTGTGGGCGCTGGTGAAGGGCGTCTATCGCCGCGCCGCCCGGGACCCGCGCTGGGCAGGCCTGCGCGCGCGGCTGCCGTACCGGGCGTACTTCGAGCAGATCTCCGGCTTCCCGTACCGCGAGATCCACCACATCGTGTTCGACCAACTGGTCGCGCCGCTGGCGCGGTACTACACCGCGGGGGAAGCCCGGGCCCTTGCCGAGGCGCCCGGCATGACGGTGGAGAGCCTGTCGCAACGGAACGGCAACAGCTGGGCGGTGCTCGCGCGCCGGTCGGCGCCGGCGGAGGAGGGCCGGCCCACGTCGAACGCGAACGCGGTCCGGATGCCGTCATGAACCGGCGCCGTCGGACTCGCGCCGGATCGCCGGGGAGAATCGGCGGTGTGGGAATCGAACGGTCCGGGAGATCACGGGGGGCGCGGGGGTTCGTCCGCCCGGCGTGACCCCGGCATGCCCCGAGGCGGTCCATGCCGTCGCCCCCCCCGGCGGCCGACGCGGGTACGCGCCGACCCGCCGCCCATGAACGGCCGCCACCGGACACCCCCTCCGCCGCGGCCCCGCCGGACTGGACACGGACCTCGGGTCGGTGCTTGACTCGGGAACACCACCGTAGTTTTCGTGACGGAGGCCCGGACCCGATTCATCACGGCGCGCGGCTCCGTGCGTGCCTCGAGTGACTTCCCCGGCGCGTCCCCGGTCGCGGGATCGCAAGACGAGCGGACGCCCGATTCTTCCACGGGGACCACGACCGCGCAGGCCGCGCGGGGAGCCCGAGGCGGTGCACGGTGAACATCGACGTACGCAGGTGGTTTCGAACCGCCGTGACGCGGGACCCCGGCATGTCGGCGGAGCTCTCCCATTGGGCCGCCGGCCTGTACTCGGCCGGCGCCGCCGAACCCCCGCTGCGCGCCGCGATCTTCACGGTCGAGCAGTTGGAGCTGCACGCCAGGGCGCTCGCTTCCCGTCATCTCCTCGGTCGCCGTCGCGGCGACGACCGGCTCCTCGAGCGGCTGGCCGACTCGGAGCGGGTGATCGCCCGCTGTCACGAACTGCTGACCGAAGCGCATGCGGCCGGGCGACGACTGGCCCCGGCCGCGGAGTGGCTGCTGGACAACCATTACCTGATCGAGGAGCAGATCGATCTTGCGCGCCGCCACTTCCCGCGCGGCTACAGCCGGCAGTTGCCTCGCCTGGCCGGTCCCCCGCCCGCCGGGCTTCCCCGGATCTACGACCTCATCCTGGAGCTCATCGCGCATGCGGATGGGCGGGTGGACGAGGAGATCCTGACCCGCTACATCACCGCCTATCAGTCGGTGACGCATCTGACGCTGGGAGAGCTGTGGTCGGTCGCCATCATGCTGCGGCTGGCGCTGATCGAGCATCTGCGGCGCGTCGCGGTCCGCATGAGCTGGAAGCGGGCGCATCGGGATATGGCGCTCGCCTGGGCGCAGCGCATCAACCACTCCGACGACACGCGGGGGGGCGCGCTGCTGGTGCTGGCGGACATGGTGCGCGCGAATCCCCCCTTGTCGACGGCGTTTCTGGCGCAGCTGATGCAGGCGGTCGAGGGGCGCGGGGCGACCACGACCTTCGTGCTGGCGTGGTTGGAGCCGCGCCTGGCGGAGCAGGGGCAGACGGTCGAGGAAGTGGTGCGGGCCGAGAGCCAGAGCCAGGCGGCCGACCAGGCCTCGATGGCCAACTGCATCGCCAGCCTGCGCTTTCTCAATGCGACCGACTGGCCCCGTTTCGTCGAGGCGCACAGCGCCACCGAGCGGATCCTGCGCAGCGAGCCGGCCGGGGTCTACGGGCGGATGGACTTCCCCACCCGCGACGAGTACCGTCACGCGGTGGAGCGGCTGGCCCGGCGGTTCCACGTGGGGGAAGAGGAGGTGGCGCGGACGGCAGTGGCGGTGGCCGCCGCGCGACCCGACGCCGCGAGCGCCGCGGTCGCGGGGCACGTGGGGTACGTGCTCGTCGATGCGGGGAAGCGGCATCTCGAGCGGGCGCTGCGCGGGAGCCCACCCGGGCGGCCGTGGCCGCGCCGACTCTTGCGCGGCCTGAAACTGTTCGCCTATCTCGGCCCGGTCGCGCTCTTGACGGCCGCCATTACGGCCTGGCTGCTCCTGCAGGGCCGGCAGGCCCCGGATGCGGCCTGGCCGGTCCTGATCGTCTGCGCCACCCTGGCGGCGTCGCAAACCGCGATCGCGGGGGTGAACTGGCTGGCGGCGATCGTCCGCCGGCCGCGGGCGCTCCCCCGGCTGGACTTCGAGCACGGCATTCCGGACGAGTGCCGTGCGCTCGTCGTCGTCCCCACGCTGCTGACCGGACCCGAACAGGTCGTCGACCTCCTCGAGGGTCTGGAACGCCGATCCCTGGCCAATCGGGATCCCAACCTGTGGTTCGGGTTGTTGACCGACTTTTCGGACTCCGCCTCGGAACGGATGGCCGGCGACGATGCGCTGCTCGAAGCGGCCGCCGGCGGCATCGAGGAACTGAACCGCCGGTACGGCAACGGCACGCCCGGCCGGTTTTTCCTGTTCCACCGGCCCCGTCTCTGGAATCCGCAGGAGGGCTGCTGGATGGGGCGGGAACGCAAGCGCGGCAAGCTGGAGGACCTGAACGCGCTCTTGTGCGGCGACGACCGGGAGTCCTTCAGCCGGATCGTGGGGGAAGTGTCGGACCTGACGTCGATCCGGTACGTCATCACCCTGGACACCGACACGGGCCTGCCGTGGGGAGCGGGATGGCGGCTGGTGGGGGCGGCCGCCCACCCGCTCAACCGGCCGCAAATGGACGCGGGCAGCCGGCGGCTCGTGCGCGGCTACGCCATCCTTCAGCCCCGCGTCGGCGTCTCCCTCACCAGCGCCCGTCAAAGCCTCTACTCCCTGCTCCTGGCCGGAGAAGTGGGCATCGACCCTTACACGCGGGTGGTTTCCGACCTTTACCAGGATCTCTTCGCGGAGGCCTCCTTCATCGGCAAGGGGATCTATGACGTGGGCGCGTTCCGCGCTCTGTTGGACGGGCGCTTCCCCGACAACACCGTGCTGAGCCACGATCTGCTGGAGTCCTGCTACGCGCGTACCGGTCAGTGCAGCGACGTCGAGTTGCTGGAGGACTCCCCGGCGCGCTACCTGGATGACGTCAGCCGCCGTCACCGCTGGATGCGCGGCGACTGGCAGATCTCCCCGTGGTTGGGTCGCAGGGTGCGCGATGCCGGCGGCCGGCGCGTGTATCCCTGGATCGCGGTACTCGGCTGGTGGAAGATTTTCGACAACTTGCGCCGGGCGTTCGTGGCGCCGGCCCAGGCCGCCCTGCTGACGCTCGGCTGGCTCGTGCTGCCCGATCCGGTGCCGTGGACGCTGGCGATTCTCGCGCTGCTGTTCGCCCCCGAACTCCTGCCCGGACTGGCCGAACTGGCGCAGCGCCCGGCGAAACTGCCGTTCGGACTCCATGCGATGACGGTGGTCCGGTCGACCGCGCGTCGGATGGTCAAGATCGCCCTATGGCTGACCTTTCTCCCGTTCGAAGCGATGGTGGCCTGCGATGCCGCCGCGCGGTCGCTTTGGCGGATGCGGTACAGTCACCGACGCCTGCTCGAGTGGCAGACGGCTGCCGCGGCGCAAAGCCGGGCGGCCTCGAGCTTCGGGGGCGTGGTTCTGCGGATGGGGATCGGTCCCGCCCTGTCGGCGGCGGTCGCGACGGCGCTGATCTTGACCGGCACGCCCGCCGCGGCCGCGGCGGCAGGCCCGATCCTGCTGCTGTGGTTCCTGTCGCCGCCGGCGGCCTGGTGGGTCAGCCGGCCGCTGCGTCCGGTCCCGACCCGTCTCGGCCCGGAGGAGGTGCAGTTCCTGCGCCGGGTCGCGCGGCTGACCTGGCGCTACTTCGAAGTATTCGTCGGGCGCCAGGAGAACTGGCTCCCCCCCGACAATTTCCAGGAAGTGCCCGCCCACCGCGTCGCCCATCGCACCAGTCCGACCGACATGGGCCTCGCGCTGTTGTCGAACCTGGCGGCCCACGACCTGGGGTATCTGAGCACCGGGCAGCTGCTGGACCGGACCGACCATTCGATCGAATCCATGGAGCAGCTGGAGCGGTACCGGGGGCACTTCTTCAACTGGTACGATACGCAAACGCGCAAGCCGCTTCCCCCCCACTATGTCTCCACGGTGGACAGCGGGAACCTGGTTGCGCACGTGCGGGTGCTGCGCAGCGGGTTGCTCGAACTGCCCGGGTGCCCGGTGCTTCCGGCGGGGGCGTGGGAGGGGCTGCGCGACACGTTGCACCTGCTCGCCGGGGAGGCGGGTCCGGTCGCGCGGGCGGCCCCCATCTGCGATCGGAGCCTGCTGGCGGAGGTCACCCGACTTCTTGCGGACGGAAGCGCGGGGTTCGCGGCCACGGCCGCCCGACTGCACACGCTCGATGCCGCCGCCGTCCGACTCGCCGAGTCCATTGATCGGCAGCGCCATCCGGAAGCCTCCTGGTGGGCGAACGCGTTCGAGCGACAGGTGCGATCCCTCCTCGACGACCTGACCGCAATGGCGCCCTGGCTGACCGTGGGCGTCGAACCGCGGGACGACGGGGCGCTGCGCCTCCTGGAAGAAGTCGATCGCGCGCCGAGTCTCCGGGAACTCGGTTCCCTCGCGCAGCAGGCCGCCGAGCGACTCGCCGCGTCGCCCGCCGCCGATTGCGACGGACGCCTGGCCGCGGCGTATCGACGGGGCTCGGAAGAGATTTCCGCGCGCCTTCGCCGGGTGGACGCGCTGGCCGGGCGATGCCTCGGCCTGACCGACGCGGAATTCTCGTTTCTGTACGACCTCAAGCGGAAACTCCTGGCCATCGGATACCAGGCGACCGATCGCCGGCTCGACCACAGCTTCTATGACCTTCTGGCCTCGGAGGCGCGCCTGGCGAGCTACGGGGCGATCGCGTCGGGCCAACTTCCGTTCGACCACTGGTTTGCCCTCGGACGACGCCTCACGACGGCGCACGGCCAACCGGTGCTCTTGAGCTGGAGCGGCTCGATGTTCGAGTACCTGATGCCGATGCTGGTGATGCCCGGCTTCGCGGGCACCCTCCTCGACCATACATGCCGGGCGGCCGTTGCGCGCCAGGCGGACTACGGTCGGCGGCGGGGGGTGCCGTGGGGCATCTCCGAGTCCTGCTACAACCTGACCGATGCCGAGGGGACCTACCAGTATCGCGCCTTCGGGGTGCCCGGATTGGGCCTGCAGCGGGGGCTGGGCGACGACGTGGTGATTTCGCCGTACGCATCTCTCCTGGCCCTGCTGGTCGATCCCCGGCGCGCCTGCGAGAACCTGAAGCGACTGGCCGGGGACGGCTGCCTGGGCCACTATGGTTTCTACGAAGCCGTCGACTACACCCCCGCCCGGGTGCCCGCCGGAGAACGCCGGGTGGTCATCCGGACCTTCATGGCTCATCACCACGGGATGAGCCTGCTGGCCCTGGCGCAGGTTGCGCTCGGCCCACAGATGCAGCGCAGATTCCTGGACAATCCGGACCTGCGGGCCGCGGCCCTGCTGCTGCAGGAGCGGATCCCGCGCGCGAGTGCCCGGGTGCGTCCATTTCCTCGCGAGTCCCGCGTGTCGAACCGCGTGGTCGGCCGCACGGTGGAACCTGCCCTGCGCGTGTTCACCCACCCGAACCCGCCGGTTCCCGCCGTGCATCTCCTGTCCAACGGCCGCTATCACGTGATGGTCACGGCCGCCGGGGGCGGGTACAGCCGATGGAAGGATCTCGCCGTCACCCGCTGGCGGGAGGACCCCACGTCCGAGTCGTTCGGGGTCTTTTGCGCCATCGGCGAGCCGCGCATTCACCGCTGGTGGTCCAATACGTTCCAACCGTCCCTGCACGCCGGCCGCCACTACGAAGCGGTTTTCACGCCCGGACGGGCCGAGTTCCGCCGCCAGGACCACCGGGTGGAGACGCACACGGAGATCGCCGTGTCGACTGAGGACGATCTCGAGATCCGCAGGATCAAGCTGACGAACCGGTCGGACGTGCCCCGATCGCTGTCGGTCACCGGCTACGCGGAGGTCGTCCTGGCGCCCGGCGTGACCGATGAATTGCACCGGGCCTTCAGCAGCCTGTTCGTGCAGGCCGAGCCGGCCCCGGACTACGGCGCGATTCTCATGACCCGGCGCGCGCGCTCGGCCGGAGAGGAACCCCGCTGGATGTTCTGCGCGTTCCTGGCCTCCCGCGGCGAGGTGGGGAGCTGCAGTTTCGAAACGGACCGGGGCCGTTGCATCGGCCGGGGTCGCAACGTTCATCAACCCGCCATGATGGATCACTGGGGCCCCTTGTCGGGTACCGCCGGTCCGGTCCTGGACCCCTGCGTCGCGCTCCGGCGCACGGTGGAACTGCCGGTTGACGGGAGCGCGAAACTCGACCTGATCCTGGGGGTGACCGGGACGCGCGAAGCCGCGATGGCGCTGATCGCGAAGTACCAGGATCACCGCATGGCCGACCGCGTCTTCGAACTGGCAGCGGCCCACAGCCGGGCCATGCTGGGTCACCTGGGCGCCCGGGATGAAGAGGCGCGGCGCTACGGGGAACTGGCGGCGCCCGTGGTCTTCCCGGCCCGAGCCTTCCGCGCCCCCGCGGAAATCCTGCGGCGCAATCGCAAGGGACAATCCGGATTGTGGCGCTACGCCATCTCGGGAGACCTCCCGATCGTGCTGCTCCGGGTGAGCCACGCCGACAACCTGCCCCTGGTGCGCGACGTGCTGCGGGCCCATGCGTACTGGCGAACCCGCGGCCTGCCGGCGGATCTCGTGATCTGGAGCGAAGGCGTCTCGGGGTATCGCAACGCCCTCAGCGATGAAATCATGCGGATCGTCGCCGCCGGCGCCGATGCCCCGCTGGTCGACAAGCCGGGGGGAGTCTTCGTGCGCAACATCGATGCCTTCCCCGAGGAGGATCGCGTGCTCCTGCAGGCGGTGGCTCGCCTCGTCATCCGCGACGTCGACGGTTCCCTCGACCAGCAACTGGAGCGCTGGCAGCGGGCCTCCGCGTCCTCGCGACCGCCGATGCTCGCCTCCTCGCCCCTGCCGCTGCCGCCGCGCCGGGACGCCGCCCCGCACCCGGCCCCGCGCGGCGATCTGCTCTTCTCCAACGGAATCGGCGGATTCACCCGGGATGGCCGCGAGTACATCGTCGATCTTCCCCCGGGGCGAGTGACGCCGGCCCCGTGGGTGAATGTCATCGCCAACCCGCGCCTCGGCACCGTGGTCAGCGAACGGGGCAGCGCCTACACCTGGTTCGGCAACTCCCAGCTCTACCGACTGACCCCATGGAGCAACGATGCGGTGAGCGATCCGAGCGGCGAGCTCCTCTTCGTTCGCGACGAGTCGACCGGGCGGTTTTTCAGTCCGACGCCGTGGCCGCCCACCAGCGACGCCGGGTACGAGTGCCGCCACGGCTTCGGGTACAGTATCTTCGAGCACCGCGAGGAGGAGCTGAAAACGGTGCTGACGACGTACGTGGCGATCGGCGCGCCGGTGAAGTTCCTGGCGTTGAAGATCCGGAACGACAGCGAGCGCCCCCGCACCGTCAGCGTCCTGGCCGCCGCCGAACTGGTGCTCGGCGACCTCCGGCCCCGGCATGCCATGCACATCGTCACCGAACTCGAACCCCTGACGGGCGCCATTCTTGCCCGCAACCGCTACAACAGCGAATTCTCCGGCGCCGTGGCCTTCTTCGATTGCAGCGAGACGCGGCGCAGTGTGAGCGGCGACCGCACCGAGATCCTGGGCAGAAACGGCGATCCCTCCACACCGGCCGCCCTACGTCTGCATCGCCTCTCCGGCCGGCTGGGTCCGGGCATGGACCCGTGCGCGGCCATCCAGGCGCACGTGGAACTGCCCGCCGGGGCCGAGCGGGAAATCGTCTTCCTCCTCGGCGCGGCGGACGACACCGCCGAGGCCGTCGCAATCCTCCAGAGTCTGCGCGGGGTGTCGGCCGCGCGCGTCGCCCTGGAGGAGGTCTGGCGATTCTGGAACGACAAGCTGGGCGTCATGTACGCGGAGACGCCCGACCCCGCCATGAACCTGCTGATGAACGGCTGGTTGCCCTACCAGGTGCTGTCCTGCCGCCTGTGGGGCCGCAGCGGTTTTTATCAGTCCGGCGGCGCCTTCGGCTTCCGGGATCAACTCCAGGACTGCCTGGCCCTGCTGCACGAAGCGCCCGAGCTCGCCCGGGAACATCTCCTGCGCGCGGCCGGACGTCAGTTCGTGGAAGGAGATGTGCAACACTGGTGGCACCCGCCGGGCGGGCGCGGCGTCCGCACGACCTGCTCCGACGATCTCCTGTGGCTGCCGTATGCCGTCCATCGCTACGTGACCTTCACCGGGGACACCGGCGTGCTCGATGAGTCGGTCCCCTTCCTGGTCGGTCGGACCCTCCAGGAGGGCGAAGAAGGCTACTACGACCTGCCGGGACCTTCCGACCAGACGAGGACGCTGTACGAGCACTGCGCGCGGGCGATCCGGTACGGTCTCCGCCTCGGGGTTCACGGCCTGCCGCGGATGGGCGGGGGGGACTGGAACGACGGGATGAACCGCGTCGGTCATCAGGGAAAAGGCGAAAGCGTCTGGCTGGGCTTCTTTCTGCATGACGTGCTGTCGCGGTTCGCCGGCCTGGCGGAGCAGCGGGGGGATGAGGTCTTCTCCCGCCACTGCCGGGACACGGCCCGGGAACTGGCCGGCCGGATCGAGAAGCATGCGTGGGACGGCGAGTGGTATCGGCGCGCCTGGTTCGACAACGGGGAGCCCCTGGGCTCGGCGCAGAATGCCGAATGTCGGATCGACTCCCTGCCGCAGAGCTGGGCCACGATCGCCGGCGTCGGCGACCCGCAGCGCCGGCAACGGGCCCTGGATTCGGTGTGGGCCCGGTTGGTGCGCCCGGAACTCGGGATCGTCCAGCTGTTCGATCCGCCGTTCGACCGTTCCGCGATGGAGCCCGGCTACATCAAGGGATATCCGCCGGGGATTCGCGAGAATGCCGGGCAGTACACGCACGGCGCAGTCTGGGCGGCACTGGCCTTCGCCCTGGCGGGACGAACGGAGGAGGCCGCGACCCTCGTCGCCTATCTCAATCCCATTCTACATGCGCATGACCCGGTCGCGGTCGAACGCTACAAGGTCGAGCCGTACGTGATGGCGGCGGACGTGTACAGCCGGCACCCGCACGCGGGTCGAGGCGGGTGGACCTGGTACACCGGCTCGGCGGCCTGGTACTACCGACTTCTCCACGAAGTCATCCTCGGCATCGACCGGCAGGTGGATACGTTGCGCTTCCGGCCGCGGGTGCCGGCGTCGTGGCCCGGGTTCACGCTGCACTATCGCTACTACCAGACCCAATACCACCTCGTGTTCGTTCGGGACGCGACCCACCACGGCCCCGTCCGGCTGACGGTGGACGGGGAGCCGCACCCGGAACACGCGCTGACCCTCGTCAACGATCGGCGGGAGCGCACCGTGGAGGTGCGGTTCGGACCGGGAGGCGGCGGCGACGGGAGCGACGGGTAAAGCCGCCCGCCTCCCGGAGGGTCCGGATCCCCCGGAGTTCGCGGCGGAACCGGCGCGCCTTCGTCTCGACCTGACGCTCGCAACCGGAGAGGCGACCCGGGGAGGCCGCGGCCTGCGGACCCACCGGCGAACGATCGGAAGCCCCTCTTGTTGGGCCGAGCACCACACGCTACCATTCAGGATGCAGAGGCGGAAACGCGCACGACCGGTTCCGTGCCCCAAGGACCGATCCCCGATCGCATCCGGGTCTGGACGCAGGCCTCCATCCAGATCCGCGTGAAAGGAAACGGCGACCCCGACGATTCTTCCTGGGGAGAAGGCATGCGCCCCCCATTGGAGGACAGGACCCCCATGAGCAATCCCCGCGAACCCGTCGGTCCGGCCGCTGCCCCCGGCGCCCCCACCTGGAAGCCGATCCGCACCAGCCGCGAACTCGCGGAGCAGGTGTTCTCCCAGTACGAGCACGGCAGGCCGATCGGCATCACGGAAGTCCAGTCTCCCCCCGGACGGCCGGCGGGCGAGAAGACCTATCTCGTCCTGCTTGCCGGCACGGAGCCTGGAAAAATGGCCCAGGGGAACACGGTTCTGACCGACCTGGCGTATTATGGGCGCCACGGCGGCGAGTACCAGAAGTCCATCCTGGAGGCGATGAGGAAGCAGATTCCGCCGGGCTCGCATGTGATCCTGGCCGGGCACAGCCTGGGAGGAATGGCGGCGCAGGATGTCGTCGCCGGCGAGGCCTTCCGGAAAGCGGGATATCGTGCCGACGCGGTCGTCACCTTCGGCTCGCCGCAGACCGGTCCGGAACAGCCGGGCACGCACTATGCGCGGTTCACCAACGCCGGCGACCCGGTTCCCGCCTATGCGGGGCCCGCAGCGCCGTTCACGGCGGGCAAGCAGACGGTGGTCAGCGACATCGCGCCGGGACCGACCGGGTATGTGCGGGCCAAGGAACACGCCAAGGCGTCGCTGGCGCTCGGCCAGACCGATGTGAGCGCGCACCTGAAGTATCCCCACCTGCGCGACCTGGACCGCTATGACGGGCTCGGATTCTCGCGGGATCAGGGGGGCTCGTGCGTCCTGCAGCTGAGCGAGAAGGCGCGCGCGAGCTACCCGGCGCCCCGTGATGCCGAGCTCTATCAAGCCGCCGCCCGCGAGTTCGCCGCCTCCCCCGGCATCTTCGTCGGTCGGGAAGCCCTGGAGTACGGCGCCCGGATGGGGGCGACGCTGGGCGCGAACCTCCACGATGCCTTCGATTCCGCCCGACAACGCGTGCGCGAAGACCTGCAGCGGCTCTACTCCGAACGCCCACGGGACGGGGCGGCCGAGGGCGACCGGCACGCTCCCGATCGACCCGCGCGCCATCCCCGGGCCACGGACGGGACCGGCCCGCCCGCCCCCCCGGCCGACCCGTCGACGCCGGCGGCCACGGGGGCCGAGGGCCGCATCCGAATCCGTCCGGGCCAGGGCGCACCCAACCCGACCGCCGCGGACGCGGCCCATCCGTACCGTCCCGGAGCCGCCTTCGTCGACCAGATCGGCAAGCGCGCCCGGGAGGATGTCCGCGAGGCCGCCGAACACCTGGAGACGGCCCGGAAGGCGGGGGAAGAGATCTCCCAGGCGCGCTTTCATCCGGAGAACCTCGGCCAATTCGTCGAGGCGGCCGGCAAGCGGCTGCCGGAACTGCCCGGCCGGGTCGCGGGAGAGGCGAGGAAGCAGTGGGACCTCGGCGTCCGGGGCGTCGGTGAGACGATCGAGAAGGCGGGCAAGATGGTCGATCCGAACGTCGCCCCCGCGGACAAGGAGCGCATTGCCGCCGACTGCGTGTACGACAAGGCGAAGGAGAAGGCGACCGGCGCTGCCGACGCCGGACTCGCGCACGCAGGCGCCCGGATCGGCGCCTCCGCGCAACACGCGGTCCGCAGCGCCGCGGAACATCTCCGCATCGAACAGGGCATGCGCGCCGCCGCCGACGCGCACCGGCATCGCGGCGTCCACACGCAGAAACACGGCCCGATGGACGTGACCTACTACCCGGGCTCCGATCACTGCCGCGTGGAGATCCGGCACGAGGGCAAGGCGGTCCTGCAGGGCCGCCTGGTGGGACAGTACGATTACGGAAACGCCCACCAGGGGCCGCTTGCGGGGAAGCAGGGCGCCGGCCCCGACGCCGCCTTCTCCGGATTCCGGTACCTGGAGGTCAAGGTCGACGAACATGCGCCCATGGGTCGGATCGGCGGCACGCATGAGGTCGCGGACGGGGCCAGCCGCGCCCAGTGGTTCAATTTCGACGTCGCGGGCAGCGCCGTGCAAGGCCGCAGCGAGGGCGCCGTCCGCCACACCTGGCCCGACTACCGGAATCCGCACGATTCCCTCTCCCCCAATGAAAAGAGCCACGTGTACGAAGTCCGCCTCAAACCCGATTCCGTGGTCTGCGTCGGCGAGGCCTCCTACATGGGACAGGGCTACGAGGGTGGCCGCTTGCAGGTCTATTCCCCCAAACACCTGAACGATCCCGCCCCACTCGTCGGCGAACCCCGGCCCCTTCCGGATGCCGCGCGCGATCAGCGCCACGGGCAGGCCCAGGTTCGGAATCAGGAGTGGCAGCAACGACCTCCCCATCGGAGCGAAAAGCTCGATGCGGCCGACGAGGCCGCGCGCCGGGCCGGGGAAAAGGCCCGACAGGTACTCGAAGCGGAGAACCGGAAGGCGCATCAAGCGGAGCGAGAACGCCGCGGGGAATCGCCCCCGCACCCCGGGGAGAAGGGGGCGAACGAGACGCAACCCACCCGGGAACGGCCGGAAACCGCGGCGCGCCGGCACGCGGATTCGGGCCAACGGGACCAGCCGTCCCATCGGAACCCGCACCCGACGCACGGGACTTCCCCCGGAGAAGGGAAGCCTGACCTTCCCCGGAATCGATCCGCCTCCGCGGAACGGGAAGCCCAGCCCACGTCCACAAAGGCCGACGGGCACAGGGCCGGCGAGCCGCACGCCGATTCCCGCAAACCCGGCGGGCACAAGGCCGGCGAGCCGCACGCCGATTCCCGCAAACCCGACGGGCACAAGGCCGGCGAGCCGCACGCCGATTCCCGCAAGCCCGGCGGGCACAAGGCCGGCGAGCCGCACGCCGATTCCCGCAAACCCGGCGGGCACAAGGCCGGCGAGCCGCACGCCGATTCCCGCAAACCCGACGGGCACAAGGCCGGCGAGCGGAAGGCCGAGACCGGGAGGGGCGAAGACCGCCACGCCGAGCCGCAGCAGACCCGGCGCGGGGAGCCAGAGCGCCGCAGGGGCCAGGCGCGGCAAGACGAATCGCACGATTCCGATCCTCGCGAGTCCAAAGACCACGGCACGGCCAAGCCGCGCGAGGGCGTCCGCAGGGACCCTGCGGACCGACCCGCGCAGGAACGCGCCGAGACGGACCGCAATCCCGACAGCCCAGAACGGGTCGGCCCACGGCGGGACGACCGCAGCCGCCCACCCAAGGCGGAACCAACCCCGGCGGACCGGCCGATGTCCGCACCCCGGCGAACCTCGCGGGTGACGGCGGAGGGCAACCCGGAAGCCGCGAGTCCGGGCGCGGAACCACCATCGGATCGCGGGGGGACGGGGCGCGAGAGCCCAGAACCGGCCCGGCAGACGCCAACCTCCAGCCATCCGGGAGCCGATGATCGAGAGCGCCCGGGGGCGGGCGGATCCGAGTCCCCGGCTCCGGCCGGCGGCGACCGGGCTCCGACGCCACGTTCACCCATGATTCGCGGCGGCGTCGAGATGTCGGAAGCGGAGGCCGCTCGAAAACGGGATGGTGAGCCCGGGACGGACGACCCGGACCGCGCCGATTCTGCGCCGGGCCAGAAATCGAGGGCCAGGCGGGATCGGGATCGCGACCGGATCGATGCGCCGCGAGAAGAGCGTGAGCCCCTCTCCGACGGCTCGATTCGCCGGGTCGGCTGCCGCGACCAACGCAAGAGCTCCGAGGTCCAGCGGCCGAGTGAGAAGAACGACCGCACCTCCGAGCCGGAGCGTCCACGCGACCCGTAAGGAGGTCGCAGGATCATGCCCGAATCCGCGCCCGCGAGCGCGAGAGACGCGGGGATGGCACCCGCGCCCGGGAATGGTCTGGAAACGTTTCCGCAGCGAAATGCCGTCGGCGCGCCGCCCCGCGCCGATCGGTGTACCTGGACCGCGCTGCGGGCGCAGGAAGGAGATTGCGGAGGATGGGGTCGATCCGGTCCGATTGGCGACGGGGCGTGATCGCCCTGGCCCTCCTTGCCGCTCTCGGATTGCTGGGGGCGGTAAAAAGCCCGGCGGAGCCGCTCCCGCAGGGTCACGGACTGTCCGCCCGCTATCCGCAGGACCGCGGCATCACCCGCGACCCCGCCGTCCTCTGGACCGCCGATTTCGAGCAGGGAAGCCTGGCGGAGATCCTTCGCGGCTGGGACGAGGTGAACAACAAGGAGGACAAGCCGATCGCCCTTGCGGACGGAGGCCCGACCGGGACCGGCGGACGCCGCTGCCTGCAGGTGACCGCCACGCTTGGGCAAGACACCGGCGGGTCCCTCTACAAACTGCTGCCGCGCGGCGTGGACCAGGCGTATGCGCGGTTCTACGTCAAGTTCGCCCCCGAGTCCGAATACATCCATCACTTCGTGTGGATGGGCGGGCATCGCCCAGCCACACGCTGGCCCAACCCCCGCGCCGGCACACGTCCGGCCGGGGATGATCGATTCTCCGTCGGCATCGAACCCTGGGGGGATCGGGGCCGGTCCCCCGCGCCCGGCCGATGGTTCTTCTATGTGTACTGGCACGAGATGAAGATCTCCGCCGACGGCAAGTACTGGGGCAACGGACTTTCCCCCATCGAGCCTCACCCGGTCCCTCGCGACCGATGGCAGTGCGTCGAATTCATGATTCGCCTGAACTCGCGACCGGATCGGAGCGACGGCGAACTCGCGCTATGGCTGGACGGGAAACCGGTCGCGCACTTCAAGCCGGGCGCGCGCCGCGGTCCCTGGAGCGGGATGGGATTTCGCCTGCTCCCGGAAGGGGGCGAACCGTTCGACGGCTTCTCCTGGCGCACGACCGACGACTTGAAGGTGAACTACTTCTGGCTCGAGCACTATGTGACGGAGAACGCCGCCCGCCAAAACCAGGTGGCCTCGCCGCGCCCGGTGAACCGCGTCTGGTTCGACGACGTCGTGGTGGCGACCGAGTACATCGGCCCGATTCGAGCGCGTAAGTAGATTTCCGGGTCGCCCCGGCGACCGCAGCGGATCCGACCGACGAAACTCCCCCATCCCGTGCACGCCGCGCCGTTGGGACTCGGCAGCGCTCCTGCGTCACCATCCGTAGCGCCGCGCCGTCGCGTTACGATTGGAAACGCCTCATCCGTCCAGTCCGTCCTTGCCGTGCGATCTCCACATTCAGCGCAAGTCCAATTGTGACAGTCATCTGCGCACAATCGCTGCGAGCCGATATCCTGGCACTCGCCGTGCTTTTGTGGAGAACGACCGGAACGTGTTCAATCAGGAGCTCGACCAGGATGACGCACCGAACGCAGAGGATTCGATCGGTCAATGCCGGCGCTGGATTGACGGAGTTCATCTTGATCGTTTCGTTGGTTGCCGTGGGGGTGATGGCGCTCGGCCAGGCGCTCGGCCGGCGACTCACACGGCGGGTGGCCGCAGCCGCCTCCTCCCTCGATCAGGGCACGGCCCTGCGACGGGTTCCGGTGGAGATCGATCCCTACCTCGAGGGGTGGCGCCTGACGGTATGCACGCCGAACCAGGGGGAGCTTGATTTTTGGGTGGACTCCGACCCGGCGACGCATCCTGCCGGTCCGCGCTACGGCAACGGCGCGTATCCGGGGAAGCAGGATCCCCAGTTCGTTGGACACACCTTGAACAACCCCGGCGGCGCCTGGCGAACGGAGGATCTGCTGAACGAATTTACCCAACTGGATGCCAACACGTACGGAGACAAGCGGTGCGCTCCTTCCTGCGCCATCGCGGCAGCCCTCCAGGCCGGACCCGAGGCATTCGAACGTCTGGTGCGCAACCTGCGCAAACAGATCATTCTTGGCCGCGCGCCTGCGAATCCCGCTCCCCTGAATGGCCTGGGGCGTCCCGAAATGGAAGAGATCCTCGCGCGAATTGCGGAGAAGCTGGAGACCCAAAGCCTGACCCGCTGGGAGATCGGCCTCGTGACCGACATCCTGGCCCGGTTCCATCAGGCGGACTTCACGGAAGGCGCGGGCGCGGAGGCATCCGCTACGATGATGCACGTCGGCAGCACGGGCGAGAGATCGGCCGGGCCCGTCCCCGCGGACGGCACCGGGTTCCGCCGGTGGATCGAGGAGAACCTCCGTCCGGGAGAGGTCATTCGCTCATCCGTCGACACCAATGGCGACACGGACCGGATTCGCGGGAATCACCATGCGATCCTGATCGGTAGAGACTCCCGGGGACGGATCTACCTCTACGATCCCTTTCCCAAGGTCGGCGACCAGCACCAAATGATGTATCGCCAGGACGACACGGCACGATTCGATTACTACTTGGACGAGATGATCCACTATCAAACCCGAGAGAATGGGACGACCGAGCAGGTGGTGGGAGGAAAGATCTACTCCTATTGAGAGTCCGCGGGGGCGACCGTTTGCCCCCGCGGCTCCGAGCGGCCTACGGCACGAGCACGAATGTGACCGAGGGGCTTTGCGCCGCCAGGTTGCTGAAGTTCCGCCCCGTGGCCACGAAGGTCATCGTGAACCGCGTGATCGTGAATCCGGCGGGACAGGCGGCCAGGAACTCCGCCACGTTGATCTGCCGCGCAACGCCCCCCATCGTGTTCGTCAATTGGCCGACGGACGCCGTACTGACATAGCCGGCCGGATCCGTCATCGTGCTGGTGACGCGCCGACCGAGATTTCCCGAAATGCAGGTCAGGGATGATTCCCCGAAGTAGTTTGCCGTTCGAATGCCGCCATCCCGGTCTTCGGCGAGGGCGACGAGGGTGAACACGTCGGTGGCTCGAATCGAGACGGTTCGCGGCCCCGTGGACGCATCAATCGGGATCATTGCGCTCCCGAGCCCGTAGATCTGGAGGAAGGCGGTCGGCGGGGTGGGATCCACGGCTTTGACCGCAACCTGCTCGCAACCGGCCAAGCCGAGAATCCCGCAGAAGAACAGAACCGCACCCGCCCCGGGACGCGGCCGACGCCGGGTAGGCTTCTTGTCCTCCGCCAGCGGCGGGGTGACGTCCGGGACGACGGGGGCGGGCGACTTCAGCGGGCGGGGTTCCGTGGGTCGGCGGGAAGACGTGGGAGGCTGATTCACGGTGGGCTCCTGAGCAGCGAAACGAAGAGGATCAATCCGACGGGGGTTGCGCGGTCCCCCAATCGCAATCGTCATGCCCGCCGGGTTGGGTTCCCGGATCGCCCGATCCGCAAGTCGCCCGAATTCCCGGAAGCCCGTGACCGCCAAACGCCTGCATCGGTGACGTCGAGTGGTCCTTCGGCCGTCGCCGCGCCCGCGTGCCGATCCCGAACTGCTCCACCTTGGGGCAGGGATTTTGATTCGTGGCAGGATCGATCACGGGCCCGCCTCGGCCCGCGACGCTGCGGGAGGCCGACTTCCGATCCCGCGCCGCCCATGGACCTCGTCCCCGACGGGGAGACGGCCTTGAAAAATCGCGGCGATCCCCTACCATGGAATCACGCACGGACTCCGGGCCGATCTGGCCGGAGAACGCGCGGTTGGGGGAGGCGGGAGCCCATGCGAACGAAACCCAGCGACGACCCGATCCTGTCGCGGGCGGAACTCGGCCCATATGAGATTACGGGGAAGGTCGGCGAAGGAAACATGGGGGCGGTGTACCTCGGGCATCACCGCCAGCGCAACGTCAAACACGCGCTCAAGGTGCTGCACCCCCACCGCGCCGCCGTACCGGACTTTCTTACGCTGTTTCTGCGCGAAGCCCGCCTCGCCGGGCGACTGGATCACCCCAACCTGGTCCCCGTCTACGGTGCGGATCGCGCGGACGAATTCTACTATGTCGCCATGCCGTTCATCGACGGCGTCACCCTCGCCCGCATGGTCAAGGTCCGCCCGCTGGCGTCGGCGCGCGCGGCGGGGTACGTCCTCCAGGTCTGCAGGGGGCTGGAGCATGCCCACAAGCGGAACCTGGTTCATCGGGACGTAAAGGCCGCGAACGTCATGGTGGACGGCAGGGATGTCGCGCGCCTGACCGACTTCGGCCTCGTGCGCGAGATGGCGGGACGGACGGGGGTCACGTTCCGTCGACGACGGCATGAGGAACCGGAGACGCTCCGGGTACTCGGCACGCCGCAGTACATGCCGCCGGAACAGTGGAACGCCGAGGCGGTCGACGGACGTTGCGACCTGTTCGCCCTCGGCGTCACGCTCTACCACCTCCTGACGGGCGAGTATCCCTTCACCGGTCGGACCGTGTTCGAGATTTGCGCCGACGTCCTGCGTGGGAAACCCGTGCCGGTCACCCGGCACCGGCCGGGCATCCATGCCGGTCTGGCCGCGATCGTGGAGAAGGCGATCCAGGGTGACCCGGCGCGGCGCTATCCGAACGCGGGGGAGATGGCCAAGGCGATCGCCGGATGGCTTCGCGAGCATGGGAAGGCGCCCCCGCCGGCGCGTCGAACGGAAGCCCCGTCGGGCGGGACCTCGGCCGGGAAGCAGCGTGCAGTCCCGGACTTCGCCCGGCTGGTCGAACGTCTCGACCGCATCCCCGCCTTGCCGCTGGTCTGCCAGGAGGTGGGCCGCCTCGCCGCCCGTCGCACGACCGACGCGCGCACGCTCGCGCGCGCCATCGAGAAGGGGCCCGCGCTCTCCACGCGGGTCCTCCGGCTCGCCAACTCGGCGATCTACGCCTTTCGGCGCAAGGTCACCAGCCTGAACCTGGCGGTCTCGCTGCTCGGTAACAACAACATCTACCGCCTCGCGCTTTCCGTCGCCGTCGTGCGACAGTTCCGCCGCCCCGGCGGCTCACGATTCAACCCGGCGCGATTCTGGGCCCACGGCGCGCTTACGGGCTGCGTCTGCGTCGAACTGAATGCCCACCTCGGCCTGGACCGGCGCGACGATGTCTTTACCTTCGGACTCCTCCACGACGTGGGCAAGATCGCCATCTACGAAAACCTGCCGGAGGAGTTCAATCGCATCATCGCCCTGTTCGAGAAAGGAACCCCCTACCGGCAGGCGGAGCAGATGATCCTCGGGTTCGACCATACCCTGGTCGGCGCGTTGCTCGCCGAGCAGTGGCAGCTGCCCAATCCCTACGTCGAGTGCATCCGGTCGCACCACCAGATGCCGCCGGGTCTGGACACGCCGACCGACCGGCTCCGTTTCCTCGTCTTCTTCGGCAATGCGATCGCCCACATGATGGAGGCGAAACTGTCGACCGGGACCTACCCGATCCTGAAGCCGGAGTTCCTCGCCCGGCTCCGCCTGACGCAGGAATCGCTCCAGGCCCTGGCGGAGCGGGCGCACTTCGCCGGCGCCCAAGCCACGCAGTTCATCTCGAGTTGACGCCCACCGCGGTCCCCGGGGGCTCGGCAACCCCGGATCGCGACCGGGGCCTCGCCGCTCTCCGCGTGAGGACTCCCGGCAGCCGCGGATCCGGATGCAGATCCGCCTCCCGGCCGAAGCCAGGGTCGCAGCGATCCGGATCCGGCGGACGCCGCCGGCCGACCGGCCAGGAGCGGAGGATTCCCAGGGCGCTGAGCCCCGGACGGGTCGACCGGCCGGATCAAGCCGGGTGCCCCGAGCAGTGCCAGGAGTCGAGGTCCGCCCAATCCCCGAGCGAGAGCGTGTAGACCGCCTGCGTGTCGAAGCCGGCACATCGACAGGCGTAGGCGCGATGGGCATCCGACCTCTCCAGCGCTGGCTCGGCGGCGGGGTCGGCGCAGGCGTGCAGTCGTTCCAGATCCGCCGCGGCGAGTTGTGGCGCGGTGCCGGCGAGTTTGTCGCGCTCGCGCACGAGGCGTCCGGGATGAAGCCGATAACCGGTGAAGTACCGGACCTCGCTCCGGCATCCGGAACAGTGCAGGCGGTTGCACCCGAAGAAGGTGGACTCGCCCTGGTAGCAGCGGGACGGGTCACCTGGAACTTCGAACCGGGACCCGACGAGCGACCCACCGCCTTGGCAGACCCTCGGTCCCGGATCCGTGCCGTTCATCGCCGCCCCTCTTCCTTACCCCGTGGCGCGACCCGGTTCCCTTCGTTCTCCGCACGCGTTGTATCCGGCGGCGTGCCTTCCGGACCGGAATCCGCTTCGAGGATCGCGCCGTCCATCCGACCGGGAGAACTCCACCCCACGCATCAACCGGGCGCGGGGCCGATGGTCTTGCGTGGAGAGTCGGGGGGCTCCGGCACGGGACCCGCGGCGGATCCCCCCATTCCGGTCCCGTCCATGCGCCGTGTCGAGGTGAAACGGGCCAGGGCCTTCGCTGCGTGCTGCTTGCGCTCCTCGCGACGGCGGGCGGCGGCCGCCTCTTCCGCGCGCGCGAGGTCCTCGGCGGCCATCGCCGCCCCCTTCGCCGCCGCGGCGCGCTCCGACTCGCTCCGCTCAAGGCGCCGGACGGACTCGTCCACCGCTCCGAGCCGTTCGGCGAGGTCGGTCTGCGCGGCTTCGGCCGCCGACGCCTGCAGGCGCGCCCGCTCTGCGTCGATCTCGGCGGCGCGACGCTGGAACTTCTCCTGCGCCGCCACGGCGCGATCGCGCGCATCCCGATACGTCGCCTCCGCCCGCTCCATCTGCGTCCGTTTTCCGGCAAGGTCGTTTTCCAGTTCCTCGAGCCGGAGCGCCGCCTCTCCCGCCGCCTCGCGGTCGCCGCGCGCCAGCGAGTCCGTCACCCGCAGCGTCAACCGCTCCGCCGCCGCCTGCCCTTCGTGCAGCACGCCTTCCAGCCGGGCCCGTTCCGTCGCCGCCTCCTGGAAACGTTCCCTCGCCTGCTGCACTTCCTCACGCAACTCCTCGCGCTCGCTGGCGAGGACCTCCTCGGGATAGCGGGCGGCAAAGCCCCGCCAGAACCGGGAAAGGGCATTCCGGAGCGACTGGAACACGGGCGGACTCCTCGAGGGTCTTCGCTGCGGATTGTATCCGTCCGGACCCGACTCGCAAAGGTTGATCCTTGGATGGCCGGCCGCCTCGGCCGGACACGACGCCCACGCCTAGAACTTCAAGGATCCCAGCGACCGCCAGCGGGCCCTCGCCTTCGGGAGGCGGTACACAGGATCGTCGTGCGCACCCTCCGTGCGCAATCGGTTGTTGATCTCGTCTTGCAAGGTCATCCCGCCCTCGTACCAGGGGCCGATCCGCCCCACCACGTGCTTCGCCTCGATCAGGACCGCCAGTTTCCCAACCGCGTCGCGCAGTGCCGTCGCGTGCTCGCCGGCCACGTCCTCGGGCAGGGCGACGTGAACATACTGATTGAACTCGGCCTTCTCCGGCTTCCGGCCGATGAACGGATTCGCCAGCGACACGAAGAGATCCGGGGCGCGGTCGGGCTTGCTGCATCGGGCCCAGGACGGCGCCCAGATCTCCCCCAGCATGAACACCCAGCCCCGTGAATCCGCGGCGTTGTCCGGAGAGCCGTGGGTCCAAGTGCGGTGACCCTTGTCGTTCCACCGCAAGCGGCCGAGCCGGGGACCGCCCTTGCGGTCGTCCTGAACCGTGCGAATGGCCGGCTCCTCCGGCGTCAGCGCCAACAGCGGAGCGAGAATCGGCACCGCCTGAATCCAGAGCGAGTATCTCCAGATCGGCTCTCGGCTGCTGCCGACCAGGCCCACGGACAGGTACGTCTTGGACCAGGGGTGAGGCATGATTGCTTTCCTCCGCGGGAGCGTGAAACTCGAGCAAGGCATGAGGCCCCTCCCGTGCAACACGCGCCCTGCCGGGAGGTGCCGGTAACCGTACGAACAACTGGCTCCCGCTGTCCAGAGCGCCGGCTCGGAAATCCGGGCGGGTCAGCCGCCGGGCCGCGCGGCGGCGGCATGACATCCCCACGGGCCCGGCGCTCACCCGGTCGGCGACCACCGCTCCATCCACTCCTGGAACAGGAGCAGCGTCCACAGCGGCTTCCGATGGTTCCGCCGTCGAGACCGGTGCTCCTCCACGAGCCGCGTCACCGGTTCCGGACGGAAGATCCCCTGCGCTCGCAATCGCGCGGGATCGAGCAACCGCTCCATCCTCTCGCGCAGCGGGCCGGCGAGCCACGCCGCGATCGGAATGCCGAACCCCTTCTTCCTGCGCGCGCGGAGATCGGCGGGGAGCAACCCCGCCACGGCCTCGCGCAACAGCCCTTTCAGGCGAAGGCGCGGCATCCGCCAGGAGATCGGCAAGGACGTGGCCAGCGCGATGACCTCCGGATCCAGGAACGGGGCCCGCACCTCCAGGGACGCGGCCATCGAAGCCCGATCGACCTTCGCCAGGATGTCGTCGGAGAGGTAGTAGCGGAAGTGGAGCCATTCGACCGCCTCGAGCGGGTCGCGGAATCGTCGCGCGGCCAGTTCATCGTCGAGGCCGTCCAGCACCGTGTCCGACCCCGCGCCGAACTCCGGCGTCAGCAGGGCGCCGATCTCCGCGGGGGAAAAGGAGCCCATCCAGACCTGCTGCCGCTTGCCGGTGGGGAAGCCGAGCCCGCGCACGAACGATCGCGCCTTGAAGTCGAAGCTGATGTCGTCGAACGAGGTCGGCAGCCAGTGGGTCGCGGCGGTGGCCGCCGCCATCAGCAGCCGCGGCACGCGCGCGGCCCAGCGCGCGTAGACGTGGGCCTGGAACGTCGGGTAGCCGAGAAACAACTCGTCCCCCCCGTCGCCGCCCAGCGCCACGGTGACGTGCCGACGGGTGAAGCGCGAAAGCAGGTACGTGGGAATCAGCGACCCGTCGGCCAGCGGTTCGTCGATCCAGCCCAGCATCTCGGGCAGGATGTCGATCATCCCCGCCGCGGAGAGCCGCTCTTCGTGGTGGTCGGTGCCGAAGTACTCGGCCGCCCGCCGCGCGTGTCGGGACTCGTCGAACGAGGGCTCCTCGAATCCCACCGCGAAGGTGCGAATGCGGCGCGGATCGACCGTCCGCGCCATCAGGCCGACGATCGTGCTCGAGTCAATCCCGCCGCTCAAGAAAACCCCCAACGGCACGTCGGCCACGAGACGCCTGCGCACCGCGCGCTCCAGCGTCTCCAGGACGCGCCCCGGCGCCTCGGTGCGTCCGCAGGGCGGTTCTCCGCGGTCGGCGGCATCCCACCAGCGATCGATCCGGATCTGCCCCGCCTCCGCGACCAGCCGATGGCCGGGCGGCAGCTTCCGCATCCCCTCCCAGATCGACTGCGGCGCGGGCACGTATTCGAACGCCAGATAGGACCGCAGGGCCGCGCGGTCGAGCCGGCGCGACACGCGCGGATGGACGAGCAGGGCCTTCGCCTCCGAGCCGAAGACCAGCTCGTCGCCGATGCGGGCGTGGTAGAGCGGCTTCTTCCCGGCGCGATCCCGCGCCAGCAGCAACCGGCTCCGGCGCTCATCCCACAGGGCGAAGGCGAACATGCCGTTCAACCGCGGCAGGAAGCCGTCCCCCTCCTCCTCATAGAGATGGACCAGCACTTCCGTGTCGCTGCGGGTGGCGAACCGGTGGCCGCGCTCCTCCAATCCGGCGCGCAGTTCGGCGAAATTGTAGATCTCCCCGTTGAAGACCACGCGTACGGATCCGTCCTCGTTCGCGATCGGCTGATGTCCGCCCGCGAGGTCGATGATGCTCAGGCGCCGCATGGCGAGGGCGGCGCGTTCGTCCACGGAGAACCCCTCGTCGTCGGGCCCGCGATGGCGCAACGTGGCGTTCATGCGCGGAAGAATCTCCCTCGCATCCGGCGCCAGGGCGCCGGTCAGGGCGACGATGCCGCAGATGCCGCACATGCCGCGCGTCTAGCTCCTCTCGAATCCGAAAGCGGCGCCCGACCCCGGCGGGGTCCGGGCCAGCCGCGCCGCCCGCGTTCCTTGCGCCCTCCCGACGATTCTGCTATCCGTGAGGGCGCCATCGCCCCCCACGCGGGAGAGCCGCATGACCTCCTCCTCCCCGACCGGACCGTCCGGCGCCCCGCCGAGCGTGTCGGTCGTCGTGCCGGCCTTCAACGAGGAGGGAAATGTCGCGCCGCTGGCCGAGGAGCTGCTCGCGGCGCTCGGCAAGGCCGGGTACGACTTCGAGATCCTCTTCATCGACGACGGCAGCACCGACGGGACCGCGGCCGCCCTCGCCGCCCTCGCCGCCCGGGAGCCGCGGGTCAAGGTGATCGCCTTCCGACGCAACTTCGGGCAGACGGCCGCCATCGCCGCGGGCTTCGACCACGCACGCGGCGACCTGATCGTGACCATGGACGGCGACCTCCAGAACGACCCCGCCGACATCCCCGCGCTCGTCGCCGAAATCGCCCGCGGCGCCGACGTCGTCAGCGGCTGGCGCGTCCGTCGCCAGGAGCCCTACTGGACCCGGATCCTGCCGAGCCGCCTCGCCAACGGCCTCATCTCCTGGGTCTGCGGCGTCCCCCTCCACGACTACGGCTGCACGCTCAAGGTCTATCGGCGCGAAATCACCCGGCGCATGGCCCTCTACGGCGAAATGCACCGGTTTCTCCCGGCGCTCGCTTCCTGGGTCGGCGCCCGCGTCGCGGAACTCCCGGTTCATCACCGTCCGCGCCGGTCGGGAGTGAGCAAATACACCCTGGCGCGCACCTTCAAGGTCCTGCTGGACCTCGTCACCGTCAAGTTCCTCGGCTCCTATTCGACCAAGCCGATCTATTTCTTCGGCGGCTGCGGCTTCGCCTGCTATGCAGGCGCCGCCCTCTGCGTGGCCGATCTCGTCTTCCGCAAGATCGTCTACGGCCACTACATGATCCAGAGCCCCATTCTGCTCCTGGCGACCCTGTTCGCGATCCTGGGCACCCAGTTCATCCTCATGGGGCTGCTGGCCGAAATCTGCATCCGGGTCCTGTACGAAGCGGGGAAGCGCGACGTCTACGTGGTGCGCGACACCCGCAATCTCGAGACCGCGCCCCCCGGATCGGACACGCGCGCCGTCACGGATTCCGGCGCGCCCGCGGTTCCCTGACGCTCCTATTCCCCGCCGCGCAATCCGCGCCATGCCCGCCAACGGGCGTCGTAGTAGATCTCGACAGTGGCCGGGCACCCCGATTCGCGCGCGCACGCCTGGATCGCCTCCACGAGGCCGCGCGGATCTTCCGCCTGCACGAACGAGGAGCGGCGGCCGGCATGGGTCAGGTTCCCCCACGGCTCACAGCTCGTGCGCGCGCGGACGGCGGACTCGATGCGGTCCTCGATCCTCTGCAATTCGCGCAACTCCTCGGGTTCGGGCAGCCCATCCCCCGTCGGACGGCGGACGTCGAGATGCACCTCCACCCGCCAGGGATGCCGGGCGATCCCGGCGAGATCCGGGGCGATGGCGACGCGCCCGATCGCCGGCCGGCCTTCGAGTTCCCCTTGCAGCGCGGCCCATTCGTCGCGTCGCGGCGTGGCCCGCGCGCGCGCGGCCTCCAGCCTCCGCTCGACTTCCGCGCATGCCGCGTGCGCCGGGATCGCCCCGGGGGGGGCAGCGCGGAAATCGACCGTCTCGACCGCGTCTTCGACCAGCTTTTCCCCGAGAATCCAGTCGAGCGCGATGAATCCGACCGCCATGCGCGCCTCCTCGCCCGCGCCGCGAAGCGACGCGGAGGACAGGACCAGGTGCAGGAACGGATATTGCTCGTCCTCGCGCAGGTCGAGCGTGAAGTCGCCGAACACGTGGGCAGGTCCTTGATCGAATCGAACGGAGGCGGACAGGTCGGCCGAGGCCGCGCGCCAGGCCGAGAATCGCCAGCCGGCGACCGCGGGCGCCGCGGCGATCAGGCTGACGGCGGCGTAGCGCAGTTCCGGCGCCTCGGTGCGCACCACCAGGAGGGCGCCGCCGTCGGGGTCCCGGCCGAGTTCGCAGCCGAGGCCGGGCTCGACCCCGCACAGCCGATCCGCCACCTCGCTGATGCAACCGCCGGGATCGGCGGCGACGTCGCCGGCGCGCGACGAAAACCAGGACCAGAATCCCGCCACGGCGCCCGCATCCATGCCGACCTCCTTCGCGTCCATCCCGTCCGGCAGTCTACCCGCGCGCGCAGCGACGCGCCACACCGGGGTGAGGGGCGGTCAGCGCCCTTCTCCCACGCGCACGCGGGTCGCGCCGTCCCTGACCTGCCGTCGCGTCGCCCAGCCGAAGTAGATCCCCGTCACCGCGACCGACCCGGCGAGGAACGTGATCGCGAGGTCGAACCCGTGGGTCTCGATCAGACGGCCCAGCAGGGCGAAGCCGATCAGCATGCCGAGGTCCCCGGCCCCCAGGATCGTCGCGGTGCCGGTGCCCCGATGCTCCGGGGGCAATCGGTCGGCCCCGAGGTCCACCATCGAGGGAAAGACGAAACTGTGCCCCGCCCCCATGAGGAGGGCGGGCAACACCAACCCGGACTCCGACTTCGCCCCGATCAACGCCGTCAATCCCGCCGCCGTCGCCGCCATGCCCCCCAGGATCGTCCGCGTACGCCCCAGACGCTCCGGCGCGCGTCGGAAGACGATTCGCAGCAGGATGGCCGTCGGACCGTAGACGAAAAAGAAGGTCCGGATGTCGTGAAAGCCGCGGACCTGCGCCAGGCGCTCGAGAAACGACATCTGCAGGCAGAACGCCATCTGCGTGACCACGCCGACCAGCAGGATGGCGCCCGGCCAATGACGCAGGACCACGCGGAACGGGGATTCCTCGCCCCCTCCCGCCGTTCGCGGCGGCGCCGGGGGCAGGGGGATCCCCGCGAGCACCAGTCCACCGAGGAGGCCACAGGCCGCGCTGATCGAGAAAAAGGCGCGGAACGCCGCGTCCGGGTTCGCGCGGTCGGCGAAGATCAAGTCGCCCACGGCGGGTCCGATCATCATGCCGAGAAATCCGGCCAACCCCATCGTCCCCATGCTCTCTGCGCGCCGGGCGGGGGGCGCGACCGCCGCCGCGTAGACCGCGGTCGTGGTCAGGGACATCGAAATCGCCAGCACCGTGACGATGCGCAACGCAACGATCATCGCCAGGTTCGAGAAGAACTGGGTCGCCCCGATCGAGACCGCGACCGTAGCCGTCCCCGCCAACCAGACGGGCCGGCACCCCACGCGATCGATCCACCGCCCGATGTGCAGGCGGGCCGCCAGCGTGCCGAGAGTCCCGGCGCTCATCACCCACCCGAGCACGTCCACCCCATGCCCGAGATGCTCCACGTACTCGCCGAAGTGGAACTGCAGCGAGAACCCCGTCATCAACAGCCCGACGGCGAGAAAGCACTGGAAGAAGGCCGGCGTGTAGAGCCGATCGGCGGGGACCGGCGAAGGCTCCGGTGCAGACGGAACGCGCATGTCGGGGGGGACAGCCTCACGGGCGGGAACGGAAGAATCGGCGCCCAGCGTACCCGCGCGGCAACCATCCGGCAAGGGACGGGTTCGGGGCGGTCGCCTGCGACAGACACGGAAGCCATTCGCAGAACCGGGCTTGCGCCGTCGCCGCAGTCAATCCTGGCCCCCCGGCCCGCGCACGGGGTATCATTCCCGACATCGCCGGACCGGCAGCGCGCGCGGGAGCGCGCAGCCCCCCTCCGGCGCGCCGCGGCCGAACCGGCCGGGGAGAGAGAGCCGTGGACTCTCCGCTCCTGGGACTCCTGGGCCTCGCCGCCGGGACGGGCGTCCTGATGCTGGCCGCGGCCATCGGAATCCGCACCGCCCTCGCATCCCGCCGCAAGTCCGCATTCAAGCGGTTGGCGCGGGAGGAAGGGCTGCACCTGCTTCCCCGCGAAGTGCTGGAGATCACCCGCAACGCCTGCGGCGGCCACCGCCAGGGTCTGGAGGTGGTCATCCGGGACATCCGCTACCCGCGGGCCCGCCGGCTGGTGGAAGAGACCGTCATCGACCTGAGATCCTCCCGGCTCGACCTGCCGGCCTTCGACCTGCTGCCGCGCGACGGATCGAACCCGGGCGACACGACGTCGGGCGAGGTCGCGATCCCGGGCGATGCGGCCTTTGCGTCCCGCTTCCGGGTGGGAGCGCCCGCCACGAGCCACGCGCCGCCCGCCGCGACGCCCCCCGGAACCGACGCGGACCGGGTGCGTGCCCTGTTTGACGCCGACCTGCGGTCGGACCTGCTGCGCATCGAAGACTGGCCGGCGGGGGTCCGCGCCGCGGGAGCCCGGAGCGAGGTCACGATCACCAGCCCCCGGGCGGTCGATACGGTCCGCCGCGGACTGACGCTCGGAGTCCTGCTTGCGCGGGCCTTGGAACGGAAAGCCGAGCGATCCTGATCCCGGACCCCAACCGGCGTCGCCGCGCGTCCCGGGAGGGGCCGCATCGCACCTCCGATGGCCGGATCAGGATCCGGCTTGCCGCCGCCTTTATGAATTCGGGAATTTTTCGTCCCGTCCCCGGTAAACCCCTGCGCACCACGGTTCGTCCTCTCCTCCATTCGTCCCCTTCCCGCCGGAGGTCCTGATGCGACGCCTGCTGGTCCCGCTCGCTTTCGCCCTGATGCTCGCCTCGATGGCGCCGATGGCGCTGCGCGCGGAACCGGATCCCCGCGTGGAACAGGCCCGTGAGTCCATGGCGGATCGCGACTACACAACGGCCATCCGGACCCTGCAACAGGTGCTCGAGGGGCAACCGGAGGACGCCGACTTCGCCCGCTACCTGCTGGGCGTGGCGCAGGCGTTGTCGGGCGACGGCGCCGCGGCGGTCGCCACCTTCCAGGACTTCGGCACGCGCCACCCCGGGTCCCCCTGGTCCGCCAAGGCCGCCTTTCGCATGGCCGACGCCTTCGCCCGCCAGAAGAAGTTCGCCGAGGCCGTGCGCATCTACGAGCCCGCCGTGGCCTTGCTCGCCTCCCCGGAACGGCGCCAGGAGATCGCGGACCTCTACGTCCGGTTCGCCGACAAGGCGTGGCGGGAGGCGGAGACGCTCGCCGGGGCCCCCAACCGCACCGCGGAGGAGCAGGCGAAGTCGCAGGCCTTGTATGGAAAATGCGCGACGCTCCTGCTGAAGGCCCTCGATACCGGCCTCGCGCCCGATCACGCGCCCGCGGCGCAGCTCCGGATCGCGCGCTGCTCCATTGCGACCGGGCAGTTCGCGGAGGCCGCCCGGCGTCTCGCCGCAGAGCGGAAACAGCGGCCGACCGGCGCCCTGGCGGATCAGATCGCGTACCATCTCGGCCTGGCGCACTTCCTCGCCGGCCAGTTCACCGACGCCCGCCGCGCCTTCCAGGACTTCCTGGCCGATTTCCCCCAGTCGACCTTCGCGGCCCAGGCGGCCTACCGGATCGGACTCACCTTCGGGCTGCCCACCCCGGCGGGACGCGGCGCGCTCGAACTCGGCGTCAAGGCGCACCGCGACTTCGTCGCCCGATTCCCCCAGGACCCGCTCGCCCACGAGGCCGATTTCCAGATCCCGCAGGCCTACATGCACCTCGGCCTGGTCGATGACGCGATCCGCGAACTGATCGCGTTCCTCGGCCGCTATCCGAGCGAGGCGCGCGCCGCCGAGGCCCCCCTGGCGCGCAACCTCCTCGGCGCCGCCTATCGCATGCAGCGACGATTCGCCGACGCGGAACGGGTGTGGCAGGAATTCCTCAAGGAGCACCCCACCCACAAGGACTGGAGCGCGGTTCAGCAGCAACTGCTCGACCTCGAGTACGAGGTCGGCGGCGACCACTACGCGCAGAAGAACTACGTCGAAGCGCGCCAGGCCTGGCAACGGTTCCTCGACGCGCACCCGCTCGACCCGCGCTGCCCGGAGACGCTCTACGCCCTGGGCCAGATCGAACACGACCGCAAGGAGTGGCAGGCCGCGATCGACGCATGGCTGCGGCTGGTTTCGAAGTACCCCGGCAGCGACCCCGCCTCCCACGCCCAGTTCATGATCGGCCTCACGCGCGAGCGGGAGATGCACCGCTTCCCCGAGGCGATCGAGGCGTACCGCGCCTGCACTTGGGGCTCCTACGCCCCCCAGGCGCAAGCCCGCATCCAGGAAATGGAAGCCAAGAAGCTCGTGGTCGTGACCGAGCGGGCGTTCCGGTCCAACGAGACGCCCGAGCTCAAGATCACGACCCGCAACCTGGAAACCCTGACGCTGCGAGTCTACCGGATCGATCTCGAGTCGTACTTCCGCAAGATGCACACGCTCGGCGGGATCGACGCGCTCGAACTGTCGCTGATCCGGCCGGACTCGACCCAGCAGGTGCGCATCCAGGGATTCGAGAAGCACCGTGAGATCGAATGGACGCTGCCGCTGCCGATGACGGGCGAAGGGGCGTGGGCGATCAACCTCGGCGACGAGTCGTACGAGGCGACCACGCTGGTCGTCGTGACCGACCTGGGGCTGGTGTCGAAATCCACCCGCAAGGAGGTGTTCGTCTTCGCCCAGGACCTCTTGCAGGGGAAGCCGCGATCCGGGGCGCGGGTCCTCGTCAGCGACGGACGCAAGGTCCTGGTCGAGGGCGTGACGGGGGACGACGGCGTGTGGCGGGCCGAGGTGGAGGAACTCGCGCGCGCGGGAGACGTGCGCGTCTTCGGCCGCGCCGGGGCCTCGGTGGCCTCCGACCAGATGCCGATCGGCGATCTCGCGGTCGCCGGGGGGCTCGAGCCGCGCGGCTTCGTGTATACCGATCGGCCCGGCTATCGTCCGGGCGACACGGTCCACGTGCGCGGGATCCTCCGGCGCGTGGAAGCGGGCACCTATGTCTTCGCCGAGGGCGAGGAGTGGGATGTGCAGATGGTCGCGCCGACGGGCGAGGCCCTGCGGGGATCGACGGTGAAGCTCACCTCCTCGGGGGCGTTCTCATTGGCGCATGCCCTGGACGCCGCGACCCCCGTCGGCACGTACCGCGTGCTCGTCTCCCGGAAGGACGGCCCGTCCTTCGCGGGGACCTTCGACGTCCAGGAGTACCCGCTGGAGCGGATCGGTCTTCAGGTCTCGCTCGATCGCGCGGTTCTCTATCGCGGGGAGACGCTGGCGGGCCGGATCCGGGCCACCTACTTCTCCGGGGAACCGGCGTCCGGACGGCGGGTGCGCTGGCAGGCGGGGGACGCGCCGGTTCAGGAGGCGCTGACGGACGCGCGCGGCGAGGTCCGTTTCGAAGCACCCACGCGCGACCTGGCGGAGTCTCAGCCGGTGTTGGTGCAGGCGACGATGGACGAAGAGGGTATCGCGCATGCCGCGATGGCCTTCGTCTCGGTGACCGGGTTCGAGGCTTCGGTGGAGACCGTCCGCGGCGTCTACCTCGCGGGCGAACCGTTCGAAGCGGCCGTGCGGGCGCTGGATCCGGCGGGCAAGCCCGTCGCCGTCGGGGACATGGCCCTGGCCGTGATCCGCATCGACTCGACCAACGGACGGCCGGTGGAAGTCGAAGTGCGTTCCCTGCCGGCGCCGATCCCTTCGGAGACCGGGCGGACGGCGGTGTCGATCTCGCTGGACAAGGGCGGTCGCTACCTCCTGCGCGCGCGCGGCACCGACCGGTTCGGCCATGCCGTCGTCGCCGTCCGCGAGATCTACATCTCCGGCGATGAGGACACGGTGAAGCTCCGCCTGCTCGCGGACCACGACGAGTTCAAGGTGGGTGAGGAGCCGAAGGTGCGCGTGCTCAATCGCGCGGCCCGCGGACTCGCCCTCGTGACCTACGAGGGGGAACGGATCTACCGGTACGAGATCGTCGATCTCGCGCAGGGGGAATCGGCCCTGTCCGTGCGGATGACGGACGAACTCGCCCCGAACTTCGCCTTGGCGGTCTCCATGATGGAAGGGAACCGGTTCCATACGGCCGCGAAGGAATTTCTGGTCGCCCGGGGCCTGACGATCAAGCTGACGCCCGCCCGGGAGACCGCCGCGCCCGGGGAAGAGGTCGCCGTGACGGTCGAGACGACCGACCCCCTCGGACGTCCGGTGAGCGCGGAGGTCTCGCTGGCGATGGTGGATGAAGGCCTGCTGGCGGTCGCTCCGGACACGCTGACTTCGATCACCGACTTCTTCTATGGCCAGCGGCGCTCGGTGCAGGTGGCCACGGCCACCTCCTGCATCTGGCGGTACGACGCGCGCACCGTCGCCGCGGTGCCGGAATTGTTCGAGGAACTGCGCCGGATCGAGGAATTGCGGGAGCGCGAGCGCGAGTTCGAGCGCCTGCGCGATCTCGCCCGCCGGGAGGTGGCGCGGGCCGGCGGCCGAGGGACCCATCGCAATCCCGACCTCGCGGGGTTCGCGTCGAACGCCGCGGGACAGCAGACGGATGCCTACGACGTCAACGACCTGGCGCTCGCGCAGCAGGCAAACATCGACGATGCGCAGGTCTTCTACCTGGATCAGATGCAGTCGGACGGCACCGACGTCACCTATCGGTCGAACCGTGTTCAGACCCGGCGCCAGCTCACGATCGAAGGCCGCTTCGTGCAACTGCAGGATCATGCACTGTACCCGCTGGGGCTCGACTTCCCCGGTCCGCAGATCCGGCTCGGCGAGAATGGGCGTCCCGGACGTTTCATCGCCTTCGGCCCGGGGGCCGGCCGCGTCTTCGCGGGCCCCGGACCCGTGGCGGCCCTCCTGCGCGCCCACTTTCCCGACACCGGCTATTGGAACCCGTCGATCGTGACGGACGCGAACGGCAAGGCCACGGTCACCCTGCGACTCCCCGACAACACGACCCACTGGCGGCTCACGGCGTACGGCGCCTCACGCGAAACGCGCGTCGGCAAGGGCACCGCGGCCCTCGCCGCGCGCAAGGACTTCTTCGTGGACCTCAAGCTCCCCGAAGTCCTGGTCGAAGGCGACCGCCCGCGCGTCCAGGCGCGGGTCGTCAACGCCAGCGACCGCGCCCAAAGCGTGGAACTGACGCTCCGGGCCGAGATCGGCACCCACGCGATCGAGCGGACCGCGAAGGCGGAGGTGCCCGCGCGGGGGAGCGCCGAAGTGGAGTTCGCTCTCGACGTCCCGGACGGCGCCGCCACGGGCGACGCCCGCGAGGCAAGATTCCTCCTCGCCGGGATCGCCGGCGAGGCCGCGGATCGCATCGCGCGCGCCGTTCCGGTCGAGCCTTGGGGCGCCGAGATCCGCCGCGGCGCGGGGGGCATCCACTCGATGGACCAGGTCGAAACTCTCGAACTTCCGGAGCAAGACTACGTCCGCCGATCCCTGCGCATCGTCCTCGGCGCCTCGGCGGACCGGACCCTGCTCGACCTCGCGGGCCTCGACGACGACCCCGCTCTCGCCTCCTGCCGCGCGCCCCTGCCGCGGGGTTCGGCCGCCAGCGAAGGACTGACCCTCCTGGCCGTGCTCGACTATCTGGACGCCGCGTCGACCGGCGGAGCCGGAGACCGGCGCCGGCTGGAGGCGCGACTCGCCGCCCTCGTCGAACGGTTGGCCGTCACCCAAAACGACGACGGCGGGTGGTCCTGGACCGCCGAGGCTCGCAATCAGAAGGAAAGCGAGCCGCACGCCTCCGCCGAGGCCGCGCGCTTCCTGTCGGGCCTGAAGCGCAAGGGCTTCCCCCTGCCCCAGCGAACCCTCCCCGCGGCCCTGGGATTCCTGCGGACCGCGATGACGAAGAACCTCTCCGAAGATTCGCGCGCGATCCTCCTCCATACGCTCGCGCAGGAGGGGCAAGCCGACTTTGCCTTCGTCAATCGGCTCTACCGGGAACGCAACCGCCTGTCCACCTACAGCCTGGCCCGCCTGGCGCTCACCTTCCACCGGATCGGCCGGCCGGAACTGGCCGCGGAAATCGCCGAGGTCGTGGAGCAGCGCGACCCGACCGCCGCAATCGCCCACTCCGTGGATCGCGATGCCAAGGTGTGCCTCTGGATCGACGACGAGGTCGAAACGCTGGCCCTCGCCCTCCAGGCGCTCCAGGCCGCCCGGCCCAAGTCAGCGAAGATCGGCGCGTGGATCGATGCCTTGCTCGCGCGCCGCTGGGGAGCGCGCTGGGCGACCGCCAAGGGAACGGCCGCGGCCGCCGCCGCGCTGGCCCGGCACCTCGCCGGCTCGGCGCAGGTCGCCCAGCGGTACACCCTCGACATCCGCGTCAACGACCGCTCCATCCGCAAGCTCGACGTCCGCGGCTCCGCGGGGACGACCGTCATCGACGTCCCCTCCGAGGCGCTCACCGCCGGCCGCAACCGGATCGAGTTCGACCTCGAGGGGAACGGCCGCTATTCCTACTCCGCCGTCCTTTCGGGTCTGACCCGCGGCCTCGACCCGGAGGCCCGCAACCGGTTCGTGAGCGTCCACCGGCAGATCGATCCCGCCCCGCTCGTCCTCGACGGAGTGGAGATCGCCCGCGGATACCGCGTGATCTCCGGCAGTCACACGACGTTCGCCAATCCGGTGACCCAGCTCCCCGCCGGACGCTTCGCCGCCGTCACTCTCAGAATCGACCGTCTGCGGACCACCGAAGGGTATCTCGTGCTGGAAGAGTTCCTCCCGGCCGGCGCGGCCGTCCTCCCGGGCTCCGTGACCGGCGGCTTCGACGCGCTCGAGATCCGCAACGGGCGCCTGGTCTTCTATCTCGGCGAACGCCGCGACCGGACCACCATCCAGTACCGGCTCGCCGGCTCCCTGCCCGGCGACTACCGAGTGCGTCCCGCCCGCGTCTGGTCCCTCTACCGGCCGGAACGAAGCTCCACCGGCGAAGAGAGCGCCCTCACCGTCCTCCCGCGCGACGGCAAGTCCGCCGATCCCTTCCGGATGACGCCCGACGAGCTCTATGCCCTCGGTCGCGGCCGTTTCGACAAGGGGGAGCACGACGCGGCGCGCACCCTCTTCGACGAACTCCTCTCCCAGTGGAACGTCAACGACGCCACGCTGCGCGAGGTCGCCCGAATGCGGCTCCTCGTCGCCGTCGCCGACCGCTCGGGCGGGCGACGACCGGATGCGGAAACGTGCAAGGAGATCGTCCGCTTCTCGGAAATCCTGCGCGAGCGCTTCCCGGAGGTGATCCTGCCCTTCGACACCACCCTCCACATCGGTCAGTCGTACGCGGTCCTCGGCGAACCCGAGCGCGCGCTGCAGGTCTTCCGCGCGCTGGCCGAGACCCTCTTCGCGCGCGACAGCGTCGTCGGCGCGGACCTCGAAACCCAGGGCGAGTTCCTCGGCTCGATCGACTTCCTGACCCAACTTCACCAGCGCTTCCCCGATCTCCCCACGGGGGAGACGGCGCACCTGTCCCTGGCCCAATGGCTCTACCAGCAGGCCGACCGGGTGCGCACCGTCCCGGAGCTGATCGAAAAGAAGGTCAAGGGCGAAGATCTGATCCGGCGCGCGCGGGCGCGGCTTCAGGAGTTCCTCGCGCTCTACCCGGAGAACCCGAGCACCGACGGCGCCGGCTTCTCCCTCGCGGTGGCATACTTCGACCTCGGCGAAACCGAACGGGTTCTCGACCTGTGCGAACGCATGGGCGCCCGCCATCCGCGGAGTTCGTTCCTCGACAACTACCTCTACCTGCGCGGATACGCGGCGTTCCGCCTGGAGAAACTTGACCTCGCGCTCGAACTCTGCCGTCGCGTCGCCGCCGAGAAGTTCCCGGGCCCGTCCGGGGACGGCGTCCCCGTGGAAAGCGAGAACAAGGGGTTTGCGACGTTCATCGTCGGCCAGGTGTACGAATCCATGGGCAAGCCCAAGGAGGCGATCGCCGAATACGAGAAGGTCAAGGACCGACTCATCGACGCCCTCGACTCCATCCAGCACTACACCTCCAAAACCCTCTCGCTTCCCGAAGTGACCACGTTCCGCGTTCAGGAGCCGGTCAAGGTGAAGATCAAGTACCGGAACACGCCGAAGGTGGAGATCGTGGCCTACGCCGTGGACCTGATGAAACTCTATCTGATCCGGAAAAACCTCGACCGGATCGCGGGAATCCAGCTGGCGGGCATCGATCCCCTCTTCCGCCGCGAAGTGGAACTCGGTCCGGGCCTGGAGATCACCGAGGTCGAAAAAGAGATCGATCTCCCGATCACGCAGACCGGCGCGTATCTGATCGTGGCGAAGGGACCCGAAGGGGACGCCTCCGGAATGGTCCTCGTCAGCGCCCTGGCGTCCCAGGTCGAAGTCGACGCCGAGAGCGGACGGGTGCGGGTGAACGTGCAGGAGGTTCCGTCCGGGAAGCCCGCGGTGCGCGCCCACGTCAAGGTGGTCGGCGAGGCCGACGGTCGGATCCGCTCCGGCTACACCGACCTGCGGGGCGTCTTCGTCTGCGACGACGTGCGGGGCCGGGCGACCGTGATCGTCAGCAAGGAAAACGAGTATGCATTCCATCGCGGCCGCACCCCATTGCAGGTCGCGCAAAACAAGTTCAAGAGCGGCCAGGCGGGACAGGCGGGCTCCGTCGACCTGTTCTCCAACGTCCGCGGGGACAATGATGCCTGGAACGGAATGAACCGGCAGAAATTGCAGAAGATCCAGGAGGCGCAGAAGAACCAGGGAGAGGCCGGCTGCGCCGTGGACAACTGGAAGTGATCGCTCCCGCGCCGACGCGGCGGGACGGCCGATCGGGCCGCTCGCCGCGGGCGTGCCGGCGCGAAGGATCCGACGACGCTCAACCCGGTCGACGACCTCGAACGGATCCGACACGCCTGCGGGCGAAGGGGGTCGGGCGCACTCCGCTCGCCGCCCTTCGCCTCATCCGCGGCCCAGGGCATGCCGGAACACGACCGCGCCGATCCACAACCCCGCCGCCAGCGCGCCCAGACATCCCCGGGCCCGCGAGGCGGACGGATCGGCAGGCGCTCCACGTGGAGAGACCCCCGCGGGGTCGTCGGTCGCCCCCCCGCCGGGAATCACCCCGCGGCAGGCCGGGCAGACGCCGGCGGTGACCCCGACATCCCGATGACCGTGGGGACAGCTCAACGCGGACCGCTCCTCCTCGACCTCCAGCGCGCGACCACCTCGTCCGTGTCGAGCGGGCGCGTGGTCGAAGCGGGCCCATGCACCGTCGCCCCGGCCGACCGGCGGATCTTCTCGTTCAACTCGTCGACCTTGGCGCGCACGCGATCCTCCCGGTCCATCCCGTCGATCTCATCCAGCCCGCGTTCGACCACGCGGCGGATCTCCAGAGAGGGTGGACCGACCGACAGACCCTCGCGTTTCAGGTATGCCTTCAACCACCAATTCTCGTCGTCGACCTCCCCCATCCCGGGGATCGGCTTGCCCATGGTCGGCAGGTTCTCGAAGGCGCCTGCGTCGTGCGCCGCCTGGATCGCACGGTCGATCCAGTGTTGATTGGGCCTTGCGAACGGGTTGGGCTCGTTCATGGTTTCGCTCCGGATGCAGGGTCCGTGGGAGGCTCCTTACGACCCGGCACGGCAACGGGGGGCGCCGCGCCGGTCGCCGCCTGGTCCTGTCGCATCGTCCACGCCGCCACCGCGGTCGCCATCCGTCTCGGGGTCAGGCGAATGGACCAGGCGGCCAGTCCGTTCATCCACCCCGCCACGAGACTCGGCTTGCCCTTGAGCATGGCGCGGATGCCGATCTCGGCCACCTCGCGGCTGCCCATGGCGAGCATCTTCTGATAGAGCGTCTTGCGCTGCCCCGAGACCTGCAGGAATTCGGTTTCCGTGTATCCCGGGGAAAGCACCGTCACGCGCACCTTCGTGTGCCGGAGCTCGTGCGCCAGGGCCTCACCGAAGTGGAGCACATACGCCTTCGCCGCCGCGTAGGAGGCGTACGTCGGACAGGGCTGGTACGCGCCGATGGAGGCGACCTGCAGCACGTGGCCGAAGTTGCGCGCCACCATGTCGGGCAGGAACAGTTTCGTCAGGTGGGTCAGCGCAACGATGTCGACCTGGAGCATCTGGCGTTCCCGCTCCCAGGGGATTTCCAGGAACTCGCCGTAGAGCCCGTGACCGGCATTGTTGACCAGCACGTCGATCGCCAGCCCCCGGGATTGGAGGTCTGCGTACAACCGCCGGGGGGCGTTCTCATCGTACAAGTCGAGGGGCATCACCTCGACGCCGGTCCGGTGGCGGTCTTCGATCTCCTGCGCGAGCGCGCGCAGCCGGTCCTCGCGGCGGGCCACCAACACCAGCGAAGCGCCGCGCTCCGCCAGGATGCGGGCGAAATCGGCGCCCAGGCCGCTGGAGGCCCCGGTCACCAGCGCGCGCCGCCCTTGCAGATCTCCCATGCCGCCCCCCTTTCGCATCCCGTGCGGTTGCACCTCCGTCGGATCGCCCACCGCCAGCATATCCGCCCGTGGAAGCGCGCGCCAGCGGATCGGATCCCCCTCCGCGGGGCCCGACCCACGTTCCACTCATTGCGGTTCGGTCGGTCTCACGGTATCCTCCTTCCAGGGTCGACCCCCGGGACCCGCGTGACCATCCGCACGGAGGCGATGACGCAATGGCGCTCCAGTCCGACCTGGCCTTCTCCGCCATGCTCGCCAAGCACGAAGTGCTGCCCGCCGGGACGCTCGAGGATGCCCTCCAGGTCGTCGACTCGGTCCTGGCCCTGGGACTGCGCGTGCCGCTCGCGCGGGTCCTGCGCGAACGCGGGATCATCGACCCGGCCGCGACGAAGACGATTCTCGACCTCCCGATGAACGACAAGAAGCGCGCGCTCCTGGCCGAGCAGATCCGGTGGCTCACGCAGTCGCCGCCGCAGGAGGAACCGCGCATTCCGGAGGCCGCGCTGCAGGCCGGCCTGATCTCCATCCAGGACTCGGCGGAAGTCCGCGCGTTGCAGGGAAAGGTGAAATCGATCGGCTTCGACAAGCGCCCGCTCGAGATCCTGATCGAGACGCGGCGATTGCTTCCGGAGGTGGCGGTGGCGCTCTTCGACCACCTGCGCGCCCCGGATGCCGCCGTCTTCTCCCGGGCCGATCTCGTCTTCTGCACGGTCGCCGCATCCTCGCGCGCGGCTCCCCCGAAGGACCTGCAGGCCGCCATCGCCGTCCAGCGCAAGCTCTGCGCGCGCACGCGCCTCGGACGGCCCGTGGGGGAGATCCTGCTCGCCCTCGGGAAGCTGCAACCGGAGCCGCTGCAGACCCTGGTCGATCTCGTGCGCGCCCAGTGTCCCGAGGAGCCGGCGCACCGGATCCTCCCCCTGAGCACCAGCCGGGAGCAGGACCGGCAGATCGCCGAACTCGTCCAGCTCGGCTGGATCCCGCTGGACCAGGTGGATGAGTCCCGCCGGGTCCTGGGCGTGATGCAGGAGTTGGGTCTGCAGCGCAAGCTCGGGGAGGTGATCGCCGCCCGCGGAGTGGCCCCGCTCGACCGGCTCGAAGCCCTCGTGGCCGCAGCCAAGGCGCGACCCGACGCCCCCCCCGCGCTGCCTCCCGGCACGGTCGCTCTCGACGCGCTCGCGGAGGATCTGGAGTCCCGGGAGACGGCGGCCATTCGCGGGGGCGCCGTGCTGGAAGGAGACCTGCCGCCGGACGGGATGCCGATGGAAAGCGAGCCGGTCCTGATGGAGCCGCTTCCGGACGAAGTGCTGGAGGCGGATCCGCCGGAGGAAGACAGCCGCAGCGGGGCGCCACGGCGACCGGTTTCCGCGCGGCGGCGACGCCCGCGTCGCCACCGCTGATCCCGGTCTCTGTCGGTGCGAGCGATCCGCCCGGGCCGCACGGCCCTCCTCGCCGGCCGACACGGTCCGCTGCGCGGGCGGAGCGGGCGAAGGCGGGGTAGGCGACGGCGCGGGCCCCGGCTGCACCGGAGCCCGCGAACCATCGCCGGATCGCCGTCCGCGCCTAGCCCGGATTATTCGCGACCAGCTTCGCTGT
>CAZWCX010000043.1:0-51190 GCA_964632945.1 uncultured Planctomycetia bacterium | reverse complement strand
CGGGCGGATTTTTCACGAAGCCGCTGGCGCGGCTTCATGAATAATCCGGGCTAGCTGCCCTTGTTCCAGCGCGTGGAATCCCAGAGATCCCGGGTCCGGCTCGCCACCGTCGCGATGTTGCCGAACTCCAGCAGCATCTGTTCCTTCGTGATGTCGAGGTTGGGGAACACGCGATAGAGGAAGAAGCGCTTGAGGTTCGGATCGTACGAGAAGTGGGTGGGGGTATACTTGTCGTTGGCTGCCAGCAGCTCGAGGAGGGCGGCGGGAGAGACCTGGGCCGGGTCGATTTCCCCGCCCGCGGCCAGGGTCACGTAGATCAGGTTGGGATTCTTCGCCGAGACGTTGATCGACACCGGCCAGCTCTCGCCGGCGACGGTGACCGTGATGTCGTAGATGGGTCCGAGGTCGCTCGTGGGTTGCTCCTTGACCTTGTAATGCATGTCCTGCAGGAAGGACTTCAGCGACTCCGGGGTGAGGGTCACGCCGAGGGCCTCGGTCGCGCCGGCGGGGTGTTCGCCCGCGCCGCCGGCCGGATGTTCGTCCGCCGACAGCCAGGCGCCGAAGATGGCCAGCGCCAGCACCGGCGCGGCCGCCACGGTCCACTTGATCCACGGCTTGATCATGGAAATCCTCCTCTTCGATGATGGGTCGATCGCTCGCCTCCTCCGGCGAAGTCGGGAGAGTATACCGGGAGGCGGCCCGTCGTACAATCCCGGATCGACCGCCAACGAGAGCCTGACCGCGCGCCTTGACGCCCCCCGCGCCCCGCTGCTACGATCCCCTCGTGCCCGGTTCCAAGGAGCGCGGAAAGTCGAAATGGAAGAATCCTACGAGGCGGTGAAAACGCAAGCCCTCGATGCCCTGGTCGGCGAAGAGCCCCGCGTCGCCTTCCGGCGCTTCCGCAGCGCTCTCGACTACCCCGGACTTCTCGACTCCACGGCGCGCTGGACCGACGCCATGGAGGTATTCGCCCGGATCGCCCAGGCGATCGCCGGCGACCGGTTCGCGGGTCTCGTGCGCCATGCCGCGCGCGAACCGGACGACGTCCGACTCCTGTACGAACTCGGCTACGAGCTGATCGACCAGGGATTGCACGGAATCGCGGCGACCGTGCTCGCGCGCGCGCAGGAGCGCGCGCCCGCGGACGAGCGAGTCCTCACCGAACTGGTCTGGGCCCTCGAAAAGGACGGCCGGCACGAAGAGGCTTGCCGCTACCTGCTGGCGAATCCGGACCTCCAGGAGCGGAGTTTCCTCTGCCGCTACCTGCTCGCCTTCAACCGCCTGATGACCGGCGATCTCGAAGAACCCCGAAAACTCCTCCCCTCCCTGCGCTCCAGCGAAGAGTTCGATCACGTGCAGATGACGCGCTCCGTCGAGGGGATGATCGCGCGTGCCGATGCCGTTCGCGCGGTGACCCCGCTCGATCGGCACGATCTGCGCGGGTGGCATCTGGTGATCACCGGGTCTTTCCTGCTCCACCTTTCGCCGTACGGGGCGAACGAGGGCATGAACGGGCGCTACGCGTACACCCAGGACTCGGAGGCGAACTGCCGGGAGGCGATCGAGCGGATGCGCACGACGCTCGGGACGCTCGCCCTCGCCCCGCCTCGCGTCTACGCCCTTGCCGATCGCGCCAGTCAGATCCTCGCCGACGCGACCGCCCATGCCCTCGGACTTCCGGTCGAGCCGTGGCCGGAGGGCGGCACGTCCGCGCCGGGGCTCGTGGTGGCCTACGACCTCGGCGGCCAGGAGAACGTGGTCTTGCACACGCTGAGGAACCACCAGCCGGGGCAATTGCTCTGGAGCCATGCCTCCTGCTGGACGCAGGACCACCCGTTTGCCCCGGACTTCCTCACCTTCCTCTACCAGTTCAATACGTCCCCGTGGGATTCGCACCTGGCCGTGGACCCGGAAACGCGCGAAGTGCGGCAACTCCCCGCGGTCGAGGGAACGGTCGAGTCCCTGGCCCGGCGCATTGGATCCGCGGAATGGGATCCGGCGACCCTGCAGGACCTGGACGATTTGCAGGCGCTGGCGCGCACGGCGCGCACCATCGCTCCCGAGCACGCCCCGGGTGCCCTGAGGAATTCCGAAAAGCGCCGCCGCCAGTGGAACGAGTCCCCGGTGCGGAGCAACCGGTTCATGTGAACGGGCCGAACTCCCGGCCGCGCCCGGTCTACCAGCCGTACCGGGAAACGAATGCGGGAGGGCCCCACTCTCCCGCCCCGGCTCCCGCGAGGGTGAAGGCGAATCCGATCGGCGTGGGACCGCGATCGTCCGCGCGGCGTCCCCCGACGTCGCTCCCCCAGCGGGTCCCGACCGCCACCAGGTCGAAGGTTCGGAATCGCCCGGACTCGAGGTCCACTTCCGCCCACCCGAGCAAGCGCGTTTCCAGCCCGCGCCCCTCCTGAGCGGCCCGGGTCGCCCCTTCGTACCGAATGCGAGCCACGCCGCGTTTCACCGATTCGACGTGACAGGTCAGGCTCGCCCGCTCGACCGCCGGAGCGTCGAACGGTCGGCCCTGACCGCGGGCGAAGTCGACCAGATGGAACTGCGCCAACCGCAGGATCAGTTCTCCGGGCAATTCGAGCCGCATCCCCGGGGCGGGACTCGAGGGCAGGAAGCGGCGCGCCTCTTCCTTGCGGAACCAGGCGAAATCCCGATTCCACCACCCCCGCTCGGCCGCGACCGGGTCGGGCCCGGCCGGAAGATCGCGGGTCGTGATCCGCAGGACCAGTCCGTCGTGCGGGACCTCCTTCTCCGGACGCGAAAGATAGGCCGATTCCGAGACGGGATCCACGGTCAGGAACCGGTCCCGCTCGGGGGTCTTCTCCCACGCCTCCAAGGCCTCGCGAATCGCGCCGGCGACGTGGTCCGGATCCGCGCTTCGCGTCATGCCCAGGCGCAGGCCGCTCGGGGTGACGAGGTAGATCCCGGGGGCGGGTCGGACCTGGCCGCCGCTTACCACCCGGTCGACGAACCGCTGGAACAGGGTGGCTTCGGCCCCCGGCTTCGACTGCAGCCTCCCCACGGTGTCCGCCGCCGCGACGAGGTTCTTCCGCACCATCACCTCGATCGCGGCCGACGACCAGATCGTGCGGCGCCCCTGGATCCCGTCCGCACACGCCTGCCCGAGCGGGTGGCCTTCCGTCACCCACACGAGCATCGGCATCCGGCCCCGATGCGCCTGGATCACTCCGTCCCACAGCGTCGGATGCCAGCCGATCCCCTCCCAACGACGCTCCTCTTCGGCCGGCAGCAGGGCGTGGCGGATGGCGGCATAGGTGTCCGGGGTCAGCTCCGGTCCGAGGTCGCCCCGGACCGGTCGCGGAAGGAGCACGAGTCCGGCAACGAGGAAGAGGGCGCAGAGCCTGGAAACCGGACCGGAATCGGGAAGGCGATGCATGGCGGGGACCTGGAGACACGGAGGCGGCCGAGGAGGCGCGAACCGACAGTCACGGGCGAGAACAACCTGCCTTCCAAAAAAAGAGTATAGCCCGGGTCGAGGGTCGGGACAAGGTTCAACCGCTCCCGGCGGCAGGGCGACCGGCCGGGGGCAGGGGCGCGGCCGGAGTTCGCGACGACGATTTCGTGGATTTTGTGAACCTTTCCCCTCCCCCGTCGGTCTACACCCGCTCTTCGCCACCGGTTGCCGCCGCCCAGGGAGGGCGGAACGGATCGATCCGGTGTCCTGCGAACCCGCCCAGTCGGGAGAGGCCTGAATGGACTTCTCGCGCCCTGAAATGAACGTCCCCGAAGCCAGGAAAGTCCTGCCGTGATTTGAGCGGCATCCGGCACGAGAGTGCTCGAGGGCTCCGGGGAACGCGAACCCCCGGGGCCTTTTTGTTTGAGTGCCGTCATGTTGCCGAATTACGTGGATTCTCTCCTGGAGCGCGCGGAATGGAGCGGCCTGGTGTACGGCCCGGAGTACGGCCGCACGCAGGTCCTGGAAGCGGCCGAAGGACTGGAGTCCGGCGCCGGGCGCGCGTGGAATCGAGTCGTCCTCTGGCTGGCCGGCGGACTGGCCGTGGCCGGGGCCTGGGCGTTTCTTCTCCGCTAGGCGCGGGGGCCGGCGTGGCCGGCTCCCGGGCCTGCTCCTCTTCCTCCGGACGGCGTGGCGTTGCGGGTCCCTCCCCGCGATCCCGGTCTGCGCTTGATCCCATGCGCCCCCCCCGAAGCGCGGGCGAGAATCGGCTCCGAGTGCGATCGAGTCCGTCGCCATCGAGGTCGATGCGGGGGCCTGCGAGAATGAACCGCATCATGGGGACCCGCCGGGATGCCGGGGCGCGGCGGAAGGCAGCCTAACCCCACCGCCGCCGTCGAATCGAACGGCATCGCGATTGACCCGGGGCCCGAAGGGCGGCAGAATGGGGACCGTCGAGGTCCGATCCGACCCGACAGGCGCGCTATCCGATCGGATTCCCGCATGTCCTCTCCCGTCCTGGACGAAGACGGCCTGCTGTCCGACCTGCTGGTCGAATGGTCGCTGCTGACCCGCGAACAACTCGCGTCGATTCGCGCCGGCCTGCCCCGCGATCGCACTCCTCCCGTGCTGGCGCGCGACCTGTTCCAGCGCGGTCTGCTCTCGCCGGTGCGGCTGATCGAGGCGCTGCAGGGACGAACCGTGCCCCTGCGCTGCGTTCCTTGCGGCCGACTGGAACCGACCCCGGGGTGGGAACCGGGTCGTGAGGTCCCCTGCTCCGTCTGCGGCGCCCCGCTGCGCCTGCCGGGCATCCCGCCCGGACTCCTCGGGTCGCAGGATCCGGCCCTCACGCAACGGCTTTCCCCGACCGGAAGCGACGCCCGGGACACGCAGGCGGCACGGACCTTGCACCGGGCGATCGACACCGCAGGACCGGAACGCCCGCCGCCGGGTACGGCCTTCGGCCGGTATCGGCTGCTCGAACGCCTGGGCGAGGGCGGCATGGGGGTGGTTTGGAAGGCGCTGGACACCGAACTGGATCGGGTCGTCGCCCTCAAGCAGATCCGGGGCGACGCCGGACAGGACGGGGACACGGTGCGCCGGTTCCAGCGTGAGGCCCGACTGGCGGCGGCCCTGCGACACCCCGGGATCGTGGCCATCCACGACGTCGGGGAAGTCGACGGGAAACCCTACCTCACGATGGACTGGGTGGACGGCTCCACCTTCGAGGCGCACCTCGACGGGGCCCGGGAATCCCGCCGCTCCGGGGAACGTCCGGATCCGGAACGGCTGCGCCGCGACGTCGCGATCCTCGCGGCGGTCGCGGATGCCGTGGCGCACGCGCACGAGCACGGTGTGATTCATCGGGATCTGAAGCACGGCAACGTGCTCCTGGACCGGGATGACCGTCCGTGCGTGATGGACTTCGGCCTGGCGTGCGAGATGGGCGGGCCGGTCGAGCCGGCCGGACCCTCCGCCTCCCGGCGCGCCGGTTCGCTCACCCTCGACGGCCAGACCCTCGGCACGCCGATGTTCATGAGCCCGGAGCAGGCGCGCGGCCAGCGCGCCGAGGTCGGCGTGCGCTCGGACGTCTGGTCGCTGGGGGTGATGCTGTACGACCTCCTGTGCGGCCAGACGCCCTTCGAGCACGCGGGCAACCCCTGGGAGATCATGGTCGCCGTGGTCAAGGAGGATCCGACGCCTCCCCGCGCGCGCAACCCGCACTTGCCGCGGGAACTCGAAGCGGTGGCGCTCAAGGCGTTGGAGAAGCCGGCCGAGCGGCGCTATCGGTCGGCGCGGGAGTTCAGCGAGGAATTGCGACGTTGGTTGCGCGGGGATCCGGTGGAGGCGCGCCGGCCGGGGATGCTCTATCGATTCTGGCGCAAGACGGCCGCCCACCCCCGCGTCGCCGCGGGAATCGCGGTCGCCGTCCTCCTCATCGGAGGCGCCGGCGGTGTGGCGTGGCGGGCGCGCGCGACGTCCGATGCCCGCGAGCGCGAGACCCGGGAGGCGCGTCGCGCGGCGGAAGAAGCCGGGCGGCGGGAACAGGCGAAGCAGGAGGCATTGGTCGCGCAACTCCGCAACGTCTCCGGTCTCGCCCTGACCGCGGTGCTCGAACTGCGCCGCAACGGGATCGCGGGCCGCAACGCCCCCTTCCTCGCCGCCCTCGAACAGGCTTTCGCGGACGTCCGTCTCCAGGCCCCCGAACTGGCCGAGCCCTGGTTCCACCGCGGCCGCCTCCTGCGCGCGCTGCACCGCACCGGAGAGGCGCTGGAGGCGCAGGAGGAAGCGCTGAAGCGCGATCCGCGCCTCGCTCCCGCGTTGTACGAGCGCGCGGTGCTCTGCCTCCAACGGTTCCAGGCGCGGCTGCCCGCGGCCTATCTCGCCGCCATGGCCGCGGCCGGGGAACGCCGCGCCGCCGCGGGCGGAACCGCCGAAGCCGCCGACCTCACGCTCGCGGAAGTCGAAGCGGAGGACGAGGAATTGCGTCGCTGGAAGGAGGCCGCGCGCGCCGCCCTTTCCGACCTCCAGGCGGAATTGGCCCGCGACCCGTCGTGGGACCGCCGGCCGGAAGCGCTGCTGCGGGTCCACGAAGCGCGCCTCGAATGCGTCGGGGGCATGCATGCGTTGTTCGGCACGGCCGGACCCGCCGCGGCTCGCGCGCGACTCGAACGTGCGATCGCGCTCGATCCGGATCTGGAAGAGGCCTTCGACGCCCTCTACGCGGCAGCCTACCAGGAAGTCCGGTGGGACCGGGCCGAAGAGGCCTGCACGCGTGGGCTCGAACACGACCTCGGCTGGCTGCCCTTCTGGGAAAACCGGGGCATCGCGCGCATGAGCCTCGGGGCGGACCCGAACACTCCTCCCGCCCGGAGGGACGAGCGGTTCGCGGCCGCGATCGCCGACTTCGACCGCGCCCTCGCCCTGGAGCCTCGACGCGCGGAATCGCTGCGGCTCCGGGGAGGGGCGCGCGCCATGTGGGCGCCGCACCGCTCCGCCCCGTGGGAGGAGATCGAGAAGACCTGTCGCTCGGCGATCGACGACCTTGACGCCTGCCTCGCCCTGGAGCCCGGGAACCTCCAGGCCATGGTCTGGCGGGGGACCGCGCGCCTCAGCCTCAGTCAGACGATGAAGAACGCCGGGCGGGATCCGTCCGCCGAACTCGCCGCCGCCATCGAGGATTTCGACCGCGCGATCGCAAGCGACCCTCGGTTCCACGAGTCCTGGACCCAGCGCGCGACCGCGCGGTTCCTGCAGTCGCAGGGTGCGCCGCCCGATTCCTGCGCGGAACGTCTGGGCCGGGCCGAGGAGGACTTCACCCGCTCGCTCACGCTGCATCCCGGAAAGGTCTCGACCTGGCGCTCCCGCGGCACGATCCGGCTGGAACTGGGCCGGATCCATGCGTCCGCGGGCCGCGACCCCGCCGAGGCTTGGGACGGCGCAGTCACCGACTTGCAACAGGCGATTCGGCTCCAACCGAAATTCTTCGATTCCTGGATCCACCTCGGGGATGCGTGCGAACGCGTCGCCCTCTGGCGCGCCGCCCGCGGCGAAGACCCGTCGACCATGCTGGAACAGGCGGTCGCCTCATTTCGAAACGCGGCTCACCTGGCCCCCGAACGGGCGGAACCGCACATCAGCCTGGGCGGATTCTGGCTGAATTGGGGCAACCACCTGGCCGAGCGCGCGCGCGATGCCGCCAAGGCGGACGCCGCCTTCGCGCGCGCCCTCGACGTCTTCGGCAAGGCGATCGAACTCGCCCCCGCGGATCCGCAAGGCTGGCAACTGCGCGCCCTCACCCGGCGCAACCGGGGTTGGGTGCGTTCCCGATCCGGAGGAGATCCCCAAGCAGACTACGCGGCCGCGCAAGAGGACCTGCGCAAGGCCGCCGCGCTCGGGGCGGACCCGGAGCAGGTGCGCGCGCTGCTCGAGCAACTCGATCGGAAGGACTGACCGTGCCCCGCGTCCGATCTTCGGTTCCGCACCGTCCCCGCTGACCCCCGTTCCCGATGGCCAGGATCGTCATGCCCCTCCCTCCCGGCGACGAAGACCGACTGCTCGGCAAGATCCTCGTGGACCTCAACCTCGTCCAACCCGCGGAGGTCGAGCGCGCGGCGGAGGAGCAGACGCGGCGGCTCGCCGCCGGAGAGGGGGTCCGGCTCGGACGCGTGCTGGTCGAAAACGGCCTGCTGCGCCCGGAACAGGTCGCGCAGACCCTGGTGTTGCAGGGCAAGACGCTGATGGTGTGCAGCGGGTGCGGACGCTCCTTCAACGCCGTGTCGTATCGGACCGGCGTCGTGTTCGCCTGCCCCGACTGCGGCCGCGAACTCGTCATCCCCGGTCTGGCGGAGATGCAGACCGCCATCCTCGGGGCGCACGCGACCGTGAAACCCGCTTCCCCGCCCGCGGAGACGAGAGGCCCGGCGCCCCCCGCGAACCCGGACGCGCCGCCCGCCGGCACCCCGTTCGGACGCTACCGCCTCCTGCGCAAGATCGGCGCGGGAGGAATGGGCGCGGTCTGGCAGGCCTGGGACACGGAATTGCGCCGCCTCGTCGCGCTGAAGCAGATCCGCGACGAGGAACTCGGGGACGCGGAGGCCGTCACGCGATTCCAACGAGAAGCGCAACTCGCCGCGCTCCTGCGCCACCCCCGCATCCTCACCGTGTACGACGTCGGCGTGTGCGAGGGGAAGCACTATCTGACGATGGACTACGTGCAGGGGCGGACCCTGGAGTCGCTCCTCGCCGAGTCGCGGGAGGCCGAACGCGCCGGCACCCGCGGGGGGCCCGACCTCCTGCGGCGGGTGATCGGCATCCTGGCGGACGTGGCGGAGGCCGTCGGCGCCGCCCATGCCGAGGGGGTCGTGCACCGGGACCTGAAGCCCGCCAACGTCCTGCTCGGACGCATCCACTCCCGACTCCCGGCCGCCGCGGAACCGCCGGCCGTGGACGGCGCCCCGGAACTTGCGTTCGTCGCCGACTTCGGACTCGCCAAACAAATCGAATCGGACGAGATGGCCACGACGCGGGCCCATCTGACGGTCGCCGGCCAGGCGCTGGGAACGCCGGCCTACATGAGCCCCGAGCAGGCCCGGGGCGATACGCCTCGCATCGGCCCGCGCACCGACGTGTGGGCGCTGGGCGTCATCCTGTACGAGACGCTGGCCGGGACGTGTCCCTTCCGTGGCGCCAACTCCTGGGAATTGCTGCGCGCCGTGCAGCATGACGACCCCGCGCCTCCGCGCTGGTATCGGCCGCGGATCCCGGTCGAACTCGAAGCCGTCTGCCTGCGGGCCCTCGACAAGGACCCCGCGCGCCGCTATCCTTCCGCCGCCGAGTTCGCCGACGAGTTGCTGCGCTGGTTGCGCGGCGATCCGGTACAGGCGCGGCCGCCCGGTCCCGGGCAACGCGCCTGGCGCTGGATCGCGCGTCGCAAGCGCGTGTTCGTCCCGGCCGCGATCGTGGCGGTGATCGGGATCGGCTTCCTCGGCTACGTCATGGGGGCGGAAGGGGCGCGCCGGCGGCAGAAGGCGGAGTGGATGAGGGAAGCCGACGGACATGCCGCGGACGGCCGCTGGCAGGACGCCCTGCTCGCCTACGAACGCGCCCGCGCCCTCGATTCCGACGACCCCGCGCTGGCCGCCCGCCGGGACGACGCCGCGCGGCGCCTGCTGGAACGCGAAGCGACGCTCGTGCGCGACAAGCGCAGGGCGGAGGAACTCACGGCGGCCGCGGAGGTCTACCTCGACGCGCGGCGGGAACTCCACAACCTCCGCCTGCGTTCGTACCGGTCCGACTGGCGGCTCTCCGAAGAAGAGTTCACCGAATACGAGCGACTCGCCGCCCGCTGCGCCGCCCAGATGGAGAAGACCGGCGAGGAAGCGCGCGGGTGGTGGGTAGTCGGTCGCGTCCGCCAGGTCCTCGGCGATCGCACCGGGGCGGCGGAGGCATTCGACCGCGGACTCCAGGTCTCCCCCGCGGACGGCGCCTGCCGGGTCGCCCGCGCGCGACTCGTCTTTGAAAGGGCCTTGCTCGGCGCCTTCCTGGAACGTCGCGAAGCCGAGTCGGAAGCGACGCTGCGCACGACCCTGAGCCTCCTCGACGAAGCCGTGCGCGCCGGCAATGCGGACGATTTCGATCTCGACGTGGCGCGCGCCTGCCTCAAGGTGGTCAAAGGAGAACCGGTCGCCCGCTATTGCGAGTCGATGCTGAAAAAATGGAAAGGCAAGGACTTCCAGGAAGAGTTCCATCTCCTGCGCGGATTGGGCACCCAGCCCTTGCTGCTGCAAGACACCTCGACGGCCATCCAGCGGCGCCCGGGATTCTACGAGGCGTACTTGTGCCGGGGACTCGCGCTCCACTTCCTCGGCTTTCAGGACCGCGCCGTCCAGGACCTCACCCGGTCGCTGGAAATCAACCCGCGCTTCGGTTCCGCATTCCTTTACCGCGCCCGATGCTGGGAGAAACTCGGCAAGAGCGAAGCCGCGCTCCAGGACCTCCATCGCGCCTCGGCCATCGATCCGCGGGACCCGGAACCGCAGCTGAAGTTGGCGACGTTCCATCGACTCCGGCGGGAATGGGATCTCGCCCTCGACCACGCCACGCGGGTGACCACGCTGCGCCCAGACGATCCGGAATCCTGGATCGTACGCGGGCTGATCCGGCATGAAAAAGGGGACCCGAACGCAGCCCTCGAGGATTGGGCGCAGGCGATCGCGGCCGACCCGCAAAGCGTCAACGCCTACCTGCTTCGCGTCCGGCTTCACGTCCAGGCGGGAAAACATGAGGAGGCGGACGCGGAGCTGACCCGGGCGGTCGACGCCGTACCCGGGAACATCGTTCTCCTGCTGGAGCGCGCAAAACGGCGCCATCAGCGGAAGGACCTCGCGGGCGCAGCCGCCGATTGCGACCGGGTCCTGTCGACCAGCCCGGACTCCGGTAACGCCTTCCTGATCCGCGCCCGGGTGCGGCTGGACCAGCACGATGCCGCCGCCGCCAAGGCGGATGCCGATCGTCTCCTGGCCCTCGACCCCAAATCCGCGGAGGGACACCTCGTCCGCGGTCTCGCCCACTCCGCCCTCGCCCATTCAGACCCGGAGCGCTCCCGGGAACTCTGGGAAGCCGCCCGCGCCGACTTCGAACGCGCCATCGAACGGAGCCCGCAAAAGTCCACCCTTCGTCGGATCGCCGAACACGAACTCGAGCGCGCGCGCGCGGTTCTCGAGGCGTCGGGCGCGGGCAGTTGAGCCAAGGGCCGCCCGACGACTGCCCGCCCCCCCCCTCTCCTCCCGAGAGTTCTCCGCCCTGGGACGGCTTCAGGGATCCGGCCCTGCGCCGGCCCTCGGTCCCGCAACCCCACCGTTCCGTCGGATCGGCCGGTCCGGCCGTTCCCGTCACGCCGCCGCCGCCAGCGCCTCTTCGGACTGCTCGCGGATGAAGCATCGTTCCCGCCTGCACCATCGGCGCGGTCGGCACACCCACCCTCGTCCGGGAATCGGGGCGATCCCGATTCCCGAATAAATCGCGTAACTCAAACAGGTTAAGAGGTCACCCCCGTGCCGCGGGCAGTCGCTCGGCCGTGAGGCATGAGGCTTGCGAGGTTCCAGGGCCTCGATCGGGAGGCTCTCCGAGGCCCGATCGACCCCGTCGATTTTCCGGCGGGATGCCGCGGAGGCGCATGCCGGGGACGGCATCGCCTCCGGAATCCGCACGGGAAGTGATTGTCCGAGGGAGGACTCCATGCCGCAGACTCGACACCACGGGACGCCGACGCCCTCGATTCGGAATGACTCCGTGCGGTTGGGAACCGACGGCGCGGGCATCGTCTTGCTGCTGCTCGCGGCCCTCGCCGGCGCGCCCGCAGCCCGCGCCGACCGGCTCGTGCTCGAGAACGGCTCGATCTTCCACGGCACCCTGGTCGAGGAGACGGCGAGCCAGGTCACGTTTCGGACCGACCTGGGGACCCTGACGTTCCCCCGCACTCGGGTGCGCTCGATCGACCGCATCGCGAGACAGCCTCCGGCCGACCCGGGCGCGCCGGCCGAAGCGCCACGTCGACCGGGACCGCCTCGCGACGAGACCGGGGGCTCCGCGGCGCCGGGCCGGCGCGATCCGGAACCGCCGTCGGAGCCTCGATCCCGCGCCCCGAAGCCCGGCTCTCTCGACGCTCTGCGCCAGGAGATCCGTCTGAGTCATGGGGACGTCGAGGTGCTCCAACGGTGTCTGGACACTCTCGAGACGGGGGCCGGGAAAGAAGAGCAGCGGCGGCTGGACCGGCGCAATCTGCTGGAGGAAGCGACGTCGGCCTTCCGCGCGATCGCCAACCGCGACCGGACCGCGGCGAAGGCCGTGGCGCTCGCGAGATTCGTCGAGTCTCACCGCGCGGCCTTCGGGGAAGACTTCGCCGGCTGGTTCCGCGACGTCGTGGAGGCCTACCTGGATGTCCTGAGTCTGGACGAAAGTCACGGGGAGGCCTATGACGCGCTTCGCGGGCTGATTCAGAAACACCGGGCCTGGCTGGAAGGCGTCGAACGCCGGCGCACGTCGGACAACGAACCGCCGACCCGGGAGATCACCCCCCCGGCATTCTCGGGCCTGCCGAGCGAGGAGCGCGAAGACGGTCGAGTGCGCCTTTACCGCGCGGGCGACCTGGACAACGAGATTTCCTTCGCGTTCCGGCAGCGCACGGAGAAGGCGGAATCCGGGAGCGCCAGGTTCCGCTGGCAGAAGTCGGCCGCCTCGGGCTGGTCGTACGATGCGCTCCCCCCGCCCGGCGGAGGATCCGTGACGGAGATCTGGATGTGTCGCGTGACGATTCGCGGCGACATCTACATCGAGACCTACGGCCCCCACGGGCTGGGGCGGATCGACGTGAAGGACCACACCTGGATCGAATTGCGGTGGGATGCGGACCTGCGGGTGTGGACCTTCCCCACGCGCGCGATGATCCGGAAATGGATCGCGGGGCGACTCGTCGAGGCGGGACAACAGGTCCGCGGCGCGCAGACGGAACGGGAGGCTTCCGCGGCCGGCGTCGATCGGAAACGCGAGGAGCTCGAGCGGCTCTATGAGACGGCAGAGTCGGGCCTCTCGCGGCGCGAACCCGCCGCGTTCCGGGCTCCGCTCCGTTCGATCGCGTCGGTGACGTACGCGCGCGAGGAGGCGCAACAACGGTCGATCCGCGACGCGATGGCGACCGGGGGGAAGACCGACCAGTTGGCGCGGTGGATCCAGACCTACGTGCGGTACGGGGGCACCGAGGCGGAGGCGCGGGCGGCGGCCGCCGGCGTATGGATGCCCGAGGATCGGTAGTCACGGTCCGATCCCGGGGGGGCGCGGGATTGCGAAGGCCCGCCCCCACGCGGAATGACCGAGAGTGGAATCGGGTTTGAATTCCCCCTCCCCCTCGAGTATGTTCAACACCCGGACTTCCCGTGACTCCGGACCTCGTTCGCGTGCCCCGACCGCTGCGGATGGCTCTCCCCCCCCGATCGTCGGGCGCGCGGCTCAGCCCTGGGCCCCGTCATGAACTCGGTCGTCGCTCGCGTTCGCGTCCTGCGATCTCTCGCCCGACATTTGGGCGGAGGGGTTTGCAGCGGAGGACCCTGGCGGGCTCCCCATGTCCGATTCGAGGTGGATGGGGTTGTCGGCCGTGCCTCCGCTCTGCCCTGGCGCAAGGGCGATCGCTCCGAACCGGCCCTCACCCGGGTCGCCATGACCTGGTGGCCGCGCGGGCAGATGCGAATCGGCCCGGAGACCTTCATCAGCCGTATGGCCCGGCTGATCGGAACGCGCGATGTGGAGATCGGGGACCCGGCGTTCGACCGTCGATTCCGGATCCAGGGAACCCCGCAGGCATGGGTACGCCGCGTCCTGATTCAAATCGGCCGCGAACCGGTGACGGAACTGGCCGACCTCATGGAACAGGATTTCGGCACCCGGGAGTGGCGGATCGAAGCCGGGTTGGGAGGCCTGCAGGCGATCTGCCGGGCCGACGGCGTCCAGGACCCGGAGAGTTTCGTGAAGCTCGTGGACGGCGTGATCCGGTTGTTTCGGGCCTTGCGACCGCCGCAGGCCGCGGAGGTTGCCATCCTGGCCGCCGACGAGTCGGCGGAGGAGGCGACCTGCCCGATCTGCGGGACGGCCATGGCGCCTCCGCTGAAACGGTGCGGGGAGTGCCAAACCCTGCATCATGAGGACTGCTGGAACTATCTCGGCGGCTGCGCCGTGTTCGCCTGCTCGTCCGCGCGCGATCGGCGGGCGGAGCAACGGGCCGCGCTGCGGCGCGAAGCAGCGGAACGTCGACGCGCCGCCGTGAAGAGTCCCGCCCGGGAGGTGACCCGCGCCGCCGCGGCCCGCCGACGTCGTCGCCGACGCCTGCCATGAACATCCCGGGGACGGGACTCCGCATTCGAATCGACCGTGTCAGCCCCCGAGGCATGGATGACCCACCCCTCCCGCGGCGAATTGCTCCCCCTGATCCGGCTCGCCGTGCCGATCGTCCTGGCGAACCTGGCCAACCAGGGCCTCGGCGTCATCGATACGCTGATGGCCGGGCGGTTGAGCCCGCTCGGACTCGCTGCGACCGGCCTGGGTTCGACCCTGTTTTTCGTCGGGTCGACGCTGGCGATGGGAATCGCCTTCGGCGTGGACCCGCTCACGGCCCAGGCCTTCGGGGCGGGGAGACCGCGGGAGGCGCGCATCACCCTGTGGCAGGGAGTCTGGGCGGTCCTCCTTGCCTCGGTTCCCGGCGCCGGACTGGTGCTTGGAGCCGGATACTCGCTCGAGGCGATGGGGGTGGAACGGACGCTCGCCGAGGGGGCCCGCGATTACCTGTGGTGGCGGCTCCCGTCGTTGCCGGGGATGCTCGTGTTCCTGGCCGCGCGGGCTTACCTGCAGGCCGCGCATCGACCGCGCGCGGTGCTGATCGCCGTGCTGGCGGCGACCCCGCTCAACGGCGCGGCCAACTGGGTTCTGATGTACGGCGACGCCGGGCTGACGCCCCTCGGCCTGCCCGCACTCGGTCTTCCGGCGATGGGCGTGAAGGGGATCGCCCTGGCAAGTACCTTGGTCACCGCCTTCGAGGTCTGGATCGTCTCCCGGGCCGTGAGCGCACTCGACCCCGGGCCGGGGAGCGAGCCCCTGCGCGCGCCGCGCTGGGCCACGATCCGCGCCATTTACGCGCTCGGGCTCCCGCTCGGCGGACAACTGCTGGCGGAAGGGGGCCTCTTCGCCCTCACCGGCGTCCTGATGGCCGGCATCGGCACGCTGGCCACCGCCGCGCACCACGTTGCGCTCACGGTCGCCAGCTTCACGTTCATGGTCCCGCTGGGGATCGGGTCCGCCACCGGCGTACAAGTCGGGCGGGCGGTGGGCGCGCGGGACGGAGAGGGGACCCGGCGTGCGGGAGTGGCGGGGATCGGGCTGGGCGCCGGCTTCATGGCCGGGTCGGCCCTCGTGCTGTGGTTCGCTCCCGGGCCGATCGCCCGCCTGATCACGAACGACCCGGCGGTGGCGTGGTTGGCGGAAGACCTGTTGCGGGTCGCGGGAATCTTCCAGCTCTTCGACGGCGTTCAGGTGACCGCGTCCGGGGCACTCCGGGGGGCGGGAATCACGCGTTGGACCTTCGTGGCCAACCTGGTCTGCTACTGGCTGATCGCGTTCCCGATCTCGGCGGGACTGGGCTTCGGTCTCGGCTTCGGCCCGGCGGGGCTGTGGTGGGGTCTGACCGTCGGACTCGCCGCAGCCTCGGTCGCGCTCACGGCGAAATTCCGCGCCGCGACCCGCCGGACCATCCGCGCCCTCGAGGCGGGCGCGCCGGCCTGACCCGCGCTTGCGCTACGTCCCCGACCGCTTCTTGTGCGCGCCGGTGATCAGGAGCAGGAGCACCGCGCCGAGCACGGCCACCCCCATGCTGTGCAGATCCCAGCCGAAGTGGACGCCGCGACCGGTCACCAACCGATAGACGATCGCCCCCAGCACGGCGCCGACGACGCCGATCGCGACGTTCTTGATGCAGCCCTGGCGCTCGTCCTTCACCCCCAGGAGGAGATTCGCCAGCCAACCGGCCAGGGCCCCGAACAGGATCCAGGAGATCGCCCCCATCGCGCTGCCTCCTTGCCGCCGGAGTCTTCGTTCACTTCAATTCCACGTTGATCCCCAGCACCTTCCACTGACCGCCCTCGAAGTGGTACTTCAGGGCGAAGTGGACCTTCACGGGCGTGGTCGGATACGAGCCGGACACCGCCATGACCTCGCTTTCGTCCACGGTCGGCGCCGCCGCGAAGGTGGGCTCCAGGGTCGCAATCGCCGCAATGTCGAGTTCCTTGTCGATGAACTGCTGGAACGTCTCCTGCAGTTTCTCCGGAGTAAACTGCTCGCGGAACGGCTTCGCCAGCCCGGTGTGGAATTTGGCGAAACTCTTCGCCTTCACGGCGTCGTTGAAGTCGAGGAGGGTCGTGCGGACCAGTCGCTTCAGGTCCTCCTCGGCGGGCGCCGGTTCCTTGACCACGACGCCGGGGGGAGGTTCCCCCTCGAGCCCGTGGATCTTCCAGGCGTCGTTCTCGTGCACCAGCCCGACCTTGAAGGTCATCGTCGCCCCGCTCTTGAGCGTCAGCGTGCCTTCCAGGTGACCCTGGTTGTTCTGGAAGCTGCGGCTGGACCAGGACCAGGACGCGACCTGATCCAGGGCATAGCGCTTGACGAAGCGCTGGAAACCGTCGGCGTCGGTTTCGCGCTTGAATCCGGCGGAGGTCGTCTCGTAGGCCTCCTGGACCTTGCCCTCGCGCACCCGGGTGAAGAACTCATCCGCCGCCTTCACCACTCCGCCCGTGGCGAGCATGGCCACGCCGATGATGACGGCGACGAAGACGACGAACACCCCGGCGGCGATCAGACACCCCTTTTTCATCTCGGCCTCCCGTCCAGGCAGCAGGACACGGGAACCCGGGCAAAGGCCCGGGCTCCGAAGGCGCGCACTCTAGCGGCCGCCCGCCGCGCTTGTCAATCCTCGCGCTCCGCGTCCGTCGAATCGGCTACAACGACACGTTCAGCTTGGAACATCTCCACGCCCCGCCTTCGGGCATGAACTCCAGTTCGAAGCGAACCTTGACGGGCGTCGTCGGGTAGAAGCCGTGCGCCGTCAGGATCCCGTCGCCGTCCACCTCGGGATCGATCTCGAACGTAGGCTCCAGGCTCTTGACGGCGGAGATGTCGATCTGATTGTCGATGAACACCTGGAACGTCGCTTGCGTCTTTTCGACCGAGAACGCCCGCTGGAAGGGCGAGGCCATGGATGCGTGCAGCGCCTTGAAGTCCTTGCTCTGGACCGCGCCGTTGAAGTCGAGGAGCGTCTTCAGGATCAACGCCTGGAGTTCGGCGAGCGAAGGGACGGGCAGCCGGTCCGCCGGCTTCGGGACCGGTTTGCCGACGATCCCGATCACCTTCCACGCCCCCCCCTCCTTGGCGAGGGTGACGGTCACGCGAAGCACCCGACCGTCTTTGAGCGTGGCCAGGCCGGACACTTCGGCCTCGGGTTCCTCGACCTTGCGGGAGGACCAGGTTACCGCGGCAATCTGATCGAGCGAAAGCGTCCGGGCGACGGCGGCCAGCTGTTCTTCCGTGGCGGCCGCCCGCAGGGGGGCCCCGGCGGCGGCGTAGGCTTCCTTGAACTTCCCCTGCCCGAGCAGGGCCACGAACGGATCGGCGGCCTCGACGGTCCCCGCCGTGAGATCCGCGGCGTCGACCGCGGGGGAATGGCTCGCACAGGCGAGGGCGAAGAGCAGGACTCCGATCGCGGGAGAAAGTGCGGCGGTCGACGAATGGATCATGAGGAGGGTCTCCGGTCAGGGGAAGGGGCCCGTTCCCGCGGATTGCTCGCCGCGAGGACGGGAATCCCATTAAGCCGGTCCCGTCGGGAGGCTGTCAACCATACGATGGCACGGCCGCCCCGGGATTCGGTATGCTGGAATGCGCCCTGCTGGGGCGCCGCAACCAGGAGGCCGGCCCCGGATGAAAATCAAGTTCCGCTGCGCCTGCGGGCACAAACTGCGGGTGCCGGCGAGCCGCATCGGCGTGCTGCTGACCTGCTCCGAGTGCGGTTCGGAGTGGGTCGTCCCGGCGCCGGGGGATAGCCGGGTGCTTGCGGTGGAGTGCGGTTGCGGCGCGGTCTGGCCCCGGGGGGCGAACCGCTGTCCGGCCTGCGGTCGGGCGGCGCCCGGGACCGTCCCTCCCCCGAACTCGGAGGCGGCCGGCATGCCGGTGACGTTCGCGCCCGGCGGGCGGCGGCCCGCCGCGGTCGCCGTCACGGCCGCACCTCCCACCCCCCTGCCCGCCGTGGGAGACGCGCCCGCCCCGCGCCCCGTCTTCCCCAGCCCGGGACCCCATCCCGGCGCTCCTCCCCGGGAACCCCCGGCTCCCGCTCCCACGCCCGCGACCCACCGGTCCACTCCCGCGCCCCGGCTCCCCGCCGGGGACGCAACCGCGGCCCGCCCCCCCGTGCGCAGTCCGTCCCCATCGACGCCGCCACCGGCGGACCGGGAGATCCGGCCCGCTCCGGCCCAGCCCCCTTCTTCTCCCGCCAACGGCCCCATCCCGACACCTCCGGGAAAAATCCTGGACCCGGACACCGTGATCAAATTCCTCTGCGCGTGCGGCAAGAAGGTCCGCCTCGAGTTCGGACACTACGGACGCAAGGGCGACTGCCCCCGCTGCGGGAAGGCGCTCGTCTATCCCGACCTGGAGCGCGACCGCCGGGTCTGGATCCACTGCCCGTGCGGCACTCCCTGGCTCCGGGGGAACCTCCACTGCGCGGACTGCCGGCGACCGTTCTTCCGGACCAAACCCGCACCGCCTCCCGTCGCGCGTCCTTGACCCCGGCGGAGGCGCCCGGGTACCGTGACGCCATGTTCGGATGGCTATTGCTCCTCTTCACCGGGGTCCCGATGCTCGAATTGGCCCTCCTCATCGAAGTGGGGCGGGCGATCGGGCTCCTCCCCACCCTCGCGCTGGTCCTCGGCACCGGCGCGACGGGGGCCTGGCTCGCGCGCTGGCAGGGCGTGCGGGCCCTGCGCGCCGTGCAGCAGGAGATGGCGTCCGGTCGCGTGCCCGGAGAATCCCTGCTGGACGGCCTGCTGATCCTGGTCGGCGCGGTCCTGCTCATCACCCCGGGCGTGCTCACCGATCTCGTCGGACTGTCGCTCCTCATTCCCGTCACCCGGCACGCCCTGCGCGCCCTGGTGCGGCGGTGGGCCGAAAAGCATGTGCGCGTCGTCCACTTCCAATCCGCACCGGGACCGGTTCCACGATACGGTCCGGGCCCCGTCATCGACGCGGAAGTCGTCCCTCCGTCCGAACCGTCCGCCGGCGACGCCCCGCGGGACCACGATCCGGCCCCGAAGTCCTGAGGTCCGTTCATGCCCCCGCGCGCGTGCGTCATCGTCAACCCGGCCAGCGGCGCCGGGACCACGGGCCGGATGTGGCCGGAAATCGAGTCGGCCCTCCGGGGCGTGCTGGAGGTCTGGGAACCCCGCTTCACCGCGGCCCCCGGCGACGCCACCCGCCTCGCGCGACAGGCCGTACTCGACGGTTTCGACATGCTCGTCAGCATCGGCGGCGACGGCTCGATGAACGAAGTCGTCTGCGGCCTCTTCCGCGAAGGGGACGCCCCCCCCGAGGAGCGATTGCTGCGACCCGGCGTCACGCTGGCGGCGGTTCGCCGCGGCACGGGAGGCGACTTCGCCCGCATGCTCGGACAACCCGGCGCGCTGCCCGGGTCGGTCGCCCACCTCGCCGGCGAAACCACCCGCCCGTGCGACCTCGGTCATCTCGAATTCGACGACCACGAAGGAAAGCGGGCGCAGCGCGGCTTCCTCAACATCGGATCGTTCGGCCTCTCGGGCCTGGTCGTGGACAAGGTCAACCGGTCCTCCAAGGCGCTCGGGGGACGGATGTCCTTCTTCCTGGGACTGGCCAAGGCCCTGCTCGTCTACCGCCCGCAGGCCGTCCGCATCGAGATCGATGCGGCCTTGTTCCACGAGGGCCCGCACATCACGTGCGCCGTGGCGAACGGGCAGTACTTCGGCGGCGGGATGCGCATCGCCCCAGCCGCCGAAATCGACGACGGCCGGTTCGACGTGGTCGTGCAGTCGCGCCGCGGTTGGCGGGAAATCGTGTCGGTGTCGGACGTCTACTCGGGGAAGCACCTGGAATGGGCGTCGATGCGCTCCGCCCGCGGCTCGCGCATCGAGGCCCGGCCGCTCGACCCTGCCGACCACGTCCTGCTCGACGTCGATGGCGAGCAACCCGGCCGGCTGCCCGCGTCGTTCCGGATCCTGCCCAAGGCGGTCCGTCTCAAGGTGTAGCCCGGCCGCCGCCCCGGCGGGGGCAACGCTACTCCAGGAACTCCCGGATCATCGTGGAAATCGCCCGGTCGCACGCCCGGGTCCCTTCCGGGCCGGCCCAATTGCAGGCCGCCACGAACACGGCATCGATCCCGGGGGCGACCCAGATCACCGCGAACCAGAAGGTGTTGCTGCCGGCGTGGGTGAACACGCGTCCCTTCCCCCACGGCCGCTCCGCCACCCCCCATCCCATCGCATACGTCCCTCCGGCGGGCGGTTCGTGCATCCGCTGCAGCAGGGCCGGGGGCAGGAGTCCGCCCTCGACGCCGCGCGCGCCGGCGAGGTGCAATCGTCCGAAGCGCGCGAAGTCCTCGATCGACGCATGCACGGTCCCCGCGGGACCGATCACGGCGGGATTGTCGGCCCCCGGTCCCGGCGACTTTCCCGTCGGGGTCCCGTCCCGGCCCGCCACGTGTCCCCAGGGCGCGTCCGGCGGATCCGCTCCCGCGGTCCCCGGCGGACCGAACCCCGCCGTGGTCATCCCGAGCGGCACGAACATCTCGTCCCGCAGGAGTTCCTCCCAGGAGCGCTCCGTGGCGGCCTCCAGCATCGCCCCCGCCACCATCGTGCCCAGGTTCGTGTAGAGCATTTTCTCGCCCGGCGCAGCCATCGGCTTCTGCCGCAGCGTCAACTCGACCGCTTTTCGCCGCCGCTCGCGAATGGGCCCATCCAGCCGCCAGATCGTCGCCCAGACCCCGGCCTCGAGATGGTCGTTGTCCGGCAGCCCGGATCGGTGCGTGAGCAATTGTTCGAGCGTGACGTCGCGATACTCCGGCCGCATCGATTCCGCGAGGTCCGGAAACCGTTCTCCGATCGTCGTTTCCCAGGCGATCCGTCCGCGCTCGACGAGGATCCCGGCCAGGGTCGCCGTCATCGCCTTGGTGCACGAGCCGAGATGAAACCGGTCGTCGAGGCGGACCGGTTCTTCGCGCCCCTCGACCCGAACCCCCACCGCGGCCGCGGCGACGATCCGGTCGCCGCGCACGAGCGCCGCCGCCAGCGCCGGCACCGGATGCTCGGAGCGGATCTTCGCCAGGCGCTCCGCAAGGCGCGCCGAAACATCCGCGTCGGGCAGCCCGGGATCGGCGACCGCCGGCGCGACCAGGGCGGCGGCGAGGGCCGCCGTCAGCATCGCCCCCGAGGCGCCCGGCAGCGGGGGGCGCGGCGTCAGCCGGGCTCGGGACACCGGGTCCGCGGCATAGCCGTGGATCGCCTTCGAGAGCAACGCCGCGTTCAACCCGAAGTGAACGGGAAGGATCGTCCAGTCACACCCCTGCCAGGTCCGGGTCCGCTCCAGCCGGCGCACCAGGCGCGCGCGCGTGGCGACCGGATCTTTCGTCGCCTCCAGCGTGCCCAGGAGACGGTCGGCATCGCGGACGACGAGCCGAACCTCCGGGTTGTCCGACGGCTCGGCGACGTCGACCGCGCCCACGTTGTCCCAATGCACCAGCATCGACCACCCGCGCCCGGCCAGGCGGAGTCCCGCGGGCTCGAAACAGAGCGAATCCCGTCCGAACCGGCCCAGCAGCACGCCGCCGGTCAGGATCGCCCCCGTGAGCGGCAACAGCGACGCCACCGCCTGATAGACCACGCCGAAGCTTCCTCCCCCCGCCACCATCATCCCGCCGACGGCGATCAGGGTGACGCCCAGCCCGAGCAGCCGGCCCCGTCGCATCGGGATGGGGACTCCGCCGGTGATCTCGACGCGCTCGGCGGCCGCGAACCGCCGCAGCGCGCGCTTCTCCATCACATTTCCGACGGCGACGGCCAGACACAGGCCGAAGAAGGCGGTGGTCGCCATCGCCGGACCAGGATCGCGACCGGACCACCAGAGCGCCGCGCCCGCCGCGGTGAATCCGAAGGACACGAGGAGCAGGGCCCAGTCCCGCAGACGCGGGCCGGCATCCGGGATGGCGGGCGGCAGCATGGCGGACCTCGACGCGAAGACGGCATCCGGGATTTCCCCGGGGGGGACGGGGATCATCGTACCGCGCATCGGTCCCGACGGAAAGTCCCGGGGACGGCGGCGGACTTTACTCCGGTTTCGCCACCGGTTCCACCCGAGCCGGCGTTCGCATTCTCATCCCCTGCCATACGAGGACGCCGGCGAACCCGGCCACCACGGCGAGGCCCAAGGCGCGAAACCAGGTCGTGTGCCGGATCGGCTCGAGCAGTCCGGCGAGCGCGTCGGCGCCCGCCGCCATGCCGTAACTTCCGAAGATCGCCCCGGCGGCGATCCCCCCGAGGATGGCGGCCGGACGCAATCCGATCAGTCGGCCGAACAGGGTCCCGCCGATCGCCCCGGTACCGGTGAGCGGGAACATCACGAACACCGCCACGCCCGCAGTCGCAAGCCGTCCCAGCCAGGGGCGGGCGCGCAGCATCCGTCGGCCGTTCTCCTCGAGGTCCGCGAGCCGCGGACCCGCCCATGGCGTGCGATAGAGGAGGTCGAGATTCGCCCCCACGACCAACGCCGTCACGACGTCCATGAGGGCGACCATGCCGGCCAGGAAGTACGGCGAGAAGGGCACTTCACGCTCGAGGGCCGGCAGCAGGACCACGAATTTCCCGGCGTAGAAGAAGGTGAGGACGATCAGTCCCTTCAGGGCGACGAACTGGGTCGCAGTCAGCGTGGCCGCCATGACCGTGAGCGCGCCGAGGGCGAGCCCGGCCCCCGCCGCGGTTTGCAGAATTCGATTGCGTCGGTTCACGTAGGGGACTCCGCTGTCCACCGTCGGGACGGCGCACCGATACCGGATCCGTACGCGCCGGGCCTGAAGAGAGGATACCACGGATGCGGACGAAGCGCCATGACGTCCGGTCGTCCCGCGCAGCACATGCAGCGGGAACTCGCGCCGGCGGCGATTCGTACCGTATAATGTCGCCCAGCGAACCGGACGGCGCGTACCGGGTACGCCGGACGCGGGACCGAGATCATCCAAGCGCGGGAGGGAATCATGTCGCGGCATCTCCGGTCGGGGGCGTGGGCGGTCCTGCTGGCCCTGTCTTTCGCCGCAGCGGCGTGGGGAGGGAACGAAAAGCGCTGCCCCAATTGCGGCCGCCTCTACGATGCCCAGGCCACCTACTGTCTCGACGACGGGACCCGCCTGGTCGCTGCGGCGGAGCGGTGCCCGACGTGCGGAACGGAGCGCGCGGGATCCTCGCGCTTCTGCGGTTCCTGCGGCTACTCGTACGACAAGCCCAAGCAACCCGAACCGACGGCCCAGACCAAACCCCCGGCCGAGCGCACCTGCCCCAAGTGCAACCGCAAGGCGACTCCCGGAACGAAGTTTTGCAGCGGCTGCGGCGCCACTCTCCCGGCCGCTCCCGCGGGCGGCGGCGGGTCTCCGGCGCCGGAAGGGGATCCGGGGCCTGCCGGCGAATCCCAATGGGCCGCCGCCGTCGTCGCCTTCAGCAGCCAGATGGGAACGCGCAACTTCGCCGCCGAGCAGATCGTCGGCCCGCCCGACGTCCAGCGCGCCGGCAAGGACGGCAAGGCCTGGGTGCCCAGCCTCGGCCGCCGCGGCGAGGAGTGGATCACCGTGCGGTTCGCCCGCCCGGTCGTGCCGCGGGCCGTGCGGATTTACGAAACCGCCGCCCAGGGCTTCGTCGTGCGCATCCACGTCGTCGACGCCGGCCGCGAAGTGCTGTTCTGGGAAGGGGAAGACCGCGCCCACGCCGACGCCCGCATCCTGGAGGCCGCCTCCACGGTCGTCACCGGCCCGATCGACACGGTGAAGATCACCATCGACACCAAGAAAGTCCGCAAGTGGACGGAGATCGACGCGGTGGAACTGATCGCCGCCGTTTCGTCCGGCGGCCGGCGCCAGGGCGTCGAACGCATCCCGCCCCGAACCGATCCCGGCCCCCGCGACCCCCTGCCGGGCGCGCGCACCGATACCGGCTTCCCCACCTCCGGCGGCGCCACACGATTCGAAAGCCCCGAGGCCTGCTTCGAGGCATGGAAACGGGCCATCCTCGCGCGCGATGCCGCCGCCCTCGCCCAGTGCTACACGCTGCTCGAGCGCGTCACCATCGAACAGGAACGCGACGTGGCGCAGGCGATCTTCGCCCGCTACGGCGACGGCCTGCGTCGCAACGACTTCCGCATCGAGGCTCGCCGCGGCGACTTGGGGGGCGAATTGTGGGAAGTCGATCTGTCCGTGCGCGACGGCTCGCTGACCCACCGCGTGAAGGAGAACTTCCGCTTCCGCGAGGAGGCCGGCAGCTGGCGGATCCAGGTCGAGCGGGGTGGATAGGCCGCAATCCGCCGCCGGGGATGACCCTGCCCGCGGCGGAGCCGGCCCGCAGGGTCTCCCCCCCACGGCGGAACCGAATGGACCGGGCACGGGCCGGATCCACGGGGCCGGGACGAGCGATCGTCCGAGGAGCGGATGGACTCCCGTCAGCACTTCGCCGACTTGCGTTTCTTGCCGAGCGAGCCGCGTTTCTCGACTTTCTTGATGTACTCGGTGGCGTCCGGGGTCTTGCATGCCGTCTTCCCGTGGTCGACGGTGACCGGGCCCATCTTCGCGGCGGTTTTCAGGGCGTGGTCGGTGAGCGCCTTGACGTAGCACCCGACGGCGATGACGAACCCGTTCATGGCGCCACGCACGCGGTTGGGCTGCTCGTGAATCGACGCCCCGACGCGATCCAGAAGTCGCTTCAGTTCGGCCAGATCGAGATCGGCGTCCTCCTTGATCGCGACCAGACTGCTGAGCGTCGCCCAACCGGCCAAGGCGATGACTTCCTTCCTGGAGTCGATCCACTTCAGGCCGAGTTCCCGGCCGTGCGGACTCCCGGCCGCAACCCATGCGACGGTGTACTCGCCGGTCGCCGGAGAATCCGCCTGCTCGACCCAGCGCTGCAAGTCCTTCCGGGTCATCTTCGCGTCATCGGCAATCAGGCCGGCGAGGTACCTCGCGTCGTAGATCCCGGATTCATAGAGGTCGAGCGCAAGTCGATAGTCCATCTTGACGCGTTTCTGGATCTTCTTGAGGTATTCGATCTTGACACCGTAGATCGGTTCCTTCACGCCATGACTCAACATCACCTTCTTGTATTGCTCGCTCTGGAGCGACTCGAGTTCTTTCAGGACTTCTTTCGCAGTCATGCTCGACCTCCTGGATCGTTGTCCGCGGAATCCACACGACCCCCGGCGCCCCGGACACTCGACACCTGTACCCTCCCTCGTCCCCCTCCGCCGGATCGAGGAGCAGATCGCTTTCACGAGGGGAGGGACCGGACGGACCGATTCCCGGGCCTTAGAACACCAGGTTGGCCACGAACGTTACGATGAACGTCACGGGGACGAGTACGACGACCCAGCTCCAGCCCGGCCGGGCCGGCGCACGACGGCTTCGTACCGTGACGATCGCGAAAACCGAGGCCACCAGCATCGCGGCGAGGGACCCGGTGAGGAAGATTTCGAAGCCGCCGAGATTGCGTCCGAGGGCCTGACCGATCGTGAACGCAGCTCCAGGGAAGGCGGCCAGGAGCAAGGCCACCCGATCTCGCACTCGAAACCGGAACCGCTCTTGCCGCCGGAAGTCGGACAGCACCAGCGGCGCAAGGGCAAAGGGGATGTAGAGCGGAATCAGCCTGAGCCAATCCCCATACCCCACGTCGATCGGCAAGTCCGGGTGCACCCGCAGGATTATCACGCCGAGCGACGCGCTCAGCAGAACCACCCCCGAAAGGATCTCCCACAACTCGAGGGGCGCGGCAGCCGGGACGGGGGCGGGTGCCCCGGGTGGGGATGGGGACGACACGACGACCTCCGGTTGCGTCCGCGGAGGAGACGAGAATCGCCGGGGTGACTCCGACTTTCTCCAGTGTAGGCGACCGAAAGAGCCGAAGCAAGCTTCCGCCGGGACCGGGACTCGCGCCGAATCGCCGGAATCGGTCCGCGCGATCCGGGCCGACAGGTGCGCCGACAGGAGGCCCGCCGGCGCGGGCACCCGTCCCGACCGATGCGCCGTCCGGGGCCTGCTTGCTAGTTCCCTTCCACGCCCGACCCTCCCGTCGATTCCGCCTCCAGGTCCACGTCTTGGGGAAAGGCAGTTCCCGTCACCGGATTCGGCCGGGCCGCGACACCGCCGGGAAATCGCACCGCGTAGTCGGACCAGCGCGCGTCCGCCTCCGGAAAGTCGGTGCTCACGATCTGCGCTCCGCTGGCGAACGCCCGTTCGCGCCGGGTCGTATCGCCCGTGCGCCCCTGACGCGTCCCCTCATCGGCCCGCGTACGCACCAGAAATCCCGCGCCCACCAGCGCGCGGATCTCCTCGAAGCCGGAGACCGGGTCGTTCCGCTTCATCCACGCCGCCGCCGGGTGATCGCGCGGGACGCTCACGAAGCACAGCCTCCCGGCCGGGCCCGGGTCGGTCGCCAGGTATTCGTCCCGCACGGCCCCTTCGTCATCGAGCAGCAGGACGAACTTGCCGCGCGCCGCGTCCAGCGCGGGCCACCCGCGCCCCTCCACCGCCTCGCGCAGCGTCGGCCGGTCCCCGCGGACGTCGTCGGGCGTCAACAGTCGCGCGCGCGGGATCACGGACAGGACCTCCTTCTCCAGCACGACCATGGCCTCCGCGTTCCACGCGGGGGGACGCGTGGGCGGCCAGTAGGACTCCGCCTTCGGTTCGAGGAGAACGAAGACCGGGGCGTGCCGCGGGTTTCGATCGCTCCAGTCCCGCACCTCCATGAGCGCGTCCTGCAACGTCAGCACGGTGGTGCGGAAGTCGAAGTCCGGGCTGTGAAGGATCTTGACCCCGGGCGCGCGCAGCCGGTGATCCGGGTCGTGGGCCGGGGTCTCCCGGCCTTCCCGCGCAGCCGCGGCGAGCGCCATCGGCCGTGCGTAGAGCCCGCCACGCGGATCGAGGTAGAGGTCCAGCTCCAGTTGGCGCACGGCGAGCCGGTCGAGCTGCTCCGTGAGCGGGCGATGGCTGAAATCGATCGCCGCCGCCTCCCCGGGCGTGACCGCGCGGATCAGCCGCGCCGCGACGGGATCCGGAGCGAGATGGTAGGAGTTGTGGGTGCCGATCACCTGGATCTGGTCGAGGCGTGGAGGAGCGCCCCGGTCGTCGGCGCGGAGACCTGCGGCGCAGACGAAGATCGCACCGGAAGCCCAGATCGCGGCCTCTCCCACGCAGCGGCAAAGTGGCATCCTGCGCTCCCGCGAAAAGCGAATCCCATCGTAGGAGTTTCCGTCCCTCACGCCGGCCGCGGCGTCCGGCCCGCGTCAGACCCCGGCCGGCCCGAGCCCCGCTTCGGCCAGTGCGCGAAGCGCCCGCTCGAGCAACTCCCCGGGCGTTCCGGTCGAATCCAGGACCGCGGCCCGCGGCAGGCTCCGCGCAACCTCCCGGAACCGCGCCCGGTAGTGCGTCAGGTCCGCCACGGTGTGGTAGCGCTCCTCCAGGTTCTTCCCCGCCCGCGCCAGCCTCTGCCGGGACTCCTCCACCGGCAGATCGAGGATCAGGTAGAACTCGTCGTCCCGCGGACACACCGCCGGATCGTCGGTCATCTTCGTCGGGATCCCCCGGTCCGCGACCTCGTACCCGAGCCTCCGCAGCGCCTCCGCGAGCGTCGACTTGCCCGTGCCGTCGTTGCCGTCGACGACCACCCGCACCGGTCACCTCTGCTCTTTCAGTCGCTGGCCCAGCCACGCCTTGAACTCCTGGAGCACGCGCTTGCGATGGCTGCGCAGGTTCTTGCGCATGGAGTCGAGTTCGGCGTAGGTCTTGCCGAACGTGTCGTTGCCCACGAAGATCGGATCGTACCCGAACCCCTCCGTGCCGCGCGCCTCGTCGGCCACCCAGCCGAAGCTCTCCCCCGTGGAGCGGAACAGCACCGTCCCGTCCGGTTCCGCGACGGCCAGCACGACCTTGAAGGCGGCGGCCCGCCGGGGCTGCTCGACGCCGCGCATCCGCTCGAGCACCCGCTCCACGTTCGCGCGGTCGATCTCCTCGCGAGCCCGGCCGGTCGGAACGCAACGGCGAACTTTCCCCGTCGCGGCATCGATTTCGCAGTCGGCGAAGCGCGCCGACCAGGGCCCCGGAAGTCCACCCAGCGCGGGCACGATCAACCCCGAGTCCTCCGAGATCGTGGTTCCCCCCGCGTGCCGGGCGTAGACGCGCGCTTTGAGCAGCGCGTTCCCCTCGAAATCGTCCTCGGTCTCGTCGGGTTTGATCGGCTCCGTGACGGTGAATTCGCACCCGGTCGCCGCAAGGATCGCGCCGATCTCCCGGACCTTGGCCGGGTTGGTCGTGCCCAGGAAGAACTTCACCGCCTCACCTCGCGATCACGTCGAGCAGCGTCTTCCACTTCTCCAGCACCATCTCGCTCGAGCCCCCGGCGCGCCAGACGTCCTTGTCGAGCGAGCCGAGGTCGAAGTGGCGGTAGCGGCCGCAATCCTGGCTGATCTCGCCGAAGACGGTCCGGCCGTCCGCGGTCACGAACAGGCAGAGGTCGTAGGCCACGACGTCCTTCGCGGCCAGGAAATCGGTCAGGGCGTCGAACGTGCGCAGCGCGGTCTCGCGGGCACGCGCGACGTCGATGAACCAGTCGGCGATCGAATCCGGCAGCACCTCGTCGGCGACCGCCTTCCCGGTCGCGTCGCGCAGCGGGTTACGCCAGTCGAAGCGCACGATCGGCTGGGGGTAGGCGCCGTCCGGACCGAAGCTCATGCCCGCATAGAGCGGATGCGACGCGCGCACCGGATGGCCCGCCATGCCGACGTAACGGTGCTTCGAGGTGCCGCTGTGCATCCGCTTGACCACGACTTCGATCGGCGGAGCGACCGCCAGGCGGGCCAGGGCCTCGGGCGCGAGGTCGCCCGGGCGGAAGGGGGTCGGCTGGGTGATCGTCGCCGGCTGCAGAACCAGGTCGGCGAGGACCCAGCGGTCGTTCACGGCATGATAGGCATGAGGAATCCCCGCCTCCCGGAGCACGTCGACGAAGATCCGGCTGGCGCGCAACCGCAGCACCTCCGAGCCCGGCACGACTCCGCAACGATTCGAAGTGAAGCTGTAGATCGTCGGCTTGAATCGGATCGCGACCCGCCCGCCTCCGGCGTACCGGACCTCCTTGCTTTCCCCCTCGATCACGAGGGGAAGACGGACGAATTCCGCTTCGGTCAACCGGTCGATGTCGATCATGGCGCGCCTCGACGAAGCCGCTCGACCAGCTCGTCGACCCGCCGGCGGACGGGTTCCCGGTCGAGCGCCGCCCGGCCTGCGACGAGGTGGGTCGTGCTGCGAAACAACCGCTCCACGACGACCAGACCGTTGGCCTCCAGCGTGCGGCCGGTCTCTACGCAGTCGATCACGATGTCGGCGTCCTCCGGGGCATACGCCTCGGTCGAACCGTGGGTCTGCACGGTGATGTGGGCGAGCCCGCGTCCGAGCGCCCAGTGCGCGGCCAGACTTTCGTACTCCGTGGCCAGCAGGAGCGGGCGGCGCGGCGGCGCAGTCAGGAGATCGCGCCGATCGGCGGGGACCGCGACCACGATTTCCACCGCGTTGAGCCCAAGGTCCAGAAGCGGTTCCACCTGTTCGTATCCGGACTCCCGCACCAGGTCGAGGCCGCAAAAGCCGACCGCGAACCGGTCGAGCGCGACGACCTGAGGGATCGAACGCGGCTTGAGCAGCTTGGCCTCGAACGCGGGATCGGAGCACCGCGGCCGGTAGTCGCGATCGTTCGCGCGGGTGAAGTCGAGCCCGGTGCGGGCGAGCGCGGCCAGGACTCCTGCGAGCAGGCGACCCTTGGGCAGGGCGACGCGCACCTCGCTCACGGCCCCCTCCTTTCCGCCCCTACCCCGCCGCGGGCATCCCCGACGCCCTCCGCAGGTCGCGGTCGATGCCGATACGGGGGGGCGTCGTCCATGACCCGCCGCACGAACTCCGCGTAGAGGTCGAAGAGCGGACGCGCCTTCTCCTCCCCCTCCAGCCGCGCCACCGCCGCGGCGATCGCCTCGAGCGTCGCCATCCCGCGCGGGTCCCGCTGTCTCCGCAGCCGCGGCGCGTGCGGCGCCGCGGGGGCCGGCAGCGCGAGACACGGCAGCCGCCGCAGCGCCTCGACGCGCACCCACATCCGCCGCACCTGGCGCCAGGATCCGTCGAGCACGACGAGCCGGCGCGGCGGCGGGGCGTCATCGGGCGCGGGCGTGCCGTCCGGGTAGAGCACCCAGACGTCCCCTCCGGAGAGATCGGGGTCGGCCTGCGGCGCCGCCCGGGATCCGCGGTCGTGGACCTCCGCGTTCGCAAGCGCGAGCGCGGCCAGCCGGCCGGTGTTCGTGCGCTTCCACGCCTCGATCGCGTGCCGCAGCAGGACGAAGCGGGTGCGGGTCTCCACCCGGGGTATGCGCGGGCACAGGCACGCTTCGCGCTTGAGGAAGCACCGGGGACAGCGCCCCGTCCCGAGATTGTCGCGCATCGTTCGCCTCCGCGCGGATGGTAGGCGGAGGCGCCCGCGCGCGTCAAGGCCGGTGAGCCGAAGAACTGCGAAACCTCGACCCTGCCGCGCAACGACGACCCTTGTTCGTCGCCCGACGACCGCGTACCATCCGGTGGAGGCGGCGATCCGGACGCCGAGCCTCCCCGCGCACCGGGTGGGCACGCGCAGGCATTTTCGATTACGGACCGGCCATGACGAAGCGGACACGCAAGGCTTCCGACCCGTCACCGACGCGGAAGTCGTCCTCGAGGAAATCGATCGCGCGCCGCGAGGAGACTCCAACCCCACGGCCCGTGAAGGGAGGACGGCTCCTCAAGGCGGAGTTGTTGGACGCGGCGAAGTCGGGAGACCTCGGCCGGGTTCAAGTCGCCGTCTACGATGGGTCGGGCCCCTCGGCCCGGAATGACCAGGGGGACTCCGCGCTGAGTCTCGCCGCGGGCGGAGGCCACTTGAAGGTGGTCCAGTTTCTCGTCGAGAACCGGGCGAAGGTGACCGCGGCGGGGCGGGACGGGCGGACCCCCGTGCATCACGCCGTCGACGGTGGCCATCTGCCGGTCGTCCGATACCTGCTGGAGCGGGGGGCGGCCGACGCCGCGCCGGCGCTCGACGACCTCCTGCGGTACGCCCGGAGTTCCCCCGGGGCGACTCCCGCGATGTTGGATCTGCTTGAATCCCGGCAACGGCGGGGGCGACGCCCTTCCGCGAAGTGACGCGCGCCGGGCCCCGTACCGCTCCGGGGCGGTTCCCCTCGACCGGTCCGCCCCGAGGCGTCCCGCCGCCGACCCATTTTTCTTTCCTTTCCGGCAGAGCGCGGATAGACTGCTTGGTCTCTTTGATTCGCTCCGGGGCCGCGCCGACCGGGCTCGCGCGCCTGGGCCCGGACCGACCTCTCCCGCGGGAGGGTGTGGATGGAAAGCGCTTCGGCGGCCGCTCCCACGGCCGCATATTTCCGCGTCGAGGGCGTCCTCCTGCGACGCGGGGCCCTCGGTGCGGCTGCCTACTTCGCCGCCAACAAGCAGGGCTTCTCCGATCGCCTCTGGGGCATCGGCGCGGCCGCCCTCGCTGCCCCGGTCTATACGCTGCTCAAGCAGAACGACCGCACGCTGGCCAACCGCGTCGCGTGGCTGCCGTGCCGCCACATGAGCGAAGACCGGATCGTCGTGCTCGCCGAGGAGTACGTCGAGGACGTGCTCAAGGACAAGATCCTCGCCCGCGGCATCGAGCGGATCGAGCGCGCGCGCGCCGACGGGCACCGCGTGGTCCTGCTCACCGAACAGATCGCCCCGGTCGCGGCCGCGCTCGCGCGCCACCTGCCGAAGGTCGACGAGACGGTGTGCAACCGGCTCGAGTTCCGCGACGGCGTCGCCACCGGCAAACTCGAGGATCCCGTGCTGGGCGGCCATGGCGGCGGGCGCTGGGCCATGGATCATGCCGCGGGACGGAAAATCGACCTGGCCCGCAGCACGGCCTATGCCTCGAACGGTCCGGACGTGACCCTGCTCACGGCGGTGGGGCGGCCCTGCGCCGTCAATCCCGACTTCACCCTGCGCGCCGCCGCACGGGAGGCGGATTGGCCCGTGGTCGAATACGACGAGTGACGACGACGAGGCCCTGATGGATCCCGTTTCCCTGGCCCACACCTATGCCGGCCGTCACGTCCTCGTGACGGGCTGCTCGGGGTTCGTCGGCAAGGTCTGGCTGGCGATGGCGCTGGAGCGCCTGCCCGAGATCGGGCGGCTCTACGTCCTGATCCGCCGCAAGGGTTCGCAGTCCGCGGTCCAGCGGTTCGAGGAGATCGTCGCGACTTCGCCGGTTTTTCGTCCCCTCTTGGAACGGCACGGGAAAGAGCTGGGAGCCTACATGGGTCGCCGGATCGAAGTGGTCGGCGGCGACATCAGCGAGCCCAACCTCGGCCTCGACCCGGCGACCGCCGACCGGTTGCGGCGGGATCTGGATTTGATCGTGAACTGCGCCGGGTTGGTCGACTTCAGCCCCGAAGTTCCGCAGGCGATCTCCACCAACGTCACCGGCGCACTGCATGCGATGGAATTCGCCTGCTCCAGCAAGCGCGCCGCGTTGCTCCACATTTCGACCTGTTTCGTCGCCGGCAATCGCCAGGGACGGGTCGCCGAGACGGTGGTCCCCGACTATGCCCCCGACGGGCGACCGTTCGACGCCGAGGCGGAGTACCGGGACGTGCAGGCCGCGATCCAGAGGATCCGCGCCTGGCACGACTCCCCCGAGGCGGAGACGTGGGCGCGCGCGGAAGCGACGCGTCGCATCCAGGAGCGCGGGCGGGACGCCGGCAACGCCCGCCTGCTCGGCAACATGGTCGAGCGCGAGCGCAAGATGCGGCTCAAGCGCGAGATGATCGAGGAAGGGGATCGGCGCGCGCGCGCGCGCGGGTGGACGAACACGTACACGTACAGCAAGAGCCTGGCCGAGTCCCTGCTGCTGAAGCGGGCCAACGGCGTGCGCTGGTCGATTCTGCGCCCGGCGATCGTCGAGAGCGCGATGGAGTTCCCGTTTTCCGGCTGGAACGAAGGGTTCAACACCACCGGTCCGCTGCTCTACCTGCTCGGCACGACTTGGTTCCGCCACCTTCCCGCGGCCGCGAACATGCCGTTCGACGTGGTGCCGGTCGACCTGGTCTGCCGCGGGATGATGATCGCGGGGGCGGCGCTTCTGCTCGATCGCCACGAGCCGGTGTACCACTGCGGCACGACCGACCGCAATCCGCTGACGCTCAAGCGCGCGTGCGAGCTTACCGCCCTGGGCAAGCGCAAGCACCTGCGCAAGCACGGGTCCGACGCCGTGGAGCGCTCGATCCTGTCCCGCTGGGACCCGGTGATCGTCGACGAGGACACCTTCTTCTCGGTGAAGAACCTCCGGCGGGTCGTCCAGGCGATCGGCCGCCTGTGCCGATCCGAAGAGGTCCCCGACTCCCTGCGCGAACCCGCGCAGCGCGCCGCCGAGCACATGGACAAGACCGACCGCCGGCTGGACCAGATCGAGGTCAATCTCGAGCTGTTCCGGCCGTTCATCCGCGACAACCGCATCACCTTCGCCGCGCGCAACCTCGACGCGCTGCCGGTCACCGAGCCGGACCTGGGGTTCCGCCCGGAGGCGATCGACTGGCGCTGGTACTGGATCGATGTCCACCTGGAGGGACTGCGCCGCTGGTGCTTCCCCCAGATGGAAGGCAAGGAGGCCGAACGCGACCGGCCCACGGTCCCCTTCAAGCTCGTGGCGCCCGCCGAGTCGCCCGTGGCGACGGGGTCGGGAAGTTGACCGGCGCGCGCGGCCGATCGTGGCCGCCCCGCCCCTGCCCTTAAGCGAGTCCCCCCATGGCCATCTTCGTCACCGGCACCACGGGCTACATCGGATCGTACGTCGCCGCGGGCCTCCTCGAGGGGCACAAGGACCGGCTCGCCCTCCTCGTGCGGGCGAAAAACAAGGAAGAAGCCGGCCAGCGCCTGTGGAAGTCGTTGCAGCTGCACCTGCCGTTCGAGCGCTTCCGCGAGCACCTGCGCGACCGCATCGACATCTACCTGGGAGACATCACGCTCCCGGACTGCGGGCTCGGCGAGGACGACCGGCGCCGCCTGGTCCACTCGATGGATTCGGTCATCCACATCGCCGCTTCGCTCAACCGCAAGAGCGACAAGGCGTGCTTCAACGTCAACCTGCGCGGCACCCTCCAGGTCCTCAAGCTGGCGCGCGCGGCGCGCGACCACCACGGCTTGCGCCGGTTCAGCGACATCTCCACCGTCGCGGTCGCGGGACACCGCAAGGACGAGGTCGTCACCGAGGCCGGGACGATCGACTGGGAGCGGAGCGACTACGATCCCTACGCCCGCACCAAGAAGTTCTGCGAACACATGGTCCACGAGCTGCTGCCGGAAGTCCCGATCACCGTCTTCCGCCCCAGCATCGTGCTCGGCGACAGCCGGTTTCCGCAAACGACCCAGTTCGACATGGTGCGGGCCTTCGTCTTCCTGGCCCGGCTTCCGGTCCTGCCCTTCCGCGAGGACTGGCTGTGCGACATCGTCAACGCCGACTACGTCGGCAAGGCGATCGTCCAGGTGCACCAGATGGAAAAACCGCGTTACGATTCGTACAACCTCTCCAGCGGGCGCGCGTCGCTCACCTACCGGCAGATCGTCGACGCCATGGCCCAGTCCGGCCACCGCCGCCGCAACCGGTTCCTGCCCGCTCTCGAGGGACCGTTCGGCTGGGTGGTCAACCGGCTGGCGGAGACCCCGCGTGCGTGGGGGATCGCCCCGGCTGCGTCGCTGATGAAGGTCTTCATGCCGTACCTGGTGTTCAACACCGTCTTCGACAACGCCCGGATCTGCGAGGAACTGGGCGAGAAGCCGGTGCCGTTCAGCCAGTACGCCTTCGGCCTCTTCAAGTTCGCGGCCGAAGGCCGCTTCGCCTACCCGTACCAGCCGTGGCCGGAAGGGACGCCGGCGAAGGCGGGGGTGGCATGAGCGGCTTCCTCGGCTGGGTGAAGGACGCGCTCGATCCGGACCGGGCCCTGCAGGGGGTCATGGACGGCGCCATCGAACTCGTCGCGGCCCGCTACGCGCTCGACCGGGACGTGGAGCGCTGGCGCCCGGGACAGCCGCTCAAGATCCTGCTCGCGGGCTACGTCGGCACGCGCAACACGGGCGCGGACGTGCGCGTCGAGGAGATGATCCGGCAGTTCCGGCACATCCTCGGCGACGACCAGCTCGAACTGACGATCATGACGGTCGATCCGGCGCTCTCCGCCGGTTACTTCCGGTGCGTCCGCCAGGTCCGCCTCCCCGTGGTCTTCCCGCGCTTCCTCGCCCAGGAGTGCCCGAAGCATCACGGCGTGGTCTCCTGCGAAGGATCGATGTTCAAGTCCAAGTTCGCCAGCGCGCTCTCCACGATGATGGCCGGCGCGCTCGGACTGGCGGCCGCCGAAGGCAAACTCGCGGTCGGGTACGGCGCGGAGGCGGGACACATGGACCCGGGGCTGCGCCGGTTCGTCGAAAAGCACTGCAAGCACTCGCTCGTCATCTGCCGCAACGAGCCCTCGCGCGGCGTGCTCGAGGAACTCGGCATCCGCACGCGCGGCGGGACCGACACCGCCTGGACGTTCGAGCCCTCCCCCCCGGCGCGCGGCGCGGAGTTGCTGCGCGCCCAGGGCTGGGACGGGAAAACCCCCGTCCTCGTGGTCTGCCCGATCAACCCCTTCTGGTGGCCGGTCAAGCCCGACCTCGTCAAGGCCGCCGCCCACACCTTCACCGGCCAGTACCGGGAAGAGCATTACAAGTCGATCTACTTCCACCGCACGTCTCCCGAAGTCGACCGCAAGTACGGCGCCTACCTCGACGGCCTGGCCGAGGCGGTGACCGCGTTCCGGCGCGAGCGCGAAGTCTTCCCCATCCTGGTCGGCATGGAACAGCTCGACCGGCGCGCCTGCGAGCACCTTGCGGAGAAATTGTCGCCGCAGCCGCCGCTCTTCGTGAGCGACTCGTACGACATGTACGACCTGGTGAGCGTCCTGCGCACCTGCTCCCTGATGGTCAGCTCGCGGTTCCACGCCATCGTCACCTCGATGCCCGGCCTGGTGCCCTCGGGGGGGGTGACCATGGACGAGCGCATCCGCAATCTCATGAACGACCGCGGCCACGGCGATCTCTTCCTCGAGGTGGACGAGGCCGGGCTCGGCGAAAAGGTCCTGGCGATCCTGCGCCGGCTGGACCGGGAGCGCGAGCGGATCGCCGACGAGATCGGCCGCGCCATCCCGCGCCAGCTGCAGCTCATGGGCGGGATGGGGGTCGACTTCGTCGACGAGGTGTCACGGGTGTATCCGGAGTTTCCGCGGCGCGACGTCCCGCGCACCTGGGAGCACCATCTGCCGCCGCTGCCGCCGGCGGTGCGGGCGCTGCTCGAGAAGTACGGCGCGCCGGACGCCCCCGCGCGAGCGACTCCGCCGGCGCACGCAGCGCGGGAGTAGGACGACCGGGCCGGCGCGCCGCCGGCCCCCTGGGACGCACGCGACGTGGACAACCTCACGCACACCCTCTTCGGCGTGGCGCTGGCGCGGTGCGGCTTCGACCGGCACGGACCCGCGGTCACCGCCACGCTCGTCGTCGGCGCGAACCTGCCCGACCTCGATGCCGTGGCGCAGGCCCTGCAGGGACAAGTCGGTTACCTCATCCATCACCGCGGGATCACCCACTCGCTGGCGGGAATCCTGGCGCAGATCCCGCTGCTCGCCTGGATCGCCCACGGGATCGCGCGTCGCCGCGCGGGGACGGCTCCACCGACTGCGTTCGGTCCCTTCCTCGCCGCCGCCGCCGCGGGGCTGCTGTCCCATCCCCTGCTCGACCTGCTCAATACGTACGGCGTGCGGCCGTGGCTCCCCTTCGACGGCACCTGGTACTACGGCGACGTCGCCTTCATCGTGGATCCCTGGCTCTGGCTGACCTTCGGCGCGGGCGCCTGCCTCGCGGCGCCGCGCTCGATCGCGGGCACCGCGGGGTGGATGGCGCTGGCGACGCTGGCCGCCTCCGTCTGCTTCCGCGCCGATGCGGCCCCGCCGTGGCTGGGTCCGGTCTGGACCGCCGCCGCCCTTGCCGTCGCCGCGGCGCGATGGGCCGGCGCGGGCCGCAACCATCCGCGCGTGGTTGCGTGCGCGGGGATCGCCGGCGGACTCGCTTACCTGGCCGTGCTCCTGGCCGCCAGCCGCGCCGCCGAGGCCCGCGGCCTCGAGGCGATCCGCGCCGCCCTTCCGCCCGGCGTCGCCGTGGAATCCTCCAGCGCCCACCCGCAACCGGCGGTCCCCTGGCGCTTCGGCGTCATCGCCCAGACCCCACGAACGCACTACCGGGTCGAGGTGGACCACTTCTCCGACCGGATCGGCGAACCTTCCACGCTTCCCCGCCGGCTCGATGACCCCGCCCTGGATCTCGTCGCGCGGTCGCCCGAGCACCGCGCATGGCGCCTCTTCGCCCGGCACCCCTTCGTCGGCCGTCACGGCGACCGGCTCGTTCTCGGCGATGCCCGCTACACGTTCGCTCCGATCCCGGCGTGGTGCAACTTCGACCTTGCCGATCCCGGGGACGTGAGCGGGATGGGCGCGCCGCGGGACTGACATCGGTCGGAGGCGACTTCCGTCCCGCGCGTAGCCTCCCTCCGCCCGGCTCCTCCACGACGGCGGGCCGGCTTGCGCCTTCCCCGGGCACGAATCGCGGGCCCGCCGGACTTCCCCTCGAAGCATTGACGCCCCTTCCCGCCCTGGCGTAGCATCTCCCGCTCGACCGGTGAATCTCCCGTCTCCCACCCTGATTCGAGGACTCCACGCATGTTCGGGAATCCCCTCCGTTGGGTGACTGCCGGAATGATCCTGCTGGGATCCAGCGCCTGGGCGCAGGACAAGACGTATGACCTCCGCTTCAACTGGAAAGCGACCAAAGGCCACCGGGCAGAAATTGCCGAACTCCGTCACAACACGATGAAGATGAAGATCACCGCCAACGGCCAGGTGGTCCAGGAGCAGGCATCCGACACCAAGTTCAGGTACCGGTACGTCCGGGAAGTCCTGGAGACGCGCGGGACCGAGATCGCCCTGGCCCGTTACGCCTTCACCGAGGCCGTCCACTCGGACGGACAGAATCCGGATACGGCGCTCCCCTTCGAGGGCAAGTCGGTCCTGTGCACCGTTGCCGAGGACGGTTCCTGTGCCTGGACGTACGAGGGGGGTGAGGCGGTCGAAGAGGAACACGCAGCGATCCTGACCGATCACGTCCACGAGGGGAAAAAGGGCGGGGAGAAATCCGGAGCCGACATGTTCGCGCCGCCCTCGCCGGTCCGGGCGAACGAGTCCTGGACCCCCGACCTGCAGGCGCTGGCCGACGACATGGAGATGCCGATCGATGCCGCCACCTCCAAGGGTTCCATGAAGCTCCATGCGGTCGAGAACCGGGCCGGCAGCGACTGGGGCAAGGTCGAAGGCGCCCTTCACCTGGCCGTCACGTCGGTCGGCCCGATGGATCTCGCGGAGACCCTGCCGATGACGATGAAAATCGACCTGCAGGTCTGCATCGACGGGTCGAGTCCCGACGGCGAGATGAACATGAACATGGAGTTGAAGGGGGCGCGCGCGCTGCGAATGCCCCCGGGCAATCCGCCGGCCGATCTCGAGCTCGAAGTCACGGGGATCGGCAAGAAAACGGTCAAGACCCTGAATTGACCCTCCGGGGCGCCGCGCCCAAAAAGCGGGTGCGGCGCCCCGATGACGGCCGGCGCAGGGCGGATCCGGGCAGGACGGCCCCTTCGACGCGCCGCGCCCCCCAGCGGTCCCCGCCGATCACGCCCGCAGCAAGTCGCGGCAGAAGGAAGCGCCCGCGGACGTGCTCGTGCGCGGCCGCGGCAAAGCGACGCGCCTCGTCGGGCATCCTGAGCAGATCCAGGACGCGAACCGCGCAGTCGTAGCGCCCGACCGAAACCTGCGGCAGCACCCGGACGCACCTCCAATCGCTCGGCCGGCGGGGTCCATTCGATCCCGGTCTCCCGCATTCGGGCGGCGATTCCGGCGCAACCGGGAGGCGGCGCCGGCCTCGAAAACTCCCCGCCCGCCCCGACCATACCAAATGTTCTCTCTTCTTGAAATTGACCTCCCCCGCCCGTAGGATTCCCACTCCCATGAGCTTCCTCGCCACCGTTTTCTCCGGCCTCCGGGCCGCCGCCCAGACCGCCTTCCTGATCGAGGTGCAGGGCAAGTCCCTCGTACCCCGGACGGGCGGCGAGGTGGCCGACCAGATCGCACGCGCCCGCGGATTCCTGGCCGAAGCGGGGCTCCGTCCCGGCGACCGGGTCGGGCTCCTGGCGCCGAACTCCGCCGACTGGGTCGCCGCCGACCTGGCAATCCTCGCCGAAGGGGGTGTGTGCGTCCCGCTCTACGCCCGCCAGGACCCGAAGGAGCTGGCCGGGATGATGCGCGATTGCGCGCCGTCCATCCTCCTGGTCGCCGACGCGACGCTCGAGGCGGCCATGCGCGCCGCCTGGCCCGAGGCGTGCCGGATCGCGCGCTTCAGTGAGGTATTCGGAACCGCCCGTTCGACCCGTCCCCCGCGCGAGGGAGAGCCCGACGAGCCCGCCACGATCATCTACACTTCCGGCACGAGCGGCGAACCCAAGGGGGTCGTACTGACGAACGCCAACGTCGCTTTCATGGTTCCGCGCACCGTCGATGCCCTCCAGGCCCTCACCGGCAAGCGCGGCGCGGCCGACAAGGTCTTCCACTTCCTTCCCTTCTGCTTCGCCGGCTCGCGGATCATGCTCTGGACCCAGCTCTACCGCGGCAACCCCCTCCTGATGTCGACCGACCTGACCCGGCTGGTTGAGGAAATGTCCGCCGCCGACCCGCACTACTACCTGAACGTGCCCGCCGTTCTCGAACGCATCCGCAACGGCGTCGGCCAGAAAATCACCGAACGCGGCGGGCTCGCCCTCGCCCTCTATCGCGCCGGGATGGAGGCGCACCAGCGCCTGCACACGGGCAAGGGCGGCATCGCCGACTCCCTCATCTCCGCCGTCGCCCGCCGGCTCGTCTTTCGCAAGATCAAGTCGATGATCGGCCCGAGCCTGGAGTTCCTCGTCTGCGGCTCCGCGCCGCTTTCGGAGGAAACCCAGCTCTGGTTCGGGATGCTCGGGGTTCCGGTCTATCAGGTCTATGGCCTCACGGAGACGACGGCGATCGTCACCATGGACCGCCCGGGCGCGGCCAAACCCGGTCGTGTCGGCCATGCGATCGACGGCTGCGCGGTGAAGGTGACCGAAGAGGGGGAATTGGTCTGCCGCGGGCCGAACATCTTCGCCGGCTATTGGCAGCGCCCCGAGGCCACCGCCCAGGCGATCCGCGACGGGTGGTTCCACACCGGCGACCAGGCGGAGGCCGACGGCCAGGGAAACTGGAAGATCATCGGCCGGGTGAAGAACCTGCTCAAGCCGGAATCCGGCCATTACGTCGCCCCCGAGCCGATCGAGGAACGACTGCGTGAGGCGGGCGAGGGGATCGAGCAGGCGATGCTGGTCGGCCACGGCCGCCCCTTCCTCGTCATGATCGTCACCGGCAAGGCGGACGACACGGCCGTCGGAGTCGCGATCGAGAAGGTGAACGCCACCCTCCCCCACTACAAGCGGATCAAGAAGTTCTGGCGCGCCCCGGAGCCGTTCTCGATCGAGAACGGCCTGCTGACCGCGAACCAGAAACTGCGCCGCGCCGCGGTCGAGGCCCGCTGGAAGGATGCCATCGCGGAGCTCTACCGATGATCGAGTGGACGCTCGCCGACGGCATCTACGAACTTGCGCTCCGCCAGGAGCCGTGCAACGAGATCGGCACGCGCATGGTCGACGGCTTCGAGCGCTTTCTCGCGGAGGTCGATCCGGAACGCGGTCGCGCCCTCATCATCCACAGCGCCCTCAAGAGCGGCTTCTGCGCCGGGGCCGACCTGCGCGAACTCTACGCCGGCATCCGGTCGCGTCCGCCCGAGACCCACGAGCCGGAAATGCGCCGGTTCCTCGACCGCATCCATCGCGTCATGGACACGTTCGACCTTCTGCCCCTGACCACGATCGGCGTCGTCCACGGCGTGTGCTTCGGCGGCGGCTTCGAACTCGCGCTCACCTGCGACCTGCTCGTCGCGGACCGGACGGCGCGGTTCTGCTTTCCCGAATTGAGGCTCGGCATCGTCCCGGGGTTCGGCGGGATCCCGCGCCTGCGACGCGACGTCGGCAACGCCGTCGTGCGCGACCTCCTCCTGACCGGACGAAGCATCAACGCGAAGAAGGCCGCCGCCCTCGGCCTCGTGAGCCAGGTCGTCGCCCCCGGCGAGGCCCTCGGCGTCGCCCGCCAAATGGCCCGCCAGGCCGTGAAATTCGACCGCGACGCGGCCGTGACCGCCAAGCGATTCATCAAGCCGCTGCCGAGCGCGGACCTCGCGCTCGAGAAGGAACACTTCCTCCGGCTGTTCCGGAACCCGACCGTCGTCGAGTCCTTGCGCCGTTTCGTGGAAAGCAAGGACGTGCGACCGTATCTCCCTTGACCCGCGCGGGAGAACCGCCATGCCCGATCCCAACGACACGCTGACGCGCCTGATCGCCCTGGCCGCGAAGCGGTTCTCGGCGGACGCCGCCGCGCTTCGGCCCGACGACGACTTCTTCGAAACGCTCGGCATCAACAGCATTCAAGCGCTCGAGCTGTTGAGCGAGCTGGAAGACGAGTTCGACGTCGAGATCCCGGACTACGAATTGCAGGGGGTCAAGACCTTCACGGCCCTGGCCGCCTGCATCCAGAAGCGGCGCTGAGCGCGCGCTCCCCGTCCCCTGAACTCCCCCGAAGGCGCAAACCATGCTGGACCTTTCCCGGATCCCGTCGCTGGGCGAAGCCTTGCGCGACGCCATGGTCCCGTTCAAGAGCAACCCCGCCCTCTTCGAGAGCGACCGCGACCGGGAGATCGGGCACTGGACCTACCGCGAGGTCCGCGCCGAGGCGGAGCGCGTCGCCGCCCTCCTGCAGTCCGGGGGATTCGGCGGGGACGACCGCTGCGCCATCCTGATGGGGAACCAGTCGAAGTGGATCTTCTCCGGCCTCGGCGCCCTCTGGGCCGGCGCAGTGGTGGTGCCGCTCGACTACAAGCTCACCGCCCCGGAGCAGATGGCCCTCCTCGCCCACGCCCGTCCGCGCGCGCTGGTGATCGAATGGCCGCTCTGGCGCACGCTGGTCCGCGAGCCCCAGGGCCCGCTCGCGGGCGTCCGCGTCCTCGTCACCGAGGCCCCGCCCGACGCCGACCTGGGCGCCGCCGAGCGCTGGGAGTCGGCGCCGCGGGGCGCCTTCCGCTTCGTCCCGCGCGCGCGCGAGGACGTCGCCTGCATCGTCTACTCGTCCGGCACCGGCGGCGCCCCCAAAGGGTGCATGCTCACCCACGCCAACTACCTGGAGCAGGCGCAGGTTCTGGGACGCCTGTTCCCGATGGAGGAGAGCGATCGCTACTTCTCCATCCTGCCGACCAACCACGCGATCGACTTCATGTGCGGCTTCCTCCTCCCCCTGCTCATGGGCGGGGCGATCGTCCACCAGCGGACGCTGCGGCCGCAGTACCTGGCCCCGACGATGAAACGTTACGGCATCACCCATGTTGCGCTCGTGCCGCTGATCCTGAAAACCTTCGAGACCCGGATCCGCGAGCGGCTCGACGAACTCCCCGAGTGGAAGCGCAAGCTCTTGGACGGCCTGATCGCCACGAACGAGTTCGTGACGATGCGGGAACCGCGCCACGAGTTGTCGAGCACGCTCCTGAAGCCGATCCACGACTCGTTCGGCGGGAAGCTGCGTCTGATCTTCGCCGGCGGCGCCTTCGTCGACCGGAAGACGGCCGAGTACTTCTACCGGCTCGGGCTTCCGGTGGTGATCGGCTACGGCCTCACCGAGGCGGGAACCGTGCTGACCGTCAACGACCTGAAGCCGTTCCGCGGCGACACGGTCGGCCGGCCGGTGCCGGGGATGACGATCGAACTGCGCAACCGCAACGATCAGGGCGTGGGCGAAGTGTGGGTGAAGGGCCCGATGGTGATGAAAGGCTACCTGGACGCGCCGGAACTGACCGCGGAGACGATCGTCGACGGCTGGCTGCGGACCGGCGACCTGGGGGAATTCGACGCCGCCGGACACCTGAAGCTGGTCGGCCGGACCAAGAACATGATCGTCACCGAGGGAGGCAAAAACGTCTACCCCGAGGACCTCGAGGCGGCGTTCGACGGGCTTCCCGACACCAGGGAATACGCGGTCTTCGCCGCCAACTATCTCTGGCCGACGGGGACGATGACCGGCGAGTCGCTGATGATCGTGCTCCGGCCCGAGACCGGCGAGTCGGTGCCCGAGCGGACTCTCGAGGAACTGCGGGCGCGCAACCGGAAGCTCGCCGACTTCAAGCGCTTGGCGGGGTACGTCGTCTGGCCGCGCGAGTTCCCGCGCACGGCGTCGCTGAAAGTGAAGCGACTGCACCTGGCGCAGGAGATCGCCCGCAGCGTCGAACGCGAGGCGGCATTGCGCGGTCTGTAACTCCGCGGCCGCTCCCCCGAAACCGCGCCCGCCCGGCTCCAGGGGGCGCTGCCGCGAACCGGCCCGGGTCCACCGTCACCCGCCGCCCGGGGTGCAATCCGGCGACCGCGACTTTGCCCGGGCTCGCGCTACTTGCCGAGCCTTTTCAACCGGGCCGCGAATTCCACAGGCGCGCAGCTCCGGTCGATCCTCTCCAGGACCTTGAGCCTGGAATCGACCAGCAGGACCACAGGTCCCTTCACGCCAAACTGCTTCACCAGATCGGCGGAGTTGTCGCGATCCACCCGCACGCAAACGAGGTTTCCTGCCGCTTCGATGACCTGCGGATCGGTGAAGATCCCCAGATCCGCCTGAATCACGAGGTCCGATTCCGCGTCCTTCGCGCCGACGAAGTACAACAGCCCCTTCTTCCCTTCGGTCCTGAGCGCTTCGAGGCCCTGTTCCGGCGACTGCCATTCGAGCGTTTCGTTCGCCCCCGGCTTGAATTCCTTCTTCTGGGTCTCGAGCCACTTGAGGCACGGCTCGGCCTCCTCGGGAAACGTCTCGTGGTCCCGGCCGGGAAACTCCCGGTAGACGACATTGGCGAACCCGTCGGCCTTCAGTTGGTCGGCAAGGGACTTGCCTTTGTCGACCGGGACGGACGTGTCGGCGGTGCCGTGGAGGATGTAGACCCCCATGTTTCGTGACTTTTCCGTCCAGCCCCGCCCCCCGATGCCGCCCGCGATGCACACCACCGACTGAAACACCTCCGGGGCTCCCAGGCCAATCCGCGTCGCGTAGTAGGCGCCATTCGAAAACCCCATGATGCAGACCCGGCGCCGATCGATGGAGTGCCTGCTCATGACCTCCTTGACGAGGCTGATGACGTTCGGGATGTCCGCGGAGTCCCAGCGCTTCAGGTTGTCGTCGTTGAAGTTTCCCGAGGCCGGCGTACCGCAGCCGGAGGATTCCGGAAGCACGACGAGGTAGCCCTTCTTCATGCAGGCCGCAATCCATCCCTCGAAGTAGGCGAACCCTCCGCCCGTTCCGTGAAGCATGACCATCAGTGGCGCGTTCGGCAGGCGCTTCTTCCCCGGCTCGCGAAGGAAGTACTTCAGTCCCCCCTCGGAAACGAGCGGGTCACTTTTCTTGTCGCCGGCTCGGGACTCGGGGCCAAGCGCGACGAGAACGAAGCCCGCGAGGAGGAAGAAGCAACCGATCGTTCGCAACCTCTTCGGCATCGGCGATACCTCGTCAGGTCGACTGCCCGAAGACGCCCTCCCCGGGAACCACGGGTGACGGGGACGGCGCCCCTGGCGGGATGGGTCTTGCCAGACCGCCAGAGTCTACCCGATTTTCGCGCCGGCGGCCAATGGGGGCAAGGGGAGTGAAACAGACTCCGGGGGCCGCAACCGTCGTTCCGTGAGGTCGCGGAGTGGACTCGAGCGACGATGCCTGCGTCCACGTGCGGAGCGCAGCGATGACAGTACTCTGCGTCATCGTGAGTCCCTATACGCGATGCGTGCACAGTCACCGATTACCCCATCCGATTTGCTTTCGAGGTGAGGAGAGCATACTATCGCGCGCTCTCAGCATACCCGTTCTTTTGCGAGGATGTCTGATGTTCCACCGCATGATGGTCCTCGTGGTGCTTGCCGCCCACTTGGGGGCCGGGCCGACCTGGGGAGATCCGGCCGAGTCCGACCGAATGCGCGCCCTCGAAGAGCGCGTGCGGCAACTCGAAGCGGAGAACCGCGACTTGCGCGAACAGGTCCGGGGCGCGAAGATTCCGGAGCCCGCGGCGGTCGAGGCGCGCGACGACCTGCTTCCCGAAGACGGCTGGCAGTTCCAACATCACCCTGCTGCGCACGCGCCGGAGTCGCGCTGGGCCGATCCCGGGGCCGACCCGTCCGCCGTCGCTGCAGCCTCCTTGCGCGACCGGCTCTACGTGAAGGACATCGTCTCCGACGCCGGGTGCTGAACCGCCGCAGCCCAGATCTCGGTCCCGGGCGGATTCGAGGCGATCACGGACAAGCGGTGGCGGCTCACCTTCTTCACCTCCCACGTCAACGACAAGGGGCTCGTCTACGGCAACGACACGCGGCACAACCTCCAGGAGGTCATCGGCGTTACGAACCGCGCGTATCGCTTCATCATCGGCGTCGGCTACGTGGTCACCGATCAGTTGTACGTCGAAGCGGGCTTCCCCTACGTCATCAACGAGCGCCTGGAGACGGCCAACGACAACTTCTACGTCGGCCGGGGACTGGGCGACATCACCCTTCGCGGCAAGTACTACGTCCGGCCGCCGACCGCGGACGGCTGGAATCCGTACGTCGAGCTCGGGGTGATCACGCCGACGGGAGACGGCAGCAAGCAGTTTTTCAACCGCCGAACGCGCCGGCGGGAGTACATGAAACCGTACATCACCCCGGGATCGGGGACCTGGGCCCCGCTCATCGGCGTAGGCATCGAGAAGACCGTCTTCGACGACCTGAGTGTCTTCTTCAACGCGAGGAAGATTTTCACCCTGGGCGAGAACGACGCCGACTACCAGCCGGGCGACCCGTGGCTCGGCACGCTCGGCGGCTCCTACGTCGCCCATCGATTCAGCGACGGGCCGGACACCGCCTACCTCGGCGCGTCGATCCAGCTCCGCGTGAGCTGGATCGATCCCACCGAGGAGCGAGACGACAAGACGGTACCCAACACCGGCGGCGTGCACATGCGTCTCGCACCGGGCATCTTCTTCTCTCCGGACGGCGGAAATTTCACGGTGGAACTTGCGGTGCCGTTCCCGGTCTACTACAACGTGAGCGAACTGCAGACGATCGAGAGATACGGTGTGGAGTTCACGGTCGGCTACCGCTTCTGATTTGCGCGCTTCGGCTCGCCGGGTGTCGCAGGGAAGAAACTCCGTGCCGGCGGGTCGACGCGGAGGTTGCCGCACGTGATGGGGAACACCGGCACGCCCGTTCAGGACCGGCGCCCGGGCCTTGTTCGCGTGCGCGCCGTACTCTTCGCCGCGGCGATGGCCGGGGCGCTGTGCGGCTGCTCCGCCGGTCCGCTGGCTTCTGCGCAGGCCTATCCGGACCCTGCGATTGCCGCGGCGGCGGCGGCGGTGGTGCGCGTCCTGGAGCGAACCCCGCGCGGCACGCAGGTCCTCGGCAGCGGGATCGTGCTCGGCGAACGCCGTGTCCTCACCGCTGCGCACGTCGTCGCCGGCGCCGGTCCCCTCGCGCTCGAGGACGGGTTCGGTCGCAGCGTGGCCGTGGTACGCATCCTGCGAACGGACCCGGAACGCGATGCCGCCTGGCTCGAGTTCGAGGCGCCGCCTGCGAGCGGCTTCGCGGCACCCGCCCCGGCCGCGGCCGCCGAACCGACCGTGACCGGCTCGACCGTGTATGCGCTCGGGGTTCGCGGCGGCGCGTGGCGCAGCACCGTCACCGAAGCCGCTCCCGGCGCGCCCCTTTTCGCCTTTCACGGCGCCGCCCGGGGAGACAGCGGAGGAGCCGTGTGCGACGACGCCGGCCGACTCGTCGGGATGACGCTGGCCCACGGCCATCGGAGCTTCGCCCTCGTGATCGCGCCCGACGCAGAACTCGCCGGAGCCGTTGCCTGGCCGGAGCGCGCCGCGGGACCGGTCGAAGGCCTTCTCTGGGGCGTGCTGGCGTCGCGCGCCGGTCGCCCGGCCGAGGCGATCGCGTACCTCGACGTCCCCTGCGCCGCCCGGCGGGACGATGCCTCGGCGCATTTCCTGCGGGCGCGGGCCCGACTCGACGCCGGCGACGCGGAGGGCGCGGCGCGCGAATTCTCCGCGCTCGCCGAGCGTCGACCCGACGATCCCGCGGTGTGGAACAACCTCGGCCTCGCCGAAGCCGCGCGCCGTCGCGGCGGCGAAGCCGCCGACGCCCTGCGCCGGGCGCTACGACTCGACCCCACCGACCGGGAGGTCCGCTGGAACCTGTGGGTCGTACTGCGCGAGCACGAGCGGCACCTGCGGACTCTCGGCTTGGAAGACGAAGCCGACCGCGTGCGCGCCGAGGCGCGCAGGGTCGGGCCGGGAGCGGCGCGGCCGCCGGGGAGTTGATCCGGGCCCGCGGACGGACGACCTTCTCCCCGCCCGACGTCGCGCCCCCACCGTCATCCCCCGTGGGTGCGGGGTCGCCTCGACGCTCTCCGCCGGAATCACGGCGCAGACTCCCGCCCGTCCCACCCGCCCCGCCGGCATTCGGTCGCCATGGCCGACCGAAACACCTCTCCACGACCGTCGAACTCGCAGCGGGGATCTTCCTCGAGTGTCGGTTGTCGCTGGCCTCCTCGCGCCCCTTCCGGTACTCTGTCGCTCACCTTCCCCGTCCAGAGGAGCCGATCATGCCGATCTCCCGCCTCGCTGCCTGTGCACTCGCCGCGCTCTTTCTTTCTGCCGCCCCCGGCGCCCGCGGCCAGTCGGAAGAGGTCCCGTCGCGCATCATGCGGGCCGCGCTCGAGGACGGGGACGCCTACGAGAAGCTCTGCTTCCTGTGCGACCGCATCGGCCATCGCCTGAGCGGTTCCGCCGCGCTCGACCGGGCCGTGGAGTGGGCGCGCGCGACCATGGCGGCGGACGGCCTCGCCCGCGTGCGCACGCAGGCGGTCAAAGTCCCCGTGTGGGTGCGCGGCGAGGAGAGCGCAGCCCTGCTCACTCCCGCCCCGCAACCGCTGGTGATCCTCGGTCTCGGCGGCAGCGTGGGCACTCCGCCGCAGGGAGTCTCCGCCGAGGTCGCCGTACTCGGGTCGTTCGATCAACTCTCCCCTGCCGTCCAGGGACGCATCGTCCTGTTCAACGTCCCGTTCACCACGTACGGCGAGACCGTGGCCTACCGGGTACGCGGGGCGAGCGAGGCTGCGAAGCACGGCGCGGTCGCCGTCTTCGTCCGCTCGGTCGCCCCCTATGGACTGCGCACCCCCCATACCGGGATGCTGCGGTACGAGGAGGGTGTGCCCAGGATCCCCGCGGCCGCGGTGACGCTGGAAGATGCCGACCTCATGCAGCGGCTGGTCGACCGCGGTCAGACGATTCGCGCCGAGTTGCGCATGGGCGCCCGCGAGGGGGCGGACGCGGATTCGGCCAACGTGATCGGCGAGGTCCCGGGCGAGACCGACGAGATCGTGCTGATCGGCGCCCATCTCGATTCCTGGGACGTCGGCACCGGCGCCCACGACGATGGCGGCGGGGTGGTCGCGGTGATGTCCGCCGCCCGGCTGCTGGTCAAGCTCGGCCTGCGCCCGCGACGGACGATCCGCGTCGTCCTGTTCGTCAACGAGGAGAACGGCCTGCGGGGGGCGAAGGCGTACCTGGAAGGGCACCGGGACGAAGTCCGCCGGCACATCGCCGCGATCGAGACCGACTCGGGCATCGACGCCCCCGTCGGCTTCGGCATGAGCCTGAAGGGGGGCGGCGCGCGGGAGGAGGCGGGACTCGCGGCCCTGCGGGAGATCGTCCGGCCGCTCGCGGCCATCGGCGCGGCGCGCATTCAGGCGGGCGGCGGCGGGGCCGACATCGGTCCGCTCGGGGAGGCGGGCGTGCCGACCCTCGGCCTCGACACCGACATGGCGACCTATTGGCACGTTCACCACACGCACGCCGACACGGTCGACAAGGTCGATGCCGGCCTCCTCAAGCGCCACGTCGCCGCCCTCGCCGTGCTGGCCTGGGGGATCGCGAATCGCGCCGAACCGCTGGTGCCTCCCGCACCGATGGACGGCGACACCGATCGGACGCGCGCGCTCACCCTCCCGCAGTGGGGCGAGGTGCGCGCCGCGGCCCAGGCGCTCGAATCCCAAGGGGCGGGGGCGATCGACGCCCTCTTCGCCCTGCTCAACCGCGACGAACGGGTCGACCTGGTCGATACGGCCGACCTCATCTACCCGGGCGCGAAGCAGTTCTACGGCCACGGCTACCTGGTGGACTACGACCTGGATTGGCTGCCCGTGCGCGCGGGCTGGGTGCTGGAAGCGATCACATTCCGCGACTTCGGGTTCCGCGACGGAGCCCTGACCGAGGACCCGCTCCTGCGCGCCGCCGTCGCGGGCATGCGCGACGTGCCGCTCGACCAGGTCGCCGCGATCAAGAAGGATCCCGAGGCCCGCCGCCGCCAGCGCGCCGAGGCGGTCGCGCGCGCAGAACGGTGGTGGGCCGGCGTCGATCGCGCCGCCTGGTCGCGCCTCCAGGAACTGCTCGAGGCCCTCGCCTCGGACTCCCCCGCCCGACAAGTCGCCGCTCTCGGCTGGCTGCGCTATGGCGAGAGCGCGTGCCCGGGCCTCGACCGGAAGTCGTACGACGAGCGCGTGCTCCCGCTGGTGGAACCGCTCGCGGCCGCAGCCGACCGGAACGTGCGCGACCAGGCCAGGATGCTCCTGGAGGACCGCGACAAGTACGGCCTCTCCCTCAAGGGGAAAAAGTAGCCACCGCGCTCGCACCGCAGCCCAAGGGCCGAGACCCGGGAGGAAAACCGGGCGTCAGCCGCCCTGGGAAACCTCGGATCCGGACCGCCCAGTCGACCCCGTTTCCGGGGCTCCCGGCGTACGGGCGCGCGCGCGATCGGTGTGGCGCCGACGGATCGTGACTCGCGGCGCTTCCGGCGATATGCTCGGGAATGGTCGAGCCGCGGGGGGAAGAGCTTCACCGCCCGGCAGCGGGTTCGCGTCTCCCGCGGGTCGCACCGGCGGTGCGTCCGCAGGCACGGATCGAGGTCCGCCGGCGAATGACTGCGGTCCGGGAGACTCCAACCCCCTCGGGACTGCGTCGGCGGAGATTCGCCCTTGGTCCGCATCTATCTCGCCGCAATCGGCTGTCTGTACCTCGCTCTCGCCCTGTGGTGCGCGATCGAGCCGGAGCAGACCTCCGCCGCGGTCGGGTTCACGCTGCGACCAGGGTCGGGGCAATCCGAGTTCCTGGCCGTCTACGGCGGACTGGAATTCGCGCTCGCCCTCGCCTTCTTGTGGCCGCTTTACCGGAAAGACGAGACGCGCCCGGTGCTTCGCTTCTGCGTGGTCGTACACGCATGTCTGGTCGCGTTCCGGAGCGCGGGCTTTCTTCTCTTCAGCGGCATCGGGACGACTACCTACGGGCTGGCGGCCACAGAATGGCTGGTGTTCCTGACGGGGCTGGCGTGTCTGTCGAGACTCGATCCGACGGTGCCCGTCCGGGACCGATGACCGTCGCCATGCCCGTCGGCACTCGCGGGCCGGGCGGCGCCGGGTCTCCGGGAGGGAAGAGCGCGCTACCCTAGTGGGGCTTCAACCTTGAGATCCTAGGTTCGGCCGAGGCGATTTTCGCGCCCGGCGAGGCGCGAGGAG
>CAZWCX010000042.1:0-51692 GCA_964632945.1 uncultured Planctomycetia bacterium | reverse complement strand
GCAGGGGAAGCCGATCGGGCTCATCCACACCGGGGAAGTGGTGCGGAAGTTCGTGACGCTGCAGAGCGCGGCGCAATCCGACCGGCCCGCCCGTCCGCCGGCGTAATCCGCGGGTCGAAGGGGTCGCCGGAAACTCACCGGCGCGACGCCCACTCCTGCTCGATCGTGGACAGCGGGGCCCCGAACGCTTCCTGAAAGGCGGCCGCGGCATCTCCGCCGGCGAGGCGTTCGAGGAAGAGCCGCATCGCGTACCGGCCGTGGCGGTCCCGGAGCCAGCGGGTGAACGAGACGGACTGCGCGTACGCCAATCGCACCGCGGCGCCGTCGTCGATCGATACGAACGACCCGGTCAGCCGCTCCATCGGGAGCAGTTCGCCCCGGCGCGCGGCCTCCCGCACCAGCGACTCGGACGCCTCCGGATCGCGTCCTTCCATGATCTGCGCGAGGCCTTCCTCCAGCCACCCCGGGCTGCGCCGGACGGATTGGTGCAGCAGGGCGTGCGTCAATTCGTGCCGGACCAGGCGCCGGAGGTGGTCCTGGTCGCCTTCGAGATTGCCGGCAGGGAACTTGATGCGGCCGTCGAACAGGCCGCCGACCCAGGTGGGGACCTCGTTCACCTCGCGGAAGGTGCGGTCGGGCAGGATCACCACGTCGATGTTCCGCCCCGGAAAGAGACCCAGGTCCGCGCTGATGTCGTGGAGCGCCTCCTGGAGCATGTCGAGCGCGGCCCGCGCCAATTCGGGCCGGTCGCGATGGTCGTAGTGGACCACGAACACCGACGACGCGGACCGCGCGAAGTTGCGTTCCGACTCCGCTTCGCGCTCGACGCGCTCGATCCAGGTGCGGAGGTCCGGTTGGTTCGGGTCCAGGTCGAGGCTCTGGCGCCAGCGGGAGAGTGCGTCGTCGCGTCGGGAGGCCCGGTAGTGCAGGAAACCGAGAACCCGGGCCGCCCGCGCGGTCGGCACGAGCAGACGCATCGCCTCTTCGAGGACGGAGATCCCGTCGTCCACGCGATCGATCTGGGCGAGGGCTTCCGCGTGCAGGATGCGCGGCTCGATTTCCTCCGGCATGACGTCCGCCGCCTTGCGGAACAGGTCGGCGGCATCGGAAAGCGCCCGCGCCTTCATCTCCTGGATTCCCATCGCCTGGTAACTGCGTCCCAGGTTGGTTTTCAGGGTCGCCTCGTCGGGGGCGAGCGCGAGTGCCCGCTCGAAGGCTTCGATCGCCTCGCGGAACCGGCCGGACTTGTAGTGCTCGACGCCGTTCGCGTTGAGCTCGCCGAGTTCATCGGCGGCCGCGGCGGCGGCGAGAAGGAGCAGGAGCAGGCAGAGCGGATGGAATCGGTGGGGCACGGGACCTCCGGGAACGGTCTATCGGGGAGCCAGCCAATCTATCCCGCCGGGAACGCGCGCTTCAAGATCCTTCTGCAGCGCGGCGCGCTCCTCCGGCGCGCCCAGGATCGACCAGGCGCGGGCGCGGAGGGCGAGGGCATCCGGATCGTCCGGGGCGAGACCGGCGGAGATCCGGAGGGACGACCGCGCCGGTTCCGGGTTGCGTCGCAAGGCATGGAGAAGCCCGCGCAAGGCTTGGGCGCGCCCATCCCACGGATCGAAGAGCAGCGCCCGGTTGTTTTCGACTTCCGCGGCGCCGGAATCGCCGGATTGCAGGTGGGTGAGGGCGAACAGCCAATAGGGACGGGCCCCCCGCGGGTCGAGTCGGATCGCCTCCTGCGCGTCCTCCCGCGCCTTCGCAACCTCCCCGGCGCGCAGGTGGACCAAGCCGCGCAAGTAGGGGTCCGGGACCCCGCCGCCGGTCGCCGCCGACAGGCGCTCGAGGTCGGCCAGGGCGTCCGCGGTCCGACCCGCCAGGCGCAGCAGGTCCGCGCGCAGATGGAGCAGCCCGGGCGCGCTCGCGGGTTCGCCGGCCCATTCCCGGGCATCCGCCAGCGCGGCTTCCGTGCGACCGAGGGCGGCCAGAAGGTCGGCGCGCGCCTCCCGCGCCCGCAGGTGCCCCGGCGAAGTGAGCAGGGCGGCGTCGAGATCGCCGATGGCGGCTTCGAGGTGCCCGGCCGCCGCCGACTCCCCCGCGGCCCGAACCAGCAGCCCGGCCGCGGCCTCCCGGCCGACCGCCGGGCCGAGCAACCCGGCGAAACCACGGTCCCAGCGCAGATAGTAGTACGCCCGCCGGTGCAGCGCCGCATCCTTGCCCAGCGCCTCTTTCAGCAGTCCCTCCGCCTTCGCCGCTTGACCGGCGCGGGCCGCGGCCAGCGCCGACAGGAAGGTCGCGTGTGCGCTGTCCGTCGTGCCGTGCCGGATGCGTCCGAGCGTCGACAGCGCCTCCGGCCATTTCCCTTCGGCCAACAGGCGGACCCCCTCTTCGAGGGGGGCCTCCGGTCCCGACCCGCGCCGGATCCCGCGCCATTCCCCCCCGATCGCGACCGCCCGGACCCCGCCCACGGAAACCCGGAACAGCGACCCTTCCTCGCAAGCGTCCGCGCCCCCGATAGCGACGCCGAGCCCGTTCGCGAGCAGCCCCGCCGGATCGACGGCGCGGACGGACAGGACATGGCGCGATTCCTCCGCTTCGAGGAGCGCGGCCTCGATTGCGGCCGCCGTGCCCGCGCCCGTCGTGCGGACGACCCGGAAGCGAAGCCGATACCGATCTGCGCGAAGCGCGGCATGGGCGGGTTCCAGTCGCAGGGTCTGGAACGGCGGATCCACCTCCACACGGGCCACCGGCGCGGAAAGCGTGCCCGACCGGGAGCCCAGGATGAACCGGATCCCGCCGGACGGCGCCCCCTCCGCCCCCTCCGGCGGCAGGAACGCGACCTCGACGGCCGCACCCGGATCGAGGCGATTCAATGCGATTCCCCCCGTCCACTCCAGCGCGGTGCCCGTCGCATGCGCCTCCAGGCGCAGGCGCGGTTCCCTTCCCGGTCCCTTGCTCAGGATCGCGATGCCTCGCGCGCGATCGAACTCGGTCAGGAAAGGGTCGCTGGTCCGGAACGGCCACCGATCGGGCTCGCTCCAGGTCTGGTCGACCGTCGTGGCCTTGCCGGCGAGGGCCTGCAGGCGCGCGCGCACGCCGTCCACACGTTCGCGTTCCGTCGAGGTCAGGCGGTGGTCCTGGCGCAGGCGCTCCAGGGTCGCCACCGCTCCCGCCAGGTCCCAGGCGCGTTCCTGGTAGGTGAGCGCGTCCAGCAGCGCTTCCTTCGCCACCTCCGGAAAGCGCGTCGCGGCATCCAGCGCGACCCGGGCGGCCGACGGGTCGTCGCCCGGTGCGGAACGGGCGCGGGCGAGGTCGAGCAGGGAGGCGGCCGTGTGGCGATCCGCAGCGATCGACTCCAGCGCCCGGCGGGAGGCGTCGGGAAGTCCGAGGTCGAAGAGGGTGCGCGCGGCCGCGGCGCGGCGCGCATCGAGCTGCGGGTCGGCGGCGGCGGGAATGGGGTCGTCGGCCGAGTGCGGCGGGGCACAGGCGAAGTTCGGCGCCAGCAGGACCAGGCCGAGGACTCCGCATCGAAGGCGGAGCGAGCGGCAGCGGATTCGGCCCTGCGGGGAGGGTCCCGGGCTCACGGCGTTCCTCCTCCGATCACCCACCAATGACGTCCGGTCGAAAGCACGAATTCGGCCCGACCATTGCCGTCGAGATCGACCGCGGCGGCCCCGGGACGGAATTCCGCTTCGTCGATTTCCTCCAGCACGAGGGTGCGTCCGACCCAGCGGCTCCCGTCCCACCACGCCAGCTGGTGGGTGACGAGCAGGAGGGGGCCCTGTCGGATCCCCCACAGCGCCGACAATTCCGGTTGTCCGTCGCCGTCCAGGTCGGTCGCGAGGATGGGTGCGCCGGAGGGAGCGATGAGATCCGGGTCCCATCCGGCGACCAGCGCGGCGGCCGTGTGGAAGCGGTCGTCGCGCCAGCCGTACGCCAGCAGCAAGCCTCCCGGCACCGGGGATGCGGCCCGATGCGGGAAGAAAGGGGTCCGTTCGAGCCTCGTGCCGGCGGCCGGGAAGGTTCGCGGCGGCGCCCCGGCGACCAGGAGCTCGGCCCTGTGGTCGCCGTTCACGTCGCCGCCGCCCGCGAAGAAGACTTCGCCGAGGCGGAACTTCCACAGGGTGCGCGGCTCCTCGTACCCGACCGCGAATTGGATCAGGCGAAGCTCGGCGTCAGGCGCCCCGGGGACTCGCGCGAACGCGACGGCGACTTCGTTGCGTCCGTCCCCGGTCCAGTCGCCCACGGCGACGCCCGTGACCTCCCCAGACGGGCGATCCGGCAACGAGAATCCGCCGGCGAGTTCCAGGCGAAAGTCGGAACCCACGCGATAGAAGAGGCAGCGCCGATCGGGAGAGGCGAGGCCGACCACGAGGTCGGGACGTCCGTCGTTGTCCGCGTCGCCGGCGGCGAGGGCGGCCGGGAGGATTCGGCTCCCCAGGCGCTCGACGGCGACCGGGATCAGGGTCCCGCGCTCCTCGCGAAAGACGGTGATCCCGGTGGTCGCGGCAATGATCTCCGCCGCGCCGTCGCCATTCAGGTCGATCGCCCGCGCGGCGGCGACGGGAAAGGCATCGCCGGGCGGCGCCGTGTAGCGGGAGCGCGGGGCCGGCGGATCTCCGAGCGAGTCGTGGACCGAGATCTCGTTCGGGCGGGCGGCCACCAGCCAGGCGGGCGCCGTCCCGGGAGCGGCCGGTCCGGCGGCGAGGATGCGCAACCCGGGCGCCGCATGGCGGCGCGGAAGTCCCAACAGTCGCAACCAGCGCCGGGACTCGGTCGCTTCACGCGCGATCTCCGCCGTCACCGACTCCGGCGTGTCCTTGCGCGGACGCGCCAACTCCTCGAACAAGCGGGCCGCCTGGTCGAAGCGGTGTTCGGCGACCAGCAAGTCGGCGAGTCGCAGCTCCGCGCGGCGCACTTCGGCGCCGTCCGGAGAGTCGGCGACCACCCGGTCGCATGCGGCCCGCGCCGCCGCCAGGCGCCGGGCGCGCAGGAGCGCCTCGCCCATCCCCAGCAGCGCGCGCCGACCCGCGGGCGACGCGGGATCACGCCCGTACACCTCGCCCAGTCGATCCAGCGCCCGCTCCACGTCGCCCGTGCGCGAGGCGCTCTCGCCGAGAAAGATCCGCGTCTCGTCCGCGAGGCGCGACTCGGGGCGCTCCGCGAGGATCCGTTCCGCCAATCGGTCCGCCAGTCCCCATTCGCCCGCCTGCGCGAGGGCGCGCGCGTCGGCCAGCAGCCGCTCCGCGGCCTTGTCCGCGCGCAACCGCTCTTCCCTCTGCGCATCGACCCGTTCGTCGCGCCGACGCTCCTCCCGCAGATCCATCAGCGCCGAGCCGGCCGCCAGCGACAACGCGACCGCTCCCGCTCCCGCCCCGACCCAGCCGAACCGGCGGATCCGGCGTCTCGCCCTTTCGAGCCAACGCAGCACCGGGGGTCGTTCCGCCCGCGCCCGCGTCGCGCGCCCCTCCTTGAGCGCGAGGACCTCGACGCGGAACGCTTCGGCGTCCCGGTAGCGGCGATCCCGTGAGCGGGAGAGGGACTTGGCAAGCACCGCCTCCAGGTCGACCGAGAGCCCGGCATCCCTTTCGCGCGCGGCCACCGGCTCGCCGGCCTGCATGGACGCCCGGACCTCTTCTTCGCATTCCCCGGGATACGGCGGGCCTCCCGTGGCCAGTTCATAGAAGACGACGGCCAGCGAGTAGAGGTCGGCGGCGACGTCCGGGATCTGCTGGGCGCCGAGCAGTCGCTCCGGCGCGGCGTAAGGCAGGCGCGGATCCGAGACTTGCTCCCCGTATTCGACCAGCCGGGCGCTCCCCCGTGGGTCGAGCGCGATCCGCCCGGGATGGAGGTCGCCGTGGATTCGGCCTTCCGCGTGAACCTTCGCGAGGTCGGCGAGGCACTCCTGGACGATGTCGAGGACGATCGGCAGGGGCAGCCGACCCTGCTCGAGAAGACTGGGGAGCCGGCGGCTTCCGTCCGGCAGGGGGGGCAGGGGAGCGATCGGAGTGCGCGCAGGGCGGGCGGGGGGCGGCGGCGGCGTCGGGATCGGCGCAGGGGTCGGATGGCGCGGAGTCGCCGGGGAAGGGACGGCGGCGGGGGGCGCAGCGGCGATCGGCGGCGGCATGGGCGTGCGGGCGGTCGACGGTCGACGCGGCGGGATTGCGGGGGCTGCCTCCGCGGCGGGGGGGGCAGGGATCGCGGACGGAGGTGCCGCCGCCCGGGCCGGGCCGGATTCCACGGGCGCGGCCGCAGGAGTGACCGGAGTCGCCGGGGCGGCCGGCACCGTGCCCGGGACCGGGGTCCGTCGCCCCGGGGAGGAGGGTTCCGGCGCCCTCGCAACCGATCCGCCGGAGGCCAGGGCTTCCGCCGCCTCGGACGCAGGCGTTTCCGGCGCGGCCGCCGGTCCCGGCTCCGGGGTCCCGCCCGATGTCGGTCGCGCGAGCGGGGGAGTCGCCGCGAGTCGCTCGACGCGACGGATCTGGAGCCAGCGCGCGACCGTCGCCGCGTCGGCGGGACGGCGCCGGGGATCTTCCTGGAGCAGTTCCCGGAGGGTCTCGGTCAGGTAGGGCGGCGTCCCGCCCGGGATGTCGGGTTCCCCCGGCGGGGGGGCGGCGAATCCGGGCTCCAGCAAACGCTCCCGAGACAGGGTCGCATGCGGCTCCCGGCCGGCCAGAAAGAACCAGAGGACGGTCCCGAGCGAATACAGGTTTGCGCGCGCGTCCGGCTCCCGGCCCGCACGTTCCTCCGGGGCGAGATAGCGCGCGGGTTCGACCGGCGGGTCGCCGCCGTCCCGCGGGACCCCGGGCAGGAGCAGTCTCCCCAGACCCACGTCCGCCAGTCTCGCGTTCCCCTGGACGTCGATCAGGATGTTGCCCGGGTGCAGCGAGCGGTGGGGAAGTCCCTGCGCCTCGAGATGGGCGAGCGCTTCGGTCACGCCGCGGGTCCAGCGCACGACCGCCTCGGCGGCCATCGCCCGTCCCGACAGGACCCGTTCGGGCGCCCGCCCGGCATCGACCCATTCGAAGGCGATCCACAGGCACTCCGGCTCCTGTCCGGCCTCGATCGCGGACAACAGCGCCGGATGGCGCGACCGGGTGCGCTCGCGCGCCGCATCGAGAAAGGCGCGAATCCGCGCCTCGTCGTGAGGCGGAGCGCCGAGCGGATAGATTTTCAGCGCGTAGAATCCGTCCGCCAGCTCCGTGGTGGCCCGGTACACGCCGAAGGTGGGGCCGGTCGAGACCCGCTGCACCGCGCGATAGTGGTGCACCCGTCGTCCCAGCCAGGCGTCCGTCCCGGAATCAGGCACGGCCGAACACCTCCCGCAGCCGGGACAGGGACACGCGTCCGGCCTCGTCGGGGCGGTCGGCGCAGGTATACAGTTCGAGGGTCAGAAAGCCGTCATAGCCGGCGCGGGCGAGCGCGGCGCGGAGGGCGCGAAAGTCGAGGTCCCCCTCCCCGACCGGCAGGTGGACGTGGACCCGCCCGCGGATGTCCTCGACGTGGACGTTGAAAATGCGCGGTCCGAGCGCCTCCGCGCATTGCGCGAGGTCGTCCGCCACGACCCACGCGTGGCCGACGTCCCAGTTCGCCCCCAGCCACTCCCCGGGTGTCCCCTGCAAAGCACCCAACAGGGTGGGCAGGTCTCCCACCAGGAATCCCGGTTCGTACTCGATTCCGATGCGTACGCCGGCGCTCCGGCCGTGCTCCCCCAGCTCGACGAAGGCGGGTCGGAACAGGCCCAGCGCCTCCTCGGGATCCTGGCCGGGAAAACACGGGCCGGTGGTCAGGCTCATGGTGGTGGCGCCGAGGGCGGCGCAGAAGTCGATGCCATCGTGCAGGTAGGCGAGCTGCCGGGCGCGGCGCGAAGGATCCGGATCGATGAGCGTGACCCCCGGCCCTTGGGGATCGCCGGCGGGGTCCAGTCCGCGGGAGGTGTTGAGGTTGACGTTCGAAATGGCCAGGCCGCGCGCGCGGATGCGCTCTCCGAGGGCACGCCGCCGCGACGCGGACCAATCCGGAAGAAACGCGTGCGGCGCGTCGGCCAGGACCTCGATGCCGTCGAAACCGAGCGCGGCGATCGCATCCACCGCTTCCTCGAGAGTGCGACGGGTGTAGGCGTTCGTGCTGTATGCGAAACGGACCATGGCGGGAACCTGCCTGACCAGCGGTGGAGGGATCGATGCGGCGATTCGCGGCGGATGCGCGGGGGGCGCGTCCGGACGGTCGCCGGGGACCTTCCCCGACGTCGCGCCTAGACGGTCACGTCCCCCTCCAACTCCGGGAGCCCCACGTTCCGGTCCAACGCGGGGCGGACGTGCGTTTCGAGGAACTCGCGCGCCTGCCGCGGGGCCAGTCCCACATATTGCCGGGGGTCGAGGAGCGCGGCCATGCGCCCGCGAATGGCCGCGAAGGCTTCGTCTCCTTCCAGGCGCCCGGGGAGGTCGTTCGGCTGCCCCTGTTTTACGCATTCGGCCGCCGCCAGGCTGTGCAGGCGGATCCGCTCGTGGAGGAGCTGGCGATCCCCTCCCGTCCGCACCGCCTCCATCAGGATGTTCTCCGTCGCCATGAACGGCACCTCTTCGCGCAGGTGCTTATCGATCATGGCCGGGTGGACCACGAGCCCGCCGGCCACGTTGGCGAACAGGATCAGGATCGCGTCGGCGGCCAGGAAACTCTCCGGCAACGCCAGCCGCCGATTTGCGGAGTCGTCCAGCGTGCGCTCGAACCACTGGGCCGACGCCGTGTGCGCCGCGTTTTCCGCGCCCACGATCACGAACCGCGCCAGCGAGTTGATGCGCTCGCAGCGCATCGGATTCCGCTTGTAGGCCATTGCGGAACTGCCGACCTGCTCCTTCTCGAATGGCTCCTCGACCTCCCGCATCGACTGGAGCAGCCGCAGGTCCGACGCGAACTTCGCGGCCGATTGCGCGACGCCCGACAGGACCGCCAGGACGCGGTAGTCGACTTTGCGCGGATAGGTCTGGCCGCTGATGGGGTACGTGCTCAGGAACCCCATCTTGCGCGCGACCCGACGGTCCAGCTCCAGCACCTTGCCCTCGTCCCCCTCGAACAGCGAGAGGAAGCTGGCCTGCGTTCCGGTCGCCCCCTTGACGCCCAGGAACCCGAGGTCCGCCTCGCGCGCTTCGAGATCGCAGAGATCGAAGAGGAAGTCCTGGAGCCAGAGGCAGGCGCGTTTCCCGACCGTGGTGATCTGCGCGGGCTGGAAATGCGTGAAGCCGAGCGTCGGTTGATCGGCCCACCGGCCGACGAAGTCCGCGAGACGCCGCATCCCCCGGACCAGTCGCGCCCGCAGGAGGCGGAGTGCCTGTCGGAGGACGATCAAGTCGGTGTTGTCGACGACGTAGGCCGAGGTCGCGCCCAGATGGATGATCGGCGCCGCGGCCGGACACTGCTGCGCAAAGGCGCGGATGTGCGCCATCACGTCATGGCGGAGTTCCCGTTCCCACCGCGCCGCGTCCGCGTACGGAATGTCCTCGACCCGGGCGCGCATTTCGGCGAGCTGCGCCTCGGTGACGGGCAAGCCCAGCTCCTGTTCGGCTTCCGCCAGCGCAATCCACAGACGTCGCCAGGTGGTGAACTTGGTGCGGTCGGAAAAGACCTCGAGCATGGGCCGGCCGGCATAGCGCTCGGCCAGCGGATTCACATACCGGGTGCGATCGACTTCGCCGGTCATGGCGGATTCACTTCCCGATCGGGTAGCGCCGGTGGTAGGCGGCGTCGTCGAACGGACGCCGCGTGAGGTCGTGGATCTTGCGGACGATCGCCTCGCAGCACACCGGGCAGAAGGGTTCATCGTAGGTGCGCATCTTGCAGTTCGCGCTCGGTCGCCAGACCCCCTTTTCGCGGAAGAACCCCCCCTCGTGCACGCCCACGCGCCCTTCGGCCCCGGGGAGGTCGAGGAAGTGGCCCCACTTGAGCTTCTGGCGCAACTCCGCCGGCGACAGTTCGTCCGCGTCCTCCAACCGCGTGAGGTTCGGATTCTCGAGGTCGCGGCCGCCGCGCGGCAGGGGGTAGCTCGACTGGACCGTCTCGTCGACGTATTCGTCGCCGAGGTTGGCGAAAGAGTGCCCCAGCTCATGAATGGCGACCTGGTAGGAGGGGACCCCGTGGGAGGAAAAGCAGGGGGCCGGAATCAGACGGCCGGTCTCTCGATCCCGCACCGTCCCACCGCTCCCGCCGTAGCGCCGGTCGTTCACGATGACGAAGATGATGTCGATGGCGGGGGCGTTGCGCGCGGCTTCCATCACCGCGCGGGAATCCTGGAATTGCAGCAGCCGCTCGATGCCGCCGATGTGATAGGAGCTGTTGAAGGCGTTTCGCTTTTCGTTGCGGCTCGGACCGTCCTCCGCCCCTTCATCGAACGACTCCACGTAGACCGAGTACCAGTTGAAGGAGTCGCGGAAGTGCTTGAACGGAATCTCGTTGAAGAAATGCTCTTTGAAGGCGGTCACGTCCTTCTCGAACTTCCCGCCCGTGCCGAGGTGGCTTTTCAGATACCCGTCGCCGAGGATGACGACGTCGATCTTGTCGCCGGTGGCGCCGCACCTCAGGAGGGTGCGGACCTTGAGTCCCTGGTAGCGGAAGGGCTGCGGATTCGGAGGGGCTTGGGAAGAGGCCTCGGGGGCCAGGAGGAGGAGCACGCAGAGGACGAGCGCGAGAACGCGGCGCAAGTCGACCATCCTTCCCCCATGGTTCGGGACGAGCGCGCGGAGTATAACACGGCCCCGCGCGGGGGTCAATTCGGCGCGGATTCCGCCGTCCGGCCCGGTACGCCCCGGCTCACCCCCGGGGGGGCTGGCGCGGGTTGCGCCAGTTCCGCTTCCCGGCGCGCGTCCTCGAGTTGCCTCATCAGCTCCGCGCGCTTGCGCAGCAGGAACTCTTGCAGTCTTGAATTCATGCGGAAGAAGAAGAAGGCCTTCGCGACGTCCACTTGCTGGCCGAGGAAGGCCACGATCCAGACCGACAGCAGACCGAGGAGCGGGGCAGCGAACAGCGCGCCTACGCCGGCGAGGAGGTGATCCGCCTGCAGCCCGATTCCGATCGCCCAGGCCAGCCAGGTCGGCGGATAGAAAAGGAACCCCGCCACCATCTGCGCCGTCGCCCGTTCGTCGAGGAACTTCCGGCTGCGCCCCACGATCCGACACAGGAAGAAGGGCACCGCGTTCATCACGAACCCGGCCGGGACGAAGATCAGCGCGGCCAGCACCACGGGAACGGCGCGCGCGACGAACAGCAAGGGCGCCCACGCGGAGGCCCGGAGGTTCACGCTGCGCTCCTGCAGATTGATCGCGTCCCGGTAGTCGATGTAGTCGGCCAGGCGCGACTTGAAACCCTCCAGCACCTCCGGCCGCTGCTCCCGGTAGAAGCGGTAGACAGGGGTCCACTCGCGCACGACCTGGAGCAGCCGTTCATCGAATCGTTTCCGGCCGTGGACCATCTCCGCGGCGGCGAGGAAAAACCGCTTCTCCTCCTCGGTTTCGAAATTGAGGGTGACCCCGCGCAAGGACTCCTTCAGGTCGGCCGTGAGCCGGCGCGCCGCCTCCACCGGGTCCTGGCGGTGGAGGTCGAAGTAAGGCCGCCCCGACAGCGGAGGGCCGACGCGGATGAAGCAGTGGGACCGGAACAGCCCCTGGTTTTCGAAGGTGAGACCGACCGGGACCATCTGCACGTCGAGCGAGTAGCCGTGCTGCGCCTCGGCCCCCAGCAGGATCCGGGCCGCCCCGGTCTTGAGCTCCTGCAGCTGCGGGTAGGTGTGGCTGATTCCTTCGGGAAAGAGGCAGAGGTTGCCTCCGCGGGCCAGGGTATCGTACGCGGCCTTGAACATTTCGTCGTGGGGCAGATCTTCAGGAATCTTTCCGTCCGGATAGTCGCGCGGGTCGCGCCGGTGGACCGGCAGGGCGTTGACGGACCGGAGCAGGGGGCCGAAGGTGAGCGTCTGGAAGAGCGGCGCCTTGGCCATGAAGCGGATCTGGCGCTGCGTGACCAGGGCGATGAGGAGCGGATCGACGATTCCGTTCACGTGGTTGCCGACGAAGATGAGCGGCTTGCCTTCCGGGACGAGTTCGGCGCCCGCGATCTCGATCCGACGGTAGAAAATCCGGAGCGCGCGGTGCAACACGGCGCGCAGGCCCTCGTAGACGACCGAACGATCTTCCGGCAACGACACCTCCCGCGGTCCGCCGTGCGTCGGCGGCCGAGTCTGGGGGGCGGTTTTTGTTCCCCTGCGCGCAACCGTCCGTTTACACTCGAGCACGGAACGCGGGGACCCGCCCCCGGTTACCCCGGCTGCCTCCGTCTCGATGGGGAAGATTTCGATGCGATTTCCGTGGTTCCCGGGCGCGCTGGCGCTCGCCCTCGCCGGTTGCATGGTCCCGGTCGCCCCCAATGATCCCCCGCGGGGCGACTCCGAGGACCAGTACCTGAGCACGTCGTACCGGAGCCGGGTCGCCCCGGTGGTCACGCGGACCAGCCAGGCGCTCAACATCCAGATCGACGTGGACTGGATCGACTACAATGCCGGGTCCGCGCCCGCGATCGAGGGGTCGTTCGGCCCGGTGGAAGCGGATCTCGTAATGTCCGGCGGCGCGGAGACGTTGGCCCGGAACGGATTGCGCGCCGGCCTCGCGGGGCGCCGCTTCTTCGGCGCGCTCTCCGGGGGCGAGGGCAGCGCCGTCCTCAGCCGCCGTCCCTGGCAGAGCCTGATGGTCCTGGGAAACTCCACCGGCCGGTTCCGGGTCGGACACGAGCAGGTTCCGCCGATCAAGCTGAGTCACTGCGACCGCCGCCAGGAGATGAAGGTCCTCGACGTCGCGCAGGCGGTGTTCCACCTGGAGGTCACCCCGCAGCAGATTCCGTCCGGCGAGCTCAAGCTGCGGATTCTCCCCGTGCTCGTCTACTACGCGGCGGAAGGACAGCAAACCATCTCCTTCCCGGACCTCGCAGTCGAGGCGATCGTGCGGGACGGCGAGTCCATCCTGGTCGGCAACGCCGACACCCCGGTGGATACGCTCGGTTCGGTGTTCCTGCGTTCGGGCGCCTCGCGTCCCCACGTGCGCTCCGTCCTGCTGCTGACCCCGAAGATGCGCAGTTACTGACGCGCTCGGGCGGGTGCCGCGGACTTTCTCCCGATCGGGCGGAGTCAGGTCACCCGTTCGATTCGCCAGAGCGGCCGGCCGCGCGCGTCGTCCCGGCCGGCGGCGGTCAGCCGCCAGGTCCCGGACAGCCGCTCGCCCGCGAGAGTCACGCGAATCTCCGCGTCCTCCCACGCTTCCTCCTCGTAGGCTCCGCGGTCATGAATCCGCACGCGCCCGCGCCCGCCGCCGATCTCCCCTTCGTAGGTGAGGTAGCGCCGGCGATGGTCGGCCAGCCGCGGCGCCTCTACCGCGCCTTCGATCTCCTCCGGCGGTACCGGCACCGCCCAGGTCGCCAGCGCCTCCCCGCGCTCGAGCATCAAGTCGTAGTGGTGGGGCTCCGTGAAGTGTTCCTGCACGACGAAACTCGGCATGGTCCGCCCCTTCCCGGTTCGGCCCCGGCCGCCCCACGTCCCCCTCCCGCCGGTCTTGCGTCCGGGCGTCGCCCATCCCTTGCGCCCCGGCCGGACCCGCGATCCGAGGGGAGAGGCGCGTCAGCGCAATTCGTACTTCTTGAGCTTGCGGTAGAGGGTGCGTTCGCCGATGCCGAGGATCCGGCTCGCCTCCTCCCGGTTTCCATTCACCATCGCCAAGGTGTTCTTGATCAGTTCCTTTTCGGCGGAATCGATCGAGATGCCGCAGAGCGCGGGCAGGTTGGAGGCCCCGCCCGGCTGGCGCGTCATCTGCGCGGGCAGGTCCTCGAGGTCGATCACGTCGTCCTTCGACATCACCACCGACCCCTCGATCACGTTGCGCAACTCACGCACATTTCCCGGCCACGAGTACGCATGCAGAGCCTTGCGCGCCTCCGGCGACGCCCCGACGATCCGCTTGTTGTGCGCGAAATTGAACTCCTTGATGAAATGGTCGACCAGCAGCGGAATGTCCACCTGCCGATCGCGCAGCGGAGGCATTTCGATGGTCACCACCTTGAGCCGGTAGTAGAGGTCCTCGCGGAAGCGCTGCTGCTGGACCATCTCGTCGAGCTTCTTGTTGGTCGCCGCAATGATGCGCACGTCGACCGGAATCGGTTTGGAACTCCCCACCCGGATGACTTCTCCGTTCTCGATCACGCGCAGAAGCTTGACCTGCGTCGTCAGCGGCATGTCGCCGATTTCGTCCAGGAACAGGGATCCCTTGTCGGCGAATTCGAAGTACCCCTTGCGGGTGACCACGGCGCTGGTGAACGCGCCTTTCTCGTGGCCGAAAAGCTCGGATTCGAGCACGCCCTCGGAGAGCGCCGCGCAGTTGAGGGGGAGGAACTTGTTGTTCTTGCGCGGGCTGTTGTTGTGGATGGCGCGCGCGACCAGCTCCTTCCCCGTCCCGCTCTCCCCCTGGACCAGCACCGTGACGTTCGTGTCGGAAATCTGGTTCAGGACGTCGAGCACCCGCTGCATCTGCTCGGTGTTGCCGATGATTCCCTCGAAGCCGTAGCGCTTGTCGAGCCGGCGGTGCAGCTCGACGTTTTCCCGGCTCAGGCGCTGTCGTTCGACCGCCTTCTCCACGACCTGGCGCAAGCGGTGGATGTTGAGCGGCTTCTCGACGAAATCGTCCGCGCCGCGCTTCATCGTCTCCACCGCCGCATCGATCGTGCCGAAAGCGGTCATCACGATGACGGCGGCGTCCGGGATCCGCCGCTTGGCCTGGCGCAAGACCTCCATGCCGTCCACGTCTTTCATCACCAGATCGGTGACGAGCAGGTCGTACCGGCCGGCGGCGATCATCTCCAGCGCCTGCGTCCCCGACACCGCGGTCGCGACGTCGTACCCGGCGCGCGAGAGGATCTCCGTCGTGGCCTCGGCATGGTGGGCCTCGTCGTCCACCACGAGCACCTTGACTTTCTGGGCGGCTTCACCGGCGTGGTCGTTCATGCGTCCCTCGACCGAGGTTCCGTGTCCACCAGTTCCCCCTCCGCGCGGGGCAGGACGATCGTGAACGTCGTGCCCCGCTCCGGGTCGCTCGCCACCGCGATGCTCCCGTCATGCTCTTCGATGATGCGTTTGGCGATGGGAAGACCCAGGCCCGTCCCTTCCTTCTTCGTCGAGAAGAACACCGTGAAGATGCGCGGCAGATTCTCCGCCGGGATCCCCGGCCCGGTGTCGTGAATCTCCAGTGCAACCCCCGCGGCGCGGGCAAACGTCCGCACCGCGATTTCCCCCCCCTCCGGCATCGCCTGCCGGGCGTTGATCAGCACGTTCAGGATCGCCTGGCGGAATGTGCTCCGGTCGAGGCTCACCAGCGGCAGCCCGCGGCCCAACTGACGCACCAGCCGCACGCGGTGGGCGGTCAGGTCCGCCTCCACGAAGTCGAGAATATCCTCGATCACCGCCGACAGATCCTGATCCTCGAGCTCCAGATGGTAGCGCCCCGCGAAGCGGAGGAAGTCGTTCACGATCCGCTCCAGCCGCTTGGTCTCGTGGAGCAGGATCTCCACCTTCCGGTAGGCGCGCTGGCCTTCCGGCGTCGAGGCGTGGTCGAAGTCCTCCCGCAGCAACTGCAGGTTCACCGTCATCGTGCTCAGGGGATTGCGGATCTCGTGCGCCAGCCCGGCGGCGAGGGCGCTCAGGAACGCAAACTCCTCGGTGCGCGTGGCGCGGTCATCCTGGTGGCGGGGCATTGCGGCCTCGTGCGGAGCAGAGAAGCGCCGGGATTATAGCCCGCATGTCGCGCCGAGTCAAAACACGCGGGCTCGCCCCGCCGTCGCCCCCGGCGCGGGCTTTCCCGACCCCTTCGAGATCGTCCGGAATGATCCCCCGCCGGGATCCGCCCCGGGTTGCAACCCCGGCGCCGGCGACATCGAGTTCGTCGATGACCCTACCGGCGGTTCCCGGCCCGCGACGATGGCCCGGAGCGCCCCCCCCGAGGCGACCCGTCCCGAAGGTCGCGGTCCGCGTTTCCCGGCCCGGGGGATTCCTTCCCGTTTCCCTTGCCAAACCGGTTGACCGGCTGCTACATTCGACCAAGCCTCACCTCTTGCTAGATCCCTTTGTCCTGCATCGGATTGCGGCGGACCCACGTTCCGGAATCCCGCATGTCCCGCTTCGATGTGCGAACTTGGCTGGCCGACCGGGCCGTCCTCGCCGCGCGCCTGACCGACCAGGACGGCACCGGACTGCTGCGCAAGCGATTCTACGTCCCCGCGCAGACGGTCGCCCTCGTGTCCCCGGTCGGCGGCAAACCGCACGTGGCCTACGAGGGCGAGGAGATCGGCGGCAAGTTCGACGCCGTCCTGATCAAGCAAGGGGAGGCCCCCGTCGAGTACAAACTCGAAGGGTTGCTCGCGAAGGACGAGGTCCCGGTGACGGTCGACGTGACCTTCTTCGTGCAGATCGAGTCCGACGAGGATGTGTATGTCCGCGATTTCTGCAAGAACATCTTCTCGACCGGCAGCCAGTTCACGGTGAACGACCTCAAGTCCTACCTCGGCTTCGACGTGCGCAAGACGATGGGCGCGTTCGTGGGGCAGCATGCGGTCGACGAGATGATGCGCTCCCACATCCTGGGCGAGGTGGAATCGGCGCTGCGGGCCGAACTCGAGCGCACCCTCTTCGGCAAGGGGCTCGGGTTCCGCAAGGTCGGCAAGTTCGAGGCGTCGAGCCGGCAGTACGACCGGATGCGGATGGACCGGGCCCGGGTGCAGGAGAAGATCGAACGTCACGAGGAGGCGCTGGTCGACCAGGAGCGGCGCGGAGAAAAGATCAAGCGGCTCCTCGAACTGGTCCGGTCGGAGGACGTGCAGAAACTGCTCGAGTCGGTGAAGGACGAGAAGGTGCGCGGGCTCGTCTACGCCAAGCTGATGGGACCGGACCTGCGCAGCCTGTCGGTCCTGGAGATGCAGGAGCGGTTGAGCGACGTCGACGACGACGTGCTCGGGGTGCTCCTGCGCGCGCTCACGGCGGGGATGCCGGCCGCGCCCGGATTCCAGGGGAACGGGATCCCGGAAACGAAGTCGGTGCAGTTGTTCGTGGTCGCGGGCCTGACCGTGATGGGCTTCGATCCGGCGCAGCCGGACCGCAAGGAAGAGCATCGGTTTGCCGAGCCCCTGCGTTCGGTGCGCGTGCAGGAAGTTGCCGACCCCGAAGCGGCGGGTGGGGTTCGCGCGCGGATCCTGGCCGGCGGCAAGGCGACCCTGTTCGTCATGGATTGGGACGGCAAGCGGGTCGTCCGGGAGTACCCGCTCCCCAAGGGGAAGCGGCCGCGCGGGGGCATCAACTCCGCCGCCGTGTGGGGCGAGGAGTTGTTCGCCACGCACTCCGAATACGGGCTTGCGCGCTGGCGCCTGGACAAGCCGGGCGAGCGCGCCGAACTGATGTTCGAGGAGGTCACCCGGACGCACAAGACCACGCGCAGCGTCGTGGTCACCCCCGAGGGACTGCTCTTCTTCGCCTCCGGCAGCCACCTTTATTCGGTGGATCTGCGGCAGCGGCGGCTCGCGTTGACCGGCTGGAAGCCGAACCTGCACGGCTCGATCACCAGCATCGACGTCTCGGGCGAAGTCGTGGCGGTGGCCGGCGGGGACGACGCCTCGGGCTCCGTGCTGGCCTGGCGGCTCGACAAGCCGGAGGCGGGGACGGTGCTGTTGCGAAAGAAGGAGGCGGTCCTCGGCGTCCATCTCACCCGGATCAACGGCATGCCGCAGATGCTGTTCGTGACGCGAGACCACGGCGTCGTCGCGCGCGTGCTCGGGCAGAGCCTGGAAACGGTCTACCAATCCGGAGAACACGCCCTCGGCCTGGTGGACGGCGCCAGCGACTACGTGTGCGGAGTGGACACGCCGGGGCGCCGGCTCTTCGTCTGGACCGCGGGCAACCCGCAGAAGCCGCTGGCGACCGTCGAGATGGTGCGCTATGCCGAGCATCCCGTCTACGATCTCAAGCTGCTGGCCCTGACGGGCGGACGGTGACGACGCCGCGAACCCGCGCGCGCGTCGGACGTCGAGCGAGGGACGCAGGCAACCGGGGACAGGGCCGGGGCCGCTCGGCGGGCCCCCGGGGACGGATCGCGGCAATCACGCGGGCGAAATCGACCCCGGGACGGAGGATTGGGCGCTACGGCGGGCGTTGGGCATGGTCGAGACGGACACCCACCGATTCGAAGACGGCCTCTGCTACGGCTGTCGGAAACGATATCGCTCCCGGGTGGGGACATTCTCGGAGGAGTCGCGCTGCCGCACCTGCGGCGCCCCGCTTTGCGTGCCCTGCTGGCAGGGGCGGCGCGATCGGTGCGCGGAGCATCTGGAGGGCCCGGCCGCTCCCGCCGGAGAGGGCGGTCGCTCCGGGTTGCCCGCGCTCCCGCCGCCCGGCGCACTCACGCGCTCGGCCGCCCGGGACCTCGAGGAGAATTTCCTCCAGCGGGTCGAACGCAACGCGCTCGAACAAGCCTCCTTCTTCCATCCGGGGGAGGGACGCGCCTACCCGCAGGGCGACCGGTCGGTGGATCGCCTCGAGCCGGGGGCGGAGGAAGTTCGCCGGTTGATGCGGGCGGGCGCGGCGGCGAACCCGCGCGAAGTGTTTGCCGAGATGCCGCTCAACCGGGCCCTGCGCTACGCGGTGTCCGCGCGGACGCTGTTGGGGAAGCGCGCTGTTCCTGTGGCCGTGGCGGGCGCCTGCGTCTCTCCTCTTGCCGAACTGGCCGATCCGGGCTGGAGTTGCCGGCGCGCGGAGTGGCGTGACGCCTCGGCCGCGGTCGACCGGCTCGCCGCCGACGGTGCGGTCTTCCACTACTGCGCCGTTTTCGCGACCGCCGGATGGAGCGAGGATGCGCCGCGGATGCTCGCCGACCGTCCCCATGCACTGATCGCGCTGGTGGAACGTCGGGGAGCGGTCTGGGGCGTGACCCGCACGTCCGATCCGCGCTGGGCGCAGGCGCCCGGGCTCTTCCGCCTGCACACGGAGCCGGAGTGCCGCGAGCTGGTCGCCGGCTTCGTCCGCGCTCATCCCTTCGAACTGCTGATGGGCTGGCTGACGGACGCGTGGACGGCGGAGCGTTTGGGACTCGATCGGGACGACGTGCGCCGCGGATTCGAGACCCTGTGCCGGACCGATCCGTTCGTCCAGGGGGAGATTTCGGGCGACGTCTTTCGCCTGACGCGCGTATACTGACGGAGACCGGTCCGGACCGCCCGGGCCGCACGCCGCAACGGGGGGCCGATCGATGGCGGGTTTCCTCGAACGGGTCAAGCAGGCTCTCGGGATGCGCACCGTGCCCGAGGATGTCGGTACGCTGTACGCCCGCGCGCGGGACGAACGCGAGGCCCTGGCGCTCTTGCGCCAGGCCCGCAGCCGCGACGAGGAGCGGGTCGCCCGCGCGCTGCAGGACCTCGAGGTGCTGGGGGGGAAGGAACGGGCCCTCCTCGAGGAAGGGCGCGCCGAGCGGTCCGAGCCGCGTCGCCTGCTCCTCGCGCGCGTGCTGCGGGAAGTGCGCGCCCGATCGGCGGACATCCACTCGCGAGTCGAGAATCTCTACCAGAAGCGGATGCGCATCTACTCCGAACACATCCAATCCCTCGAGACCATCGTGCAGTTGCGCGACGAACCCTTGCCCGACCCGCGCGCCATGGAAGACGCGGCGATCCAGGCGCGCGAGCGACTGGACCGGCTGGACCAGGCGTTCCTGACCGCCGAGGGGATCGCGGCCACCGCCGCGCCCGCCCCGATCAGCGAGGAGGAGCGGGCGATCCTGGCCGAATTCGGGCCCGGCACGGCCCCGGGGACCGTTCCCCCCGCGCTGCCGGAACCGCGGTCGCCGGGGTCGCCGGCCCCCGGACCCTGACGCGACGGCCGCGACCCGCGCCCCTTTGGCGAAACCGCAGGACTCGATCATGGCCTTCTGGGATCGCTGGATCCGCAAGCCGCGCGCGACACCGCCGCCGGACGCCGCCACCCTCCTTGCCGAGGAACGTCGGATGGAAATCCGCGAGGCCGCGCTGCGGGCGGGGCTCGCCCGCCTCGAGGAGGAGGGCGAGCGCCTCTTTCGCAGCGGCGCGGCGGCGACCGGCGAGGACGACCGCCGCGCCGCGGCCCGCCGGTTGGTCGAATGCGCCGCGCAGGTCCTGCGCTGCCGACGCGACCTCCGCCGCGTCGCCAAGGAGATCCGTGCCCTCTCGCGTCTGCGGCGCGCCCTCGAGGACGGGCCGACGCCGGCGAGCCCCTGGCTCGAACGGTTCACCGAGGTCGAGGCCTTCCAGCTCGAACAACAGCTCGTCGACGACCGGGTCACCGAACAGGGGTATGAGGAGAAGCTGAACGCCATCCTCGGGTTGCCGCGCGAGGCCGACCTCCCCGTGCGACTCCCCGCCGCGCTCCGCGCCGGGCCGTCGGAGGTTCCTTCCCAGGCCCCCCCCGCCGCGGCGACACCGGAGTATCTCCCCGATCCCGAAGCCCCGGACGCGGAAGAACGACTGATCGCCCGGTGGCGCGAGGGGAAGGGGCGGTGATCGGCCGGTCCCCGGACGCGCCCTGCGGCGGCGCGAATGGACTCACGCATACATCTTGATCTGTTCGGGACCACCCGGTATGCTCTTTGGGTCGGTCGGCGCGGCACCCTCGCGAACGGGGGCGGCGGCCCACCCGGACGGAGTGAGGTTGCGATGGCGAACGAGATTCCCGCACCGCAGAAGTCCGGGATTTTCAACCCGAAGATGCACGAGGGCAGCCTCACCTCCATCGAGCTTCCGGACGTCAGCCGGTTCTTCGAGGGCCTGGACTCCTACCAGCACCTGGTCAAGCCCGGCGACATGGCGCTGCGCGACTTCATCCGCAATCGTAAGCCGGTGGCCCGCGTCTACTTCTCCCGCCTCGAGCTGCGCCAGGACCTGCGCAAGAGCGTGTCCGGCCGCACGGATCCCTGGACCGTCAAGGACGTCCTGGAAAGCAACATCCACGAGGAGTACCTGTTCGATCTGAGCGAGATCGGCAAGAGCATGTGCTTCGGCGTGGGTCGATTCCCGACCAACCAGTTCCAGCCCCGCGTCGACCTGACGAGCGAGTACTTCACCCTTCCGGAGCCTTCCGGACTCGGATACGACCGCAGTCTGGATCTCGAGGTATCGCGCGAGCACGGCTGGATCCTGATGGGGACCGACGGCAAGGTGTTCTACCGGGACGTCGGGACGCAGCGGAAGGGCAGCACCAACGGCACGCGCATCCGTGACCAGTTCACGATCATGAACCAGATCACGCCTTGGTCGACCGAAGACTACCTCGGCATCGGCAAGATGGTGCGCACACGTGGGGACGACTGCGACATCATGCAGTCGGTCTTCAAGCTGAGGTACGAACTCCTCAAGTGACCCCCCGGGTCGTGCCATGGTCCAGACGAGCAATTCTGCGGCCTACTGGATCGACCGGGCGGCTCTGGATGCGTTTCGGTCCCCCCGCTCCACCTGCCTCGCGCTCCTGCGAACGGCCGATGCGGACGTCGCCAAGTACCTGAGCGTACATCCTCCCATGGCGCGCGTCTGCCTGCTGCGCATCCAGCCGCGGGGAACGTCGGATCGGTGGGACGGGGGGTCGCGCGCACTCGACGGGCGGCCGGACCGCGTGGAGCGATTGATCCACAGCGAGCCGATCTGGGACCTGAGTCCCCTCGGCCGCTGCATGGTGCTCGGGCTCGGGCGGAATCCGGACTGTCAGCTCAAGCCGGCGGTGGACCTGCGCGTGCGTTTCTTCACGCAGCCGCACCCGGCAGGGCTCGGGTACCGGGACGAGCTCGACCCGGCGATTTCCCGGGAGCACGCATGGGTGGTGTGCGAAGGCCCGGCCCGGCTGGCGATCTGCATGGTGGGGACCCCGGAGGCGCCCGGCAACGGCGGCTGGCGCAACGACGAGGTACGCGTGCAGGCGCAGTATCTCGAGTGGCCGCATCACGAGTTTTTCGGCGTCGGGCAGGTGTGCAAGAACACGCCGGGCCTGCGGCCGCCGTACATTTCGATCTTTCGCATGCGGTGGACGCCGCTGCAACCGGTGGGCAAGGCGGAGACCCGACCCGAGGGATAGCCGTGTGGGCCGGCGCGCGGGCGGCGGCCCCGGCGGGGGATCGGCATGAACACGACACGCGATCTGCTGGTGGCGCGACTCGCCCTCGAACGAGGGTGGTTGACGCGCGCCGAGATCGAGGAGTGTTTGCACCTGCAGGGACAGGTGGAGCGGCTGGGCCTGCCGGTCTCGCTGGCCTACGTCCTCGAGAAGAAGGGACGGCTGACCGCTGAGCAGGCGGTGGAACTGGAGCGGGACGCCGAGGAGGAGGGCCGGCGGGGGACGCAGATCGGGACCATCCTCGACGAGGGCCGAACGGCGATCGCGAAGGGCGACGGCGCGCCGGCCGCGGTCGCGCCGGCGGAATCCCCGGCCGCCCCCGCGGTGTCCGCCGCCGAGGCCGGCCCGGGCAAGCGGACCTCGGGCGCCCATCCGCGCGCGACCCCGGAAGTGGCCCGCAGCGGCGGGGATCCCGCCAGTCCCGTCCGCTCCGCGCTCGGCGCGGGCGACACCGAGCGGTCGCCCGCCCCTCCTCCGCGCGTACAGGCGATCGGAGGCTACCACATCGTCCGCGAGCTCGGGCGGGGCGCCATGGGGATCGTCTACGAGGCGATGCAGGAGAATCCGCGTCGGCCCGTCGCGCTCAAGGTCGTCAGCGGCGACGCCCTCGGCCCCAAGGCCATGGCGCGCTTCCGGCGCGAGGCCGAGGCGGTCGGACGGTTGACCCACCCCAACATCGTGCGCATCTACGAGGCGGGGGAGGAGAACGGCATTCCGTTCCTCGCCATGGAGCGGATCGAAGGTCGCAGTCTCGAGCACACGCTCCTCGACGGCCGCATGCCCTGGGATCAGGCCACGCGCGTCTTCGAACAGGCGGCCGATGCGATCCACTACGCCCATCAGGAGGGGATCATCCACCGGGACCTCAAGCCGGCGAATCTCATGTTGGCGGCCGACGGGCGCGTGATCATCACCGACTTCGGGCTGGCGCGCGACCTGGGGGTCGCCACGATGACCGCCAGCGGGGCGATCATGGGGACGCCGATGTACATGCCTCCCGAGCAGGCCGAAGGGAAGGTCGATGAACTCGACCGGCGCACCGACGTCTATGCGCTGGCGGCAACGCTGTACGAGGTGCTCACGGGCCGGCCGCTGTTCGCCGGCGATTCGGTCGCGACCATCCTCAACAAGGTCATCGTGGAAGAGCCGAGGAACCTGCGCTCCTGGGTACCGGAGATCCCCCGCGAACTCGAATGGGTGGTGTTGAAGGCGCTGCGCAAGGAGCCGGAGCGGCGTTATCAGACTGCGGCGGAGTTCCGTGAGGACCTGCGACGGTTGCGCGACGGGTTCCCCGTCCTCGCCCGCCCCAGTTCGATTCTGCACCGGACGGTGCGTACCGTGCGGCGGAATCGCGTGGCCGCGACCACGATGGCCGCGGCGGTCGCCCTTCTGGTCGGTGGGGGGCTGACCTGGTGGTGGCAGGCCGGCATCGACCGCCTGCGGGGCGAGTCGTTGCGGGGCGCGGATGCGCAGGTGCGCTCCGGAAATCTCGAAGAGGGGCTGCGCCTGCTCGACACTTTGATCGCGGGGGATCCGGACTTCGGCGAGGCCCATCTGCGGCGCGGGCAGGTCCTCGCCCGTCTTGGCCGCCACGGGGAATCGCGGGAAAGCCTGCGCCGGGCGGTGGCGCGGGATCGTCGTTCGGCCGAGGCGTGGACCGAATTGGGGATCGCCGAGCGCCTCGCCGGGCGCCCGGCCGACTCCCGGGAGGCGTTCGAGCGGGCGCTGTCGATCCAGGGCAGCTACGCGCTCGCGCGCGTCGAGCGGGCCGAGGCACGCGCGCTGGCCGGGGACCACCGCGGCGCAGGGGAGGATTTTGCGGTGGTGGCGGACAGCCCGGCGCCGGATGCCCTGCGAGCGCGCGCGGAATGCGGTCTCGCGGCGCTGGCGCTGGCGTCCGGGAAGCGGGAGGAGGCGGAAAATCGCTACGAGGAGGCCCACGGCATCATGCCGGACTCGCCGGTGCCGTACGAAGGGCTGGGGGAATGTCGCCTGTCGGCGTCGGATTTCGAGGGCGCGGACGGACACTACGAGCAGGCGATCAAGCTGAATCCGCTCGAAGTGCGCTTGCCGCTCCGGCGCGCCTGGGCGGCGTTGCGTCTCGGGGAACCGGATCGCGTGCTGGCCCATCTGGAGGCGGCCGAACGGCTGTCGCCGGGGCACCCGCAGGCCGCGTGGTTGCGCGCGGTCGCGGGTCCGGCGGAAGGGTCGCGGGCGCAGCTGGACGAGGTCCTGAAGGCGGAGCCCGGGCATTTGCCCGCGCGCCGCTGGCGCGCCCGGCTGCGCATGGACGCCGGTGACCGGGAGGGCGCTCGCGAGGACGTCGAGGCGTTGGCCGGGGGACCGGGGGCGGATGGGCTGCGCGCACGGCTTCGGCACTGCGCGGGGGAGCCCGCCGCGGCGCTCGAAATCCTGCTGTCCACGCCGGGCGTGGGCATGGCGAGCCGCGCGAATGGGGCCGGCGTCGAATCCGGCACCGGGCACGGGGACACGATCCGGGCCGGAATGCTCCTCCTGCTCGCGCAACTGCGCGCGGAAGCGGGGGAACTGGCGTCCTCCCACCAGGCGCTGGCCGACGCCTCGCGGGCGGCGGCCGGACCCGCGGACGAGGGCGAGGAGCTCGCGTTCCTTCTCCTGCAGGACGCGCGGCGGCGATGGGAGGACGGGAATCACGCGACCGAGCCCCGGGAGGTCGCCCGCTCCCGGCGCGAACTGCGCCGGGCGTTCGCGCTCGCGGAACGATCCGCTCGCCTGCTGCCGGAACTCGCCGACGCCCACCTCGTCATCGGGCATTCGTTGCTGCAACTCGGGCGCTGGCGCGATTCCCTCGCCGCGCTCGATCGCGCTCTCGCCATCCAGCCGGCGTTCGCTGCGGCGCGGGCCTGGCGCGCCATCCTCCATTGCGTTCTCCCCGACTTCATCAGTTACTCCTCCGCCCGGGAAGACCTCGAGATCGCCCTCGCGCTCGAGCCCGAGGATCCCCGCTGGCGGCTGTTTCGCGCCCGGCTCCGGGTCGACCGTCGCGAAGTGGTGGAAGCCCGCGGCGACCTCGATCGACTGTTGGCGGCGAATCCCGACCACGCTGCGGCGCGGCACCTGAGCGCCGAGCTGGATCACGGCGGTCGGACCCGCACGATGCAACAGGCGCTTCATGAATGGAGACGGCGGCCGGGGGACCGGGGCGAGTCGCGGTTCTTCGAGGTCGCCGCCGCGGCGGCGGAGGAACGCAACGACTTCGATCACGCCGTGGCGCTCTACCAGGAGGCCCTGCGACTGGATCCCACCAACGCGTACGCGCTGCTCGACCTCGGCCGCGTCTTCGAGAACGCCGGCGACCGGATCAACGGCCTCTACTACCAGTTCCGCGCCAGCGAGTTGCACCCCGACCTCGCCTTGCGGATGTACTTCCGCGTCATGCCGCAACTGCGCCGGCTGTTGGGTCGCGGATTCGTCGACCCCGCCCAGGCCGCGGCGATGTTCGGGGATGTCCCGGACGAGCCGCTGCGCGACGTCATGAGCGGTTTCTTCCTGCTCGTCGGCGGGCGCGGGCCGGATGCCGTGCGCTTCTTTGATCGGGCGCTCAAGGCCGACCCGGAATCGATGATCGCCCACTGCTTCAAGGGGGCGGCCCTCGCCCTGTCGGGCAAGGTGGAGGAGGGACGTGCCTGGGTCGACAAGGCCGCGCAACTGCGTCCCGGCGCGGCCCTGCCGATCTACTTCCGCGCCTGCGTGGAGGCGGCGGCGGGGGACCAGGCCCGCGCGCTCGACCTGCTCGGACGCTGCCTCGCGCTCGGCATGGAAGGGTCCCAGGAAACCGTCCGCGACGAGCCGTTCTTCAAGGAATTGCGCACCACCGACGAATTCAAGAAGCTGCTGGCCCGATGAGTCATCCTTCCGCCCTCGCCTCCTCGGTCCCGCTCACCGGAGAGCCGGGGCCGGGCGACGTCGTGCTGGCCGCCAACGCCGTTCCCGCGTTGGCCGATCCGGAGGGAGCCCTGCGGGAGGCGCTGCGTCGCCCGGTCTCCGGCCCCCCGCTCTCCGCGCGCGTGCCGGCCGCGGGCGAGGTCGTCGTCGTCCTGCCCGACCAGGCCCGGCCGCTCACCCCCACCGCCACGATGCTCGGGGCGGTGCTCGAGGAGCTGCGCGTTCCGCTCGACGGACACTTCGATCGGGTCCGGCTGCTCGTCGGCTCGGGAACGCACCGTCCACACGACGTCCCGGAGGCGTTCCGGCCTCCCGGGATGCCCGATGGAATCTCCGCGAGCCGGCACGTCGCGGCCGATGCGGCTTCGTTGGTCCGGTTCGGCCGCATTCCCGCGCGGCCCGCCATGTTCTTCCGTTTCGCCGCCCTCCTGCTGCGGGATGCGGCAAGACATCTTCCCTCGACGAGCCGCGATCTGGCCCGCGCCGCCCTCCGGACGGATGCCCTCGAACTTCGGCGGTTGCTGGGGTGGGGGGTGCCGCTCCGGCTGCTGCTCGCGGGAATGGCGGCATGGGGACCGTACCCCCGTCTGAACCGGCGCGTAACCGAGGCGGGCCTCGTGATCGCGATCGGGCGCGTGAAGCCCCACCCCTTCACCGGCTACTCGGGCGGATCCAAGGGGATCTGGCCCGCGACGGCCGGCCGGTGGGACGCCGGGATCAACCACCTGCTGCAGATCGACCCCCGGGTGCGTCCGGGCCGCGTGCGCGACAATCCCCTCCTGGCGGATCTCGAGGGAATCGTGGCGGGGCTTCCCAATGCCTTCGTGGCCAATGTCGTGCTCAATGGGGAAGGCCTGCCGGCCGGCTGGTTCTGCGGCGATCCCGTCCCCGCGCACCGCGCGGCCTGCGGACTGGCCCGCGAGGTCGGACGGGTCGAGGTCGCGCCCGCCGACGTCGTCGTGGTCGCCAACCGCGAGCAAGGCGGGCTGGACCTGTTCCAGTTCCAGAAGTCGCTCGTGCAGGCGGGGAGGATCGCGCGACCCGGCGGCGCGGTGATCTGCGTCGGCACGCTCGAGCACGGCGCATCCGGGACCGGCGACCCCCACACGCGGCCGAACTTCGCCATCAAGGAGGTGGTCTATCACCTCGGCATTCGTCCCGCGATCGCCCGCGATGTGGCGTTTTTTCTCGTGGCGCCGCACGCGCGCGCGATCGCGGCGGGCTCCTTCTTCCGCCCCTGTTCGTCGCTGTCGGAGGCCTTGACCGCCGCCCGGGAGCGGGTCGGCCCGGCCGCCCGGATCGTCCGAATCCCCGACGTCGATCCCCTGCTCCCCGTGCTCCCGGGCGACCCGGAACCGGACGGGGACCCGACTTCGGCGGCGTCCCCAGGGGCCGCGGCGTCCCTTGCCGATCCGCGCATGCCGCGCGCGACGCACCGCGCCATTCCTTGATCTTTGCCCGCCGCGGTGCTAGCGTTTCTCCGTTTCCGGGGCATTCCTTAAGGAGTCCGCCATGATCCGAATCGGCATCAACGGCTTCGGCCGGATCGGCCGTCTCGTCTTCCGCGAGATGTGCAAGCGACCGAACTTCGAGGTTCGCGCGATCAACGACCTGTCCGACGCCGCCACTCTGGCGTACCTGCTCAAGTACGACTCCACGTTCGGCCGCTTTCCGGGCACCGTCGAAGCCAAGGACGGCGCCCTGGTCGTCAACGGCCGCTCGATCAAGGTTCTGGCGGAGAAAGACCCCGCCAAACTGCCTTGGAAGGCGCTCGAAATCGACTTTGCCATCGAGGCGACCGGCGTCTTCACGTCCAAGGACGAATGCTCCAAGCACGTCACCGCGGGCGCCAAGAAGGTGCTGCTGACCGCGCCGTCGAAGGGGGCCATCGACGCCACCATCGTCATGGGCGTGAATCCGGGCGCGCTCAAGAAGGAGCACACCGTCATCTCCAACGCATCCTGCACCACCAACTGTCTGGCCCCGATGGTGCACGTCCTCCACAAGGAGTTCGGCATTTCCCACGGGCTGATGACCACGGTGCATGCGTACACCAACGACCAGCGGATCCAGGACCTGGTGCACAAGGATGCGCGCCGCGCCCGCGCCGCCGCCGTCAACATCATCCCGACCACCACCGGGGCCGCCCGCGCGATCGGCGAAGTCATTCCCGAACTCAAGGGCAAGCTGGACGGATTCGCCCTCCGCGTCCCCGTCACCGACGGTTCGGTCTCCGATTTCGTCGCCGTTCTGAACCAGACGGTGACCGTGGAACAGGTCAACCAGGCGTTCCAGAAGTATGCGGCGGGCCCGCTCAAGGGGATCCTCGAGTATTGCGAGGATCCGATCGTGAGCACGGACATCATCGGCAACACCCATTCCTGCGTCTTCGACGCGAAGTCGACGATGACGATGAACGGCAACATGGTGAAGGTGATCGGCTGGTACGACAACGAAGGCGCCTACTCGGCCCGCGTCGTCGACCTCGTCGAGCATGCGACCAAAGTCTGACCCGAGGTCGATCGGGGCGGGAGGTTCTCTCCCGCCCCTCCCCGACCGCACCGAAGTCCGGAACCGATGCCGAACGCCGCTGCGGAAGAGGCCGGGGACCCGGACGCGATTCCCGGACCGGCCCAACCGCCCGCGTCCCCCTCCGGTGCGCCCCCGGCGCCGGGCGCTGCGCGCTGGCGCCGCCGGCTCTTGCGCGGGGTCCTCTACCTGTTCCTCATCCTCCATGCGCTGGGTGCGATCACCAGCACCATGGTCACCGATATCCCCCGGTCGGGACGGAGCTTCGACCCCGCGCTCTATGGGCTCCCGTTCGAACCCCTGTCGATCGTCTCCGGCGACGGCGTTTCCCTCGACGCCTGGTACGTCCCTGCAGAGGGGGACGGTCCGGGTGTCGTGCTCTGCCACGGCATCCTGGACGAGAAGTCCGGCCAGCTCGAGAAGGCCGCCTGGCTGCGCTCGGTCGGCTCCCCGGTGGTCCTCTTCGATTTCCGGGCGCACGGACGCAGCGGCGGCGGCGCCTGCACGCTCGGGGCGAAGGAGGCGCTGGACGTGGTGGCCGCCGCGCAGGCCCTGCGGGCGCGCCTCGGACCCGGACGCCCGATCGCGGCCTGGGGCTTTTCGATGGGCGGTTCGTCGGCGCTCCTGGCGGCGGGGCGCAGCCGTGAGATCGCGGGCGTCATCGCCGACAGCGCCTTCGACACGTTCCCGTCGACCTTGAACACGCACGCGCGCGAATTGTTCGGGGCCCCCGGACGGCTTCTCGTCCCGTTCACGATCTTCTGGGCGGAAGTGCGCGGCGGCTTCGATGCCGATGACGCCGACGCGGTGGCGGCGGTGCGCCGGATGGGGGACCGGCCGATCCTGCTGGTCCGACCGGAGCGCGACCGCCTCGTGCCGATGGCGATGCAGGAGCGGATCGCGGCCGCTCACCCCGGGCCGCATGAGATCTGGGAGGTCGCCGGCGCGGACCACGTGCTCGCATGGGATCACGCGACCGGGGCGTATCAGGAGAAGGTGCGCGAGTTCCTGCGGCGACTGCGGTAGGCGCACCGGGAGAAAACGCGCCGGGCCGCGGCCGCCGAACGGTCGCGGCCCCCGCCGCCCCCGGACCCCCGCGGCGCATTCGACGCGGGGTCGAGCGTTGCCGAGGCCCTACGCGCCCGGCGGGGCCTGGGAACCCGGGTCATCGAACTCGTGCTTGCACTCGCGGCAGACGAATTCCTTCTTCGACATGTCGGCGAGTTCGGTGAAGTCGCGCTTGGTGATCTTGAAGCTCTTGCACTTGGGGCAAAGCGTGCGCTCGGCCTTCTTGCGCTTCTCGGCCACTTCGGTGGCGACCGCGGCGACGGCGTTGGCATCCACGGCCGGCTTGGTCACGGCCTTGGGATGGTTCTTCTCGTTGTCGCAGCGGTGACAGTACTTCCCGAATCCCTTGTGATTGCACTCGAATTTCTTCTTGCGGCGCGCCATGGCGATTCCTCTCCTGATTCTTCGGAAGGCGCGCGATTGTAGAGAGCGTCACTCCGGATGTCAATAGTCCTTTCCATCCCGCGGAGCGGGTGATATAGTTTTGCGCTCTCCAGGACCAACCTGCATCCATCCCCCTGCGGTGCGGCCCCGGGCGGGGTCGTCCTTGCGCTAAGGAGTCACCCATGGCGAAGCTGTCTCTCGGCGACATGAACGTGAAAGGAAAGCGGATCCTCATGCGCGTCGATTTCAACGTGCCGCTCGATCCCGAGGGGCGCGTGACCGACGACACCCGCATTCGCGCCTCCCTCCCCTCGATCCGCCACGTGGTCGAGAACGGCGGCCGACTGATCCTCATGTCGCACCTGGGCCGGCCCAAGAGTCGCGAACCCCACCTGACCATGGACCGTGTCTCCCAGCGCCTGCAGGAGCTGCTCGGCAAGCCGGTGCGCAAGCTCAACGACTGCGTCGGACACGAGGTGGAGAAGGCGGTCGAGCGGATGTCGGACGGCGAGACGCTGCTCCTCGAGAACCTTCGGTTCTATCCGGGAGAAGAGGCGAACCAGGACGACTTCTCCCGCAAGCTGGCGTTCCTGGGCGACTTGTACGTCAACGACGCGTTCGGCACCTGCCACCGCGCCCACGCGTCGGTGGTCGGCGTGACCAAGTTCCGCAAGGCCGGCGCCGGCTTCCTGCTCAAGCGGGAGATCGACGCGCTGATGAAGATCCGCGACAATCCCGACAAGCCGTTCGTGGTCGTCCTGGGCGGGGCGAAAGTGTCCGACAAGGTTGCGCTGATCGGCGAGTTCCTCGGCAAGGCGGCGACGATCCTGATCGGCGGGGCGATGGGGTATACCTTTCTCAAGGCCCGCGGCATCGGCGTGGGGGCGTCGAAGGTCGAAGCCGAGCGGATCGACACCGCCAACGGATTGATGGCCAAGGCGGAGAAGTCGGGCACGAAGATCCTCCTGCCGGTCGACCACCTGGTCACCGACAAACTCGAGGCCAAGGGCCGCGTGCGCATCGAGGATGGGGCGATTACGGACGGCTGGATCGGCGTCGACATCGGACCCAAGACCGTCGCCGCCTTTACCGCGGAGCTGGAAGCGGCGAAGACGGTGCTCTGGAACGGGCCGATGGGGATCTTCGAGAACAAGCGCTTCGCGGGCGGGACGCAGGCGATCGCTCAGTCGCTGGCCGGGCTGAAGGCGTTCACGGTGGTGGGGGGCGGCGACAGCGCCGCGGCCGTGGAGCAGTTCGGGCTGGGGGCCCGGATGGGGCACGTGTCCACCGGCGGCGGCGCCGCGCTCGAGTTCTTCGAGGGGAAGGACCTGCCGGGAATCGCCGCCCTGACCAATCGGTAGTTCCCGCAACCGGGAGGCCGGGCACGTGATTCCGTCGCGCGACGAAACAGCGGGCGTGGTGATCGCGCCCTCGATCCTGGCATCCGATTTCTCGCGCCTCGACCGGGAGGTTCAGCGGATGAAGGAGGCGGGCGCCGACTGGGCGCACGTGGACGTCATGGACGGGCATTTCGTCCCCAACCTGACGATCGGCCCGTGCGTCGTGGAAGCCGTTCGCCGGGTCACCGACCTGCCGCTCGACGTCCACCTCATGATCGAGAACCCGGAGAAGCTCGTCGACGCCTTCGCCGCCGCGGGCGCGGACTTGATCACCTTTCACATCGAGGCCGTCGCGCCGGAACGGGCGCGGGAGTGGTCGGGTCGCGGATTCCGGCTCGTCGACGATCCCATGTCCCGGAAGGAGGCCGCGCTGCGGGCCCGCGCGCTCATCGATCGAATCCGGTCGCGCGGCCGCAAGGCCGGGCTCGCCTTCAACCCGGACACCGGCCCCGAGTGGCTCGAGGACTCGCTGCGCGACGTCGACCTCGTGCTCCCGATGACCGTTTGGCCCGGCTTCGGGGGCCAGGCCTTCATCGCCACGGTCATGGAGAAGGTCGCGGCGTTTCGTGATCTCTTGCCCGCCGCGACGCACCTGGAGGTCGACGGCGGGATCAACGCGGAGACGGTGCGGATCGCGCGTACGGCCGGGGCCAACGTGATCGTCGCCGGCACCGCGACCTTCCGCGCCCCCGACATGGCGGGAGCGATTCTCGCCCTGCGTTGACGCTCCGGAGAGTTTGGACTCGCCCTCGTCGCTTCGAGTGGTAGAATCAACGAACTCGCCGGATGGGTCCGGCGCGCATGAACGGGAGGACTGAAGATGGCCTGGGATCGCATCCGCAATCTGGTCTTCCGCAAGAAGCGGGATCTTCCCGACGGTCTCTGGATGCGCTGCGACGATTGCGGCAACCTCATCTACAAGAAGATCGTGGAGGAGCGATTCCGGACCTGCCCGGAGTGCAATTACCACTTCAACCTTTCCTCGCGCGAGCGCGTGGACCTGCTGCTCGACGACGGTCGGCTCGAGGAACTCTGGGGCGACCTCACGCCTCTCGACCCGCTCGAGTTCACGCACCCGGCGCCGTACAAGGACAAGGTCATCGATGCCCAGCGCAAGACCGGACTGCGGGACGCGATGATCGCCGGGCGCGGCAAGATCAAGGGGCGAAGCGTCGTCATCGGCATCACCGACTCCCGCTTCATGATGGGCAGCATGGGCAGTGTGGTCGGCGAGAAGGTGACCCGGTGCCTGGAGCTCGGTCTCGAGGAACGGACGCCGGTGATTATCGTCTCCGGCTCGGGCGGCGGCGCCCGAATGTACGAGGGCTGTCTTTCCCTCATGCAGATGGCCAAGACCAGCGCCGCGATCGCCCGCCTGAACGAGGCGGGGATCCTGTTCGTCTCGGTCCTGACCAACCCCACCATGGCCGGGGTCATGGCCAGCTTCGCCTCGCTCGGCGACATCATGATCGCGGAGCCCAAGGCCCTCATCGGCTTCACCGGCCCGCGGGTCATCGAACAGACGATCAAGCAGAAGCTCCCCGAGGGGTTCCAGCGCTCGGAGTTCATGCTCGAGCACGGCTTCATCGACATGATCGTCGAGCGGCAGCGCATGCGGGACGAGTTGGCGGTGCTCCTCGACTATTGCGGAAGCCCCGCGGCGGGCGTCGGGCGCGAACCCGTACCCGCCCTGGCGTGAGCGAAGTCGCGTCCCGGACTCCCGGACCCCGGGGCCCGGACCGCGCCCGCGGTCAGGCCGGCGGCGAATAGAGCCGGGAGAGGTGGTCGCCGAGCACCGGATGGAGGTCCAACAACCGGTCGAACGCGCCGCGCTCGATCGTGAGCGTCACGACGGGGGACCGCGCCCGGGCCGTGTGCGGGGACGGATCGCCGGAGAGAAACGACTCTTCCCCCACGCACTCCCCCGCGCCGCGGATGTCCGCCGGCTGTCCCCCCCCGGTCAGGACTTCCACTTCGCCCGCCTGCACCACGTGCAGCTCGCCCACGATCGCCCCCGCGCGGACGACTTCCTGGCCGGCCGACCAGGCGCGCTGGGTCGCCTGCAGTCGCACCGCCTCCCGGAGTTCCAGCGGCAGGCGGTCGAAGAAGGGTGCATCGGGATCGTCCGGGCGCCCCACGTGGCCGAGTTCCCGCCGCACGATCATGGTGTCGGACACGCGCGAGGAGGACGGCGGGTCTCCCGCGTCTTCCTTCATGACTTCCGCGATCTTGACCCGCAGCGACTCGGGTCGGAACGGCTTCACCAGGAACCCGCGCGCCCCCTCGCGCACCGCCTCGATGACCCGTTCCCGCCGCGACGCGCTCGAAATCATGATGAACGGGATCTTCGCGAACGCTCCGGATCCCCTCATCTGGCGCAGGAGCTCCATGCCGTCCATGTTCGGCATTTCCCAGTCGGCCAGGACCAGGTCGACGGGCGGGTCCTGGGTGCGGAGGCTGTTCAGGGCCTCCAGTCCGTCCGCGGCCTCGACGAATGTCCAGACGAACCCGTCGATCTCGGCGAGCGAGGTCCGGATCACCTTCCGCATGGTGTCGGAGTCGTCCACGATCAGGACCGTGAGCGGCCGCTTTCCCGACGGCGGCTCCGGCAGGTCCGGGAGCGCCTCGCGTACCTTGCGCACCAGCGTCTCGGGACGGAACGGCTTGACGACGTAGTTTCGCGCCCCTTCCCGCACGGCCTGCACGATCAGTTCCTGCTGCGCCTGGCTGCTGATCATGATCACGGGGATCGATCGCCAGATCGGGGTGGCCCGGATGCGCCGCAGAACCTCCATACCGTCCAATTCGGGCATGATCCAGTCCAGGAGGACCAGACGCACCTTGTCGCGCTGCGTCTCGAGGATCCGGAAGGCGTCGGCGCCGCTGGCGGCTTCGAGGATGTCCGCCGAAGACAGTCCGGTCCCTTCGAGCGCATTGCGGATGACTTTCCGCATCGCGAGGGAGTCATCGACCACGAGGATCGCCATGTCCTCTCCGCGGCACGACAGGAATCGGTAGAGCGCTGCAGGGGGACGGAAACATGCTACCGACGGTCCAAGTACCCTATCCGATGCGCCGGGTCCCGGTCAAGTCCGGCCGGCCGGCGGGGGGAGGGGGCGGATTCGCCGGTGCACTCGGGTCAATCCCGGATCTCACTCCTCGCGCCTGCGCTTGCTCTTCTGGAAGAGGTCGGGGTTGCGGGAGTGGTTGAGGGCCGTGTCCCAGGTGATCAGCCCGCGCTGGTAGAGGTCTTGAAGCGCCATGTCCATCGTCCGCATTCCGTCCCGCACGCCCGTTTGCATGGCGCTGGGCAGCAGGTGAATGTTCCCCTCCCGAACGATGTTGCGCACGCCGATCGTGGCCAGGAGCACTTCGGTCGCCAGGATCCGTCCGCGGCGGTCCGCGCGTGGGAGCAGCAATTGCCCGAGGATGGCCTGCAGGGTGCTCGCCAGCTGCAACAGCACCTGATTCTGGCGCGCGGCGGGGAAGACCCCCACGATCCGCTCCACCGTCTGCTCGACGCCCGGCGTGTGCAAGGTGGAAAGCACCAGGTGGCCCGTCTCGGCTGCCGTCAGAGCCGTCTCAATGGTCTCGGTCTCGCGCATTTCCCCGATCACGATCAGGTCCGGGTCCTGGCGCAGGACGTGGATCAGCGCCCGCGCATAGGACGACGTGTCCGTGTGCAGTTCCTGCTGGACCAGGATCGACCGCTTGGGGCGGTGGATGTACTCCACCGGATCTTCGATCATGACGATCTTGTAGCGCTGGTGGGCGTTGATCTGGTCGATCATGTAGTGCAGGGTCGTGGTTTTTCCGACGCCGGTGGGACCGGTGACGAGGATGAGCCCGCTGGAGCGTCGGGTGAGGTCGTCGACCACCTCGGGCAGACCGAGTTCGTCGCCGGAGGGGATCTCCTCCTGGCAAAGCCGAATCGCCGCCTCCGCGTTCCCGGCATGCAGGTAGGCGGTCACACGCACGCGGCCCGCCTCGGTGCCGAAAACGGAGACGCAGATTTCGCGCTCCCGTTCGAAAACGGCACGCTGCTCGTCGCTGAGCAATTCGAAGGTGAGGGACCGGGTGTCCTCGCGAGTCAGGGCGTCGTGGTCGGCCATGACGATTTCCCCGTCGACGCGGAAGGCGGGGGGGATGCCGGCGATCAGGTGGATGTCCGACGCGTGGGCCGCGCGGGCGGCGCGGAGGATGCGCGCGACGCGGGGTCCGTCGGGGGCGGCGAATTCGTGCATGACGGCGTCCCCTAAGAGGCGTTCGAGCCGCGGAAAAGTGCGCTCCAGGCGCGGCGGATCGATGCCCAGGCGCCCCCGCCGTCCATGCGTGCCAGCCCCTGCCGAGCCGCCGGCCGGTCGGAATCAAGGGAGAGCGCGTGTCGATACGCCGTGCCTGCGGCCCCGGTCAGGCCCAGGCGCTCGCGCGCCCGCCCGATCGTCTCCCAGGCGAATGCGCTTCCGGCATGGCGCTGGAGGGACACTTCGAGGAACTTCATCGAGGGAGCGACCTGGTCGTATCGCAGGTAGACGCGTCCGATGGCCAGCGGTTCGAACCAGTCCCCACTCGCGCTGGCGAGTGCCTTGCCGAAGCAGTGATCGTGATTGCGGTCGCCCCGAAGCAGAAGGACTTCGCCGCGCGCCCGCCAGCGGTAGGGCGTCTCCCCCTTCTCGGCCAGCGCGGCGTCCACCAGCGCCATCGCGGCATCGGTTTCGCCGAGACGCCCGGAGGCGACTCCCTTCGCGGCCAGCAAGTCGGCGTGGTTCCGGAACGATTCCAGGCCCTTGTCGGCCCACACGCGAGCCTCGGCGGGTTCCTCGAGCTCGAGCAGCGACTGCACCTGGCCGAGCCAGGCTTCGGCCAGCCGGGCATCGTACTCCAGCGCCCGGGAGTAGTATCGCAGCGCATTTTCGAATCTCCCCTCACGGAAGCGCTCGCCGCCGAGGGTGAAGTAGTAGCGTTCGTCCTTGCGCACCTCCGCCGGCCGCAGGTCGGAGTGATCCTCCTCGCGGTCGAACTCGAGGTTGGAGAACCGTCCCATTGGGTTCACCTCTCCTCGGCGCGGGAACGGCGGGCGCGTACGACCAGCGCCGCCGACGCCAAAGGTGCCGCGGCGGCGACGGCGAGGGTGCCGTACCAGAGGACGTTCGAGGCCAGCAAAGGGCGCTGTGGGTCCACCACCCAGCAGGTCAGCACCGAGGTCGCGAGGAGACTGAACCACAACATGGCGCAACCGAAAAGGATCAAGGCGGGCTCGTACACGCGGACGAACTCGAGGAGATCGCGCGGATGCAGTCGGACCTGCACGGCGAGTGCGAGCACCGCGGCGAGGCGCGCGCGCGACTCCAGTGGAAGCTGTCGAATCGCCCCGCGCAGGTCGGCGGCGCCCATCGACCCGACTCCCTGCCGGCGCATGCGCGCGCGACCGGTGCGCGGGTTCACCCCGAGGTCGAACTTGTTCATGGCGGCGGCTCCGTCAATGTGCGTCGAGAACGCGACGGCGCTTCCATGGATGGTAAACCATCCACACCCTTCCCCGCAAGCGGTCCCCGGGAACCGAGGCCATCGAAACGATTCCCGCGTAGGCCGGATTGTTGGCGGCGAACACCGAGGGCCACACGAACAGACGATTCGTCGGCACCTGGAAATCGAATCCATCCGCGAGCGTGTCCGCCACGAGCGGGCCTGATGTCGGCGGGACCCTGAGGCCGTTGCGGAGCAAGGTGCCGGCGCGCACCTGGATCCGATCGCCCGGAAGCCCCACGACGCGCTCGATCTGCAGACCGGGAAACCCGGGGTACTCCACCAGGACCGTGTCGCCGGCCCCCGGCGTTTCCGGGTGGCGGTACCGGCGAGTCAGCACGACGTCGCCGTTTTCGATTCCGGCACCCGGCAGGGAGACCGTCGCCTGGACCGGTTGATACTCGTCCCGGGCGAGGCGGTCGACCGGGTAATAGACGAACCCCGCCAGGACGAGCGCCGCGCCGGCGGCGATCTGGAGCCGCTCCCGGAGCGCGAGCGCGACCAGGGCGGAGCGGTAGGGATGGAGCGCCGAGGCGGCATGGAGTCCCACCGTCGCGCCCACGAAAAAACCGTAGGGCCAGGCCGCGAACGTCATCACGCACGCGACCATCGTTGCCGTCCATGCGCCGAAGAATCCCACGGCGCTTCGCCATCGTCCCCGTGCCGCCTGCGCCAGACCGGGGATCAAGCCGAGCAGTCCCGCGGCGACCGGCCGCACGGCGATCCAGCGGTGATCCGAAGGATTCAGCCGCACCGGAATCAGCCAGGCGTCCGCCCACTTGAGCCAGGCGGAACGCCGCGGCGGCGATGCGGCCTCCGCCGTCATCGTTCGGCGCGCCGCGCCCAGGGGCGACCGGCAGGAGAGGCAGGCGGTCGCTCCCGGCAGATTGTGGAAACCGCATCGCTCGCAGCGCATCGGTCGCTATCCCCCCGCCGAGCCGGTGACGTCGATCCGGACCTGCCCTTCGGGTTCGTAGTGCTCCGAGGTCATTTCCCGCTCCACCACCGGTCCGAGCAGGCCCGCCAGCCAGGTGGCGTAGTCCGTGCAGTGACGGCCCTTTACCCCACGCATGTGCACCCGCACTCGGCCCTGCGCATCGATCGTGATCTCGAATTCCTGGGTGTTCATCGAGGACTCCTCCTCCCGGATCAGACGAACCGTCTCACCTGCACGTGAATCGTGCGGTCCTCGCCGATCTCCTGCGCCACCACGGCGAAGTTCTGCCGGGACAACTCCTCCATCAGCCGGTGGTAGGCAAACTGCTGAATCACCTGCTGAGTGAAATCCCTTCCCACCGACTCCAACTGTTCCCGGGAGAGTCCCTGGCCCGCGGCGCTGACGCTGCACTTCCCGCGCGCCTCGCGGGCGAACGTGAGCGTGATTCCCTCCTTCACGAAGGTCAACTTCTCATCCGCCGCCAACCCGTCCGTGATCGCCTGGCTCCCCTTGACGTCCAGCGTTACGCACTCCTGCAGGCGCGTCTGCGGCGACGGTTTGGCGGCGGCCTGGGCGAATCCCATGGCCGCGGCGGCCCCCAGGACGGAGGCGCTGATGGCCGGCCAGGCCGCCGCCAGCACCGGGGTAATCACGATCACGGCTCCCATCGAGCGACCTCCCATTCGGCGTCCCGACTTTCCGCACGGTTCCTGATGTACCGGATGCGGCCGGGAATGATTCCTCACGCGAAATCCGTTTTCTACAATGGCCGGGGCGGTGCGGATTTTCCCCCGCCGGAGCGGACGGGGAGGGAGCATGGGCGGAACCGGCACCGGACGGGCACCCGCGGCGTTGCGCACGGCGAAGAAGACCCTGATGAAGGCGGCCCGCGCGTATCCCGGGGCCGTCCTCGACCATCCGTGGGGAGAGGACGTCGTCAAGGTCAACGGGAAAATTTTCGTCTTCCTCGGCTTGCCCTCCGATCGGTTGACGGTGACGGTCAAGCTGCCGGACAGTCGAGGCTTGGCCCTGGAACTGCCCTTCACCGAGCCGACCGGCTACGGTCTCGGGAAGTCGGGGTGGATCACCGCCCAATTCGAGGCGGCGACCGCCCCTCCCGTGCCGATGCTGCTGGCCTGGATCGAGGAGAGCTACCGGGCCGTCGCGCCGAAGCGCTTGAGCCGGCACTTGGATGCGCAGCGTTCCACCGGCGGGAGCGGGGCGACCGCGGGGGCGGAGGCGCGGGTGCCCCGTGTCCCCGCCCGGCGCCCGAAGACGCCCCGGGCGCGGCGCGGGGGGAGGTGAAGTCCCGGCGGCGCCGCCCCCGACCCACCGCCGGGCCGGCGCGCCCTCGAAGCCCGCGGGCGGATTCTCCACGAAGCCGCGGACGCGGCCTGATCCATAATCCGGGCTAGAATTCCAGCTTCCGTCCCGAAGGTCCGCTCTCCTCCGTGGCGCGTCCGGAGGCGTAGCGCGCCCGGCCGTCCGCCCAGGTGCGAAGCCGCGTCAGCCCTTCTTCCATCGTCTTCGACAGCGGGACCGTGTCGCCCAGCGCCTTGCGCACATCGCCGGAGTCGAGATCCCGGCCCGCGGAGAAGGCGTCGAAGAGCGCCGAGACCACGGCCTCCTCGATCTCGGCGCCGCTGAACCCGTGCGACGCCTCGGCGAGCGCGCCGAGATCGAACCGCTCCGGCGCGCGGCGCCGACGCTCGAGATGGATCCGGAAGATCTCCCGCCGCTCCTCGGCAGACGGCAGGTCGACGAAGAAGATCTCGTCGAAGCGTCCCTTGCGCAAGAGTTCGGGGGGCAGGTGAGAAATGTCGTTCGCCGTGGCGATGACGAACACCGGCGCCGTCTTCTCCGAGAGCCAGGTCAGCAGGGTGCCGAATACGCGCGCGCCGGTCCCGCCGTCGGTCGACCCGGACCCGGACGCCCCCGCCAGGGCCTTGTCGATCTCGTCCACCCAGAGAATCGCGGGCGCCACCGATTCCGCGATGCGGATGGCCCGTCGCATGTTCTCCTCCGACGAGCCCACCAGGCTGCCGAACATCCTCCCCACGTCGAGGCGGAGCAGCGGCATGCGCCAGAGCCCGGCCACCGCCTTGGCGCACAGGCTCTTGCCGCACCCCTGCACGCCCAGGAGCAGGACTCCCTTGGGCGCGGGCAGGCCGAATTCGCGCGCGCGGTCGGTGAGGGCGGACTGGCGCTTGCGCAGCCACTCCTTCAAGGGGCCCATCCCGCCTACCTGCCCGAATTCCTCTCGGCTTTCGTAATACTCGAGCAGCCCGCTCTTGCGCAGAATCTGGCGCTTCTCCGCGAACACGTGGGGGACATCCTCGTCGTCGAGGCGGCCGTCCTGCACGAGGATCTTGGCGAACACGTTTTCCGCCTCGGACAGCGTGAGACCCTGCGCGGCCTTCAGGAGGTCCTCCCGGCCGGCGGGCGTGATCGCGACGGTCACCTGCCGGCTCCCCTTGACCTCCTCGACGATCCGGTCCAGCAGTCCCGACAACTCCGCCATTCCGGGGAGGGGGACGTCGAGGACGGTGATCTCCTTTTCGAGTTCGGGGGGAACTTCCAGCACCGGTCCGACCAGGATCAACGTCTTGAAGCTGTTCTTCAGGTGGATCGCGATCTCCTTGAGCCGGCGGATCACTGCATAGGAGTTCTTCTGCAGAAACGGGTGGAAGTCGTGGAGCAGGAAGAGCGCCGGCTCGATCTGCTCGATGATCTGGTCGAGCGCCACGAGCGGGTCTCGCGTGGCGGGATTACGGCCCTTCTGCGATTGAATCGGCGTTCCGGCCGGGACGATCCCGGTGGTCACCGACCATTCGAAGAGCTTCTTGTTGCGTCGCCGGGCGATGCTCTCCACGAGGTCACGGACGCGGGTCTCCTCCCACGACACGAGGTAGAGGATCGGGTACCGGGCCCGGATCAACAGTTCGACCTGTTCAAGGACGTCGTTCGCCATCGCCGCTCCCTCGATGCGTCTCCCGCGTCAGGGCGAGGAGCCTCCGGACTTCCGGGGCGTTCGGGGCGAGCGCCTGCACCAATGCGAGTGCGTCCGCCCCGAAGTTCTCGATCAGGATTCGGCCGCGCCGATCCACGTGGATGCGCAGGTCGTTCATGAGCCGATCTCCGCCGCTTCCCGGGACTCCCTCTCGGTGGTCGTACGCGCGAGCGTGCCCTCGGCCCGGAACGTCGGCACGTACGTGTCGCGCAGGGAGAGCTCCGCGCCGGGCAGTTCCCGGCGCACCCAATCCGCCACCGGCCGCCAGCAACACTCCCCGTGGCCGGGCATGAGCAGGTGCCGGACGATCGTCCGACGGCGCGTTGCCGACCGGGTCAGGTTGCGGCGCAGGATGTCGACATATCCGGGCACGGCCCCGAGCCGGCGGGCGCAGGACTCGTTGCCGAATTTGAAGTCGGCGACGACGACGTCGAAGGCGTCGAGCGCGCGGTCCAGCGTCTCCAGGGTGCAGGCCAAATTGGTCTTGAGCGCGAGGGGAACCTCCACGTTGCGGAGTCGGCCGGCCAGGTCGAGGAGGAAGGGGAGGTGGATGGTCGGCTCCCCGCCGAGGACGAGGATGGCGCGTGCGCCTGCGCCCACGGCCTGGCGTGCCCTGCGCGCGAGCGAATCCGGGTCCGTGGCGCGGCCCGCGCCGGCATCCTGGCTCTCGTCTCCGGTGATGCAGAAAGGGCAGGTGAAGTTGCACCCCGCCAGGCTGATCGCCCAGGCCGGGACGAGTCCGTCCTCCTCGCCGTATTCGAGCATTTCGGCGAACACCCGCGGCCGGTCGGAGGCGCGGCAGAGGCCGGCGGGACCCCGCGTGCGGTCGACGTTGCAGCGGTGTTCGCACAGGACGCAGGCCCGGTACTCCCCGCTCATGCGGCGCTCCGACGGCGGAGCGAGCCGCCTTTTGCGCCGAGGGTGGCCCCGATCGCGGGGCAGACCAGCGCCGAGGCGCCGGCCAGGTCGGGGCGTGACAGCAGGGCCGCCAGGGCGATCACGGCCGCCGCGCGAGTCCACGACGGGACGCGCAGGAACCCCAGCACGAGCGGCCGGTGGGTCGCGTGGCAAGCGGCCTGCGCCGCCGCCAGCGTGGCGACCGCGGCGGATAGCCCGGCCGCCGCGAACCCCATCCCCTGCGCCAGGCCGACGCCGTCGTGGACGATTCCGGCGACCGCCCCGATCCCCAGCAGCGCCGTCATCTCGCCGGCGGAGAAGTTCGACTCCAGCCGCAGCGAGGCCAGCCACAGGAGGAGGATCAGCACCGCGGCCGGCCAGGCCTGCAGGCCGGCCGAACCGATGACCAGCGGCGCCGCCAGCAGCAGCCCCAGGATCATCGCAGCCGCCCCGTGCCGCGCCGACTCGACGTCCCGCACCGTCCCGGCCGCGACCCACCGCGTCGCCAGGTCCCCGTCGTAGAGCGCAAGCAGCGCGCGCGCCACCCAGGTGAACGGTCCGGCCGCAGCCCGCGTCTCCGGCCTTGCCATCCCCGCGCGCACTCGCGGCCATACGGAGTCCGGCGGCGGCGCTTCGGCGAGCGCCTGCAAATCCCGCACCAGCGCGCGCAGACGCTCCAGCTCCGCCGCGCAGGCGGCGCAGACCCCCAGGTGCGCCTCGATCTCCCGGGCCAGCACCCCTTCCGCCGCGCCGTCTGCGTACGCGCTCAAGCCTTCGGCCAGTTCCTCGCAGCGGGACGTTCCCTCCGATCCCAGCTGCATCCCGCTACGCGCGTCCATGGTCCCGCTCCCGCATCCGGTCGAGTAGTTGCTTGCGCGCGCGGTAGAGCCGTCCGCGCACCTGGTCGGGCGATAACTCCAGCAGTCCGGCCATTTCCTCGTACGAGTGCCCCTGGGCCGACAGCATCACCAACTCCCGCGTGTCTTCGTCCAGGTCGTCGAGTGCGGCCAGCAGCGCGCCCGACGACTGCGGCCGCACCGGCGCGGGCACCTCCTCCGCGCGCTCCAGAGGAAGCGCCCGTCGCTTGCCGCCGCGAAGACGCATGCGGCACGCATTCAGCGCAATCGAGCACAGCCACGTACGGACTTTCGAGTCGCCCCGAAACGTCCCCGCATGACGGTGCACCGCCAGAAACGTCTCCTGCACCACGTCCTCGGCCGCGTCCGTCCTGCGCAGGGTGCGCAACGCAAGGCCGTACACCATCGGGGAATGACGTCGATACAGTGCCTCAAGCCCGGCCGGATCGCCCGTGCGCGCCCGCTCCAGGTCGGCCCGGTCGGCGTCCCCCGATTCGTCCGAGGTCGACATGATTGGGATGCGGTCCTCCCGGGATCGTCACGCGCAAAGCGCCGAATTTCCACCCGCTGCAACGGAGCGGATTATACAATATCGGAACGCGTTCGCGGCCAATCGGACGCGGCTTCGTCTTCTCCCGCGGGGGCTCGCATGCCGACGCCGTCGCCGGACCTGTTGCTCCGCCTCGCCCGAGCCCTCGGCGTGGCGCCGCTCGGTACGCCCACCCCGGCCCGGGTCGGCGCGGTCGACCCGTCCGCCCCGTCCGCGGCGGCTCCCGCCCCCGCCCCCCCCGAACCGACGCCCGACGCCCGGATTCGCGACCGGCTGCTCCGCCTGGTCGCAGACGGATACGTGGTCTGCACCGCCTGCCGCTCGTTGGTCCAGGTGGCCCGATTCGCCGCCCCGGACCCTTCCTGCCGCCAGTGCGGCGGAGATCTCGGGCGTCCCAACAGCGTACGCAGCCCGGTCACCGGCGAGACCTCGCGCGTCCCGGTCGCGGCGCCGGACGCGCCGGTTGACCCGCGCGCCTCCCAACCGACTCTGATGGCGATCCGCGCCGACGACGATACGCGCGTCCCTGCCGGGGAAAAGAAGACCGGCCAGACCGCTGCTCCCCGCGTGGGCCGGCCCTTCGGACCCTACATGATCCGCGAAGAAATCTCCCGCGGCGGCATGGGCGTCGTCTACCGCGCGTTCGATCCGAAACTGAACCGCGAAATCGCCCTCAAGCTCCTGCTCGCCGGCGGACTCGCGACCGCCGAACAGGTCGAACGGTTCCAGCGCGAGGCCCGCGCGGCGGCCCGACTGCACCACCCCAACATCGTGCCGCTCCACGACGTCGGCGTGCAGGATGGGGTTCACTACCTGACCATGGATTTCATCCGCGGCATCCCGCTTGATCGCCTGCTCGAAGAGCGCAAGGTTGTCCCCCCGAGCATCGCGCTCAAGATCGTGCGCGACGTCTCGTACGCGCTTCACTACGCGCATCACCAGGGCGTGGTCCATCGCGACGTGAAACCCGGCAACGTCATCCTCGCGTTCGAGGAGGCGCTCACGGAGGCCGCCGTGCTGGAGACGGGAGATCGGAGCCATGCCCGCCGCTTCCTGCCCCCGTTCCGCGCCATGATCACCGACTTCGGCCTCGCCAAGGAGCGCAACCAGTCCTCGAGCCTCACCGAGTCGGGCATGGCGATGGGGACGCCGCACTACATGAGTCCCGAACAGGCGCGGGGCGACTACGACAAGCTCGATGGGCGTACCGACATCTATTCGCTCGGAGTCGTTCTCTACGAGATGTTGACCGGCGTGAAGCCGTTCGAGGCGGCCACGGTCGTGGACTTGATGATGAAGGTGGTGGTGGAGGAACCGGTGCCGCCGCGCGACCGCAATCCGCTGTTGGGTCGCGCGGTCGAGACCATTTGCCTGCGCGCGATGGCCAAGGACCGCGGGGATCGGTATTCCTCGGCTCTCGAACTCGTGCAGGACATCGAGGCGCAGCTGGCCGGGGAGGAGATTGCCGCGCAACCGCTCGGCTTCCTCTACTACACCTTGAGTTCCCTGCGGCGAAACCGGCAGCAGGCGATCACCGCCGCCGTCACGGCGGCGCTCGTGCTGGGCCTCGTGATCTGGTTTTCGTGGGTGCGGCCGTGGTGGGGAGAGCGGCGGGCGCACGCCGCCGAAGCGGAACGCCGGGCGTTCGCGTTGGCCCACGAACGCACCGAAACCGCGCGCGCGGAGGCGATGCTCGCCCAGGTGCGCGCGTGGGTGGGGGAGGGGAAGCAGGAGCAGGTCGCGTCGTTGCTGGCCAATTCGCTGCCGCGCCTCGGCGAGGTTCCGGCGGCGGCGGCGTTGTGGCGCATCTACGGCGAAAGCCAGTCCGCGATGGGCAGCGTGGACTCCGCCCTGGCGGCCTATGCCGAGGCGGTGGTGCGGGGGGCGGGCGGCGATGAGGCGGCCGAAGCCTGGCTCGGAATCGCCGACTTGCTCTCCCGCGCCGGACGTCATCAGGACGTGGAACCGATCGTGGAGCGTGTGCTGCGCGAGTCGCCCCGCCTGTCCGCCCGGCCGGCGCTGCAGGACCTCCGGGCCCGTTTGCGGCTCGCGCGCCTGGATGTGGCAGGCGCGGTGGAGGCCTATGCGCTCGCGCGCGAGAGTTCCGCGGGCGGTCCGGGCGGTCTGTCCGCGACGGAAGCCGGTGAAGCCTGGTGCCGTCGGTTGGTCGGTGCCGCCTTCGTGGACCTGCCGGGGCCCGCCTTCTGCGCCGCCTCCATCCCCGGAGGGGAAGGACGGCCGCCGCGGCTGTTCTTGGGCGGGACGGAAGGGCTGTTCGTCGTGGACGGCACGCTCGCTCCGGCCGGCGGCGGGCGCGCGCGGGATCGATCGGTCCGATGGGCCGCGCGTCCGGTGCCCCTCGCGCTCGAGGGCGTGGTCGCGGGACTGGCGGTCTGCCCCGCCGCGCGGGGACGGAGAGGCCTGCTGCTGGTCCTGGAGTGGCGCGGCAGCGCCGAGTGTTCGCGCCTGCACGTCCTGCGGGACGGCGCCAACGGTCTGCGCGCCGAGCAGGTCGTCCTCGTGATGCCGGTGGCCGGACCCGCAGGCGTCGGCGTGTGCGCCGCCGACTTCGACGGCGACGGGTCACTTGAGGTCTTCGTCCGGTCGCAGGGCCCCCGCGACCGGCTGCAAGCCTGGAAGGAGCGCTCCGGGATCCTCGCCCCCTGGTTTCCCGATTTCCTCCCGGAACGGATCGATCTCCCTCTCGGGTCTCTGTCCCCGCTGGAGGGCCCCGATCCGTCCCTGCTGGAAGCCGCTTGGTGCGGATCGCGAACCCTGGTGCGCGAGTGGCGGTGGGATGCGGAACGCGGGGCGTTCTTGCGCCGAGATGAGTTCCGCCGCGAACTCCCGGTGACCGTGGCGCCGATTCCGGGGAGCGACCCCGGGGACCGGCCGGTCGGGTTCGTGATCGCCGGTCCCGACGGCCCGGAGGCCCGGGGCGTGAGGACGGCGGATCCGCGCTCCCGGGCCGGAGTGGAGTTTCTCCTGCGGACCGCCGACGGCTGGGAGACCGGATTGACCCAGCGCGCCCCTCAGCACGAGCCGAATCGCTTCGACGAACCGCAGGCGGCCGCGGTGCGCGGCACGGCGGGACGATTCGTCGCCGTCCACCTGGCGGCCGAGACCTCCGCCGTCCGCCGGCTGTGGTTCCTCGACGTCGACTCCGCCGCCCCGCTTCGGCCGCTCGAGGTGATTCTGCCCGCGCGGGAGCGGTGCACGCTGCTGGCCGCGATCGACGTCAACGCGGACGGAAACGATGAACTGCTGCTGCAGTTGGACGACGGACTGCGGATCGTCGGGCGCTCCCCCTGGCCACGGCATGAGCCGACCGTGGAGCGCTCGACCGACGACGGGAAGGAGCGGTCCGCGGGCCCGCCGGTGCTCGATCCGCGGCCGGCAGGTCGGGCGCAGGCGCGACTGCGGGCCGCCGCGGATCTCGCGCGCCTCGGTTTCGGACCCGCGGCGCGCCGGATCCTGGAGGCGCTCGCCTGGGCGGCGCGGGGCGGTCCTTCCGCCCACGTCCCGCTGCTGGCGCTCGCCGATGCCTGCGAGCGCACGGGCGACGTGCGTGCCGCCCTCTCCGCCTACAACCGGGCCCTCCAGGGCGCGGAACATGCGGATGACGAGGCCCTCTTCGGGCGCGCGCGCGTCCTCGACCGCCTGGGGGAATGCGAGGAGGCGGCGCGCGAGTTCGCCGATCTCGTGGAGCGTGCCGCGCTCGATCCGCACCGGCTCGCGGAACTCGAACCACGCCGCCGCGAGGCGGAATCCCGCGCGCGCTTCGTGCCTTTCCTCGAGGACCGGTTCGAATCCTCCGACGGACCCGTGGCCCTCACCTCCCCGTTCCCCTACGCCTGGGATCGTGAGCATTTCCTGCTCGACCTCGATCCCTCGAGTCCCGAGGAGCACGCCGCGTACCTGTCCGCCGATTCCTCCGGGTGCGGCTGGCGGGTCGAGGCCGAATGGAACGAACGCGCGGGCGCCGCGGCGCCCGGATACTCGTTCGGGTGCTGGCAGGGCGCCCTGCCGCAGGTTCCCGTGCGGGGCGGACGCGTCCGCTTCTTCCTCGAGCCGGGGCCCGTGGTCGCCCAGGGGTGGGCGGTTCTGGAGGGCGGACCGGGATTCACCCGCGCGCGCGCCCTCCCCGTCACCCTCCCCACCGCGGAATGGATCCGCGCGAGCATCGAGTACCACCCCGTCGACCGCAGGCTGGAGGCCCGCATCCGCACCCGTTCCGGCGCCGAGCTCGCCGTCCTCGAGCTTCCCGAGTGCGGCGAGCCGATGGTCGGCTCCGTTCACGCCGGGGTCTGGATCTCCCGCAGCGCGAAAGCCGGCGCCCCTACCGCGAGGATCGGCGTCAATTATGTCCGCCTCGAGGGCGACCCCGGCCGTTTGCGCGCAGCCAAGACCGAGGAAGGCTCCGCGCGCGCGGCCTGCCACCGGGCCAGCCGCCTCCTGGTCGGCCACGAGCGCGCGCGCGCCGCGGAGGCGTACGGCGCCGCCGCCGTCCGAGAAGAGCCGCCGGCCGACCTGGCGCTCGCCGAAATTCACGCCGCCTGGATGCACGATCCGGAACGCGGCGCGCGGCTGCTCGCCCGGCATGCCTTCCTGCAGCCGACCGCCCTCGCCCGGGCGGCGGAGCGACTCCTGGAGATCCCGAACGACGACTTCCTCGCCTTCCTCCTGCGCCGGTGGCCCGATGCCGGCATGGATCCGCGTGATCCGGCGGCCCTCGGGGCGATCGAATCGCTTCTCCGGCGCGGACACGCCTTCGAGTCGTTCGCCATCCTGTCGCGACTGGCGGAAAACCCGGAAGCGCCTCTGGTCGTCCATGCCGCCCTGGCCCGGACCGCGCTTCGCCTCGGCCAGCACGGCCGCGCGGCGCAGGATCTCTCCGCCGTCCTGCTCGCCTCCGCCAAGACTCCGCTCTCTCCCGACGCGGTCGACTGGGTCGCTCGCGGACTCGTTGCCTTGGACGACGCCTACCCGAACGGCGCCGTGGCCACCTTCCTCCGCACCCACCATGTCCACCGCCGGGTGCGAGTCCGAGAGGTGACTCCCGACGGGCCGGCCGATCGCGCCGGACTCCGGGCCGGGGACCACCTCCTCACCCTCGACGGCGAGCCGGTGCCGGGCGCGGACGCCTTCCTGGAGCGGGTGAACTCCGGGCCGGACCGCCCCCTGCGCGTGCAGGCGCGCCGCGGCGAGGAACTCCTCGAATTCGAACTCTCCGGCCGCCCCCCAGGACTCCGGCTCGACGAGAAATACGGGGTCGGAACCCGTTGAACCGGAACGATCGCCCCCTTGCCGGCGCGGGCGCAGGACCCCTCAGCGCCCGGCGAGTTCCCCGGAGACCTGGAACCGCCGCATGAACGCGCGATCGATCGCGTCCTTGAAGCGGAACGCCAGGCGCCCTTCCCAAATCCATCCCCGCCAGTGGAGCAGGCCGCGACCGTTCCCCAGATTCAGAATGAGCAGAAAGCGTTGCTGCGGTTCGAAGGCCCGCATCTCCCCGCCTTCCAGCGCGGCGAGCAGGTTGTGGAGCAGGATCGGGTTCTCCCGCACCGCGTAGACACCGACCTTCGCGAGCGGCCCGGGCTGAAACGAGAGGCAGTCCCCGCCGGCGAACAGTTCGGGATGCGCCACCGATCGCAGTCGGGCGTCCACGAGCAGCCCGCCGTCCGGGCCCACCGGAAGCCCGGAATCCGCGAACACCCGGGACGGGCGCACCCCGAGCGCGAGGACCGCGACATCGTGCGGCAGCGTTCGCCCGTCCGCGAGGCGCGCCGTGCCGCCGTCCAGCCCGGTCACGGAAACTCCTTCGAGGATGCGCACAGAGCGGGATTCGAGCGAGGCCCGCGCCCGCCGGCGGAACCGCTCCGGGAACGGCGCCAGGATCTCCTGCCCGGTCGCCAGCGTGATCTCCGCCTCACCCCCGTGGTCGTCCACGAGGCGCCGGAGATTCCCCGCCAATTCCACCCCCGCGGCTCCCCCGCCCACCACCAGCAGTCGCGGACGGCCGCCGTCCAGCAAGGCGCGCACGCGCAGTTGCGCTTCGTGCAGGCGGTCGATCGGCTTCACGGGAAAGGCGTTCGCGTGCACACCCGACAGGCGGTCGACCGGGATATCGCTACCGGTGTTGAAGGAGGCGACGTCGTAATCGATCGCCCCGCCGCCGTCGAGCGTCAGCCGGCGGCGCGTCGGATCGACGCGGGCCACCTGGCCGACGACAAAGGTCCCTCCTCGGTCCTCGACCATCCGCGCCACGTGGAAGCGCGTCTCCTCCGGGCGGTAAAGGCCCGACAAAAGCCCGGGGCCCATCCCCGAGTAGTAATGGAACGGCGCGGTGCTCACCACGGTCACCCGGTGGCCGCGGGTCACGAAATCCGCCAGTTGGAGCATCGCCATCATGTGGGCGTGTCCCGCGCCGACCAGGACCAGGTGCTTGGGCATCGCCGTGGGCCCCCCCCGGAGAAGCAGGGCCAGGATCGGAATCCGCCGATCTTCCGCGAGATCGTACCGTCATCCTCCACGGTGGCACCGCACTTGTCCAGGGACGAACGACCCGCGCTGCCGGGGACGTCGCAGGCTCCCGAAGGGAAGGTGGACGATCCGAATTCGCCGCGTTTTTTTCGTCGAGCGGGACCTACCCTGTCCCACGCCCGGACTAGAATTCCCGGGTGCCGGAAGTCGGCGCCCGCCGTTCGAGCCCCGGGGGCGGATGGCGGCGCGGGATGCGGACAGGAGCCTCCATGAGCGACCCCCAGAATGCGGATTCGGCGGGCGACGCCACCGAACGCCGATTCGCGGAATTGGCCGTCAAAGCCGGATTCGTCACGGTCGAACAGATCGAAAGGATGCGCGCCCAGCAGGCGGCCCTGGCGGCCCAGGGGAAGCCGGTCTCTCTCGCCGGCCTCTGTCTGCGTCAGCGAGTGCTCAATCCGGAGATGACGGCCACCCTCCTGCTCCTCGTGGATGGGGTTCCCGGCGGGTCCATCCCGCCGGCCGCACCCTTGCCGAACCGACCGGCCCAACCGATCCCATCGATGCCCCCGGCTCCTTCCATGCCACCCCGACCGGCCGGGGGGGGGGCTGCGCCGCCGTCGTCCGCCCCTGCGGTCGCGCGGGTCGTCCCGACGCACGCAGCGCATGCCCCGCACGGGTCGCCACCTCCGACCGCAGCACCTCCTCAGGCCGCCGCGCCCCCGGCGCGTCCTCCGGCGGCCGCGCCGCCGCCGCCCCCGGGGCGACCCCACCCGTTCGACCCCCAGGAGGGCGGCGCCGTGCGGATCGGGAGAGCGGGCGAGCCGGAGACTCCCTACGACCGACTGCCGCCCGTGGTGTACGACCGCGAATTCGCCACCGCCACCCACGTCCGCTTCCTCTGCTACCACTGCGAGACCCCGCTGGCGCTGCCCTGGGGAAGCCTGGGCGCCATCGTGGAGTGCCACAAGTGTCGCCGCGAGATGCGCCTGGTGTCCCGTTCCCAGCGCGAACAGGAGGAGCGACGCGCCCGGGAACGCAAGGTCGAGGAGGCCGCCGCGCGCAAGGCCATGACGAAGCGGTTGGAGGAACTGCGGCGATCCGGCACGGTTCCGCCGGATCAGATCGCCATCCTCGGGCGGCCCAGCTCCGGGAAGAGCGTCTACCTCGCCGTCCTCTATCACCAGTTGTGGACCAGCGCCGACGACCTCTCCGGCCGGGCCATCGACGGACAGAGCCACGCGGCCATCCTGCGCGACTTCCAATCGCTGCGGCAGGGCCAATGGCTGGGAGGGACCATCGCCACGCGCAAGTCGGAACTCCAGATCCGATTCCGCGGTTGCCCGGTCACCCTCTCGACGATGGACTACCCCGGCGAAGTGTTCCAGAAGGTCTTCTTCGAAAACCGGATCGATACCGCGGAGCAACAGGCGCTTCTCCACCAGGTCGAAGCCTGCATGGGCGCCCTGCTCCTCGTCGATCCCGAGCATGCGATGCGCGCGGACGCCGATCTGCTGGACGTGGAATTCTCCTTCCTCCAGGTCGCGGATCACTTGAGCGAGAGGGGATTCGGCGACCACATGTTGCTCCTGCTCACCAAGCGGGACCGCAACGAGACCCTGGTGGACTCCTATGGCGGCCCGCGCGCCTTCGCCTCGCGTCACCTGCCCCGACTTCTCCGCGCGCATCCCCGGTTGACCGTGGTGCATCTGTCTTCCGTTCCGACCGTGCCGGGACCCGACGGTCGGCGAATCCCCCGGTTGGACGGGCAGGATCTCGACCACGTTCGGATCCCGTTGCGCCGACTCCTGACCCAGGTCGATCCGGCCTACTTGCACTGGCTTTCGGAACTGGACCGCGCGGTGGGCCAGGCGGGATCCCCCCCCGGCGGAAACGGCGGCTAGTGGGTCTTCAATCTTGAGATCCTAGGTTCGGCCGAGGCGATTTTCG
>CAZWCX010000041.1:0-52904 GCA_964632945.1 uncultured Planctomycetia bacterium | reverse complement strand
GCCTCGTACGTTCCGCCATGCTCGAGGCCCACCCGGAGGTGCGGCGGATTCCGTTCGAGCCGGAACTTCGCTACGCCGCCTCGTGGCATCGTTTCGATGGGGGGGTGAGGGTGTGCGTGAAGGGGGCGCCGGAGCGGGTCTTCGAGATGTGCGCCCTCGCGGAGGGGGATCGCGAGCGCCACCGGACTGCGGCGCTGGAGATGGGGGCACGGGGTCTCCGGGTCCTCGCCATGGGGGAAGGAGCGGCCGAAACCGCACCGGATCCGGGGTTGGCGGAGCCCGCGCTCGCGGGGATCCGGTTCCTCGGCCTGGTGGGGATGATCGACCCGCTTCGTCCGGGCGCCCGGGCGGCCGTTGCGGCCTGTCGGGAGGCGGGCGTCCGGGTCGCCATGGTGACCGGCGACCATCCGGTGACCGCATTGGCGATTTCCCGCGACCTGGGTCTGGCGCAAGAGGAGGGGGAGGTCTTGACCGGCGTCGGGCTGCAGGCGGCGGGCAAGGAGGGGCTTGCACGGGCCGTCCGCGACGTGCGCGTTTTCGCCCGCGTCGCTCCCGAGCAGAAACTGGACATCGTGAATGCCGCCCAGGCGGCGGGGGACTTCGTGGCGGTCACGGGGGACGGCGTCAATGACGCCCCCGCGTTGCGAGCGGCAAACGTGGGGGTCGCGATGGGAAAGGGGGGCACGGACGTTGCGCGCGAGGCGGCGGAGATCGTGATCACCGACGACAATTTCGCCACCATCGTCGCCGGGGTGGAGGAGGGCCGCGCCGCCTATGACAACATCCGCAAGGTGATCTACCTCCTGATCTCGACGGGGGCGGCCGAGATCGTCCTCATCGCGCTGGCCGTGGCGACCGGGTCGCCGCTGCCGCTCCTGCCGGTGCAGCTCCTGTGGCTCAACCTGGTCACGAACGGGATCCAGGACGTTGCGTTGGCCTTCGAACCGCGCGAGGGGGACGTGTTGTCACGGCCCCCGCGGCACCCGCGGGAGCGAATCTTCAACCGCCTCATGATCGAGCGCACGCTCGTGGCCGCCGGGGTCATGGGCCTGGTCGGATTCGCCGCGTTCCAGGAAATGCTGGCGCGGGGGTGGAGCGAGGAATCCGCCCGCAATGGACTGTTGCTGCTCATGGTGCTCTTCGAGAACATCCACATCGGCAACTGTCGCTCGGAAACGCAATCGGCGTTCCTGCTTTCCCCGCTCAAGAGCCCCATCCTGCTCGCAGGCACGACCTGCGCCTTCCTGATCCACCTGGGCGCGATGCACTGGAGCGGAATGCAGGAGATCCTCAAGGTTGCTCCCGTCAGCCTCGAGGCGTGGATGACGCTTTTCGCCTGCGCGCTCACGGTCTTCGTGGCGATGGAGATCCACAAGCGGACCTGGGCGTGGCGGACGCGGAGAGCAAAGCCCGCGTGATGCCGCGGGCCGAGCGGGCGTCGGGGGCATCGGAGCCGCTTCCCCGACCGCGGTCACCACGATGGTCCCGCGCTTCCGCTCGGCACGCGGATCCTTGCCGGATCCACGTTCGCAGAGTACCTTCCCGCGCAGGAGCGTGCGTCCCCGCGCCACCGGTCGCGGGATCCTGCGGGGGGCGCGCCGGCTGGTGGCGCGCGAGGTTCGACTTCCCGGGGGAATCATGTCCCGATCTTCCATCCGCCTCCTGTGTTTCCTTGTGCTTGCTGCCGGTTCCGCGCAGGCGGAAGAAGGTCCGGCGGGGTGCGAGCGTTGCGAAATGCGGCGTCTGCTCCCGCGGTTGGCGGCGGAAGCGGCCCGTCCGCTCCCGCGTTCGCTTCTGGGCAGGGGAGACTCCGTTCGAGGAAAGCGGCGCATCCGGCGGGGGTGGCGTGGGAAGTCGGCTTCGCAGGCGTCGGCCTTCGGACGGGAGGATCCAGGGTCGGATTTCCGGTATGGGGTCCCATTCCCCGCACGAGGCTCGACCCGTCCATGTCCGGGCCGACGCCGGCTTCCGCGGATCCGCGGAGAGGTGACGGGGGTCCCGGCACCTGCGATCACGTCGTCCGCCGCAACCGCCACGCGACCAGGATCACCAGGACGACGTACCCGCACGTCCAGGCAAAGGCCACCGGATTCTCCTCCAGATATCTCCCGGCGGCGGCCGGGTCGGTGAGGATCGTGCGCCCGACGCCGGCCAGGATGAATTGGAGCCAGAAAACGCGCGGTGGAGTGGCGAGGACGCAGGCCGCCAGATAGCGACGAAACCGCATGGACGTCAGACCGGCGGCGAGATCGAGGAACCGATACGGGATCAACGGCGTCGCGCGAAAGAGCAGCAGCCAGAGGAAATCCAGGTTGCCGATGCGCGTGTCGAGCGTGCGGTAGCGGCGGCCGAGCCGGCTTTCCACCCAGCCGCGGCCGAGCCGGCGCGACAGGCCGAAGTGGATCCAGGCATTGATCAATTCCCCGACGCACAGGAAGAGGGTGCTCCAGTACGGGCCGTACACCAGTGCTCCGGCGATGCGAAAAAGGTCCTTGGAGAACCAGACGACGAGCGTGACGACGACGTAGGCGCCGACGAAACAGGGGCCCGCGATCGCCAGCGGGACCTTCCGAAAGAACTCCTCCACGCCCGCAAGGTCGAGGGAAAAGAGGCGGCCGGTGAGCCAGAGCAGCAGCAGGCCTCCCAGGAGCACGACCAGGCGCAGCGGCTCCTGGTTGTTGCCGGGCGCGTTCGCCGCGTCGTTCGGGGGCATCAGGACCGGGTCCGGCTCCGGCGGTCCTGCGGGCCGGTGGTCCGCGCCTGGTCCGCCGGGACCGGACGGAGGGGCGGGTGCGTGGCTCATTCGAGGACGTAGTGGAAATCGTCCGGCTTGACGGCCAGGACGGAGCAGGGGGATTCTCGCACGACGCGCTCGGCGGTGGTGCCCAGCAGGAGTCGCTTCCATCCGGTCCGGCCGCGCGTCCCCAGCACCGCCAGGTCCGCGGCGGTGTTGCGCAGGAAGCCGACGATCCCGACCCAGACTTTCACGCTCAGCACGGCGTGAACGTGCGCCCGCAACTCATCGAGCTCGTCCCGCCGCGATTCCACGAACCGGCGCAGGGATTCCTCCGTTTGGTGCCGCCATTGCGTGTCCCGGTCGGGGGAGGTCGGCGCCGGCGGGACGCGCCAGGGAATTCGGGGCCCGGGGGTGGCATGCACCTGGATGACATCCAGGTGCGCCTGGTCCTGACGGGCCACGCCGATCGCCTCGCTCAGAGCGAGTTCCGAGGTCGGTGATCCGTCGACGCAGACCACGACCCGCCGGAACGGCCCCCGGTGAGACTCGCGGACCAACAGGACCTCCGTGTCGGCCTTGCGCACGCACTGGGTCGCCAGCGTGCCCGGCCCCTGCGAACCGGCCCACGTTCCCTTCTCCCCGAGGACGAGCAGTTCGGCCCGCGTCTCGTGGGCGATGCGCAGGATCTCCTGCAGCGGATTGCCCACGGGTACGCTCACCCGCACTTCAGCGGGTCGCCCCGCGATCGTCGACATGTGGTTGAGGACCCAGGAGCGGGCTTCTTCGACAAAGGTCGCCCGCACGTCTTCGATCGTCGCTCCGGCCGAAGGCTGCAGGTCGGCGACGGCGTGCGGATCGACGACGTGGACCACCTCCAGGCAGGCCGTTTGCGCGCGGGCAAGACGGGCCGCCTCTTCCAGGGCGCTGAGCGAAAAGCGCGAGAAGTCCACCCCCACCACGATGCTCTTCTTGTCCGCCACGGCATCACCTCCACCGGTCCTGGGGGAGGACCGAACGTCCGACCCCAGCGTCTCCGGATTGGGACGAGCGGATCTCGTTTCCATGAACCCGCCGGCCGAATCCGCCTGCGCCGGCGGGTGTCTGGACATGGGCGCAAAACTCATGCCGGCCACGCCGGCACGGTGGAAGCGCGTCCCGTGCCGTCCCGGTTGCGCCTGACGTCCCCGTCACCGGGGACGGCCGACGAACGCCGGGGTCGATGGGGGGCGTTCGACGGGTGCGGAACCCACACCTCCTTGCGGAGGATCAGCAGGGCGGCCTCCGCGGCCGTCGCGGGCGAATGATTTGCAGCCCGGAGCATCACGATGCTTGGGAATTGGTTGGGCCGGCGAGCGGGCGTGACGCGAGGGAAGGGGCCGCAGGTTCATCCTGCGTCCAGGGACGGGCCCGGGGTCGACCGTGGGCGCGGCGTCCGGCGGGAACCCGGTGGACGCTCCGCGAACTCGTGCGCGCGCGGACTTGGGATCGGGACGGGGGGCCGCGTCGGTTCCCCTCCGCCGATGGTCAATCCAGCTTGGTGACGACCCATTCGTCGCCGACCCGGACGAGATCCTCGATGCGGACGCGAATCACCAGTCTCGCGCCGTAGCCGACCACGACCGTGGCGCCCTTCATCAACCGGACCTCGGGTCCGTAGAGTGTCGAACGGGTCGGAACTCCCGCCTCGAAGGCCTGCCATTCCAGGCCTTCGGTTTTCCCGAGGAAGGCGCGGAACTGTCGGAAACGCTCGAGATTCCCATCCACGAGCGCGGCATAGAGCCCGTCGCCTGCGCGGCCAAGGGTCTCTGCCGAAAAGACGCGGGGAAGGTCCTCCTTCCGGATGAGACAGAGACCGAATTCGTCTTCCCTGCCGGCCAGGAAGATCTTCGCGAATCGCTGCGCGGCCGCGCGAGCGGTGGTCAGTTCCGCCTCGCTGAAGGGCGCGGGTCCCGACGGTTCCTGACCGACGAGGGGAACGGCGAGCCACGCCGCGAACACAATCACGCCGATACAAACCGCAGCTCGGATCATTCGTGTCTCCGTTGGAAACTCGGCCCCCGCAACCGGGTCGAATCGGGTCGCCCCGGGGCATGCGCGATTGTACGAGATGGGAGCGCCCCCTTCAATGGGAGCGGACGAATCGGTCCGGGAGTCGAGCGGTCAGGGAGGGCGGATTGCGCGGCTCAGGAGAGGCAGAGGCCCGCTCCCGAGCCGATCGCCAGCACGACGAAACTGATCAGGGTCGAACGTTGTGCGGGCACCACTCGCGCCGTGAGTTCCGGATCCGCGAGAATGCGACGACAGGCGTCCGCGGCGAACGGCAGGGCGAAACCGGCAAGCCAGACGTCTCGGGGAAACCCCGCCAGCGGCAGCAAACCCTGGCCGGTGAAGACGACGGCCTGGAGCGCCACGAAGGCTCGCGCGGCGGGCACGCGGCCGAGTCGGACCACCAGATTGCGCTTCCCGGCTGCACGATCGGCATGGTAGTCGGGAAACTCGTTGATCCAGAGAAAGGCGAGGATCGCGAGACCCAGGGGGGAGGCGAGGAGGAGGACCGGGAGGGGCAGGGTGCCGCGTTGCACGAGATAGGTTCCCGCGCAGATCATCGGCCCGTAGGCAAGGCCGACGGCGACTTCCCCCAGACCGCGATAGGCCAACTTCAACGGGGGGGCATGGTAGAAAAACGCGAGGGCGACGCCCGCAGCGCCCAGCGTCAAGACCTCCGGGGTGCGCTCGCGCGCGATGAGCAGCCCGCATACGGTTCCCAGTCCATACCCGACGATGGCCACGGCGATCGTTTGTCCTCGGGTCAGCAGGCGGTCTACGAGCACCCGTTTGCCGCCGGAAAACGGGCTCCGATCCTCGGGCGCAACCCCCAGATCCGCACCGGAATCGAAATCCACGATCTCGCCCGATGCGTTTTTTGCGATTTCCAGGGCGAGAATCCCCACGACGGTGACGGCGAGCCATGGCCAGGAAATGGGTCCGTCTCGCCCAGCCGCACATGCGCCGACGAGCATCGAGGCGAAGGAAGCGAGGGAGATCTTGGGATCGATCAGACGCCAGACGCCTGTCCAGGTTCGTCCGCCTTGCACCGCCTGGCCCTCCCCTGAGACGCAGTTCACTCTGGCTGGCGCAAACCGCGCGCCAAAGGCGGTCCGGGCTGCGCACGGGGGCGCCGGATCCTCCTTGCGGTGAATCGTTCCGCCCGGCCGCGGACCCTGCTAGGATGGAGCAACCGGCGGCGCGATACCGCCTGCGCGGACTCAGGTTCGCCCCGGGGAATCCGAAACCAAGGTGCCCCATGCCGACGATGTTCGACCCTGCCTGCCGGCATTCGCTGGTCGAGCGTCTGCGACGGCTTGCGCCGGATCGGCCCGGATTGTGGGGGAGGATGTCGGCGCCGAAGATGATCGCCCACCTGAGCGACCAGATGAGGCACTGTCTGGGCGAGGCGCCGGTCGCGCCGATCCCCGGTCCGCTGCGCTGGCCGATCGTACGGAGCCTGGTCATCCATTGGCTGCCGTGGCCCAAGGGGCGCACGCAAGGGCCACCGGAGGCATTCCTCACCCCGCCGGGGGAATGGGAGACGGACTTGCGCGGGCTGGAAGCGCTCGTGGAGCGATTCGGGGCGCGCCGCCCCGAAGACGCGTGGCCCGCCCACGCGATCTTCGGCGCCGTCTCCGGGCGGGATTGGGGCGTGATCTGCTATCGGCATTTCGACCATCACCTGCGCCAGTTCGGAGCCTGAGGGCGTTCCGCGCGTGCGACCTCCTTCGCCCCCTGATGAGGTGCCGGCGCGGCCGGAGCGCCCCGACGGCCGGCGGCCGCTTGCCGGACCCGGCGGTCGCCTTGACGGTCCGTCGCGCCCCCTCGTCCACGACGAGGACGATCCGCGAACCTGCAACCGGGCCGGTCGGAAACCGGTCGTCGACGCGGAGGGGCGTCGATGAGCCGGGTTGCGGATGCGGGGCCAGGGAGGGATGCGGCTCTCCTCTTCACGGCGCGATTCCTGCGCATGTTCGCGTACGGTTTACTCGCGGTGGTCCTCGCCCTCTACCTGGCTGCCCTCGGGTTTTCCGAGGAGCGGATCGGCCTGCTGTTCTCACTGACGCTGGCCGGCGACATCGCCCTGTCGTTGCTGCTGACGACCCGGGCGGATCGCTGGGGCAGGCGCCGGACGCTGGTGGCCGGGGCGGGGCTCATGGCGGTTTCCGGGATCGTGTTTCTGTCCGGAGAGGCGTTTCCGCTGCTGCTGATCGCCGCCACCCTGGGCGTAATCAGCCCGACGGGGAGCGAGGTGGGACCGTTCCTGGCCGTCGAACAGGCGGCGTTGTCGCAGACCTTCCCCGCGTCCCGGCGGACCGGCGTGTTCGGCGCCTACAATCTGGTGGGGGCGCTGGGCACCGCCTTGGGCAGCCTCGCAGGCGGGGGGCTCGCCGGGATTCTCCAGGACCGGGGCTGGGATCCCGTCGCGGCGTATCGGGCCGTCCTCGGCGTGTATGCGATTCTCGGGGTCGTGATGCTCCCGGTGTTTGCGTGCGCGGGTCCGGGCATCGAGTGGCAGGCGCCGGGCCGCGGCGGTGGCGGCGGAGGAGGGGTGCGGAGGGAAGCGGCCGGGGGCGTGCGGGTTGCCGCGCCCGGACTGCACTGGAGCGGCCTGCATCGTTCGCGCGGGGTGGTGCTGAAACTCTCGTCCCTGTTTGCGCTGGATGCCTTCGGAGGCGGATTCGTCCTGCAGAGCATCCTGGCCTGGTGGTTTCATGTCCGCTTCGGCGTGGATCCGGCTGCGCTGGGCGCGATCTTCTTCGGCGCGAACCTGTTGGCCGCGGTGTCGGCGTTGGCGGCGGCGCGACTCGCGGCACGGATCGGACTGATCAACACGATGGTCTTCACGCACCTGCCCTCGAACGTACTGCTGATTCTGCTCCCGTTCATGCCCACGGCCTCGTGGGCCGTGGCGATGCTGCTGCTGCGCTTCTCGATCAGCCAGATGGACGTTCCGACGCGGCAATCGTACACGATGGCCGTGGTGGCCGAGGACGAGCGTGCGGCGGCGGCAGGGATCACGGGGGTCGCGCGCAGCCTGGGCGCATCGGCGGCGCCGGTTCTGGTCGGGCTGATGATGGCCGACCCGTCCCTTCGCGCGGCCCCGTTTCTGGTCGCAGGATCTTTGAAGATCGCGTACGACCTCCTGCTCTATCGAAGTTTCATCCGGCTTCCCCCGGACGTGCCGGAGGGTCGGGTCGGGACCTGATCGGGTCCGTCGTGCAGAGCGGAGGAGGGCCGGTGCCTTCCCCGGATCGCCCGATTGTGGTAGTTTGTGGGGTCCTCGGCGACACGCGCCGCCCGCAGCCCGGATCGAAGGTCGCATGAACGTCCGCATCGTCCCCGCCACCCCTGCCGGAATCGACGCCGCCGCCGAGCTCCTGCGCGCAGGGGACGTGGTCGGGATCCCGACGGAGACGGTCTATGGTCTTGCCGGCGACGCCTTTCACGAGGGCGCGCTGACGCGCATCTTCGCCGTGAAGGAACGACCCACCTTCGATCCGCTGATCCTCCATGTGAGCCCCGCATTGCTGTCTCGGCATGGATCGGGGAAGTCGACGCTCGAACAACTCGCGCACGTGGGACTGGTGGACGCCGCCCGGCTGGGCGAGCGTGCGACTGCCGGCGCGGAGGCTTTGCTGGCGGCGTTCTGGCCCGGCCCGTTGACGCTCGTTTTGCCGAAGTTGCCGGCCGTCCCTGACCTCGCGACGAGCGGTCTTCCGACGGTGGCCGTGCGAATGCCCGATCATCCCGTCGCGGAGGCCGTGATCACCGCAGCGGGTCGGCCGCTGGCGGCGCCCAGCGCCAACCGGTTCGGTCGCATCAGCCCGACTTCGGCAGCCGACGTCGCCGCGGAACTCGGCGATCGCATCCCGCTCATCCTGGACGGCGGGCGTTGCTCGGTGGGGGTGGAATCGACCGTGCTCCTGCTGGACGGGGATGGGCTGCCCATCCTCCTTCGCCCGGGTGGCGTCGATCCGGACGCGATCGGACGTTTGCTCGGAAGTCCTGTCCGAACCTGGTCGCCGCTCGCCGCCCCGGGCGCCTCGCCCGCCCCCGCCGTCTCCCCGGGGCTGATGGCGAGTCACTACGCCCCGCGCAAGCGCCTTCGCCTGCTCCCGGGGCCCCTCGCGGGGGTCGAGCGCGCCGCCCTCCCGACGGTCCTGCCCGACCGGCTCGGTTTGCTGCTCGTATCCGGTGATCCGGAGTCCGGCGCGCGCCGGTTCGCCGAAGTGACCGGTCGGCGCGTGATCGCCCGCACGCTGAGCCGTTCGGGAGATCTGGTCGAAGCGGCTCGAAATCTGTTCGCGGAATTGCGGGGACTGGACGCCTCGGAAGCGGAGGAAATCTTCGCGGAACCGTGCTCCCGGCAGGAAGGTCTGGGGTATGCAATCGGGGACCGGTTGCGCCGCGCCAGCGATCGCGGCGGCGAAGGCGCCTGAACGCGGAAAGCGGCCAAGCCGTGCCAACGGGATGGACCTCCGCCGGGTCGGACGACGCAGACCCGCCGAGGGGGCGGTCCCGGGAACGCGGGGTTGTGTCGCGCACGGGTTTGGGGTTATCCTGGAAATCATGGGGAACAGGCCGGTGCCGGGGTCTTGCGGGCGCGCGAGAGGATTGCGGAATGAACCACCCGACGAGCGACCGATCGAAGGGCATCTCCCGGCTGCAATGCTCGGGCCAGCTCGGAGAGGAACGATGGAACGCAGGATCCGCGGTCCTCGGACTTGTGCCCGCGCCGGACGGTGCCTGGATTGCCGCGGGGTGTCGAAACGGCAGGCTCCTGCTGTTCTCGGTCGATTCGGGCGCGATCCGGCGGGAGATCGAAGTCGGCAGCACCGCGGTCGCCTGCGTGGCCGCCACGCCGTCCGGCGACGGAGTCGTGACGGGCAGCCACGATGGCATGATCGCGGTGTGGGAGGTCGAAACCGGCCGTCGCCGGCAGGCCTTCCCGGGCCATGGCGGCATGGTGTTCGCCGTCGCCGTCAGTGCCTGCGGCCGGTTTCTCATTTCCGGCGGGAGTGATCGGACGGTGCGCCTGTGGTCGCTCGAGACCGGCCTTCCGCTGCACACGTTGAACGGCCATGCGGACACGGTTTCGGGGCTTGCCTTTTCCACCGACTCCGCCCAGGCGTATTCTTGCGGCTTCGATGGCGCCCTCCTCCACCACGACCTGCGTTCCCGAAGCGTGCTCCGTCGGCTGGAACGACCCGGCACGCGGCTCTCCTCCCTGTGCGTCCTCCCGGTAGCCGGACGGATTCTGACCGGGGCGTGGGACGGAACGGTGTCCGTGTGGAATCTCGCCGACGGTCGGGAGGTTCACCGTCTCGAGGGGCACCTGCTGCCGGTCACGTCGGTCGTCTGTGCACCGGAGGGAAGCAGGGCGGTATCCTCCTCGCGGGACGGCACCGTCAGACTGTGGGATCTCGAGTCGGGGCGCCTGCTTCATGCGTTCACCGGCCATACGGGGCCCGTTTCTTCCCTCACGATCACCCCCGCGGGTCTCAAGGCCTGTTCGGGCGGGCGGGACAACCGCATCCGCATCTGGGACCTGGAGCGCAGGGAGGAGTGCACGCCGTCCTCGAGCCATTCGACGGCCGTGAATGCCGTGGCCGTGGACGGGGAAAAGGGGATTGCGCTGACCGGCATCAAGGACGGAAAAGTGGAGATGTGGGAGTTGTCCAGTCCGGTGCCGAAGCGTCGCTGGGTGATTCCCAATGCGGAGGTGTCCTGCGTCGATTTCCACCCCGCGAGCAGGACGGCGGTAGCGGGGGATCGGCGGGGGCGCCTGTTTGCCTGGAATCTGGATGCCGATGCCGCCCCGGTCGTGATCCAGGCCCACAAGGGAATCGTGACGCGGGTGCGGGTGAGCCCGGACGGGACGCACGTTGCGTCCGCCGGTTGGGACGGTCTCATCGGTGTCTGGGACTGTCCCGATCTGGGCAAGAAGACGGCGTTGGCCGCGCACCTGGGTCCGGTTCTGTCCCTGGCCTGGTCCCTCGATGGCCGGGGCGTCTGGAGCGGCGGGTTCGACGACTGCGTGATCCGGTGGCGCCTCCCCGAGGGAGAGCCGGCCATCCGGCGCAAGGGCCATCCCGCCGCCGTCTGCGGCCTCGCGGTCGCGCCGGACGACTCCCAGGCCTATTCCGCCGACGTACGCGGCCTGGTGAAGCGATGGGATCCCGCCTCCGGGGAGGACCTGGGGGACTTCCAGGTCGTGTCCCGCCTGCTTACCTGTCTGAGCGTAAGCCGGGACGGTCGCTTTCTCGCCGCCGGAACGCGGTCGGGGGTGATCGTGGTCTGGTCCGTCGCGCGGCGCCAGGTGGTTTACGAGCTCGAGGCTCACCGCGGCCGGGTCAGCGACCTCGTCTCGTATCCTCCCGCGGCGAAGTTCCTGTCCGCCTCGGCCGACGGGACCGTGCGGTGGTGGTCGATCCCCACGCTCGAGGATTGATGGCGAGTTCGACGGCCCGGCCCGCCGATCCCCACCGGGCGCCTGGACCGCGGGTGGATCGGCGCCCGGCAGGGCCGGGGTCCGATCCCGGCGGGCTTCCGGAACCCCTATGGCGGACGTCGCAGTTCCTCCAGGGCTGCCGTGGCGGCGCTCCGCACCTCGGAGTCGGGATCCTTCTGCGCCTGTTCCAAGACCGGGAGGGCGGCGATGCATCCCAGGCGCCCCAGGCCTCGACACGCGGCCGCGCGAATGTTGGCCTGGGCGTGGGACACCAGTTGCAGGAGGCCCGGTTCGGCGGCCTCCCGGAACAAGACGCGCCGGGACAATTCCCGGATCGATTCGAACACTTCTGCGTTGCTCCGGCTGGACAGGTGCGAGACGGTCAACGGACCGCAGCGGGCCCACCAGGAACGCTCCCCGGTGATCCAGTCCATCCAGGGTCCCGCCTGAATCGGCAATCTCAGACCGGAGATCCGGCACAACGCGCCGTGAGCCGCGTCGCGCACGACTGCGTCGGGATCCGACAGCATTCCGACCAGGATTTCGACCGATTCTGGGTCGACCAATCGCCCGACCGCGGCGGCGCATTCGACTCGAATCGAAGGCTGGTTGGTCTCCGCCAGCGTACGGCGCAGGAGCGCCCGCGTCTCGGCGCTCTTGCGCGCTTCCTGCATCCGGCTGATGGCCCGGATGAGTGTGGGTTGGAGTTCGGGATCCTTGCCGAGCAGGTCGACGAGCACACGGAGCCCGCGGGGGGATTCGGCGTCGGCCACGAAGCCGATGATCCGGTCCTTCTGCTCGGGCGTGCCCTGGGCAAGGTGTCGGCGAAGCACCAACGCCGCGTCCGCGTCCGAGTGGCGACGCAGAATGTCCCGGAAGGCGGAGGCGATGGCCGCATCGGTGTCGTCGTCTCCCGTTCCGAGAAGTCGAACGAGCAAGTCCAGGTCCATGGGTCCGCCGAGATGGCTCAAGACCCGCAAGGCGGCCACGCGATCCGCCGCGGCGTTCTCCGGGCCGGTACCGCGGCGAACCGCCTCCCCCGCTTCCCGGGGGAGAGAGCGCGTCAGGACGAGGGCGGCGACTCGAGCCGCCCCGTCGCCGGGCACGGCCCGAAGGGAACGAATCAGCGCCGAGACGGACGGAGGTCCGAGCTTGAGGAGTTTCGCGGCCGCCGATTCGACCCCAAGCTCTCCATCGGCGGCGTGAAGCAATTCGCGGATGCGCCCGTCCATGGGATCGGCCGGGGCCGCCGGCGGGCGGGGCGCAGGGATCGTCAGCGGCGTCGGGATGGATGGGATCTCCTCCTCACCCGGCGCACCCGGATCGATCCGTGGGGGAGCGTCGGGCGTTGGATCGGGGGAAGGCCCGGGGCCGGCCGGCGTCGGCCGTTTCCGGGGGACCGTGTGGGTGATCACCGCAATCTCGGATTGCGACAGGACGATCACGGCATTGTCCCCGACCCGAATGACGAGAGTACCCTCGTCTTCGCGCAGGATCTTCCCGTGCAGATGGTTTCCATTCCGCAGGAACACCTCGTCTCCTGCGGCTCGGGTCGACACGACGACGACCACGAGAAGCGCGACGGCGGCAGCCGTACAGGCACGCACTCCGCAGTTCCGCGCTCGATCCGGTCGGGCCGATCGAATCGAATTCGATAGAGTCATCGTTCATCCCTCCGAAGGACCGGCGGCGTTACGGGGGGTAGGGAACTTCCCTCCAGGAGACCTGCTGGTAGCGCTTTCCCTGGCCGAACGGACCGAGGGCTTCGTCGAGATGGAGACTCGTGCCGCCGCTGACCACCAGGGATTCGCCCATGAGCGCGCCGTAGATGTGCGACCCTCCGCTCGGCGTGATCTCCGCGTACGGAGCGTAGACGACGCCGTGGAAACCCGCTCCGCCGGCAATCGTTACTTTGGGGGCGCTCGAGATGACGCGGAACCTGGACGGAATCGCGTCGGAGTTCACCAGGCCGCCCCCGCTCAGCACGAAATCCACCGGTTGGTCCGCCGCATCGCGCGCCTTGTGGTAGATCGTGACCTCCGCTCCCTGGGCGGTGATCAATTGGGCCGTTCCGCTCATGTTGAAAGCGCCGTCCACATAGAGGACGACCGTGCCGTGAAAGGTCACCTGAACGCTGCTCAGGTCGAAGTCCGTGAACCGGTAGGTGCCCGCCGTGAGACTGGTGTTCGAGACGGGGGAGAAGGCCCCCGACGGGGCGATCGGAGGATCGTACGGGGGCGGATCGAGCGGAACGTTCTCGCTCGCCGGCAATACCGAGCCGGTGATGTAGCCGGTTCCCGTAACGGCATGACCCGGCCCCGGAGTCACCTGGCCGAAGATCGCGGAAGAGTCGGTGATGCTGATGCCCTGATTCGAAGCGATCGAAGCGGAACTCCGGGAGTAGCCGAGTTGGACCACCGCATCGTATTGGTTTGCCTGGCTGGAATAGGTCCCGATCCGGGAGTCATAGCTGTCGGCGGTGCTGGCACTCACGGAGACGGAGGAGTCGCCGAAGAACCCCAGACACGGAAGCGCATCCAGGGGGGTCAGGACGACCTCCACCGAACGAGTCTGGTCCTCGAGGACGGCGTTCGAGGTCACGGTGTACGAGCCATCCGCGGCCTTGACCGCAACCGTCCAATAGGCGCCCCGACCGAAGGGGATCGGAGTCGCCCGGTTGCCGCGCACTCCCGAACCGTTGCGGCGGAGGTCGGCGTAGGCGTCGCTTACGCCGGCCTCCGCGATGTAGAGGATCCTCGCGCGCACCGAACACGACTCCTGATTTCGTCCCTCCGAGACTGCGATGCCCAACAGGGTGGCCGTCACGGTCATCAGGATCCCGATCAGGATCGTGGCAAGGAGCAGCGCACTGCCTCGTCGATCTGCAGCAATTCGGCTTCGGGTAGCCATGGTCTCTCCCTTCGGATCAGCCGTTGCGGAGCCGGACGGAGGTTCGCACGGTCCGGCGGATCAAGAAGCCCCTTCGGGTCATGCGCTCGAGGGTCAGCGAAATCCGGAGGATGGTCCCGTCCAGCACGAACGAGAGTCCCCGCTCATCGATAACCCCGTCGGCATTGTCGTCCAGGCCGTTGGCCAATTCTCCTTCCAGGTAGCTGGCGACATCGTGGGTCCATGAGTGGCTCTGCTGGCCGGGCCCCGGAGGACCCTCGACCCTGCGGACGAGTCCTCCTCCCGCCGGTACCGATGGATCGGGGTATTCGAACTCGATGCGATGTTGGGGGCCATAGATCGGGACTCCACCGCTGAACCCGGTGCACTTCTGATAGGAGAGGCTCGCGCTTCCATTCGGGACCGCCAGGTCGGTCGCGGCCGGAATGAAGGTGGACGAGCCGGCGTCCTTGAGCTCGTCGGCGATCCGATCGACGACCCTGCGCGCCTGACCTTCCAGGGTGGCTGCGGCAATCTGAACCTCCACATCGTCCGTCCAGGACGTCAGGGTCATCAGGATCAAGCTGAGCAGGACGAGCAGTACGGCGGTCGCCAGGGCGACTTCGACCAGCGTGAACCCGCCGACCGCTCGCTTCGATGTCATGACCCTCACCGGAGCAACGCGTGGATCTCGACGCTCGCGTGACCGGAGCGTCCCAGCCAGCGAACCCGTACGGTCACCGGCAGAAGGATCACGAAGTCGGGCAGCACGGCGGTCCCCGTCGCAGAGCCGTCGCCGTTCAGATCGCGCGGAGTCCCCCACGACGGGTTGGGAACCGTTTCGTCCACCACCTGGCTTCCCGGACCGCTGCCGGGGAATCGGACTTCTCCGTGCGCTCCGCCCGGCGCATAGGGGTCGACGATGAGTCCCGGCACGGAGAAATAGGCGCCCGGGGCGCTGCCGGCGCCGCCCGGATCGTCCTCGGGGCTCAGGTTGTAGCTTCGGACAATCTCCCCGAGCGGTCGGCCGTTCATCGTCTCGACCTGCTGTCGAGCGGCCTCCATGGCCAGGGAAAGTTCCTGATTGGTCGCGATCAGCACATCGCTCGAAACCAGCGCTCCGAGCAGCCCCATGAGGGCGAGCACGAGCACGGTGGAGGCCACCAGGACTTCAAGAACGCTGAATCCAGCCGTCGCGGATCGCCCGGCTCGATCCCGGTTCGTTCCGCCCGGGGCTCTTGCCGGGATCCGAATCCGACGGGGGCGTGGGACTTCCCCGCGGGATCGGCCGGCCGGCGCGCCGGGATTCAAGTGCTTAGGCATCCCCCGTGCCTCCACCAAGCATCCTGCCGTTCGGCGAGACCCACCGCTCCACCCCGCCGGGCGATCGACCCGGGCTTGCCTCAGTCGCCTTCGCTTCGCCGGGTCTGCGCAAGGGAGTCAGGCCGGGCGGCTCACCGAGCGGCTACCAGATGACGCGGTGATCGGTCCCCTCCAAGACGATTCGCCGCGTCAGGGAGACCGGGTCCGATGCCGGAGTCGTCGCCGGACTCCGGCCGGCGCCCGGCTCCGCCTGCGGCACTTCCCCGGGTCGGGGACCCTTCGTCAGGAGGGTCATGATCGGCGGAAGTCCCTGTGACTTGAACGTGTGGTCTCCGGGTTGAAAGGTGATCGTCCCGGTCGTCCACCCCATCAGACGGTGGAAGGCCTCTTCCCCCGTGCGCTCCTCTTCGCGGACATGTTCGAGGTCCCCGTCGCGGAAGTACATGATTCCCTGCGCGTTGCTCTGCCGGAACCGCAAGACTCCCGTGCGCAGGGTGCGGCTCGCCAACTCCACGATCGAGAAGAGCGTTCCTTCGGACACGGTGGCGGACTGCCCCTGCATCAGTCCCTGCCACGCCTCCTCCCCCTCCTGTTCGGAGACCCGGGCCAGCAGCCGGGAAAGAACCGGGCCCAGGTCGGGTTGACTGGCCAGGAGCATTTCGAAGGGAGCGCGGTCGATCGTCAGCAGGGTGACGGACGTTCTGGCGATCGCGAACATTCGCGCGGAATCCCCGGTGAGAAAGGCGAGCTCGGCCAGGCAGTCACCGGCCTGCCGCACTTCGCGAACGGGCGCGTCCATCCACGCGCGTAACTCGACCGTGCCCTGCTCGATCACATGGAAGGAGTCGACCAGTTCGTTGTGGTGGACGATCCACTCCCCGGGGCAGATCAGCCTGCGGCGGGCGGTGCGACGGATGTCCTCGATGAGTTCCGGAGAAAGTTGGGACAGGAGCGGTGTACGCGCCGGCTCGCCGGAGTGCAGCGTGACCGGGGCGCGCCGGGAGGTCCCCGTTTCGTCCGACCCATGGCGCGTGCGCCGTTCCCGAAGGAGCGTGGAGACCTGTTCGGCGATGGTCGCGGGGCGAATCGGCTTGACGAGGAAAGCGGCCGCGCCCACCTGCAGGGCCTCGATGACGCGCTCGCTTCTGGTTGCGCCCGTGATCATCACCACGGGGATTCCGCTCCATTCGCGCGAGGCCTTCATCTTCCTCAGGACGTCGAAGCCGTCCATGTTGGGCATTTCCCAATCGACGATCGCGAGATCGACGGGTTCTCGCGAAAGGACTTCCAGCGCATCGATGCCGTCGCGGGCCTCGAGAACCGTCATGATCGTGTCCGAGACCTGGTCCAGGGCGGCACGAAGATACCGGCGCATGCTTTGGGAGTCGTCGGCGACGAGGATGGTGGCGGAGTGCCGCATGTCGGCATCGGTTCCGGACGGCTTGGATACGCGTCGGATCCGCCGAGAGAACAGTTCGGGACGAAACGGAATGACCAGGTAGTCGCTGGCCCCCTCGCGCAGCGCGACCTGGATGCACTCGCGACGGTCCCGGCAGGAGACCAGGATCACCGGAATCGACTGGAGCTGCGAAGTCTGCTTGATTCTGCGCAGGAGCTCGAGACCGTTCAGTCGCGGCATGATCCAGTCGGTCAGGACGAGCTCGACGCGTCGCTCGACCGATTCCAGGATTTCAAGGGCCTCCATGCCGTCCCGGGCCTCCAAAATGGCCGCCGGAGCGTAGCCCATCGCCTCCAGAGAACTCCGGATCACGCGCCGGATTGCGAAAGAGTCGTCGACGACGAGTACGCTCATGATTCCTCCTGCACATGGACGGGTTGCCGAGGAGCGGGAGGGTGCAAACGCCGCACCGGAAACGCCGGAGAGGAGAATCCGGGATTCCGTGCGCCGGGGATCGGGACGGCTGCGCGTTCGTTCGAGCGCGCGAACGAGTCATCTTGGAGCCCGTGACCGGGTTCGGCGGGGTGTCTCATCGATGGACGTCGGAGGTTCGGATGGGTCGCAAGGTTGCGACGTTCCGTGCCTGAGACAGCAGGAGCGACGCGGCTTTCTTGTCGCGGAAAAGCGAGGTCTTAGCCCTGCAATTCGGAACGGGGCGGTCTGGTGCGAGTTTCGACCGCGGCGCTCCTGCGGCCCGACGACGACGGGACCGCTCCCGCCCTCGGCGGTCTGCTCCGCCCCGCCAGCGCGGATGACGGCTCACGCGAGGCTTTCCCGTTCGCGAACCATCCGGCTCCATCCGGTCGGACGAAGCGGGAGGAGCAGGACGGTGTCGCCCAGCGTGCGGCAGAGAGTGTCGCCCGCCGGTCGCCCCCCCCGGCCGGGCTGATCGCGCAGCCCGGTGGCCGGCGGTCGGACGCCTCACGAAGCCGCCGACGCGCCATCCGGAAACTTCCGGGCTCGTGGGCCTTCAACCGTGATCTCCTGGGTTGGACCGGTCGCCGTTCGCGCCGGGCTTCGTCGCTGGTCGTCGGCGATGCACCGGGCCGCCGCCTTCTCCTTGCGCCTCGCCGGGCGCGAAAATCGCCTCGGCCGAACCCAGGATCTCGAGATTGAAGACCTGCTAACGGCCGGGAACCCCGGCTTCCAGAATCACCGAGCCGTGTTGCTCGTGGAGCGCGAGCAGGGCGAAGCGTTCAACGAAGTCGGTCTCATTGGTGCTCAGGGAGGTGTAGTCGAATACCCCGCGCAGATCCGTGTAGCCGTCCTTGTAGAAGCGGACTTCACCTCCTATCATTCGCGCGTAGACCTTGATGTAGTTGCGCGGAAGCGGGGCGCCGGTACCCGATCGGGTGACACGAAGGCGTCCGTAGGTCTCGGTGACCTGGATCGCCAGATCGTGAGAGTAGTAGGCCTGCGCCTTGCGCTTCCCGGCGGCGACGAGTTCGACGATCACGTTGGCGCCGTGCAATTCCGCCGGCAAATCGAGAGTCACTTCCCGACGGTCGCTCGGGAGGCTCACCTCGTCCGCGCGATTGGGCCGGATGAACCCGAATTGGCCGGATTGCTGCTGCACGAAGGGCTGGCGGGAGAACAGCAGCTCGATGTCCATCCGATAGTAGTGCACGAGCACGGAAGCGAGGTTCTGGTAGTGGATGCGGACGGTTCGATTCTCCACCTTGAAGTCCAAACCGGGTTCGGTGGCGGCCAGGCGCGCTTGTCGCTGTTCGCGGTCCTCCTCCTCGGGCTTCCCGGATACGACCCCGGAGATTTCGTCGATCTGGGCCAGAGCGGAACGGAAGAGGTCCCGCCAGCGATGGACCGGGTGCTCCCGGTGGCGTGCCGCGATGGAACGCGCATTGGCCGGCTGCTCGCGCAGAAGTTCGGCGTACAGGGTCAGATAGTCGTGCTGGAGCCGGGTCTCGATCCGCGCAGGATCGACGCCTGCCAGGGCGTTCAAGCCCTCCTCGATGCGATCCTGGAGCAGCAGATAGGTGGAAAGGGCCAGGCGATCCGCGTCGTCCGGAGCCGGCTTGTAGCGAAGGATGTTCAGAAACGCCGAGTACTGCGCGGCGAAGCGATCGTTCAGGATCTTTCTTCGCGCGCCCAGCCGACCGACGCGCGCATTGACGAGCGGGGCATATTCGAGGTGCTGGTACCGCCCGCGCGCCACCGGGTTGATCCTCAGCAACGGGCTGTCGAGCGACTCTCCGCACTCGGCCAGGAAACGATCCTGGTGGAGGAGGAACTCGCGCAGGTTCGGCACGTCCCCATGCAGAAGGCTGTAGGACCAAAGCGTGTCGTTCCAGATGTGGCGCCCGCGCAGGAGCGCCAGGCACGGCTGATAGAACATGCGATCTCGCATGCGCCAGGCGATCTGCTCAAGCCCGATCCGGCCCGCATCGTCATGCCGCGCCAGCCGCTCCAGGTTGTTCGTCTCCATCCAGCGAAGGACCGTTTTCGCATCGCCGTGCTGCGATACCCAGGCCCAGGAAGTCTCGTCCACGGTGGTCGGCTCGCGAACCACGGACAGGCGGCGGGGTTCAGCGAACGCGATCAGCCGCTCGGACTTCGAGACATGCACCGGGAAGTGGACGAAGGCGCCGGGAGAGGGGAAGTAGAACGAGTACTCGATCGAGCGGGTGGCATAGGCGTCGAGTTCGACCGGCATCCCGCGGGTGACGAAGCCGCCGTGAACGGGGATAGCGCCCTGGGGGATCTGGAGGAGCAGTTCGAGCTTTTGCATCGAAGAGGTCGGATTGGTGAGTACGACCTGGCAGGTGTAGGGCACGGTGACCAGGAATTCGCCGGTCACGTAGTGATCGACCTCCTCGCCGTCCTCGAAGCGCTTCCGGTCATCGTCCCGGAAGTAGTTCTGGCTCACGAGCACGGGGCCGCGCGGGTCGGCGGGTGACGAGGGCATGATCTCCTTGTGGAAGGCGATGGCGCGGGCCGGTCCGACCCATTTCATGCGCGCGGCCTGGAATTCGACCTTCGGCGCCTCCGCTTCGAAAGGCAGGTCGAGAACCGAGAGCGCGAACATCATTTCGGTGAAATTGCGGGAGGCCCTGGCCACGTGCGGCGACAGAAACGGCCCCTGGAACCGGTGTCGGGCATAGTCACGCCAAAAGGCGTTTACGGTGACCAGGTCCGGCCCTTGCTGCTCGATGGGAAGGTGATAGTAGTGGTTTTCGGCCCACTCCTGGGTCCGATCCAGTTTCTGGTAGAAGGGGCGCATGCGCTCGCGCGCCTCGAGGTCGCGCGCGCGGAAACCGACGCCGCCCGCGCCCGGCGCCCTCGGCATACTGGCGGGTGGTCCGCCGGCCTCCAGGAGGGCGTCATCGAGCGCGCCGGACGACTCGGACGGTTGGTCGAAGCGGGCCGCTTTTCCCTTCGCAGCGCGCTTTTCCATCGAACGTCGGAGGGGGGCTCGCTCGTCCTTGGATGGCGACCTCTCTTCGTCGAGTTCGAGCTGTTCCAGCATCTCGCTTTGGGCCTCCTCCCGGGCATTCCGGATTCCCAGGGCGTCCCCGGCTTCGAGGTCGCGGCCGCGGATTGCCGCCTGGAACAACCGGTCCGCCTCGGCGGGATCCCGGGGGAGAAGGTCGAACCGGTCGGAAACGTGCCGCGCGCAGGGGTCCCCTTCGTCTTCGAACCGGCGTGACAGCAGGATGCGCTCGACGGCATTCAGGCGTCCGTAGGCCCAGGGAGTGCGGTAGGCCGAGAGGTCGTCCTCGAGGAGATAGCGGTCCAGAAACGTCTTCTCCTTCTTGTTGCGCAGATAGGGCGCGATCACGTCCCGGAAGAAGACGGGGTCCTTGCACGAGAGGAAGAAAGAAAGTTCGTGGCACGCGAACTCGCTGTACCGGGCTTGGCGCTCCTGGGGCATGAGTCGGGGCCAGCGCAAGATGAAGCCGAACAGGGTCAGCGTGGCATTCCCGGACAGAGTGGCCAGGAGGCGATACACCCGCGCGAGCGAGTCGTAGACCTCGACGGTGGACGTCGTCAGGTCCGCGATCTCCAGCGGCTGTCCCGGCGCCAGGACGGTGATTCGCTTTCGCTCGGTGAAATGGGCCTCCGCGGCGAGGGACAGGCGCAGGCGCAGGTCGCGAGGAGGAGCGTCGACTTCGGCAAGGAGGGAATCCCGGCATACCGTTTCTGCATCCCGCACCGCGACCACCCGGATCTGCCGGGCGTGCCCGACCGAACTCCGGGGAATCCGGAGCACTCCGGTCTCATCGGGCCGGAGGTTGGCGAGCACCGTCGCGGGGTTGGGCAGGAAATCGAGCGATGCGAAGGATCCCGCCGGGGCGGTGGATGAGATCATCCGGGACGCATGGTCGGCCATCGAAGCGGCCATGGGCGCGGGGGCGGCTGCGTACTCCCCGCCGACGGCGGCCTTCTGCGTTGCGGTTTCGGTGTTGCGCACAGCCCAGGGATTGAGCAGAAGTCCCGGGCGCGCCAACAGGTTCCCGGCGTACTTCCGCGCATAGCGTCGCTCGAGCACATAGCGGTACTCGTCGCCGATGTCCCGTCCGGATACGTATTGGGACGGGCCGCGGAACACCTCCATGGCGCGCGGCTCGGCACCCCCACCGGCGCGGCCGAGTTCGGCAAACGCCGAGCGGCACGGCAGCATCCGGGTGGCGATCACGTGCACCCGCGTGGACGGGCCGGGATGGCCGATCCGGATCTCGATTTCCTTTTGTCCGGGCTGGATCGAAACGACGTGCAGCGGAGTCGATGGGCCTCGTTCCAGGTGCCTGCGCGCGCCGGCGATCCAGCCGGCGCGATCCTCTCCGGGGACGATGCGGACCGAGATTCGCGCGCCTTCCCGCTTCGCGAGCAGGTCATAGTCGCCGGCGGGGAGCCCGGAAATCACCAGATAACCGTCTTCCAGGCGGAGCGCGGAGAATCGGTTGCGGACGAAGGTCCCGCCGGCAATTTCCAGCAGCGACCACTGTCGGGGATCGGGAGTGGTCGCGGATTCCGTCCCTCCGCCGGTCTCCTCGGCCGGTCCGGTCGCGCCGATCGGATGCGGCGGCAGGTGGGGGATTCGGATCGGCTCGCCCTCCCTCGCGTGGAGGGAGGCTGGGCGTCGGCAACGGTCCTGCGGAAGCTCCCACATCTCCATGATTCCCGCGGGAGTGGAGGCGGCCACCGCGAGCACCTCCGGGAGATGCCCCAGGAAGACCCGCCCGGCCTCATCGGTCTGCAGTTCCACGTCGATCAACGGGACGAGATCCCGGTGCCGGATCCTCAGGTTCAGGACCCGTCCGGACCGGGGCTCGCCGGACTTACCCAACAACAGAATCGAGTACCCCTGCTCATTGCGGGCGAGATGAAGCGCTTCGGTCGATGGGGTGGCGTCGATGCCGTTGATCTGGACTTCATGCGTGTCGCTCAAGTCGATGTTCCGGTCCTGGGAGACGTTCCGGACCCTGGCGCGGAGGGTGAAGGTGATGGAGGCCAGTTGAGCCGGGACCTGGAACGTGTGAGTGGACTCGCGGTCGTCCTGCAACGGGAAGTCGGAAATTTCGATGCTGGCGGACACCCCCTCGCGGTCGGTGGAGCGGATTTCGAGGGTGCGGGCTTCGAGCAGGGCCGGGTCCACGGGCGTCCCGTGAATTCGCAGCGTCGGGCGCAAGAGAACCAGGGCCTCCCGGCCGGCGAGCAAGCATTCGCGATCGACGTGAAAGCCCGCCGCGAATTCGTATTGCTCGCTCCGATGCTCGAACGCCTCGACGGTGGTCACGGCGCCGTGCCGGAGGAGGATTTCACGCCTCCCCGGGTTGGTGGTGAAGGGGACGCGGATCTCTCCGTCCTCGGCGCGGAACTCCCGGCCGCCCAGCCAAAGCGACGCGTCGGGCAGAAGGCGTCGTTCCTCGTCGAGGATCGCGAAGACGTGTCCGGAAGCCCCGATACGCTCCACGAAGCGCAGGCGTCCCTTGCGGATCAGCGCCCGGGAACTGATCCCGCCGCCGATGAACTCGACGACGAACACACCGGGGCCCGCGAGTGCGGGCAACTCGAACCGGCGGCGCACCCGGCGAACCGGCGGGTCGTCATAGGTGCAGGTCGTCTCCTTGCCGGCCACCAGGCCGTCGAGGTCGATGCTCGTGTCCACGTCACGGCCGGTCGCCAGAAAGTGATGGAGGGCCTGGATCTCGAACACCTTGACGACGAGAGTCGGGACGTTCTTCACGTCGAGGTCGAGAGTGACCGGGTCGTTGGCGCGGTAATGTCCCGGATTGGTGGGGGCAAACCGGATCTCCACCCGGTCCTTGAGCGCCGCGAGCGCCCCGGGGTCATCGAGCAGGGAGATCCACTGTTCCCGGTCGCCGATGCCATGCAGGAGTTTGGTGGTCGCCAGGACCTCGCGAAGGAACGTGAGTTGGACGTAGGGCTCGAATTCGGACGTGTCGGATTCGTCCAGGAAGATCTTTGCCAGCAGGTCGCGCACGAGTTCCTGGTCGTCGGGGACGGGCGGGAGCAGGGTCGGACCCCGCAGGTCCGCCCCCAGCGGAAACGGAAACTCCGGGTCGCGAACGCGTTCCAGATGGTCCGGATTCGCATAAGGCACCATGCGCGGAAGTTTCAGGTACTCGAGGAACCTCGCCCGGTCGAGCTTGCCGCGACGCCGATCCTGGTCGAGGAAGTGGTAGAGGACCAGGGCCTTGAGCGGGCCGAAGGAGGGTGCCAGCGACTTCACGAAGGTCCAGAGCCGCTCGAGATAGGCCTCGCGGGCGTCGGGGTCGGTCTGCCACTCCACGTCCGGTCCCGGCTGCAGCTTGCGCAGCCACGCGTGCACGAAACTCTCGTTGGCGAGCAGGTCCGGTTTCTTGATGGCCAACGCTTCCAACTGATCGAGGAGGAGGTTGGCATGGATCGCCACCGATCCGAATCCGGGCGAGTGGCGTTCCGACAGCTCGGCCAGGACCCGTTCCACGAGACGCGGATGGTCGGGACGGGTCACGCGTGCGAGCAGCTGGCGCAGCCGCGCGCCTTCCATCGATTCGTCCACGAGCCAGTCGAGGGCGGACTCGGTGAATCCCGTGAGATCCCCGGAGTGGCTGTACGCAAAGCCGAGTTTCCGGATGGCGCTTCTGGCCGTCGTTCCCGGGTCCAGGGCCGATGGATGCCGTGCGGTCTTACCGGCGACCTGGCGCTGGTGGTTGAACTGCAGCCCGAGCTGTTGCCGGAGATACTCGCGGGTCTTGTCGGGCTCGACGGCGTGACGCAGGAGCGCCCGCCGGTGGTGGATCTCGCGATTTCGCGGCGTATTGCCGAAACGGTGGGTCCACTGTTGGAGGACGGCGTCGAGTTCGACGAAGTTTGCGGCCTGCTCGTGAAGAAGGCAGGCGTGAAAGTAGTAGTCCTCGGTGCCGGGAATGAACTGTTCGAGGGCTTTGGCGCGGTCCGTGGCCAGGGCAAATGCTTCCTGCTGGTTGAGGTCCATGCGTCCTCCGTGGGTCGACGGGGTCCGGCCCCCACCCGGGGCGCTGCCGAAGGGGAAGGGGACTACGATACCATGTCGCCCGGAAAGTGAAACCGATGTTGCACCTGCCGGAGCGCCGGATCGGCAGGGGGCGGCGCGACGCGGAGGCTTGTGCGGAATCGGGGAAGGGGGTACGCTTGTCCCGAAGGGGATCTCCCGAGCGATTCCGTGGCCGCCCTTGATTGGTCCGAGGTGCCCTTGCGTAGCGAATTCGCCGCCGCCGTGTTTCGGTTCGCTTTCATGCTGACGTTCGTCGGTGCGGTTGCCGCGGACCCGCCCCGGCTGCCCCTCGAGCCGGAGTTGGCGGAGGCTCTCCGTTCGAGCGAAGGACTCGCGGTCTACCGCCTGATGCATCCGATCGAGGAGACGGAGCCGGAACTCGAGCGGATGCACGACTACCCGGTGATCGATCGGCGCGAGGTCACCGGCGCCGCGGCGGCCGGGCTGCGCGATGCCTTGCTGCGTCCGGAGACCTGGGGAGCTTCGTCGGCGGAGTGCTTCATGCCGCATCATGCGGTCGTCGTCAAGGCGGGCGGAAAGACCTGGGATCTGATCATCTGTTTTCTTTGCAGCAATGTGCATGTTTGGGCGGGGGGAGAGGAGCCCGTCGAACTCGTTCTCGGGGACTGGGCGCCTCTGGAGCGTGCGCTCGAAGCGGCTCTCGGGCGGACGCGGGTGGATCCGTCGCGGGCCGGCGAACTCGTCCGCGAACCGGGGCACACCTTGGATCTTCCCTGTCTCGAGGATCTGGCGCCGGAGGTCGCGCGCATCCTTGCAGGATACGGGGGCCGGACCCTTCGCGTCGGCACCGACACGCCGTTGACCCCGCGAGTCGCGGCGGAGTTGGCAAAATTTCGCGGAACGGAGCTGGTTTGGACGCGGCAGGGGCAATGCCCCCCGGAGGCGGGGGCCGCGCTGGCCCGGTTCGAAGGTTGCCTGAACCTGACGGCGCTCGGAAGTCTCACCCCCGAAATGGCGGAGGCGTTGGCGGGCTTTCGTGGCCGGTTGCTCGAGATTCCCCGGTTCGCCGTCGCGGATCCCCGCACGGTGATCGCGCTGTCGCGGGTGCGGCAGGTTTCGCGGGCGGAGGTCGTCGGAGGGGCCCTGCCGGCGGCTCTGGAAGCGGCGCCGCCGGCATGGCACAGGGAGGTGCTCACGGCCGTGCGGACGCGGACGATCAATTCCCAGGCCGACCCCGAGTTTCTGGCCTCCCTGCTTCCCGAGATGGGCATTTGCGACGTCGTTCTTTTCGGGTCCCCGGCCGCCTCGGCGGCGGACGCGCGCGAGGGAGCGACGGTCGAGTCGGTCCTGGCCGGGCTGCCCGCGGGCACGCCGTGGAGGATCGCGTTCGGATGCCTCGTGATCGGCGATGATGCGGACTCCCTGCCGCTGGACGTGCCCGCGAGCTTGCCCGACCTCTGGAGCGACGAGTCGGCGGTGTGGAGGGCGCTGGAGGGGAGCGTGACCCCGCTGACCCTGGAGGGCGGATCGATCGTCGACCTGGTCGGGCGGCTCGGTTCGAAGATTCCGATTCGGATCCGGATCGCCGACAACGCGCTCGAGCGCGCAGGGGAGACGCGGATCACGTTCAACCTGAGGAAGCCGCATTCGCTTGAACGGATTCTGGGGCTGGCGTTGCACGAGACTCGCCTGACCTGGCGCGTCCGGAACGGGGAAGTCGTGATTCGAGACGCGCGCCAGGGGGATGGTGAAGACGGTGAATGACGGCTGCCGGCCGGGCAGCGGGCGGTCGAAGTCTCGACACGGAGAACAGGGTTCATGGGGTCGCAGGATTCGCCAGGGGGCAACGCAGGGCCGCCGGACCCGGCGGCGAGCGCCCCCCCGCCCGAGCCATCCGCGGTGGATCCCGAAGTTTCCGGCGCGCCGCCGACGGAGGGCGGCGACCTGCCGACCGGGCTGCGGAAGCCCGACACGTCGGGGCCGGGCCGCGAGCTCCCGGTTGACCCGGTGCGGGGCCCCGCGGCCGTCGATGAGACGAGGGCGGGGGTCCCGGCCCTGCCGGGAGACACCCGCTTCGAGCGACCCGCGGAGGAGCGTCTGCCCGGGCTCTACGGCACCACGCCGGGGTACGGAGTTCCGGTCAGCGAGGTGCTGCGACGGGCCTTTCCCGAGGCGGCGAGCGCCGCGGGCGCGGACCACGTCACCGATACGGTCGCCCAGACCCGACCCGGGGGCGGGCCGCCGGGTGGTGCCGCGACCGATGAGGCACCCAGGCTCGGGATCCCGTTCGGGCGCTACTTCCTTCAGGAGGAGATCGGTCGGGGGGCGATGGGCGTCGTCTATCGCGCCATCGACCTGCAGTTGCGACGACTCGTCGCCCTGAAGGTCCTGCCGTCGGCCGAGAAGCCTACCGAAGAGATGACCCTGCGCTTCCAGCGGGAGGCCTTTCTCGCCGCCCGCGTGCAACACCCGGGAATCGTGCAGGTCCATGACGTCGGCGAGACGGACGGCCGGCTCTACTACACGATGGAGCTGGTGGAGGGGGACAGCCTCCAGGTGGTCATGCGCGCCATGCAGCGGATCCCACCGCGCATTGCACTGCTGATCACGCGCGAGGCGGCGCGGGCCGTCCAGGCCGCCCATGAACAGAATCTCGTGCACCGCGATCTCAAGCCCGCCAACATCCTGATCGCGGCGCGAGAGCATCCCGGGGGTGGGCCCCCGGAGGGGGCGGACGGGCGGGTGGTGGTACGCGGTCGCGCCGCGCCCTGGTTTCGCGTCCTCGTGACCGACTTCGGGGTGGCCAAGGACATTGCCGGACAGACGGTCATGACCCGGACCGGCGCGTTGGTCGGCACGCCCGCGTACATGTCGCCCGAGCAGGCGGGGATGTCCCGGCCCCTCGGCCCCTGGACCGACGTCTATGCGCTCGGTGTGGTTCTGTACCACATGCTCGCCGGGCGCCTTCCGTTCGACGAGACCGACCCGCTGCGGTTGATGGTGGCGGTGATCTCCGAGGATCCTCCCGGCCTGCGGCGCATCGCCCCTGGGCTTCACCCGGATCTCGGCACGATCGTGGCCAAGGCGATGGCCAAGGAACCGAATCAGCGCTATCGGAACGCCGGGGAGTTCGCGGATGACCTGGATCGGTACCTGGCCGGGGAGATGATCCGCGCGCGACCGGCTACGATCTACCAGCGACTGTGCGGAACGATCCGCCGCCATCGACCGGCCGTGATATCCGCCCTGGGCGCGATCCTCGCGGTGGGCCTCCTCGCCGCCTGGCTGCTGGGCTGGCCCGCCTGGCAGGCCTGGCGTGCCGAGCGAAGCGCTCGGGAACAGCGCAGCGCCCGGGCCGAGTTGTCGCGAATCCGTCACCGCGCGGCGGAGGCGGATTTCGCGGCCGGTCGCCTGGACGCAGCCGCGGACGCCGCGCGAAAAGCCGTCCTCGAGTGGTCGCCGTTCGCGGCCCGCGGGGAGGACGTGACCCTGGCCCAGTGGCACGATCTCCTGGCGCGGATTCACCTGCGCCGCACACCCCCGGAGCGCCCACAGGCGCTGCTGGAACACTACCGCGCGTACCGCGCCGCCCTGGGAACCCCGGGAGGGGACTCCTTCCTGCTCGGTGCGGCCCGCGAATTGGTCGAGCAAGGACGCTTTCATGAGGCCGGCGCCCTGCTGCAGCGGCTCGTGCGCCGCGCCGCCGATCCGTCCGTGCTGGCGGAAGGGCAATATTGGCTCGGTCGCTCGGCGGAGGGGATGTTCGAGTTCCGGGAGGCGGCGGACCGCTATCGAATCGCCCTCGAAGGTCCCGATCTTCCCGAGACCGTTCGCCCGGCCTGTCGGGAGCACCTGCAATTTGCGGCCGGACTATCGGCGCGGCGCGACCTGGATCGACCTCCCCCGGAGTCCGTGCCGTTGCCGCAGCTTGACGATGGCCGGCGCCTGGGCGTGCGGGTCGAACGAAACTTCGTCGTGGTCGGCGGCTATCGGGATGCCGCCTTTTCGGAAGTCGCGCGCCTGACGCTGGCGTCGTCGGAGGGACGGACGTTCCAGTTCCTCGGCGCCGCCCCGGAAGTGAATCGGGCGGGGGTCGATCTCATTTTGGGGGCCGCCCCGGCGGCCGGCGCCGGAGAGGGCTCCTTGCGCGTGATTCATTGGTCCGGGCGAGCGCTCGAGGAACGGTTGCGGCGCGTCGTCCCGGCGGCCGCGACCCATGCGGCCATCGGGGATCTGGACGGGGACGGAGCCCGGGAAATCATCGTCGTGCACGCCAACCGCGAGCGACCGCTGTCCGTGTACCGTTACGCGGCCGGCGCCGACCCCCCGGCGACCGTGGACTGGACCAGCCCCTCGGTAACGTACCGCCTGGAAGTCGCCGACCTCGATGCCGACGGGCGCGACGAAATCCTGGTCTTCCAGGGGGAGTGGCAGACCTGGGGCGTCGTGCTTCTGAAGTGGAATCCCGACCGGAAGTCCGTGGAAGTCGCCGACCGGATCGTCCTCGGAGTACCCAGCCAGGTGGTCCGGCTCGATCGCGCGGGCCGGCCGCCGGTCTTCGCGGTCGCGATTTCCTGGAACCGCTTGATGACCCATCCCCTCCGGATGCTCCACGGGGTTCAGGCCTTCGAAAGGACGTACCGCCCGTCCGGGGCGTACTGGCTCGAGGCGGGCCCGGACCTCCGTCTGCGGGCCAGACCGCTGATCGAGGTCTCCTGGGAAAAGAACGGCGTGGGGACCTGCAGCTTCACGCGATTGCACCGCGGCGACGGGGATACCCTCTGGGTACACCTGAGCGAGAGCGAGATGTGGGATCCGAGCCTTCCGCCCGAGGCCGATGTGCGCTCCCACGTCTTTCGCATCGACCACGACGGGCTTCAGCCCTTCACCATCCTCACGCCGTCGGAGGGCGGGGCGGTCGACCCGGCGGGGCTGATGTGGGCGGCGGATCTGGACGGCGATGGTCAGGACCATCTGCTGAGCAGCAGCCGGCTGTTCACGCGAGCGTTCGGTCCGGGCACGGAGGCGGCGAGCGGAAATGCGGGTGGTGCGGCGGTCCCCGCCGGCGGCGCGATGCGGGGGACGTCCCTCCGATCCGAGGCGGCCGAGGCCGGGACGACCCTGCTGGAGTTTGCCGGCGACGCGCGCGGCGCGGGCCTGCTCGAAGAGGCCCTGTCGGCGTACCGGGAAGCCGTCGTGACGGCGACGCAGCCGTCCGAAACCGCCGAGGCGCTCCGCGGGGAATTGCGGTGTCTGGTGGACCTGGGACGAGTCCAGGAAGCCGCGACCATGGCCATCGACGCCGCGGACCGGATGCCGGCCGTCGAAGGTCCGATCCTGCGGGAAGGATGGGAAATCGACATGATCCCTGCCGCTTCGCTCATCCGCGTCGACGAGGATAGCCCCTGGCGCCTGGCGGGCGTCCGGCCCCTCGACGTCGTCAGCCGGGTGGACGGAGTCGGCGTCGGGGGAGCGGACCTCCTCCATGCCGCACTGGAATCGGCCGTTCGATCCGGCAGGGACCGGGTCACACTCACGCTTCACCGCGGCCAGGAATCGGTCGACATCGTCGTGCCCCCGCGAGCGGATGGGTGGACCGGCGTGGACTTTCTGATGGAACGGCTGCGAGCCCGATGACGCCGGGGTCCGGGCGGCGCCCGGTGTCCCGGGGCGGATCCCTCCGCTTCGGGACGGGCCGCCGCGCGCCGCGTGCGCCGACTCCGCGGCTGCGCCCGGCGCCGATCGTCAGTCCCTCCGCGGCCATTTCGGTGGGATCCCCGGGCGGTGCGCATTCCGGAATCATCCCGCGAGAATCCGGATGGGGTCCCGCAGGGCGCGGTGGTAGAATCTCCGCAAGGCCGACGGCGGTCGGCGCTCGTGCCATCCATCGTGGGGGATTGGGCCATGACCGAGGAGAGTCAATCAAAGGTCTGCGGGGCGGATTACCTCGCCTTGATCCATCCGCAGCCGAATGACCCGGAGTTGTGGACCGACATCGACCGGCTCGTGTCCAGCCACGCCGACACGACCGTCGAGGAACTGCGCGGCATGATCCGGGAAGGCCGCTCCTGGCGGGAACGGCTGGTCGGACTCGTCACGACGGTTCGCCGGGGAGGATGCGGGGATCTGGCAGACCTGTTGCACTGCCTGCGAGATCCTCACGGCATCTCCATCGTGGCCGCCTGTGCGGCGTATGTGGCCGTGCGGGAGAAGACAGGACCCTGTGCCGCGTCTCCGTTTCCGAAAGATTTGGACCGGAAGGCGTTCGACGGAGAGCTCGGGTGGGCCCTCGACAAGGCATGCCATCATCTCGGGGTCGGGACTCCCGACCCCGGGGGCAGGGGACCGAACTACGGTCAGGTCTTCGAAGATCATCTGGAGACGTACCGCCGACTCGCGAAGGACGCCGGCGATCGGCCCAAGGGCGGGAGATCGGGCGTCGAATCGTAGGGGCATCCTCCCGGCCGCGCAGCCGGGCGCGGGAGGGCACGGCGAGCATCGCGCCGTTCGCTCCGATCGTGCGGACCGGATACCGGTCGATCCCGACCCGCGCTCGATACAGGGGCGCACCCGCCCCGCCAACCTTCTGTGCGAGGCGGTCGGAACGCAATCCAGCGCTCGAGGTCTCGCCGCCGAGGCGGTTCGCGCTTCGGCGCGCGGACGCTCGCGGTGCTTGATCCCCGACGCGCATCGAAGTACCATTCCGCCCGCGGATCGTCCCGCATGCCGTCGACCCACCAGGAGGCCGGATCATGATGCTCGAGTTCTTCCAGGCCGTCACCGGAATCTTCGTCGTCGTGTACGACGGACAGCATGCGCTGAAGTACACGCTCGGGCGGGCCGGCGACGTGGTCGGTCCGGGGATCCACTTCAAGTGGCCGATCGTCCAGAAGTACCGGGTCGCCGAGACCAAGCACACCACGCTCGACCTCGAACCGCAGGTCATCCAGTTGATGGACGATCTCGTGTACGAGGTGGATGCGAAGCTCGTGTACCAGATCGTCGATCTGCGGAAGGCGATGATCGAGGTGGACGACCTGGTCGCCGGCCTGCGCAACCGGGTGGCGATGGCGGTCCAGCGCGTGGTCAAGGCGCAGACGCGAGAGACGATTCGAGACGTGCCGGCGCTGATCGCGCAGGTCCGGCAGGAGCTGAGGCCGGTGGAGGGGCAGTGGGGAGTCTTCGTTCACGAATTCGGCTTCTCCAACCTCTCGCCGTCGCCGGCGACGCTGGAAGTCACGCAACTCCGGCTACTGGCCGAAGAGAAGCTGCGCCTGTTCCACCGGTTCCGGCAGGAGGAACGGCTTTCCACGGAAGGGGCGGTGGCGCTGGTTTCGGGGGCGGTCGTCACGCTCCCGCCGACGGACGGAGTGCCTGCGCCGTTGCCGGCCGGCGCCGCTCCGGTCGCTCCGGCGGAGGGGTAGGCCGTGGAATGGGTGGCCTGGGCGATCGGCGAAGTTCTGGCTCTGGTGGGGGCGCTGCTGAAGGCGCTCTACGACCGGCTGAGGAAGCGCCCGGGTGAGTTGGTCGTCCTGGCGATCGCCGTCGCGCGGATGTTCGGCACGACGGTCCAGACCGGGTGGTGGGGGGTGCTGTTTCGCTTCGGCCGCGCCCGGCGGGTCCTCGATCCCGGATTCACCTGGTTGATGCCGCTCCTGGAGGGGGTGAAGAAACTGCCGGGTCGGGCGGTGACGCTGGACCTGCCTCCGCAGCGCGTGGCCACGGCCGACGGCTTGGTGTACGACGCCGCAGCAAGCCTGGTCGTGCGCATCCACGATCCGATCGCGGCGCTGGTCGAGGTGGATGACGTGATGGAGGGGTGCCGCAATGCGGCGGCGCTCTCCGTGTACGAGGTGATCGGCACGCGGGATCGCGAGGCGGTGCGCGACCGGCAGTTGCTCGACGAAGAGTTCAACCGTCGCGCGCGCGCGCGACTGGGTCGTTGGGGAGTCGAGGTGGAACGCGCGGGGTTCACGAACATCGCCCCGACCGTGCGCACCCTGCGGATCACTCAACTGGGGGCGCTGGTCTCGGAGCGCGCGGCGGTCCTGCGGCGCCTGCGGGATGGGGGGGTGACGGAACGCGACGCGCTGGCCCTGCTGGGAAGCGAACGGCGGCCGATCAGCCACACGCGAGCCCACCTGCGTCGTTGGGCCACGGCGCGAGGGGCGGTGGGACTGAAGAGCCTGTGGGCGAGCCGGGTGCGCATGAGTTTCGAGGAGCTGGCGGAGGCGCACGTCGCCATCGAAAGCCTGGTTCGCGATGCATTCGGCGCGGGCGACGCGGTGATCGCGCTGGGGCCGCGCGTGCTTCCGGTCCTGCGCGAACGGATCCGGCGGACCGGGAATCGCTCGGCGCGAGAACGGCTCGAGGCCGCCGTCTCCGGCATCGAAGCGAAGTCGAAGCAGGGAGCGCTCCGGGAGGCTCCGTCGCCGGGACTCGGGGGCGGGGATACGAGCCGGCCGGGAACGACGGTGGCGGAGGAGTGATCGGCCGAGGGATCCGCACTTCCGCTAGTGGGTTCCGTCCCCGGCGGCCGGTTCGCGTCCTTTCGCCTCCTCCGCCCGGCGCCGCAATTCGGGGTCGCTGCGGAACCGCGCCTGCGCCGCTTCGAGTTCCTCGCGATAGATCGAACGCAGACGTTCCGGATCGAGTCGGAGACCGGTCCGGTAAAAGTGCGCCAGCGCCTTGCCCATGCCGTAGGTCGCTCCGAAGGCGACGGCCCCCGAGAGTACCCAGCCGACCCAGGGAACCAGCTTCGCGAGTTGGCGACCGATCTGTCGCACGGTGAATCCGCCCGCGATCACGCCGACCACCTCGCGCAGACGCCGCGGGTTCATTTCGATCGCGTAGATCCGGCCGAGGGCCCGGGCCAGGCGAAACTGGACGCCGAGGATCGCCGGGATGTCCACGATCGGGATGGGTACGAGGCCGAAGCCGCCGGCGATGAGCGCATGGCGAAGGATCGACTGATCGACCTGAGCGGCGAGCCGCTGTTCGAGGACGGGGCGCGCATGACGGCAGACGCGCGCCCAGACGAGGTCGCTGCCCTGGGTCGCGACCGTGTCGTCGATCCAATCGGAGAGCGCCTGCAGTCCCTCCCCGGTGGATGCCGACGTGGGAAAGACGGGGAGCCCGGCGGCCGCGAGCTTCTCCGTCTCCGACCGTACGCGCTGGGCGCGCTCCGGGGCCGGGACGAGGTCGGCCTTGTTGAAGACCACGGCGACCGGCAAACCCGACTCGCGCAGGCGGGCGAGTGCGTCGCGCGCGGAATGGCTCACGCCCTCGTCCAGATTGTGCAGGTGGACGAAGAGGTCGGAATGGCCGACGAAGTCGAAGGCTCGTCCCGCGACGGCGGGGTTGGGATCGTCCAGCCCCGGAGTGTCGGCGAGGGCCAGTTCCTCGCTGACGGGGTAGAGGGTGACCTCGCGGGTCCATCCGGCGCGCGGGTCGACCGACGCGAGTTCCCGGCGCAGCAGCGCGTTCGAGAGCGTGGACTTGCCGACATTGACCCGGCCGATCAGCGTCAGGACGACCTGACGCTCGGGCTGAACGGATTCGCTCATGGCGCGGCCGTCCCCAGCCACCAGGTCAGCGCGCCGATCGCGATCGCGGCCGACTGGACGAGCAGGATGCGCAATTCCTCCCATCCGCGGGGACGCACGACCACGTTCATGACCTGGAGGCGGATCGTGGCGCGCAGGAGTTCGTGCAGGTGGTAGCGCCCCGCGACGCCTTCCAGCAGGAGATACGCCCTGCGGTAGCCGCGACGGAGGTCGATCACGATGGAGACGAGTTCGCCGATCGCGATGATGCCGATGACGAAGCGAAAGAGCTCGAAGGGATCCGCCAGGATCAGGTGGAGGGTGTCCATGTCCGGTTCCTCCAGGGGCAGGGGCGTGCGACCGTCCGCCCGTTTTCGCTCACGGGCCACCGAGCCACTTTCGCGCCAGGGCATAGATCAGTCCGAGGACGGCCCAGCCCAGGATGAACAGGCTCGAGATCCACAACCGTTGCCGGGCGCGCCGTTCGGCCTCCTCGGCCTGGGCATTCACGGTGGCCACGGTGCGCGACATGAACTCCTCGGCCTCCTGACGGGTCTTGCGCAGGAGGTCGCCGTACTTGCGGTCGATGTCCGCTTCGAGTTCCGCGCGGAGTTTGAGCAGGTCCACGGACAGGAGGGCCTTCTGCTCTTCGGTCCACTGGTCGAGGCGCGGGCGCACGCGCGATTCCCACACCTTCTGGACGACGTCGCCCGCGACCCCCTCGAGGAGGCCCCGGGCCCGGCCGCCGAGGCCTGCGGACGACTCGGCGTTCGACGTTTCGGGCGGGGGCGCGGGGTCCGGCGTGGAGGGTTGGACGGACAACGGCTGCGGCGCTGCACGGACGGCGGTTCCGGCCGGTTCGCGCCGCACGCGGGCACCCACGCGGAGGGAGAACTCCTCTTCGTTGATGCGTCCTTTGCGCCAAGCCGAGAAGTCCTCCTTGACGTCGGAGAGCACGGCGGCGAGGCGGGCGGGCGACAACTCGCCGGATCGAAGGGCCTGGGAGAGCAGGTCGAAGGCGCGCCCCGGGCTCGCGGCCGCCCCTTGTCCTGCACCCAGCGCAAGGGCGAGTCGCCGCTCGATCATCCTGCCTTGGAAGATCGAGCGAAGGCGTTCCGCGTCCGGTTCGACGTCGGAGAGGAAGAGGGCCTCGGCGGTGCGCAGGACGGCGTAGGCGAAAGCGATCATGAGCGCCGACCGCTCCCGATCCGCCGCTCCGGTCCCGGCCGGGGCGGAAGCAAGTTCCCGGGTCCGCGGCGAAGCGAGCGTTTCGCACAGGACGTCGCGGAAGCGTTCCAGTCGGTCCTCGCGACCGCCGAGGCAGGCCAGGCGGACCGCGGCGCGGACGCACTCGTGCATCGTGGCGGTGAAGGTTGCGCCGGCCACCGTCTCGACCGCGGCCAGCGTCGCGGCGACGACGCGTTCCGCCTCGCCGGCGCGCGCGGCGCGCCAACGATCGAGGAGGATCGCCTTGCCGCCGGTCTCGAGCAGCATCCGCAGGCGGTCCTGAAACTCGGGGACTCCTTCCCCGGTGGCGGTGGAGACTCCCACCGGCGGGGCGTCGGCGAGTTCGAGTCGTTCGCGCGCGTCGTTGAGTACGACGGCGCGGTCGGCAGGGCGCAGGGTCTCGGTCTTATGGAAGACGACGAGGAAGGGCTTGCCGGTGGATCGGAAGGCGCGGAGCGCGGCTTGGTCGCCGGCGGTCACGCCGGCATTGGCATTGAAGGCGAAAACGAGCACGTCGGCCTGTTCGCGGACGAACCGCTCCGCCTCGGCGCGACGGTCTGCGGCGACGTCCTGGAAGGCCGGGGGAAGCGCGAAGCGGATCTCCGGGCGGTCGGGGGGGCTCCAGAGCATCAATTCCGCGGGTTCCGCAGGCAGGGGATGCCGATCCGGCGCGCCGGCCGCGGAGCCCTGGAGGGCGCCCAGGAGGGCGGCCCGGCCGCTGCCGAGGGCGCCGGCAAGGCACACGGTGAGCCGCTGTCCGCCGAGGACCTCCCGGGCGGCCGCGACCTCCCGATCCATCTCGCGCAGGGCAGCGGACCAGGCGGCTTCGAGGTCGAAGTCGACGGCATGGGCGGGGTTGGACATGAATCGACTGGCGCCTCCGGCCTCGCCCGTGCGCGGGTCGTGGACGTCACACGGGCCCGCCGGCCCCAACTCGGGCGGCGGCCGACCCGCAGGGCTCCGCCATGATACGGCAAGAAAGTCGCCGTGTCACGAGGCTAGGCCGGGCGTTCGTGGAACATCCATCGATAGCCGCCGCGTGCCGCGGCATGCACGGCATCGCCGAAGCGACGGACCTCGACGTCGCGGGCCGGATCCAGGGGACCCGCGTTCACGCCGCCCACGTCCTGCCGCAACTCCTCCGCGGACCGCGCGGCGCAAAGCGCGAGATCGACGGCGGGGTGGCCGAGGACGAACCGGTAGCACTCCGCGGCCGACATCCCTTGTGCGAATCCGGCCTGGGGCAGCGGTTGCAGGAGCCTGCCCCAGCGCGTCGCCGTGTACGCGATGATCCCGGGACGCGAGAGTCCCAGCGGCTCGAACAACTGACGCTCCGCACCGCGGTGGGCGGCATTGTATCGGATCATGAGTACGTCCACGGCGAGCTCGCGCGACAACGTGAGCGCCAGGGCCCGGTCGTGGCAGGAGAAGCCGATCGCACCCACCCGGCCTTCCTCCTTCAACCGGCGCATCTCGGTCCAGGTTCGACCGGTCACGTACCAGCGCCAGCGCACCCAACCGAGCAGGAAGACGTCGATTCGCTCCACGCCCAGCGCGGCGGCGTTTTTCTCCCAGGCGCGGCGGACGCACCAGCCGGTGGGGATGCTCGCCATCGAGGCGATGACGAGATCGTCGCGTCTTCGGGAACGTGCCAGGCGGCGCACCCCTTCCGTCAGGTCCGTCATCTGCCGGGTGACGAGGAAAGTGTTTAGGCCGTGCTCGTCGTAGGCCCGCTCCACGTCGTCGGGCCGCATGCCGGATCCCCCCGATCCCGAGGCCATCGACAGGGCGGCCAGCGCCAGCGGGGTGACCTGGAGGCCGGTCGCGCCGAGCGGGCGCCGCGCCAGGCGCGTATGGGGTGCGTCAGAAGACATGGGGCGCCTCAGGGAAAGGGGCCGACGGGGCGGAGCGGAACAGGGAGCGGAGGGGGATCTCGCGCATTACTCCCTGCCGGGACTGCAGCTCGGCCAGCGTTCGATTGAAGGGGCCGCGGGTCCAGCAGGCTTCGACCGGGAGACTCTCGAGCCGCGGACCGACGGCATTGAGGAGACAGATGTCCCGTCGCTCGACGTCGACCCCGGAGTCGTCCGTTTCGATCCAGCGCCAGGGCAGACCGTACGCGCGGCATACGTGGGGACGCGCGGAATAGATCCGGCATTCCCCCTCGGCACCGAGGAATGCGCAGGCGCCCGGCGGGTGGGGGGACCCGGACTCGAGAAGCGCAGGAAAGTCGCGCCGAATGCGCGCCGCTTCCACCTCCCACACGGTCAGCCCGTCGGTGCAACACCCGGAACAGCCGCGGCGACACTGGAGCCGGGAGGCGTGCCGGGGGCGCAGGGCGGCGACCTGCTCGTCCACGACGCGGTGGAACTCTTCGAGCTCGCTCAGCAGAGGATCCATGGCGCCATCCTATCATCCGCGGAGAGGAATCCAAGCGCCGGTCGCATCAGGGGGAAGGCATCCCGGCGTCCATCTCGCGCAGGAACCGATCGCGCACTTCCGCCACATGACCGTCCAGGGACTCGAGCCTCCACGCGGCGGTGGATATCGGCGCGAGGAAACGCATGCGCACGACCCCGGGGCGGGCATGCAGGGCTCCCTTGGGCATGAGCCGATGCGCCGCGTTCACCACGACCGGGACGATCGGCGCGCGCGTGGCCAGGGCGAGGTGGAACGCGCCCTTCTTGAACGGCAGCAGTTCGCCGGTCGGACTGCGGGTGCCCTCCGGCGCCACCACCACGGTTCTGCGCTCGGCCAAGATGCGGGCGCCGGCGCGATCCAGGTCCGCCTTCGCCCGCGCGGTGTCGGAGCGATCGATGAAGATCACTCCGAGAGCCCGCCACAACCAACCCAACACCGGGTAACCCGCCAATTCCGCCTTCGCCAGCGGCAGGGGCGCCGGCGGCATGATCGCGGCGATCAGGAACAGGTCCAGCGTGGTCGAGTGATTGAAGATGAGAATCCGCGGCTCCCGCGTTCGAATGAACTCCCAACCCTGCACGTCGATCCCGACGGATAGGAGTCGCAGCGACACCCGTCCCCAGAACCGGGAGAAGTAGTGCAACAGGGGCGCCGTGAACGCTCCGAAGGTGAGCAACGTAAACAGGAGAAGCGGCACGTAGAAGAGGACCATCCAGGTGAGAATGAGAGGGAGCTGGTAGACCGCGCGCCACCGTTGCGGAGAGGGGATCATTCAGAAGGTCCCGTCGTAAGGGTCGGAAAGAGGGCGACCCGGGTCCGTCCGGCGGCGCCGGGGGATTCGCGGCCACCGGCCTCGACAGGCCCGCAACCGGAGTGCCGCCGGACCCGGTTCGCTCGCGGGTCGGAAGCGATCCGCGCTCGAACACCGCTCCGGTGCGGCCAAGTCCGCCCGATCCACGAACCTGCCCGCAGTCAGCCGTCGGTCGCCGAGAAACCCGGCGGTCGATCCCCCCACGATTCGGAACCGAAATCGAGGTCGAACGATCGCCTGGGAACCGGGAGTGAGTCTCGGCGCGCGGGGGAAGTCCCCGGTGCGGGGGAAAAGTCCGGGTCGCCATCCCGCCGGACACCGGGGTTCCGCCCTTCCGAATTCCGCGCCAAACGAACCGCGGGTCGGTCAGCAGTTCTCGTACTTCCAGTTGCGGGACTTCCCCTCGGCGAGCCACTCGAGAGTCTGCGCCAGTCTCTTCTCGCGCGTCTCCGGGCGCTTCGCCTCCGTCAGCCACTCGATGTACTCGCGCCGATGGCTGGGCGGAAATCCATCGAAGGTCGTCCTCGCCTTCCCATTTTTCTTGAGGGCCGCCGCGAGATCGTCGGGGACTTTCGCCTCGGGTCGTTTCTTGCGTGGAGAGGCGGGGGCCTTGGGCTCCGTCTCCCGCTTCACGTTCAATGCGATGGCCCGTCGGATGTACTCGATGAGGATCTTCGCGGGCGGAATGTCGGCAGCGTCGACCAGACGTTCGGCCATGAAGGAAGACTTCTGCTTCGCGCGCAGGATTCCGTGTGGATCGTCGAGTTCCTTCCCACGCCAGAAACCGAAGGTGGCATGCGCCTTGAACGCCGCCATCCCGCAGACCATCCCATTCTTCTCGAAGCTCGGGACGCCCCATTTGATCCGTTCCTCGATGTCCGGGCAGGCCGCGTGGACGAGCTCGCGCAGTCGCTCGAGGATCGGTCTCGCAAACGGGGCGGCCTTGGCGATGTAGGCGTCGACCTTGGCGGTATCATCCTTCATGGCATCCTCCCGCAGGCGGAGGGAACATCCGGCCCGGGCGCACGGAGGCCCGGTCAGGGACATTGTCGCGGCCCCGCACCGGTGCTTCAAGCGATTCCCGACCCGGTGTGGAATCCTCCGGCGAATGGGGGAAACGACCTGACGTGCCGGGCGGGCCGGCGGGTTCGACGCTCCCGTCCGGGCGGGAGCAATATTCCCGGCCGCATCCCGTTCCTTGTCGAGGTGCGGGACCGCATTCGGGGGTTTCACCATGGTTTCGAGACTTGCCTTTCTTTCGCTCGGTTTGCTCCTGGCGACCATGCCTGCGGCTCACGCGCAGGGGGGCGAACCGTCCCGCTACGGACCCTGGGACCGCAACCTGGAGGCCTGGGTGACCCGGGACGGCCGCGTCGAGGACGGGCCGGCGTGCTTCGTCGAGCGTGCGGGCGTGCCGACCCTGGCCCGGGATCGCGCAGGACGGCTCGTGGCGGTGTTCCAGTGGTTCCCGACGGATCGGCCGGATTCGTTCGATCGGGTCGCCGTCGCGTTTTCCGCCGACGAGGGCAAGTCCTGGTCCGGCCCCGCGACCCTCGCCTTTGCCGGGCTTCCGGAGGGATACGAGCGTCCCTATGACCCCACGCTCGTTCTCCTGGCGGACGGCCGACTCCGGCTCTACTTCACCTCCCGCGACCTTCGCGGGGAGAAGAAGGCTATCTATTCTTCGGCAGCAGCCGGGAGGGCGTCTGGTGCGCCTCGTCCCGGGACGGCGCGACGTGGACGCTGCGGCCGCGACCGGGGTTCGGGGGGGCCGATCCTGGGGTGGCGGTTCTCCACGACGGGCGACTGCTCGGGGTGGTGACGGGGAAGTTGCGCGCGGACGCGGGATCCCCTTTGCCCGAGGGGATTCGCGGTCACGGCGGCGGGCCGCCCGGGGGGATTGGACGTCCGCCCGGAGGCGCCCCGGACGCGAGTCCCGCCGGCGCTCCGGCCGGTTCGGGACGCGCCTCCGCGCTGGCGACGGCAGGGGAGTGGCTGGTGGCCCTGGTCGATGGACGGCTCGTGCGGATCGATCCGGAGACCCTGACCGTCCTCGGGGAGTCGTCGCTCCCGCGGTCGTTCGCCTCCCGGACGGGCGTTTGGCGTATGTTCTACAAGAGCTTCCTGGAGTCCGAAATCGACCTGAGAGGCCGGTAATCCGGTCGCACGGTCCCGTGGCTGGACGGTCGCTGTAAGTGTGGGTGCTCGTGTTGGTTCCGTTGCTCGTCCGGGGAGATGCGCGCGCCCGGTATTCCGTTCGGAGAGTCCGGGGTGGGGCGGTCGGACAGAATTCCGGAAACCCCGGCGCGAAACGGTCGTTGGACCCAAGGAACGAGTTTCACACCGGGGACTTTGCGTGCGCTCTCGAGCTCTGGAGGGTCCATCATGTCCGCCCGCCGCTCCGTTGTCTTGTTGGTCGCGGTGCTTCTTTTCCTGGCCGTCGGGACCGGCGTTTCGGTCCTGGTCGGAAGCGATGGGTCGGGGTCACGCGAGCCTCTGCCCGGTCGGACGCCTCTCGAGGGCAAGGCCGCCGATCCTGCGGGAGATTCGGCTCCGTCGGGAGCTCGTCAGCCGCGGGGCGGTGAGGCGTGTGAAGTTGGAGACGGTGTGCGGATTTCCCTCCGCCCGACGAGCGGACCGCACGATGCGGCGCGCGCGGAGTCGACCGGGAGACCGAGGTACCGTTGGGGCGTGTCGGACGCCGTGCGCGATACCGAAAGGAAGCTCGAGCGGCGGATCGACCTCGACTTCACCGACGCGAAGTTGGCGGACCTCCTGCAATTTCTCGCGGAGTTCGGGGAGGTCGCCTTCGACGCACGAGACCTGGAGGCGGGGGACAAGACCATTACGTTTCAGGTCCGGGACCTGGCGTTGCGCCACGTTCTGGGCCTGCTCCTGCGCCAGTATGAGTTCGAGTTCACGGTCGCGGAAGACGGCCGGCTGGCCGTCGGGCCCGCGGGCACGCTGGTGGTAACCGAGGCGGAGAAGGCCCGCTCGGGCCTGCGGCGGGCGGGAGAGATGGACGCGGGGGATGAGGGTCCGATTCCTTGCGAGGGCGATCGCGACCTGGAACAAAGGCTCCGTGACATGAACGTGTCGCTGAACTTCGACTCGACCAGCCTGGAAGAAGCCATGGCGTTCCTGCGCGAAATCACGGGGGTGAATCTGGTCCTGGACCAGCGCTCGCCCGTCGACCCGGAAGCCCGCATCCACGTGAGCTTGGAAGGCATCAGCGCCGAAGCGGCGACCCGCGAGGTGGCGCGCCAGGCCGGGCGGGACGTATGGGTGGAAAACGGGATCGTGATCCTGGCCGGAATGGAGGAAGTGGCGGGATTGCGGGCCGAGCGGGAGCAGCGCGTGCGGCGGGTCGAAGGACTCCTGTCTCGGCGCGTGCAATTCGGCGGAGCGGGGTTGCCGGCCTGGCGGCTGCCGGACGTCCTGCAGGAGCAAACGGGGGCGCGGGTCGTGGTCAGCGAGAGCGTCTGGCTCCGGGAGGGGGAACTCGCGGTTCCGCTGGGCGGACGCACGCTGCGGGAGACGATGAACTACGTGGCGGCGCAGGCAGGGCTGCAGTGGCGTCTCGTGGAGGGGGTCATCTACCTCTACTGATCGGGGGCCCTCCGGCGCGGTGGCGAGGTCCGTCGGGTGCGTGCGGGGGCGACGGCGACCGGAAGGCGATCGAGTCCGGAGTGCGGGGGGGGGAGGCAGGGCGGGTATTCCGTTGCGCGGGGGCAACCCGGCGTGGATAATCCCCGGGGACCCGGATTGTCCCCCGGCAGGAGACCCGCCATGAGCGACACCGCGATCGAATTCCCGCAGGACAGGTGGATCAAAGGCTTCGGCGTCATCGAGCACACTCCGGAGACGCAGGCGCGCGTGCGCGAGCTGGTGGCGGCAGTTCCCAAAACCGGAGACGGCCCGGATCCGTGGGAACTGCTGGTCGCCGCGGACCGGCTGACCAGCGCCGCGATGTGGCTTTCCGTCCACGACACGTACGCGCAGAACGTCTACCTCGACGGCCGCCCGATGACTGCGGCGGACATGAAGCCGAAGCCCGAGGGACACACGGGAAGCGCCCTCAACATCTGCCCGGCTTACGTCGGCTACCTCCTGATCAACGCCATCACGGGACACACCCGCGCCTGGATGATGGAACAGGGGCATGCCGTCTCCGGCATCGACGCCGTGAACCTCTGGGTGGGGAACAGCGTCTCCGCCTACACCCGGCGATATCCGAAGACGGACGCCGGGTTGACCCGGTTCGTGCGCGACTTCTACGGCTTCCGCATCGATGCGTCCGGCAAGCAGGAAGCCCCGCGGGGCAGCCACGTGAATGCCAACACGGCGGGCGGGATCGCCGAAGGCGGCTATCTCGGATTCGCCGGCCTCCAGTACGTGCACATGCCGCTGGCCGGTGAGCGGTTGGTCACGTTCCTCTCCGACGGCGCGTTCGAAGAGCAGCGCGGGCCCGACTGGGCGCCGCGCTGGTGGCGGCACGCCGACTGCGGGCTGGTCGCCCCGATCATGATCTGCAACGGCCGGCGCATCGATCAGCGGACCACGATGACCATGGCCGGCGGATCCGACTGGTTCCGCCGACATCTCGAGTTGAACGGGTTCGATCCGATCGAGTTCGACGGTCGCGACCCGGCGGCGTACGCCTGGGCGATCTGGGAAATGGAACGCCGCCTGGAAGGCCATTCGCGAACCTACCCGGTCCGCCTGCCCTACGGGATCTCGGTCACGGTGAAGGGGTACGGCTTTCCCGGGGAAGGGACGAATGCCGCCCACAATCTGCCGCTCGGTCCGGCGCTGAACGCGGAAGTGCTCGCGCTGTTCAACGAAGGCGCCCGGAAGCTGCATGTGCCGCCGGACGAGCTCGAGCGCGCGGTCGCGCTCTTCGGCCGACACAAGGACCGCCCGCGCGAACGCGACCACGCGCTGGCCGTGCGAAACGTGAAACTCAAGAAGAAGGTCCAGCCGCGCTGGATCCCGACCGGCGAGAAGGCCTCGCCGATGGAGTCGATCGACGAGATGTTCGTCGAGACCTGCCTCGCCAATCCGCACCTGCGTCCGCGGGTGGGCAACCCGGACGAGATGCGCTCGAACCGGATGGAGCGAACGCTGGATTCGCTGAAGCACCGCGTCACCCACCCGGAGCCCGGCGTGGCGGAGGATCTGCACGGGAAGGTGATCACGGCATTGAACGAGGAAGCGGTCGCGAGCGCGGCGCTCGCCAACAAGGGCGGCATCAATATCGTGATCACCTACGAGGCGTTCGGCAACAAGATGCACGGGGCCCTGCGCCAGGAGATCATCTTCGCCGACCACTGCAATCACCATGGCCGTCCGCAGCGCTGGCTGTCGGTCCCGGTGGTGCTCACCTCGCACACGTACGAAAACGGCAAGAACGAGATGTCGCACCAGGATCCGATTCTCTGCGAGGCGTTGATGGGCGAACCGGCGACCGTGTCGCGCGTCGTCTTTCCGGCGGACGCGAACGTCGCCACGGCGGTCATGGAGGCCGTGTACCAGACCCACGGACAGATCTGGACCATCGTGGCCCCCAAACGGGACGTGACGACCTGGTTCGACGGCGGCGAGGCCCGGCAGCTCGTCAAGGCCGGGGCGATCCACCTGCGCCGGGACAAGAAGCCGCGTCTGGTCCTCACCGCCATCGGCGCGTACCAGCTCGCTGAAGTCCTCAAGGCCTCCGGTCGCCTCGTCGAAAAGAAGGTCCCGCACTCGGTCGTCTACCTGCTCGAGCCGCGCAGATTCGCCGAGCCCCGGAGCGCCGAGGAGGAGGCCTGCTGTCTCCCACGGAAGGAGCGCGACGCCTTCTATCCCGCCAGTGCGCAGGCGCGGCTGTTCGTCACGCACACCCGTTCCGGGCGGATCCAGGGGCTGCTGCAGTCGATCGACACCGGCCCGGGGACGCTCGCCCTCGGATACCGCAATCGGGGCGGGACCCTCAACGAGGCCGGCATGCTGTTCGTCAATCATCAATCCTGGGCCCATATCCTCGACGCGTCGGCCCGGTTGCTGAAGCTGCGCAGAGCCTCGGTGCTCACGAAGGATGAGATGGCGGTCCTCGACGGCAAGGCGAGCCCCCACGGGGTCGTGATCGCCTGACGTTCGCCTGTGAAGATTCCTTGTCGGGAGAAGCGGCATGTCGGTACGCATCGAGATCGAGTATGAAGGCGGGCTCCGCTGTTCCGCGGTCCACGCCCCCAGCGGCGCGCGACTGGCCACCGACGCGCCCAAGGACAACATGGGGAAGGGGGAGTCGTTTTCGCCCTCGGACCTCCTGGCCACCGCGCTGGGAACCTGCCTCGTGACGATCATGGGAATCCACGCACAGCGGGAAGGCCTGGACATCGACGGCGTGCGCGTTTCCGTCGACAAGCACATGATCGCCGCACCGGTGCGCCGGATCGCCCGGCTCGACGTCCGCATCACGGTTCCCGCGGGCAAGGCCGCCCGATTGACGCCGGACGCCCGCCAAAAACTGGAACAGGCGGCGCGCATGTGCCCCGTCTGCGCCAGCATCCACGCGGACGTGGAGAAGAAGCTGGAATTCATCTACCCGGTCTGACCCGCGCGTCCGCCCGTCCGCCGCCGCGCGACTGACGAGCGGGCGCCCGCGGCGATCCCCCGGCGGGATGACGGGGGGACCCCGGACTTTGCGGCGGGGGGGCGCCGGCACGGATCGCGGCTATCGGAGATCGTCATGCGCCTTCCCGCGTTGATTTCGTCCTTCCTGTGCTTCGCCTTGGCCGGTCATGCCGAGGATCCTCCCTGGTTCACCAACATCGCGGGCGACGCCGGACTGGACGGCGTAAACGCGAAGACGGTGCAGCTCGTCGACCTGAACGGGGACGGCTGGCACGATCTCTGCCTCGACCGCGAGCGGTTCTACTTCAGCGACCGGGGAAGGCAGTTCCGCGCGCACGGCGCTCACGCAATGGAGTTCCCGGAGGTGAAGGTCGTGCCCCTGCTCGACGACGGCCGACCGGACGAAGCCAAGGCGGCGACGCGGGCCTACACGCCGCATGTGCTTCACTTCGCGGACGTCGACAATGACGGGGACCTGGACGCGCTCTGGGGCGTGCATTCGCACTGGGAGCACTTCGACGGGCGCCGCTTCGTCTACGTGGCGGCGTGCGATCCCGGCGTGCGTTCATCCGTGTGGCTCAACGACGGCGCCGGGACGTTCACGCGCGGCCCCGCATCCGGCTGGACGGAGAAGGACGCAGCCGGCCCGGTTTCGTCGATGGCCCTGGTGGACACCGACCTCGACGGCCGCCTCGATCTGTACGAAGGGCGCGAGTACCGCCGGTACGGAGTCCTGTACGGGTGCGGCGTGGACCGGCTCTGGCGCGGAGACGGCAAGGGCGGGTTCGTGGATGTCACGCGGGCCGCCGGGATGTGGCTGGAAGCCGAGCCGGGACGCCCCGATTCGGCCCGCCCAACCTACGGCGTCACCCATGCCGACTGGAACAACGACGGTCATCCCGACCTCCTGGAGATGGCCTACGGACGCCAGTGGAACCTGCTGTGGCGAAATCGCGGCGACGGCACCTTCGAGGAGGTCGGTCGCCCAACCGGTTTCGCGGGAGACGGGATTACCCACGGCCGCTATCCCGAAGGGGTCGGACGATCGCCGGAGGCTCCCTTCCGGTCGAACGGAAACACCTTCGACTGCGCGGTCGGGGATTTCGACAATGACGGCGACCTGGATCTCTTTCTCGGCGAGATCCAGCATGCGTGGGCCGGCGAATCGTCGGATCCGCCCTGCGTTCTCATCAACACGGGGGAAGCGGGGGGGTGGGCGTTCAAGCGCATCCCGGTCGAGGAGTTTCTGCCTCGGCGCGAGTTCCGGGATCCGCGCAACTTCAACTACGGAGATCTGCACGTCGCCTGGGCGGACGTGGACAACGACGGTCGCCTCGACCTGTTCATCGGCTCCGGGGATTATCCGGACGGCCAGTTCCTGCGCCTCTACCGGCAGCGGGAAGACGGCCGGTTCGACGAGGTCACCCGGATCGCCGGCTTCGACTGGGAGGGGTGCGGGGGACTTTCGATCGGGGACATCGATCGGGACGGAGACGTCGACGTCCTCGCGGGGCGGTCGTTCATGCGCCTTTCGCAGGATCATCGGGACAAGTTCATGGGCGGACTGCGGGAGCCGCGGGTCGGGCTCTTCCGCAACGACATCGGCAATCGCAGCGGAAACCGTTGGCTGGTCGTTACCCTGCGGGGGAAGGGGGAGGGAGGGGCGAATCGCGCGGGGATCGGAGCGCGCATTTCCGTAACGGCCGGGGGCGTGACGCGGATCCGCGAGATTCGCGCCGGGGCCGGGTTGGGCAACCACCAGGACCCGCCCGAGGCTCACTTCGGCCTCGGCAAGGCGGAGAAGATCGACCGCGTGACCGTTCGATGGCCCAACGCCGCGCGTGCGGAACAGTCGTTCGACAACGTTCCCGTCAACCGGTTCGTCGTTCTGGAGGAAGGAGCGAAGGAACCCCGGATCCTGGATTGAGGCCGGATCGGGCTCGGCCGGGTCGCTCCCCTCGCGGCACGCGCAGCGGTCCCGGCGCATCCCTCCCGCCGTCGCCCCTCGTGTCCTCTCCCCGGCGCCTGGCGAGCGCGCACGGACCGAGACGCTCCGGAGCGCTTCCCCGGCTCGTTTGCGCGGGAGTGACCCGCCGAAGTTCGCGGTTCTGGACGCAACCGCGAGGCCGCTCTTATCATGGCGGCAGAGCCGGGTGGCGCAACGCGTTCGTTGGAGGGCCGCGGGGGAGACGCCGTTCCCGGCCGTCGAAGCCGGAAGACTCGTCTTGGCTCCGGGGTTTCCGACTGCACGCCCGGGTGCGCGACCGTCCGTCGCAACATCGGGGGCATCATGCCCGAAAACGGTACCGCAGAGGACGACTTCGTCGTCGTCGACCTGCTGACACTCTGGAACCGCAACTTTCACGCGCTCCAGGATTGCCGGGACGCGGAACGGCGGGTGCGTGATCTCGGCGTGCGCATTGCGATCGAGCACATTCTGATTCAGAAGCGCCATCTCTCGCCTGCGCTTGCGTGGGAAGGGGCGGAGTCGGTCCCCCCCGCGCCGACGGCGCTTTCCTTCTGCCAGCGGGAGGACCGGGTCATCACGGCCGCGGTCTCGCGAGGGGTCGTCTCCAGCCAGAATCTGCTCGGGGCGCAACGCGTGCTGGATTCCATCCGTCCGTTGGGGGTGCAGGCCACCCTGAGCTTTGTACTGGTCGAACTCGGACATGCCTCCTGGGAACAGCTCGAGGCGGTCGATCGGGAACTGACCGGGGAGGAGAGCGCGGAGGCGGGGGATGCGCCGCCGTCGTCGGAAGCGGATGCCGAGGCGGGCGGAATCGGCGGTACGGGAAATGCGAAGTCCACGCCCCACGCACTGGATCGCCGGGATCCGCCCAGGGAGCAGAAGCCCGCGGCGGTTCCCGTGGTGAGAGGAAAAGCGTTGCGTTCCCTCCTGCGCGCGATTCCGGATGCGGAGATTGCGGGCCTGCTCCGGCGCACGAAGATGCTCGGGGAAGGAGAGATCGGGGCGGCCCTCGAGGGGTGCGAGTTGCGCTCGGAGGAAAGCGAACGAAGCGTCACGCTGGGGGAGTTCCTGCTCGAGACCCGGCTTCTTTCCGAAGACCAGATGCGCGCCGTCCTCAAGGCGTGGGACGGCGCCCAGGGCCAAAAACCGCTCCAGGAAGGGTAGCGCTGGAATGGTCGGATTGGAACCTGAGGCCGCGAGCTGCAAGGCTTGCGGCGAGGCCGTCGGTACGGCGCCGGAATCGGGGCCGGATGAGCGGGAGTACTGCGCCTCCTGTTTCCGCCTCATGAAGCGGATGGAGCGGATGTTCCTGCCGGAAGGCGCGATCGTCCGGGGCGCGCGTGCGACGCCGGCGCCGGTCTTGACAGGGCCATCCGAGTCGCTCCCGCCGCAGAGATCGGCCGCGGCAGGGGAGGCAGCCCGCGCCGACGCAGCGCGGACCGTGCCCGGCTCGTCTCCCGACGGGGTCGCGGGAGTCCCCGGCGGGGGAACGTCCGGCCGTTCCGGAGCCGGGAAGAGGACGGCGATTCTCCTGCTGCTTGCGGCGGGCATCGCGGCGGCCGCCTGGCTTGCGTACGTGCTGCTCGCCGCAGACGGAGCCGGAACGGTAGGCCCGGAAAGCGGGGGATCGTCCAAGGAGAATCCGACGAAGCGGGATTCTTCCCGCAACTCTCCCTCCGCAGACGGTCGCGTCCCGGGAGCCGCGACCGGTCCGGGTCCATTGCAGGCATCGCCGGGGAGCGCGCCGCTCTCCGCGACGGACCGGCCTGCCCTCGAGGCGGCCGTCGGGAAGGACGTCACGATCCAGGGACGCATTGCCCGGATCGGGATGGACGAGGAGGCCCGGTCGCTCGTGCTCGGGTTTTCGGCGGAGGCGGACTCGTTCGAGGCCTGGATCCCGTCGCGCCGGTTCGACCCGTTCCGGATCGTTCTCGGCGCCGACCTCGCTGGCGCGTTGCAGGGGCAGATCGTCCGCATCCACGGCCGGCCGTTCCGCAAGGATGGGCGCGTACGCGTGACGCTGGACAGCCCCAGCCAGCTGGACGTTCCGCAAAAGTAACTGCGGGCGTTCCCGCGACGCGGACCGGCTCACCAAAGGATCACATTTCCGTGGTCCTTCTCGATGCGGAACACCAACACGACGTCCTTGATCAATCCGCTGACGATGAAAACAAGCCCGGCTCCGGTCACGAGCACAGGCAGGCTTGGCGTCATCGGTCGCTGCACACCCGTGGCCAGGCAGACCAGACCGACCGCAACCAGCAGGGCGCCGAGCAGCGATTCGAGGCAGATCGGCTTGTCCGCGCTCTTTCGTTCCGGACGCGCGCTGCGGCCCGCTCGTCGCGCCTTGACGATCAGCCAGAGGTCGCGCACGAGTCCGATGCCGAGAAGGGCGGCGCCGACCGCATCGACGGCCAGCCAGAGCGGGAGGGAGATCCCCGGCGGGTCATTCATCCACACGGACGCCGCCAGGCCTCCGGCCGCGCAAAGAGAGCCGAGCACGGTCTCCACGGTGATCCAGGCCGCCATGGGTTCCTCCATGAGTGCACGGTCGCGATGCCGGTTCTTGACTCCCCCGGGACCCCACCCCGGCGCATCGACCTTCCACCTCGGCCGCCGGAGCCCGGGTTTGCGAACCCGTCCCGGACCCCGGGATCAGACTCCCCCCCGGGCCCGCGCGAGGACGTGAGTCCATCCGCACAGGAAAGTTTCGTGGCCGTGGAACATTCGATTCATCGCCTCGCGGAGGATCGCCAGGCGATCCGCGACGTCCGGGTCGGACGCCGGTCGGCCCTCGACCTTCTCGACCCCGCCGACCCATCCCAACACCCCTTCGTGATAGACGCTCAGGAACTCGTACCACTCGTCGACCCGGGCCTCGATCGGTTCGACCGAGACTTCGACGACGTCGAATCCGGCCGTCTCCAGCGCGGTACGATAGTGCTCGAGCGGACGGACGGGGAGGAAGTACTTTCGGCGCAGGGCTTCGTGCCGGTCCATGCGCGCGGAATCGGCGAGCACGGGGCGGTGGCGCGCGTACCGCTCGTCCTCGCGCACGATGTCGAACGCCTGGCGCGCCACCGCGTCGACGGTGGCGTCGATGATCCACAGATCCGGGGCCGCCATGGGGTTTTGGATGTTGCCCGACTGGATGAAGACCTGTCCATCCGGCTTCAGCACCCGCCGCCAGGAACCAAGCAGGTCCGGGAGGTCCCGGTACAGGTGGATCGCATTCGCGGAGACCAGGGCGTCCACGCCGCGAGCCCGGAGGGAAGCCGGCAGCACTTCGTCGAGGAGTTGCAGGCGCTGCTCGTCGGGATCCCGTCGGATGAGACGGAAGGCCACGCGCGGATCGAAGCGGAACTTCTCCAGGGCGAGGCGGAGGAACTTCGCGGAGGCGTCGACGATGAGGATCCCGGCCTGCAGGTTGGGACAGCGTCGGAACAGGCGCCCCTCGAGGATGCCCGTTCCTCCGGAGTAATCGACGAGCAGATCTCCCTCCCGGAGATGGGCCGCCAACTGGTCCGCAGTCCGATCGAGGTTCCGATACCACCCGTGCGCGTCGACGTCGTCATACCGGCGCGCAAACTCCGTCACGGGTTCCGTGATCCACCCTTCCACGGGGATTCGCGGGGAGTCTTGCGGCCACGGGAAGGGCATGGGGTCCTCGCGAGGGCGGGAATGGGGCTTGCGCCGAGAGTAGCACGGTCGCCCCGGACGTGGCAAGTCGGGATCCCGGGAGGTTGGATCGATCGGAGCACCTGGGGGCGTGGACGAGGGCCTTCGGAAGACGATAGAATCGGCGGGTCGTTCGCCGGCGGGACCCACGGGCGGACGTGAAGCCACACGCGTCGGGCTGCACCGGCGCGACGCCGTCGTGTTGCGGGGCCTTGAAATGGACGAGGTTGGAAAGGCCGGGAGGGAGGCTCCGGAGACGCTGCCCGCATCGCTTCCGGCGATGCCCGAGCCCGGCGCATCGACGCCCATCGCGGCGCCCGCGGAGGAGTCGCGCGGCCCGGACGATGCGGAGCCCGGAATCGAGGGTTTCTCGCATCCCCGGTACCGCATCCGCGAGGAACTCGGTCGCGGGGGCATGGGCACGGTCTATCGGGCGCATGACGAGTCGCTGGGTCGGGATGTCGGACTCAAGGTGCTCGAGATCGGCGACGGTGCGAGCCCGTCTCTGCTGGAACGGTTCGAACGCGAGGCCCGATCGGCGGCTGCGCTCGAGCATCCGCACATCATCCGCGTGCTCGATCTCGGCCTTCTGCCCCGAGCGGACGGCCGCCGCGGCGGGCTGCCGTTCTACACCATGGAGTTGTTGGAGGGAGAAGATTTCGCCCGCGCGATCGACGAGAATCGGATCGGCGTCGACGAAGCCGTCGAAGTGGTGTCGCAGATCGCGGCGGCCCTGGCGCACGCCCATCGAAACGGGGTTCTTCATCGCGACGTGAAACCGGGGAACATCTTCCTCCGCACGAGGGGCGACCGCTCCCGCAGGGAGCCCGCGCGCGCGCCGTCCCCCGGCGCGCCCACGTCGCCGCTCGATGGCCCGGCCGTCGCCGCGGCAGCCGGTCGCTCCGCGAAACCCCCGACCGTACTCGGCGAAGCGTCCGATCCGGCGGCATCCGACGGCGCCGGGACGGATCGGGAGGCGCCGGAGGCACTGCTGCTGGACTTCGGCCTGGCGAAGCTGGTGCAAGGAGACCTCCTGGGAACGGGCGCATCGGAATCGGATGAGTGCCGGGTCGCCGCGCTCACCCGGAGCGGCCAGATCCTCGGCACACCGGTCTACATGGCTCCGGAACAGGCGCGCGGCAGATCGGAGATCGACGGCCGCGCGGACGTCTATTCGCTCGGCGCGGCCCTGTATCACGCCGTGACGGGGCGCCCCCCCTTCGATGCGCCGACCCTCGCCGAGTTGCTCGAGTTGGTACAGCACGCCGAACCGGTGCGGCCGCGCCGTCTGCGCCCGGCCCTCGATCGGGACGTCGAAACGATCATCCTGAAGTGCCTCGCCAAAGAGCCGTACGCCCGCTACGCCACGGCGGGCGATCTTCGGGAAGATTGTCGTCGCTACCTTCGGGGTGATCCGCTTCTTGCGCGCCCGATCGGCGGCCTGGGAAGAGCCGTCCGCTGGGCGCGCCGCAATCGTGGATTGGCCGCCGCGGTCGGGGTCGCGGTGGTCGCGCTGTTGCTCGGGGCCGGCATCGCCGTCCAGCAATCCCTGGCGCGCATTCGCGAAACCCGGTTCACCGCAGAGGCGCGGTTGGAGGCGGAGCAACAGCGGATTCGCGCGGCAGAGGCGCGTGAAACGGCCATCCGTCAGATGCAGAAAGTATCCCGGGTCTGCCTCGAGGCCGTCCTTGCCCTGCGCCGCAAGGGAATCGTGGACGACTACTCGTACTTCCGCAAGCAACTGGAGGAGTCGTTCACGGAAACCACGCAGGCGGCGCCCGATCGCCCCGAGCCGCACTATCTGCTGGGTCGGCTGCATCGGGCCATGCTCGGTTTCACGGAGGCCCTGGAGTTTCAGGAGCAGGCCCTCCGAATCGACCCGGGTTACTATCCCAGTCGGTATGAGCGGGCGATGATGATCAATACGAAGTACTGGAACCGGGTGGAGTATCTGCGCGAGGCCTGGATTCGCGAGGCCGGCAGCCGGTTGGCCCGGTCGGGTGCCCTGGAAGAATCGGGTGCGCAGGAAATCGAGCTGGAATCGTCGCCTTCCGGCGAAGAACTGGCGCAAGGCGACGAGCAGGCGGCCCGGCTTCATCGCATCCTGGCCGACGACATTCGCTTCCTCGAGAGCCTTCCCCCCACCGAGAGCAGCGTCGGGCCGATGCCGGGAGGGATGCGGGACATCGCCCACGCCGTTCACCTGCTCCATGTGTCGGGCAGGGAAGTGGAGTTCGAGGAAGTTCGGTCGATCCTGGAACGCGCGAT
>CAZWCX010000040.1:0-52948 GCA_964632945.1 uncultured Planctomycetia bacterium | reverse complement strand
GCGCGAAAAGCGACCGGACCAACCTGGGAAATCAAGGTTGAAGCCCCACTAGTCCGCCGGCGGGCTACTTCTTGAACCGATGACCCCACCCATTGAGCCGGTCCGCCTGCAGGGGGATGGCGGCGGCGGCGGGAAACGCCTCGCTGCCGGTCAAAACCGGGATCGAGCGCCCGAGCCCGCCGATTTCCCCGAACCCGGCCTTCGCTCCCTCCTCGACCACGACCGGCAGGGTCTTATCGAACCCCATGCGCACCGGGGCCCGGGCCTCCTCGGCGCCCGGGGACTGCGACGAAGTGGACACGAGCGGCGTGAGGACGGAGCGCAAACGAGCAACGTCCACGCTGCCGTCCAGCCCGGAGCGGCGCGGAACGGACGACCCGCCGATTCCGGCGGTGCTCCAGGGATCCGGAGCGGCGTCCCCCTTGTCGGGAGTCGAACCGCCGCGGCGAATGGTGTCCACCGTGCTCCCGGCGAATCCGGCCAGGACGATCGCCAACGACAGGATCAACGTGACGACCACGCTCACGATGATCAGGTTGGACGCCGCGCTGCCGCGCACCTCGCGAAACCGGCGGCCCGCCGGGGCTCCCTGCATGAAAGTCGCTCCCCGCATGCATCCCTACTCCGCCTTCAGGGACTCGATGGCCATGCGGAAGGCCTGGCGATTGGACAGCCAAAGACCCTCCGAGGCCGACAATCCGGGCGTGACGACCGCGATCAGAACCACGAGGCGCGCGCTGGAAACCGCCGTGGCATACGCCTCGATGGGCGTGCCCGAGTCTTCCCGGATGAAGCCCCCGGTGACCCGCTCGCGATCGAACGCCTTTGGGTCAATGTCAGGCAATCCTTTGGTGGGGAATCTCTTGAGGCGGACCCCCTGATCGGACAGTTGATTCAGGAACTCCTGGAGGAGCGCCTTGGGCGTCGCGGTGGGAAAGCGTTCCCGCTCGAAGGCGCGGACCGTTACATATCCCCCGAGGATCCCGCCCGCCCCGAGGTTGTACAGATGGAGATTCTGGCATCCGAGCGGCTCGTTGACTTCGACTTCCGCCTTCCAACTGCCCGGACGCCGAAGGGTGAGCCGGAAGGGCGTCGACAGGACGACCGTCTCCGTGGTCTCGCTGCCGAGGATCGGGGCCGGCTCTTCGAAGCGAAGGGAGCCGGCGGCAAGGGCAAAGGTGGCGGCATGTTTGGGAAAGCCGTTGAGGGCCGCGCGGCCCTCGAGCACGAGCAGCCGGGCGCCGTCCCGCAGCACGGTCAGTCGCGAGATGATGCGTTCCTTGTTCTCCTCCCGTTCCAGCAGGGCCTCCGCGACGGGCTTGTCGTAGAGAGTGCCGCTGTGCATGCGGAAGAGACGGAATCCGTTCTTGAGCGAATAGACGGAGATCCAGTCTTCGAGATGGATCTCGCGCTGGACCAGGGTGTAGCCGACGTGAAGCGATGCCTTGTCGGACTCCCAGTTGGGGGTGTGGAGGGAACCGAGCGGCACGAGGTGGTCCGGAGACGCCTTGACCTTCGTTTCCGCGGTCACCCAGTCCCAATCGTTGTGGCCGCAGAATCGGAGGGCCAGAGAGGGGTCCTTGAACGGAACCGTGCGCCGCAGCGAATAGTTGCGCCGCAACTGGTCGTCGAGGATGGCGACGTCGGTCAGGAGGCCGTTGGCGATCTGCGGAGGGAGCCCGTCCCCGTCGTCTCCTTCCTGGGCAGGCGCGCCGACCGCGACCAGGATGCACAAGCCGGCTCCCGCCAGGAGGGCCGTCCAGAGCAGGCGGATTCGGACCATCATGCGCCTTGGTTCCTACGCTGTTCCACCAGTCCGGCGAGCAGATCCACGACTTCCGCAATGGTGCGATGGGTGGTGTCGACGCGCACCGCATCGTCCGCGCACCGCAGCGGAGCGACGGCGCGTTGCTGGTCCCGCGCGTCCCGCTGGCGGAGGTCCTCCGCAACTTCCTGTTCGGTTCGCTCTCGTCCGCCCGCCTGCAGTTCGTCGCGACGGCGTCTCACTCGCGTGTCCGCCGACGCATCGAGGTAGATCTTCAGTTCGGCTTCGGGGAAAACGACCGTGCCGAGATCGCGCCCATCGGCGACCAGATTCCGGCCGCGCGCCAGCGCACGCTGATGTTCATTCATCTCGCGCCGGACCGCCGGAGCGTCGGCGAGGTGATGGATGTTGCCGGTCAGTTCCGGCGTCCGGATGAGGCCCGAGACGTCGCGCTCGTCGATCAGGACGCGCCCGGGAGACCCTCCGGAGCCGGCGCGGAAATCGAATCGCGCCGAGCGGACCAGCTCGGCCAGCCGATCCTTGTCCTCCCACGGGATCCCCAACTCGGCGGCCCGCAAGGTGGCGGCGCGATACAACGCCCCCGTATCCAGGTACTCGAAACCCAGCCGGGCGGCCAGAAGCCGCGCAACCGTGCTCTTGCCGGAGCCCGCGGGTCCGTCGAGCGTGATGACCATGCCCACCCCGCTAGTTCGTTCGAACCAGCAGGTTGTCGATTTCGACGGCGTTCGTCTTCCGGCTCCCGATCTCGATCAGCAGGTCGTCCCGCTTCGCGGGCTTGTCGAACTCGTGGATGACCGCGCCGTCGAAACTGATCCGGAACGCGTCCTTGCCGACATCCGGGGCGCGATAAAACCGCAGGAAGTGCCACTTGCCCACCTTCACGTCGGCGGTTCCATTCCGCAAAGTACTGCCCTGGTTGGCATTCGCCCGTCCGCGGGCGAATTCCATGGTCAATTTGTAGTCCCCGAGGCGGACGACCATCTTGGTGCTGTCGTCCTGCACCACGCGGAAGAGGAACGAGATTTCCTCGACGTTCTTGTCCTCGCTCTCGAGTTTCGCCTGGCGGCCGCCGTCGGCGATCAGCAACCCGTCCCGCACCTCCCACTTCCCGTCGCCGCCCTGCTTCCACTTGGACAGGTCGCTCGCGGACTGGAACGCACTCAGCCGCCCCTTGCCCGTGCCCATCGCCTCGAAGGCCTTCTGCATGGCCTCATCCATGCCCGCCTTGTTGGAACGTGCGAACTCCGTGTCCAGGTACTCGTTGTGCATCGAGAGCAGCGACATGACCGCGGACTCGGGACGCCCCTCGCTGAGGCAGGTCGTGCACTGCTTCATGAGTCCCTCCGCCCGTTTGTTCAGCACCTCCTTGATCTGGACGAAGAACTTCTCGAGGTTCCGCCGGGGTTCTCCCAGCGTCACGGCGCGATTGAGGAGGGCTTCGGCCTGGCGGTACAGCTCCCGGAGCATGCAGTAGGTGCCCAGGGAGACGTGGTCGGTCGCGCTCCCCGCTGCGGTGGCGAACTGGCGACCGAGTTCGTAGACCGCCTCCGCCGGGACGTCGGACCAGGCAATCGGCTTCGCTTGATCACCGCCGCCGTCGATGACGACGCTCAGGTTGGAATCATCCGCCGCCGTTACTCGTCCGGTGACCGGCTTCCCCCCCATCACGATCGTCACTTCCGGATGTTTGGCCAGATTGGGGTTGCCGGACAGCTGGCTGACATGATTCGAGAGCGCCGGGATCAGCCGGTTCTTGAATTCAATGAGCAGATCGCAGGTGGCCTTCAGTTCCAGGAACCGGTCCTTGGAAGGGGTCCCCTCGATCTTATCCGACTCCACGGCGCCGAGGCGCGTCATCATGTCGCCGAAGTTCAGCGTGCGCACGGCGGACTGCATGACCTTGCCGAGGCTCGCCACGATCTCCTGCGCCTGCTTCTTTTTTTCTTCGGCGGCGCGGGCGTCCATTTCCGCCTGCTTTTCCTTGCGGTGCTGGTCGATCTTCTCGAGTTCGCCGCCGAGGTAGGTCCGCAGGTCCTCCAGACTGGAGAGTCCGCTCATGATGGCATCGATCATCGACTTCGCCTGGTCGTAGTTCCCCTCCTTGGCGGCAGCCCAGGCCTTCTGGACCTCCGGTTCCAACGCGGCGCGGATCTTCTGCTGGGTCTCGGCCCGGCGGGGTTCGAGCAGTTCCTTCAGCATCTCCGGGTCGGATTCCGAGGTGATCTCGTTCCACTTGAGGAAGGCGGCCTCGAATTGGAGGGAGGCGATCAGGTTGTCCACCTCCTTGGCCATCTCGTCGAGCTTGACCACCAGCTCCTTCTTCATGCCCTCCCTGGCCTTGGCCAGGATATCCCTGACCTCGGCGTCGTGATCGCCGGGGAAGTTTGCGGAGTGGTCGTTGCAGAGTCGGATGTGGAGCGCGAAATTGGCCGGGTCCGCCTCGACCTGGGACATCAGATTGCCGAACGGGCTGGTGGGATCGACCTTGGAGGTATTCCCCCCCGAGCCGCCGCCGCCGCCGCCGCTGCCGGAGTTACCCAGGTAGAAGTAACCTCCGATGCCGATCGCCAGGACGGCAGCCACGACCACGAAAATCTTCGGATCGGTGCCCTTGACGGAGGCCGCGCCGCGGGCGCCGGAGTCTCCCGCCCGCGCCCCGGCCTTGTCCCGCGCCTCGCTCACGCGCGACTCCGGGACCTTCTGGGTGTCCTCCCCCGGCTCGCCCTCGCCGCCTGCCCCGCCCAGCGGGCTCGGCGTCGCCAGCGGAGTGAATCGCCGGGACTTGACGATCCCCTCCTCCATGTCCTTGGGGATGTCCCCGCTGTATGCGGCCGCCAACCCCTGCACCGACTTCAAATCCGTCACCAGTTCCTCGTATCCCTGGTAGCGATCCTCGGGCTCGGCCTGGAGCATCCGCTCCACGATCTGGCACACGGGATCCGGGATCGACGGGTCGAAGAACTTGAGCGGCGGGATCGTTTCCTCCGTCAGCCGGACCAGGATCTCGAACGGGGAGGATCCCTGGTAGGGCGGGCGCCCGGTGATCATGTGGAACAGGATCGCGCCCAACGAGTAGATGTCCGTGCGATGGTCCAACGCACGGTCCTCGGTCACGATTTCGGGCGCGATATAGAACGGAGCCAGACCGCCCGACTTCGAAATCGCCAGGATGTTCTCCGTGGACTTCGTGGCCAGGCCCATCTGGGCCACCTTCACGCCCCCGTTCGGCAGGACCAGCAGGTTGCTCGGACGCAGGTCATGGTGCAGAACCCCGCGCTTGGCCCCATATTCGAGCGCCTCCGCCACCTGCGCGGCAATGTCGAGGGCCCTCCCGTACGGGATCCGCTGTTCCCGTTCCAGCAACTTGTGAACGCTCTCCCCTTCAACGAACTCTTGGGCGACGAAATAGCGCTCCCCGATCTTTCCGAGCGAGAAGATCCGCTTCAGGTTCTTGTGGTCGAGCCCGGCGACCTTCTTCGCCTCGCTGACGAATTTCGCCTGGAACTCGTGGTCGCCCATCGTGCTCTTGTTCATCAGCTTCAGCACGACGATACGGTGTTTGGACATCTGCTCGGCCTTGTACAGCGTACCGGTGCTGTCCTGGCCCAGCTTGGCGATGACGCGGAAATCTCCCAGGGTGATCGGCTTGACCAGCTTCAGGTCGCTGTCGGCGGCCTCTTGCGCCTGCAAGCCCAGATCCGGCGACGCCGACAGGGCACCCTCTTCGTCTTCCGCGAGCAACGGCTCGGGACTCTCGGCGAACGACTCCACCTGCTCGTCTCCGAGCGGCAGGGGCTCCTCCGCCTCGTCCTCGCGCGGAATCACCGCCTCGAGCTCGCCGGTCTCGTTGGCCATGATCAGCAACACGGTTTGGCACTGACCGCACTTGACCTTCTGGCCGGGACTGAAGTTGGTGACGTTGAGGCTGGCCTCGCAGTTCTCGCACTCGACGATCTTCTTGTTCTGCTCCTCGAGGACGGCCTCGACCTGGTGGATCTTGAGGAACCCCATCTTGACCATGATCTCGCCCACCATGGGCGGCTCCGCCCCCCCTTCCTGGATGTTCTTGGCATACTCCCGATAGATCACCAGGGCCTGGCCGAAGAGCGGGACGTTTTCCGATTGCTCGCGGAGATAGCGCTGGATCTCGAGGCAGGTCTGGACCTGATCGAGAGATACGAATTGGAAGCTCGTGGCCACTTCACCGAACAGCCGCCGCTGCATGTTCTGCATCGTCTCGAGCAGCGAGCGGATCTGTCGCTTGGTGAGATATCCCTTCTGTTCGAGCAATTCGCCCAACTTCGGGACCCGCTCGCCGCGGGACTCGAGCTCGATCTGCTCCTGCAGACACTCGTCGAGCTGTTCATCGGTGATGAACTTCGTGCTGACGGCGATCTTGCCGAAGAGAATGTTCTTAATTCTTGACATGACAAAGCCTTCTGATGAAGAGGGAATTCGGGTAGGACATTATAGCGCGCCCCTGAGGGGAGTCAACCGTTTTTGCCGCCCGCAGGAGGCTTGACAGAACCCCCTGTGCCGATGAAGAAATACCGCATGGACGAGGGACCCCGGGGGCCGAGGGCGGCCGACCATGCGCATGCGGCGCGAATCTTGCGACCATGGGACGTTCGCCCCGTGATCGTGGAGACGCCGTTTCGCCCGGAGGAATTCGACGCCCTGCTCGATCTGCCTCCGGAGCGCGGAGTCTTCCGGGTCCACGCGTATTCCGCCCCCCGGAACGCCGAAGCATGGATCGTGACCGGCGTCGATCCCCGGGTGCGAATCCGGGTGCGCGGGGACCGGGCGCGGGTCGAGCGGCGGGGCCGACCGGATCTCGCCGGGCGACTTCACCCTCTCGCCCTGGTGGATGCAGCCGCAGCACTCCTGCCCCGACGCCGCCCGGTCGCGGACCTCCCGTTTCCGGGAGGGGCGATCGGATTCCTGGGGTACGGGTTGCGCACCCATCTCGAAGACGTACCCGCCACGCGACCGGAGGACACGCCGTTTCCCGACCTGTACTGGGCGGTACCGGACCTGTTCTGGACTTGGCCGAGGGGGGGGAGGACGGTGTTCGCGGTGGCCTGGGTCGCGCCGGGAGTGCCGCGGAAGGTCGTGATCCGGCGCCTGCGCGACCGCGCGTCGATTCCGACGGCCGGCGCGGAGAATTCCGCTTCCGGGGTCCGGGGTCGGCTGCGAGCGCGCTCCAACTTCACCCGCCGGCGCTACCTGGCAACCGTGGAACGCGTGCGGGAGTACATCCGCGCCGGGGACATCTACCAGGCCAATCTGACGCAGCGTTTCCGCGTTTCCCCGACCCGTCCGCCGGGGGAGGTGTTCCGCGCGCTGAGTTCGTTCAACCCTGCGCCCTTCGCGGCCTTCCTCGCGCTGCGAGAGGGCGTGGTGCTGAGCGTTTCTCCGGAGCGGTTTCTGCGCCTCGACGGCCGCCAGGCGATGACCGAGCCGATCAAGGGCACGCGCCCGCGGGGGACGGACCCGCGCACCGACCGCGTCCTGGCGCAGGCGCTCCGGGCGAGCGCGAAGGACCGTGCGGAGCTTGCCATCATCGTCGATCTCGAGCGCAACGACCTGGGAAGGGTCTGTCGCGCCGGATCGGTGCGGGTGGCGGAGGCATGCCGGCTGGAGTCCCACCCGACGGTGCACCACCTGGTGGCGACGGTTTGCGGCGAGCTGCGCCGCGGCGCGAGGCTGTCCGAGGTGCTGGCGGCGACGTTTCCGGGCGGGTCGGTCACGGGGGCGCCGAAGATCCGCGCGATGGAGATCCTGGACGAACTGGAACCCACGGCGCGGGGGGTCTACACCGGAGCGCTGGGAACGATCGGCTGCGACGGACGGGTCGACTTGAGCCTGTGCATTCGGGTCCTGCTCGCGACCAAGGATTCGATCGTCTTCCCGGTCGGCGGCGGGGTCGTGATCGACTCGGATCCGGCGGCGGAGTACGCGGAGACGCTGGCGAAGGCGGCGGCGCAGGCCCGGGCGGTCGGCGCGCGACCGCCCGGGGACGCCGGCCGCGCTACTTGATGCCCAGCTTGCGCTTGATCTCCGGGGGGACCGGGGTGTCCAGGTCCCGGTTGTAGAGCAGGTAGTCCGCCGTGGTGGTCTGGTCGATGTTCACCGGGGCGGCGCCGAACAGGGGCGTTGCGTTCGCCTTGGTGGGGATTTGCGCCTTGTTCTCGATCCGATAGATCAGTCCGTCTTCCTTGCCGATCCAGGCCCGGTAGGTCAGTTCGGCCTTTTCGACGTCGAACTGGTTCGCGCCGAGCATCTTGCCGAATCCCTCCATGCGCTCGAGCTGGAGGTCGATGAACTTCCGCACCGAGTCCTTGTCCCCCACCGTGCGGATCACCCAGCAGTCGAGCTCGTCGACCGCCTCGGACCCCTCGAACTCGGAAGCGCCCGCGACGCGGAGCATGTCCTCGGCGATGTCACTCGGGGTACGGATCAGGCGCGCGGCGATCGATCCCATCGGTCCGAGGCTCTCGGGCGGCTTGAACTCCTTCTCGTTGCGCTGCTTGATCAGCATCTTGCGCCCGCGCATCCAGATCTCGCCGAGGTTGCCGTCCTCGATTCGGGTCACACCCGGCTTGCGATGGATCCCCTTGCCGTCGATCCCCGCATTCTGCCCCCCGGCCCCGCCCATCGGCGTGGCGGACTGGGATCGCAGCCGGAAGTGATAGCCGTCCGCGGTGGTGCTCGCTTTGACCGCCTTCTGGAGCAACAGCTTGGGCGGCTCCTTGGGGCGGTCGGCCTCGTCGGCAACGGCCGAAATGCACGCCCCGGCGGCGAGTACCGCGACCACGATAACTGCCGGTTTCATGAATCCCTCCCTCGATGCATGGCGGAAATGCGGCGGGGCGCGCTACGGGGATCGCCTCCGCCCTACTTGAGTTTCGCGCGCAGCTCCTGCGCGCGCGGAAACGTCGGAATCAGCTTCGTCGCTTCGTGCACGAATTGCGCCGCTTCGTCCTTCTTCTCCTGCTGCAGCCGGATCTCGGCCATGTCGCAGTACCAGTCGGCCAGACGCTTGTCGAGCTTCCCCTCGGTGTTGACCTTCCGCGCCAGCACGATGAGGATGCGGTACTCCCGCACCGCCTTGTCCAGTTGGCCGGTCTCCCGATATCCCTCCGCCAGGTAGGCGTGGAGCTTGAGGTCGCGCGGCTCGATGTAGATGGCATCCTCGAGCATCGCGATCATCTTCTCCTTCTTGCCCTCCTGGCGGTAGATGGTGGCCAGCTCCATGCGCTTGTCGAAGTCGTCGTGGTCGATGGCAACGATGTACTCCAGTTCCCGGACGTACTTTTCCGCTTCTTCCCGCTCCTTGTAGATCTCCAGGAGGAACGCCGAGGGGCTGTTGTCCTTGGCGACGTTCCGCTCGAAGCACCGGCGCGCCGCCAGGTACTCCGCAACCGCCGAGTCGAGGTCCTTCGACTGGTGGTAGGCGCGCGCGAGCGTGAAGTGGGTGCCGAAGTCGTTCGCCCCCAGATCGATCGCCTTGCTCAGGTATTCGATCGCCTTCTTGAGCCGGGGCGGCCGTTTCCGGTTCCAGATCTGGCCCATCACCCAGTGGGCGAGTTCGCTCTGCGGGTCCTTCTCGATCGCCGCCGCGGCGTGTTCCTGGGCGTCCGCGAGCTTGTCCTTCTCCAACATGAGCCGCGCGTAGCCCGCCAGCGCCGCCGGGTCTGCCGGGTTCGCCTGGAACTGTTGCGCGATCGACTGCTCCCGGTCGCGCGTGATCGGCTCGCGCAGCCGGACCCGATCGAGGTACGCCTTCAGGTACGCCCGGATGTTCGCCTCCACCTTCGGCACGTCCATGCCCAACGCGGTCTGGAACGCCTCCGGGGTGGTCTTCCCCTCCTTGTAGAGTTCCAGGATCCGGATGATCTTGTCGAACCCGTGCTGGGTGTGCAGGTACTCGGCGATGATCGACCCGTACAGGTAGTAGTTGATCAGGTCCCCGCCCTGGCCGGTGTCGCCCTGGTCCATGTTCATGATCGGGGCGAGCTGGCCGGCGTGGTACGCCTGGAACACCTGCCACTCCATCTCGCGCTGCCAACTGGGGCGCGCGAGCTTCTCCTCGTAGGTGGAAAGCCCTTCGGTGAACCAACGCGGGACGCGGTTCTTGCTGATCTGCAGCGCCCAGACGTGCGCCATCTCGTGCCAGAGCACGCTGCCCCAGTTGAAGCGCCCGTGCACTTCCTGCGCCTTGGGCGAATCGAGCACGATGACGTGGCCGAAGCAGGCGCCGAGGATCCCCAGCCCGCCGAGCCCGAATGTGCGTACCGACAGGTCGCCGTGGTCCGGGAACATCTCGAGCAGCACCGTCCGCGAAGGCTTGAATCCGTAACGCTTGGTCAGCGTCGCCCAGCAATCCTCGGCCAGCTCGCGGGTGTACTCCTCCATGAACGCGACCTCGGAGTTGTGAAACCGGTAAATGTAGTTCTCCGACCGGCTCACGGTGAACTTGGTGTCGTACGCGCTGAGGAGTTTCCAGGTGTTGATCGCCCAGACGTTGAACGGGTCCTTGAGCGTGACCAGGTCGAGGCGGGATTTGGCCTCCTCTTCGTACCCGAGCCGCAGCGAATTGAGACCGAGGGCGGTGATCGCGTCCCAGTGATGGGGGTCCAGTTCGGCGGCCTTCTTCAGCCAATCCTGACCTTCCTCGAGCAGCATGCGGTCGCAGAACATGTCCCCGAGCGTGTACCAGAAGTGCGCCGGCTTGGGGTTGTTTTCATGGGCCCGTTTGACGATCTCGTCGAATCCCGCCTGGTCGTGGGTGAGATAGCGGCAGCCGGCGACCAGACCCAGGGTTTCCGGGTGGTACGGGTTGATTTCGAGCGCGCGCTCCAGGACCTTGAGGGCGTCGGGGTAGACGCGGCGGCGGATGACGTCGCGGGCGGCCGCGATCTGGACTTCGCGCAGATTGGGATTGAGCTGCAGGGCGCGATCGAGGGCCTGCTGTCCCTTCTGGCGGTCGTTGCCCGAGAAGAAGCAGCCGGCCATGCCGAGCATGCCGAGCGCGTGGTTCGGATTCTGTTTGAGCAGGGGCTCGAACCAGCCGCTCTGCGCGTGGGAGTGGTCGTGCTTGGAGAGGTAGCAGGACCCGCCGAAGAGAAGCGCGTCGACGTTGCCGGGGTCGAGTTTCAGGGCCTGGTCGACGAGATCGGGGACCGCGGCCTTCATGGACTGCTTGTCCCCCTTGCGGATTCCGTACCACCAGACCCCCTGGGCGACGAGCACGAGCTCGTCGGCGGAGAGCGGCGTGCCCGCCTGGACCCGCGCATTGTAGAAGTCGAAGAAGTGTCCGAGCACGAGTTCGGCCTCGCCGTATTCCCCCGTCTGGAGGAGGGCCTCGGTGAGCGTCAAGCGGGCGGCCAGATGATCCGGGGTCGCCGCCAGGACCTCGCGGCAGATCGGCAGGGCGAGCTTGTACCGGCCGCGCAGGACGTGGAGTTCGGCCATCAGCGCCCGCGCGTCGGGGTCATTCGCGGCCGCGTCGAGAGCCTTGTGAGCCTCCTCTTCCGCCTCCTTGAGCTTGCCGGCCTCGATCAGGGTCCGGCCGAGGAGGATGCGGGCCGCGAGGTCCCGCTCCTCGACCCGCAGGCGGGCGCGAAGGGCCTCCTCGGCGCCGGCGTAGTCCCCCCGTCGCAGTTGTGCTTGGACCGGGGCCAGATCGAAGGCGGGGGCCTGGGCGGACGCAGGGACGGTCAGGGCGGCGACCAGGATCAGAACGGCCAGGAGACGGGGGCCATGGGGCATGAGGTCGTCCTTCGCGACCGGGATGCGGGGATCCGTCCGCCCCGCGCCGGCCCGCGGGAACGTCCTCTCAACCATCTCCGCTGAATGGCCGATAGATATGGAATTAGACCAACCCCTCTACGAAAAAGCCAGCGCCGGCGTTTGCCGGAACGGGTCTCGACGACGGCGCGTTCGCTCCGGAGGCCGCCATGCCGACGAAAAAACCGGCCCGCTCCACGCGCCCCTATCGCGGCCGCCGGATCCTCGTCACGGGCGGATCCGGTTCGATCGGCAGCGAAATCGTCCGCCAGCTCCTGGCGGACCGGCCCGAAGTGGTGCGGGTGTTCGGCCAGGACGAAACGCAGCTCTACTGGCTGTCGGAATCCCTGTCCGGGGCCGGACCCGTGCGCTTCCTGGTCGGCGACGTGCGCGACCGCTCGCGTCTGGCCCGCGCCATGAAGGGCATCGATACCGTCTTCCACGCCGCGGCGCTCAAGCATGTGCCGCTGTGCGAATACAACCCGTTCGAGGCCGTGCAGACCAACGTGATCGGCACGCAGAACGTGCTCGATGCGGCGCTCGACGCGGGCGTGCGCAAGCTGGTGATGATCAGCACCGACAAGGCGGCGGACCCGCGGCACGTCATGGCCGCGACCAAGCTGCTGGCGGAAAAGCTGGTGGCCGCCGCCTCCTCCTGGCTGACCGGACTGTCGGCGGCCTGCGTGCGCTTCGGCAACGTGCTGGGGTCCCGCGGCTCGGTCGTGCCCACGGTCATGCGCCAGGTGGAACGCGGCGGGCCGGTGACGCTCACGGACCCGCGCATGACGCGGTTCACGATGACCGTCCAGGAGGCCGTACACCTGGTTCTCGAAGCGGCCAGCCGTCCCTTCTCCGGCGGAGAGGTCTTCATCCTCAAGATGCCGGCGCTGCGCGTCGCCGACCTCGTGCGAGCCACCATCGACGAGTACGCCCCCCGGGTCGGACGGAAACCCCCGACCGTCGGGATCCGGCGTATCGGGGCGCGACCGGGCGAGCGCCTGGAGGAATGGCTGCTCTCCGAAGAGGAGTGCGAGCGGACGGAGGACCTGGGGAAGTACCTCGTGGTGCACCCGCCGTTCCGGCTGGCCGGAGTGGCCGACCGGCTTCGCCCTCCGCCCGCGTCCGTGTATCGCTCCTCGCGGGCGGCGCCGATGTCGCGCGGGGAAGTCGTGGACCTGCTGCGGCGAAGCGGGGTCCTCGAACCGACGTCGGCCGCCGGAGGATAGGGCAACGCATGACGAGCCGGGAGCCCTGCGCATGAAGCCCGCCGCCATTCCCCTGGCCCGGCCCGACATCGGCCCGCGCGAGCGCGCGGCGGTGGCGGCCGTGCTGCGGACCCCCTTCCTGAGCCTCGGACCGCGCGTCCCGGAGTTCGAGACCGCCTTCGCAGCCCGGCTCGGCACGCGGCATGCGGTCGCCCTGTCGAGCGGGACGGCGGCCCTGCACGTAGCCGTACGCGCCCTCGGCATCGGCCGCGGGGACGAGGTCGTGACCACCCCCTTCTCGTTCGTCGCCAGCGCCAACTGCATCCTGTACGAGGGCGCGGTCCCCGTCTTCGCCGACATCGATCCGGACACGCTCAACATCGATCCCGCCGCGATGGCCGCGGCCGTGACCCGGCGCACCCGGGCGTTCCTGCCCGTCGACGTGTTCGGCCTCCCCTATGACGCCGACGCGATCGGCCGGCTCGCCCGGCGGTGCGGGGTGCCCGTCATCGAGGATGCCTGCGAGGCCCTGGGCGCGACCTGGCGGGATCGCCCCGCCGGGACGCTCGGCGATGTCGCCGCCTTCGGCTTCTACCCGAACAAGCAGATCACCACCGGCGAGGGCGGCATGCTGGTGACCGGCAGCGCGCAAATCGCCCGGTTGGCGAGAAGCATGCGCAATCAGGGCCGCGACCGGAGCGGATGGCTGGAACACGCGCGTCTGGGCTGGAACTACCGCCTGGACGAGATGTCCGCCGCGCTCGGACTCGCGCAATTGGCCCGCCTGGACGAGATCCTCCGACGGCGACGCCGCGTCGCCGACTGGTACCACGCCGCGCTCTCCGACCTGCCCGGCCTGCGCCGCCTGACCGAACCGGAGGGCGCGGCGCGGTCCTGGTTCGTATACGTCGTCCTGCTGCCGGACGGACGCGCCCGGGGGTCCATCCAGCGCGCGCTCGCGCGAAAGGGCATCGGCAGCGCGCGCTACTTCCCCCCCATCCACCTGCAGCCTGCGTTTCGCCGCGAGTTCGGATTCCGCCCCGGCGCCTTCCCGGAGACCGAACGCGTCTGCCGGCGGACGCTGGCCCTTCCCTTCCACTCGCGCCTGACGCGCAGCGAGGTCGAGACCGTCGCGGATGCGCTCCGGACCGCCCTCCGGGGTTGACCCGCACCGGCGCACCCCGCCTCCTGCGGTCCCCGCCACTTTTGGTTCCCTCGGCCCTCCGGCGTCTGCTACCATGCGGTTCTCACGGGGGATGCGTATGCGCTTCAAGCTGGCCGGGTTGAATCCGGACGTCGCCGATCGGCTGCGGCCCTTTCTGGAGGGACTCTCCTCCCTCCCGGGCGCCACGCCGAACGCGGTCACGCTCTTCGGCAGCGCCCTCACCCCCGACTACCTGCCCGGCAAGTCGGACGTCAACGTCCTCCTCTACCGCGAACGCCCCGACCACGATTTCCTCGACGGACTTTTCCGGCTCTCCTGGCGGTTTCGCCCCAAGCGCATCGCGCCGCCCCTCGTACTCACCCCCGAATATCTGCGCGGCGCCCTGGACGCGACCCCGATCGAATTGTTCGATCTCCAACTCAACCATCGCACCCTGTTCGGCGAGGACTTCCTCGGCCGCCTCGAGATCGACCGCGACCACCTCCGGCTCCACTGCGAGCAGCAGCTGCGACGACTCTACCTCCACCTGCAGCAGATGTACGTGCGGGTGGGAGGCGACCCGACCGAGCTCCGCGAGTTGCTGCGGATGAGCCTGACCGGCTACCTGGCGGTCTTCCGCGCGCTGCTGTTCATGCTCGAAGCGCCGATTCCACGGAGCCGCCAGGACACCATCCTGGCGCTGGGCCGCCGGCTGAAGCTGGCGGTCACTCCGGTGCAGGAAGTCGCCGAATTGCGGCGCCTGGGGGTGCGTGTCGACGTCGACGCCCTCAAGCGCATCTACCTCAGTTTCTACGAATTCGTGGGTGACCTGATCTACGAGGTCGATGCCATGGGCCCCCTGCCGGCCCCCAAGCCGCAGGCCGCCCGGCCCCACGCGTGAGGGAGAGTCCGATCATGTCCCAGCAACCCGACGAAAATCTGGACGACCTCTTCAAGCAGGCGCAGGCCCCGCCCCCCTCCGGCCCCGACGCGGCCGGCGCGCCCGCTCCCATGCCCCCGATCGCCGCACCGGAGTCCAAGAGCCTGAAGGTCCTCGTCCCGGCAGGCATCTTCGGCATCGTCGTCCTTGCCGGCATCGTGCTCCTGGGTCCGAGCCGCAGCCATGCCCCCGTAATCGCGAGCATTGCGTCCGCCCACCTGCTCGCCATCGGCCAGAACGACTACGGCCGGGCCTACGGGTACTATTCGCCGCGGCTGCAGAAGCAGATGCCGTTTTCCGAATTCGAGAGCCGCTGCGTCGGGGACCCGGAGAGCTGGCTCATCGACGAGGTGGAGATCAAGGACGTGAAAATCGAGGGGGACTCGGCCGCCGTCGCCCTCATGGCCACCAACAAGTACCGGGAAAAAAAGAAGAAGTACCCAATCCGGGTCATGCTGCAGCGCGAAGGCAGCGCCTGGAAAATCGTCGGCACCGTGTTTCAGTAGCCCGAGCCGCGGAGTCCCATGTCGCACGCACCCGAGGACGAGTCCCCAAGCCGGGTCGAACACGGCGCGGATCGCGACGGTCCGCGGCAGGCGATCCCCGGCTACCAGCTGCTCGCCAAGGTCGGCGCGGGATCGATCGGCACCGTCTACAAGGCGCGCCAGGTCAGCCTCGACCGGATGGTGGCCATCAAGGTCCTCCATCCCCGCCTGGCCCGCCGCTCGCAGTTCGCCGAGCGCTTCGTCAAGGAGGCCCGCACTCTGGCGCGGCTGGCCCATCCGAACATCGTCACGCCGATCGACGTCGGCTTCACCGGCCGCTTCTACCACCTGGTCATGGAGTTCCTGGACGGAAAAACGGTCGCCCAGTTGTTGCTGCGGGGAGGCTCGCTCGACGAGAAGCGCACGCTGGGGATCGTCTACCAGGTTTCGCTCGCCCTGGAGCACGTGGCCGACCATGACATGGTGCACCGCGACGTGAAGCCCCACAACATCATCCTGTCCAAGGTGGGCACCGCCAAGTTGTGCGACCTCGGCTTCGCCCTGCTCCGCCGGGAGATCGAGGGGGAAGAAGGCGCGACCGGGACGCCGCATTACATCTCGCCGGAGCAGGCGCAGGGCCAGGCCGCGGACATTCGGACGGACATCTATTCCCTGGGTGCGACGCTCTATCACATGATCGTCGGCCGCCCGCCGTTCGAGGGGGACGATGCCGGCGCGGTGATCGCGCGACACGTCTCGGAGCGCCCGGCATCGCCGGCGAAGTTGCGCCGCGACCTCCATCCCGACACCTGTCGCCTGATCGAGCGCATGCTGGAGAAGCGGCCGGACCGGCGACCCCAGCGCCCGCGCGAAGTGGCCAAGGAGATCGAGCGCATCCTGATGGACATGGGCGCCAGCCCGTACGACACCGCCGTGCGGCCGCCGCGCGGGGATGCGAACGCGCGCCGCGGATCGGACCCCTCGATGCGCGCCTACCGCGGCACGCTCGACCCCGCCTGGCCCCGAGGCGCGTCGGACACCTCCGTCCCGCAACCGGCCCCGCCCCCGCTCCCGAGTACGTCCCGACCGACGCCGCCGGCCATGGAGGCGCCGCGACCGAAGCGCCCGGCGGAATCCCCCCCACCGCCCAGGCCGGAACCGCCCCGCGCCCCGGATCCGCGACCCGAGGCGCCGCGCATCGCCCGCCTGGGCGCCAAGGCCGCGCGGTACCGCGGAATCGTGGCCACCTCCCGCCGCAAACGCCGGGGAAAGAAGGACCCGCCGGGATGATTCATGAAGCCGCGTCAGCGGCTTCGTGTCGGATCCGCCGGGGGGCCTGCTCCAGCCCCGGCACTCGGTCCGTCGGGCGGTCTCGTCGGGCGACGCTTCGATGCCGTCCGCCGCTTGCGGACGCCCGGCGCCGCTCCGGATCGGGTTTCCCCGCCTGCTCAGTCGAGAAACTCCGGGAACACCGCGTCCGCGTTCGGATGCACCGCGCGCGCGCGTTCCTGCCAGGCGGCCTCCGCCTCCGTCGCGCCGAGATCACGATGCACGCGCGCGAGCAGCCAGGCCGACAGGGCGACTCCGGGACAGAGCCGGTACGCCTCTTCCAGGTCGGCGCGCGCGCGCGCCAGGGCCGGGCCGGGATCCGCCCCGCGCGCCCTCGCGAGGCGGGCTTCTTCCCGGCCGAGCCGGCCGCGCTCGATCCACGCCTGGGCCCAGACGGGTTCGCCGGCGATCGCCGCGTCCAGATCCACGCGCGCGGCGGCCCACTCCCGCGACGGGTCCCCGCCGTTCCGGAAGAGGTGGCGTCCGTACTCCATCGCCAGCACGCCGCGGATCATCCGCGCGATGTGCGGCCGCGCCGACAGGGACGCGGCCCGGTCCAGATCGGCGCGCGCCTCGTCCCAAGCCGATCCCGGGTCCCGGCCCCGGCGGACCGACCAGACCGCGTGGTCGCACCGCGCCCGAGCGCGCCCCGCCCACGCGTCCGCCAGGGAAGGGTCGGCCGCCGCGGCCCGGTCGAAGTCCTCGGCCGCCGCCGCGTACGCGGCACTCGGGTCCTCTCCCCGGCCCCGCCGGACCGAACCGCGATCGAGTTCCACGACTCCGCGACTCAACCACAGGGTGGCGTTGCCCGGAACGATCTCGAGTGCGCGCGTGAGGTCGGCATGCGCGCGATCGAGCAGGGGAAGCGCATCCCGGCCGCGCGCGATCTCGTGACCCGCCCAGTTGGAGTGGACGATCCCCCGGCTGCGCAGCGCGTCCATCCAGCCGGGGCGAAGCGCGAGGGCCCGGCCCAAATCCTCGCAGGCCGCACCGAACTCGACGGCCGCCTCCCGCCCCGCAACCGATCGCGCGCGGGCTCGGGCGTCGCGGGCGATGCCGCGCCACCACACGTGCTCCGGCACCTCCGGCTCGATTCCCATGGCGCGCCCGAACGCGGCTTCGGAAGCGGCGAGGACCGCTTCCGAATCTTCCCCGAGCGCGGCCAGGATCCGCGCAAGTCCGAGCGACGCGGTGCCGACCCCTCCGTGGGCGAGGGTGCTGCCGGGTCGAATCCGCGCCGCCTCGGAGTAGTCGGCCACCGCCTTGCGATAGGCGGCCTCGGCGTCCCGTCCCGTCGCGGCGTCCCCGATACGCTCCCAGGCCTCTCCCCGGGCCGCCCAGGCCTCCGGCATCTCCGGCGAGATCGCCAAGAAAGCGTCCAGATCCTCGATCGCCCGCTTCAATGCGGTCGTCGGATCCCGCTTCAGACCCACGAGGGTCGTCGCCAGCGCGCGCAGGGTGTCGCTGCGGCCGGACCGGGCGTCGCGCGACCCGGGATGAAGCCGCAGCACCTCTCCGTACTGGGTCGCGATCTCCTCGAGCATGCGAACCGGATCGGGGACGGTCTCGGGGGCGATCAGCACCCGATTGGCTCGGGTCCGCGCCAGCCCCATCCAGGCCTCTGCCCGGTCGGCGCTCCGGGTGATCGCCTCCTGATAGGCCGCCTCCGCCGTGTCGAGGTGAGGACGCGGATCGCCCCCGCGCTTCGCCGCCAGGCGCGCCAGCGCACCGTGCGCCTGTCCGATACCGATGAAAGGATCGACCGCATCCGGCGCGCGGCGCGCGCGCTCCGCATGCTCGATCGCCGCCTCTCCATAACTCTCCGCGGCACCCGGATGCTCCCGATCGGAGAGGTAGTTGCCGCGGAAGTACAGCGCCGACGCGAGGAACGTTCGCGCGGAGGGATACTGCGGGTTTTCGGCGACGATCCGGCGCAGATCCCGGATCGCCCGCTCGTACAGGTCGCCGGCATCGCCGCCGGCGGTGTGAACCCAATACGCGCGTTGGAGAGTGATGTAGCCGCGAAGGCTGGGCGCGTCCAGGCGGGTGGGATCCAGTCGTGCCGCCGCCTCGAGATCGGCCTCCGCTTGCGACAACTCCGCGTCCGCTTCCCCGCCGTTGAGGGTGCCATGCGCGGACATCTCGAGGCGGAGCGCCGCGCGCGCGATGTACCAGTCGGGGCTCGCGGAATCCTCGCTCAAGATCTGGTCGAGGTCGGCCGCGGCGCGCGCCATCAGAGCGTCGGCGGCGGGGCCGCGATTCGAACGCAGGGAACCCAGGCACGTCAGGGCATGGGATCGACGCAGCAGGCAGGCCGCTTTCGGCCCCCCCAGCACGAAGAGTCGCTCGTAATTCTCGAGCGCGCGCTCGAACCACGGCGCCGCATCCTCCCCGCGGATGAGCGCGAGGGAACCCATTTGAAGGGCGCAGTCGCCGCTGCGCATCCAAAACGGCTGATGGCCGGCATCGATCCTGCGCCCGCGCTCGTACCACGCCAGGGCGCCCTCCCAGTCCTTACGCGCTTCGGCGAGCATCCCCAGGCCCTGGTACGCTTCCTCCAGCGTCGGTTCCGACGCAATCGCCGCGCGCAGCAGCTCCCCGGCCCGCGGCGCATCGCCGGGACCCCCCGCGTACGCGAGGAACAAGCCTTCGGCGCAAAGCTCATGTGCCGCGGAGAGTCCCCCCGGGACGGTCGAAGTCGGTCCGGGCGGGAGCTCCGACGCGGGCCCGTCCGTCCCGGCGCCGGGCCGTTCGGCGTCCCGGATCGCCGCCCGCAGGCGCGCCAGGTCCGCGCGAATCTCCTCGCGCAACGCCTGCGCCTCGGGATCGGACTCCGCCGCGTCGAGGTCCGCCGTCGTCCCGACGTTTTCGATGCCGACGAGGCTCCAGCGGGCGTTCTGGATGCGCAGTTCCCGCATCCGGTCTTCGTAACGCGCGATCCGCAACACCGAGCGCTCGTACAAACTGCCCACGAATCCGGGCTCGCGGCGGAGCGCCTCCTCCTGTTCCGCAAGCGCCTGGTCATACCGCAGAAGCGCGCGCTGGAGCCGTCCCACATGATAGTGCGGCTCGGCCAGACCGGGGGCGCGCTCCCGTACCCGCCGGGCCGCCTCCACCAGCGGCGGCAGGAACTGGACCTCCGCAGCGGCCAGGGCGCCGCCGGTGCGCCGGACCAGCAGCGCCGCCTCCAGATGCGTGCGGGCAATTCCCCGCATGCCCTCGAGCACCTCCCGGTCGAGCGCGCGGGCGCGCCAGGACATGGCGGCCGTCACTCCGACTCCGGTCAGGATGAGCGCCACCAGCGCGACGGCCGCACGCGCGCGCACCAGCCGCCGCCGGAGCGGGCGCCACCAGGGCTCGCCACGCGCCAGGATCGGTTGCCCGGCGAGCCACCGGCGGCAATCGTCCGCCAGCGCCCCAGCGGTGGGATAGCGTCCCTCCGGCTCCCGGGCCATCGCCTTCAGGCAGATCGTCTCCGCGCCCCGATCGATCGTCTTGACCCATCGGCGCGGCGGCGGCGGCCCTTCCCGCGTCACCTGCAGGATCACCTCCATCGCCGAAGGACCGTCGTAGGGCCGCCGCCCGGTCAGCAGGTGGTACAGCGTCGCGCCGAGCTGGTAGACGTCGCTGCGCGCATCGACCCCGGCCCTCCCACCGCCGGCCTGCTCGGGGCTCATGTAGACCGGCGTTCCCAGCAGCGCCCCGGTGCGCGTCGCCAGCGAACCCTCGGCCTCCACCACCTTGGCCAGCCCGAAGTCCATCACCCGGATCCGCCCGGCGCGGTCCCGCATCACGTTGGCGGGCTTGATGTCGCGGTGGAGGATTCCCTGCTCATGCGCGTACTGCAAGGCGTCGGCCATCTCCGCGACGATCGCCAGGGCCTCTCGCCAGGGCAGCCCCGCCGTATCCCCCGTTTCTTCCCCGCGCCGCCGCAGCACTCGATCGAGCGTCTCGCCGTCCACGAACTCCATCGCCAGCCAGGTCGCACCCGCGGACTCTCCGATGTCGTGGACCCGGACGATGCCCGGATGACGCAGGCGCGCGCAGGTCTGCGCCTCGCGTCGAAAGCGCGCGACCTCTTCGGATCCCGCGAGATCCGCGGCCAGCAGGACCTTGACGGCAACGTGCGTGCCGAGCGCGAGGTGGCGGGCCTGGTAGACGACGCCCATGCCGCCGCGACCCAGCATGCCGACGACCTCGTAGGGCCCGAAGCGCCGCGGCGGGCGTGCGATCCCGGTGGATGCGCGCGCCGAATCCCCCACGGTGCGGTCGGCGCCGACGCCTTCCGGGAGTCGGGCGGTTGGGTCCGCACCGCTGGCGTCCGAGCGGCGGCCGGCCGAATTCGCGCCCCCCACCGCGGATTCGAGGATGGTCGGCTCCTCCCCGGGCATCTCCCGGCCGCCCGCCGGAACTCCGGCGCCTTCGACCGCCTCGCCTCGGGTCCCCGCCCCGTCGCCCCCGGCCTGCGCGGGACGAATCGTCTCGGCCGCACTCGCATCCCGCGCCGCCGCTTTCAGGACCTCGATCTGTTCCGGTCGCAACCCGCCGCGCTGCGCGAGCAGGCGCTCGAGGTCGCCCGGGGATGCGCCGTCCGTCGGGAGCCGCAGAATCTCCTCGACCTGGGCGGCGGAGAGCCATCCCCGCTGCCCGGCCATCCGCACCATGAGCACGGCTGGCGCAGAATCGGATTCCGGCACTGGTTGGGTCGGTGGCGTCATGGCGCATTTACCGCGGCGGAGGCGGATTCAGGTCAGACCGACATGATACCCGCAGCGGAAAAGGGCGGAAAGGGAATGCGCCCCCCCCGCGGATCCCCACCGCGGCGGCCACGCCGGATCAAGGGCCGCCCCCGGATGCCGTCCCGCCCCGCACCCGGCGCGCCGCCGCCAGTCCCGCCAGGTACCCGCTCGACCACGCGGCCTGCAGGTTGTATCCGCCGACGTATCCGTCGACATCGAGCACTTCGCCCGCCCAGTAGAGCCCGGCGACGCGCTTCGACTCGAAGGTCTTGGGATCCACTTCGCGCACGTCGACGCCGCCCGCGGTCACCTCGGCCACGTCGAACGAGTGCCAGCCGGCGACCGGGAAACGCCAGGCCTTGAGAGTCCGCACCAGCCGTCGTCGCGACTCGCGAGGGAATTCCGCGACCCGGGCCGACGCGTCCAGTTCCGCGGCCCGCAGCAGATGCGGCACGGCCGCCTTGGGCAGGTACTCGTGCAGCACGGTACCGATCTGCGCTCCGGGGCGCGCCGACATCCTCGCCCGCAGGTCCGCATCGACCGCCGCGTCATCCCGCCCCGGCTGAAGATCGAGTCGAACCTCCACGGAACGTCCCCGGCGCAGGCCGTCGGCGGCGGCGCGGGAGAGCTGCAGGATCACCGGTCCGGTCAGCCCCGAGTGGCGGAACAGCACGTCGCCGCGGAACGGACGGTCGGCGACTCTGCCCTCGACCAGGACGGTGCCCTCCACGTCGCGCAGGGCGACTCCCGCCAGCTCGGTCACGCCGTCGACCCGCAACGGCACGAGTGACGGGAAGAGTTCCGTCACCGTGTGACCCGCCGCCCGGGCCAGGTCGTAGCCGTCGCCCGTCGAACCGGAGCGCGGCAAGGTCTTGCCGCCGGTGCAGACGATCACCGCCCCCGCCGGGAAAATCCTTCCGTCCGCCGTCTCGACCCCGGCCACCCGCCCGCCATCCTGCTGCAATGCGCGAACCGCGGCGTTCAGCACCACCTCCACGCCGAGATCGCGCATCTCGTCGGACAGCGCCTGCAGGACATCGGTCGAGCGGTCGCTGACCGGGAAGACCTTGCCGTACGGCGGTTCCACCTTGGTGGGCACTCCCCGCCGGTCGAGCAGTTCGAGGAGCCGGCGCTTCGGGTAGGCGCGCAGGGCGTTCGCCAGGAAGGCGCCGTTGCCCGGCAGCATCTTGATCAGGGCCCGCACCTCGTCCTGGTCGTTGGTGACGTTGCAGCGGCCGCCGCCCGAGATCTGCAATTTCAGTCCCAGCCGGCCGGTCTTCTCCAGAAGCACGGTCGGGACCCTTTCGCCCGCGCTCGTGATGGCGGCAAGCATGCCGGCGGCCCCGCCGCCGACGACCACGACTCTCGACATGTCGTGGTTGTACCTGCGGGCACCCGGACCCCGCAAGGGCTACCGGGGCACGCCACCACCCGATCCGGCCGGCTCGGACCTCCCTCGCCCCCCGGCCGGGATTGCCCTTTCCCTTCCACGCCCGGAAAGCGACAATGGAGTCGGCAAACCGGGAGTCGGGAAAGGAGGAACATGGTTCACCACATCCTCGTCCCGCTCGACGGCTCGGCGGCCGCTGAGGGGATCTTGCCCCACGTGCATGCGCTCACGAATCCTGCCCCGGTCCCGGTCCATCTGGTCGGCGTCGTCGACCCCACCCGGCCGTCCGGACCCGCGCTCGCCTACCTGCACCGTGTGCAGGAGGCCTGGAGCGAACGACTCCCGTCGCTGCAGGTGACCGTGATTCACGGCGATCCCGTGCGCAAGATCCTGACCCTCGCCCTCCACTACGGATTCGACCTGATCGCCTTGACCAGCAAGGCGCGGACGGGAGTCGGCAGCATGGTCTTCGGCGACACTGCGGGGAAGATCCTTCACCTCGCGTCGATGCCGCTGTACCTGGTGCGGCCGGAGGTGGAGCCCCGGCCGCTGCGCCGCATCCTGGTGCCGCTGGACGGGTCCGAACGCTCGATGAAGATCCTCCCGATCGCGGGCGACCTCGCGAGGGCAACGGGCGCGGAGGTCGTCCTGCTGGAGGTCAAGCCGACCCCGGTCCCGGACGCGATCGCCGAGTCGCATCTGCACCGGGCGGAAGCCGAACTGAAGAACCGCGGGATCCCGTGCCGCGCGGAGGTACGGGAGGGGGAACCCGCCCCCGGAATCCTCGCGGGCGCGGCCGCCGCAAACGCGGATCTGATCGCGCTCACGACGCACGGACGGACCGGCATGGCGCGGCTCCGCTACGGCAGCGTCGCCCTGGACGTCCTGCACCGCAGCGCGCTGCCGATGCTCGTGCTGCGCACGGGGCTGTTGAGCCGGATGAACCAGAAGAAGTCATCGCTGGCGACTGCGGCCACCGGGAATCCCCCGGTTCCGATGGCACGCGAACTTCTCGACACCGTACACCATCTGCCGCGGCTGGGGAAGCCCTACGGGCGGCGCTGAGGGCGCCGGGACGACCCCGGCCCCTCCGCGGTTCCACTGGGCCGTCTGCGGGTGCCCGCGAGGGGGGACGGGGTCGCTCGCGATCCGTCCCGCCCCGGGGTGGGAGAGACTACGGGGCGGGTTTCTTCCCCGGATCGACGATCGCGGGCAGGAACTTCTGGGCCTTCTCATAGGCGGTTTCGGCTACCTGCATCGCAATCTCCTGACCGATTCCGAACTTCTCCTGGAACTCGGGACGCAGGGTCGGATACCGGCCCTTTTCGCGCTTGTATTCCCCCATGTGCGCGACCACGTTGCCGAGATAGACGGCGGCGACGCGCTTCTGCAGCGGGGTTTCCCGTTTCTCGGGCCACCCGTGGTGCTCGAGGATGCACATCGAAAACGTCTCCGGCAACCCCCAACGGACCGCCGTCCAGTATCCGATCTTCGTGTGATCGGCTCCGTAGATCCGCTTCTCCGCTTCCCGATACGGCACTCCGGTCCGGTGCAACTCGACCATCTTTACGAAATGCTCGTGCAGGAAGTGGCTCATCACGATCTTGCCGATGTCGTGGAGGATTCCGCAGGTGAAGACGTCGCCGCGAAGGTTGTAGCCGAGCCGAAAGGAGAGATCCTGCGCGCACAGGCCGGTGCAGACCGAGTGCTCCCAGAACCGCTCGGGATCGAAGTACGCGTCCGTCCCGGTCTTGAGCGTCTGGATGACGCCCATGGAGGTCACCAGCCCCTCCAGCGTGGCCTGCCCAAGCAGACTGCACGCGAGCTGGATCGTCGACACCTTGCCGGTGAAACCGCTGTAGGCGGAGTTGGCGACCTTCAGGACCCGGACCGTGAGCGCCGGATCTTTCTCGATCACGGCGGCGACCTTGCGCATGTCGACCGAGGGATCGTCGAGCACCCGGTGGATTTCGGCGACGACCCGCGGCAGCGTAGGCAGTCCGTCGCTGCGCTCGAGTACGCCGGCCACCAGCTCCGGGATCGGCTCGGGTTCCAGATTCGGGGTGGGATGGTCGGGCATTGGCCCTCTCCGGACGAACGCCGTGGTCGAACCAGGATAGATTTTCCGGAGGCTCCGGTCAAGGCAGGATCGGCGTTCCAGGGCGATTTCAACACGGGAAACCGTTCCGGAGCGCGGAGCGGTCACCGGGCCGCCGAGATTCCGACGTGGCGCGCGAGCGACGGACCGTCCGTTCCCGCGGCGATGACCACGCATGGGTACCCCTGTCCCCCGGCTTCCAGCGACCAGCCGCGCACCGGCGGCGCATCCGACGCGAGCAAGCGGCGCAATACCTCGATCTCCGCCGCGCGCCGCTGCGGAGCATCGGCGCCATAGCCGTGTTCGATCCAGAAAACTCCCCCGCCGACGAGGATCGCCGAGTAATTCCACACATTGGTCGGCGCGCCCTCGCCGCTCACATTCGCGAACAACGACGGGGCATGGAATTCGTCGACCCACAGGTCCCAGGAGTCCGGCGTGCGCATGCCGCGCATCTCCGATGTCATCGGACGCCCGCGCACCTCCAGGCGACGGAATCCCGCGGGGGCCGCATGACGCACGATGGCGCGCACGATTTCCGCAGCATCGGGGTCGAACCGCAGCTCGCACAAGTGGTCGGGACCGTTGCCGCCGAAGCCGCGAGTCCAGCCCGGAAGTTCGGGCGCGAGCCGCCCGTGACCCGCCGCCGCCAGCGCCACGCGCGCGCGCTCCGTGTCCCCGCCTGCATCGCGCAGGGCATTCCGGCACGCGACCACCGGCGCCCCCGTCTCGACGGCCAACCGGCGCACGGCCGCGATCGGGATCCGGATGGAATCGGTCATGGACGCCTCCTGCGAGTACTTTGACCGCCGTGAGCTCGACCGTCAAGGGGGCGAATGGGGGGTCGGCCGACGTCCGACGAACCGGGGCGGACGCGACCGATCCGCCCTCGAGACCCCGACGTTGCCCCGCCGCCCCCCCCCCCCCCAAACCCGGGTCGATAGCCGTTCCGCCTCCCCCGACGAGGGCCGGCCGCATGCGTTCCCCACGACACGCACCACCCGGCCTCCCGGTCGCCGCGCTGCTCGTGCTTCTCCTCTCCCCTCCGGTCGCGGCCCGCAATCTGGGGCACCGGCTCGGCGGCGACGTCTATGGCCCGGAGAACACGCTCCACTGCTATCGCCAGGCGCTGGAACACCTCCAGGACAAGCCCGAATTCGAGTACGTCGAATTCGACGTCCAGGAAACGCTCGACGGAGCCCTCGTCGTCTTCCACGATACCCACGGGATTCGCCGCATCGTCCCGTCGTCGCCGGCGAACCTCACCGTCCTCGCCGAGTCCTTGCGCGATCGCCCGTTCGAGGAGATCCGCATCGAACACCTCACGCTCGAGCAGGTCCGCGGGCTCCGGCTCGACCAGGACGCGCGCATTCCAACGCTGGAGGAGGTGCTGAACGCCTCCGTCGAGTGGCGATTGCGCAAGCCGATGCTGATCGAGATCAAGTCGCTGCGCACCGACGCCTGCCGGGAGTCGCTGCTGGCGCTCGTCGCGCGCTATCGGGACTCGCTGAGGGCCGACTTCCTCTGTTTTCCGGACCGGTTCCGCGACTCCTTCCCGGATCCACTGCGCTGGAAACTCGCGTTCCGCCGGGCGGGATTCCGGGTCTACACGCCGCTCTTGCCCAAGACCGCGGCATTCGATCAGGTCGCCGACGCACCCCGGGACCGGTCGAAAGACGAGTTTCGCACCGTGATCGACGAACGTGAATTCCGGCTCGGCGCGAACGGAACCCGAACGTTGCGGATTCCGCTCCCGCTGCCCCCGGCCGAGGGCACGGACCACCGGCTGCGGGTCGGGATCCACCACGGGTACGACGACACGGGCGATCGCGGCGTGCGGGTGCGCCTGACCGACGCCGGGGGACGAGTCCGGTGGAGCGGGTTCAGCCGTTCGCGACAGTGGCAGTGGTTTGAGACTCCGCTTGCCGATGGGTCCTCCCTCACCCTGGAGGTGGAGGACCTCGACACCCGCGTGACGGGAGAGAACCCCGGCAACGCCGGCCGGGTTGCCGCGACGCTCGTTTTCGCGCGGCCTTGAGACGCCGTTCGCCCCGGAATCCCCGAAACGACTCCGGACCCGCTCTGTTCGAGGCGATGGATGAGCGAACCGATGGACGCGATGCTCGCCGACCTGCTGCGGTCGCGCGGGAAGATCGATGAGGCGAAACTGGCCGTCGCGCGGGCGGAGAAAATGCGGCGTGCCGCAGTCGGCGCCGCGGACGTGCCGTTGACGCGTCTGCTGGTGGAACTCGGATTCCTGGGCGCAGACGAACTCGCGGAGTTCCTTCGCGTCACGGGCGGTGGGAACCCGGCGAACGGCGGCGTCACGCTGGCGGATCCGGCCCCCTCCCGCCCCGGCCCGACCGCGGAACCTGTCGGGATGGAGACGATTTCCTCGGTCCCCGAGACCCCTCACGGCGGGCAGGGTGCGGCCGGCGAGGGGGCCCCGCCCCCCGCTCGCGGATCCGGGGAGCCGCCGCCGCCGGAGGGGCGGCCGTTCGGCCGCTACCAACTCCTCGCCGAACTCGGCCGCGGCGGAATGGGGGTGGTCTGGCGGGCGCACGACCGGGAATTGCGTCGCGAGGTCGCGGTGAAGACCGTCCATCTGGAGGGCAAGGCCAATCCGGAGTCCATCGATCGCCTGCTCCGCGAGGCGCGGACGGCCGCCACGCTCGATCATCCGGGGATCGTCCCGATCCACGACGTCGGCGAGGTCGAGGGGGTCCCATACTTCGCGATGGCGCGGGTGCACGGGCGGACCTTTTCCGACGCGCTCCGCGCGGGGGCGTTCCGCGGAATCCGCGAGCGCGCACAGGCGGTCTGCGCCGCCGCCGAGGCGGTGGCCCATGCGCATGCGCGGCAGGTCATCCACCGCGACCTCAAGCCCTCCAACCTGTTTCTCGACGAATCCGGACGCGTCCTGGTGATGGACTTCGGCCTCGCGAAGCGGCTCGACGATTCCACCCGGCTCACCCTCACGGGTCAGATGCTCGGAACGCCGCAGTACATGCCGCCGGAACAGGTCGAGGGCGAAGTCGCCCGGGTCGGCCCCGCGTCCGACGTCTATTCCCTGGGCGCGGTGCTGTACGAAGCGTTGACCGGGCGCCCTCCCTTCGAGGGGAGCACCGTGCCCGAGTTGCTCGCCAAGTCGCTCTCGCGGGATCCGGTACCACCGAGGATCGTGGACCGCCGGGTGCCGGAGGACCTCGACACGATCTGCATGAAGGCGCTGCAGAAGGAGCCGACGCGGCGATATCCGTCCGCCCGGGAGTTTGCCGACGACCTCGACCGGTGGCTGCGGGGCGAGGCGATTCTGGCGCGCCGGGAGACCTGGTGGGGACGCGGAGTTCGGTGGGCCAGTCGCCGCAAGGTGCCGACGGCGCTCGCCCTGGCCACGCTGTTGGGGGCGTGCGCGGCGCTCTGGCTGGGAGCGCAGGCCGCCGTCGCCCGCCGGGAGCAGCGCCGGTTGGCCGAAGACCAGCTGACGGCATTGCGCACCACGGCCGGGCTTGCGGTCGACGCCGTGCTGATCGCCCGTCGCGCGGGCGGACGGTTGACCGAAGCCGAGAACCGCTTCGTCCCGGCGGTCCGCGATGCCGCCGCGCGGGTGATCGCCCTGCGGCAGGACCTCGCCGAACCGCACTACTTTCTCGGACGCCTCTATCGGGCGGTCATGCGTTTTCCGCAGGCCCTCGAAGAGCAGGAGCGGGCGCTCGCCAAGGACCCGCTTCACGCGCCGAGCCAGTACGAACGCGCCGTGCTCCTGGCCCAACGATACTCGACCCGGCTCCAGGAGGCCGAGGCGCGATGGCGGGCGCGGCGCGGCGCGGAGCTGCCGGATCCCGGGGAGGCGGCGCGGGGGACGCGGGCGCCGACGCCCGCGGAACTGGAAGACGTGGACGCGACGCTGGCGGCCGCGCGGGCCGAGGCGGTGCAGGCGCTGGAGCGGTTGCGGGCGACGCTCGCAGCGACGCCCGCGTGGCGCAACCGCCCGGAGGCGCTGTTGAGCGTCAGCGACGCCCGACGCGCGTGCGCGGAGGGATTGCTGGCCTCCTATCGCGCCGGCGATTGGGAGACCGCGCGGCGGGGGCTGGAGGCGGCCCTTGCGGCCGACCCCCGCCTCGAGGAGGCTTACGAGGGCCTGTACGAAGCCGCACGCCGATTCGGGCGCGACGCGGAGGCGATCGAGTCCTCCACGCGCGCGATCGCGGCGGACCCCGGGTACGCGCGCCACTGGGTCAACCGCGGCAAGGCCCGCATGGATCTCGCCGTGGACGGATGGGGTCGAGGCGAAGATCCCGAGAAGGCGTTTCTCGAGGCGCGGTCGGACCTGGACCGCGCGATCGATCTGGATGAGCGCAGCGGGGCGGCCTGGTCGGCCCGCGCCGCGCTGCGCACCAATCTCGGCGTCTGCCGGCGCAATCGGGGCGGCACCGCGGCGGACGACTTCGCGGCTTCGATCGCGGATTACGATCGCGCGCGCCGTCTCGATCCGGGCGACGTGGACGCCGCCGTCGGGCGCGGCCTGGCGCACGCGGCGTGGGCCGAGACCCTGCTGGATCGCGGGGAGGAGGCCGGCGACCGGTTTTCGGCGTCGATCGCCGACCTGGAGGAGGCCACCCGTCTCGATCCCGGATCGGCGGACGCGTGGATGCGCCTCGGGGCGCTCCGGCTGAGCTGGGCCCGCGCCGGGGGCGGGCCCGGACACGACCCGGACTCGCTCTTCCCCGCGGCCCGGGCGGCCCTCGAGCAGTCTCTGCGTCTGGATCCGACCAACAGCGCCGCCTGGGTTCGACTGGGCGGCGTGGAGTCCAACGTCAGCATCCACCTGTCCGAGCGCGGCCTGGACGCCTCCGGGCACCGTCGCGCGGCCCTCGAAGCCTTTCGTCGCGGCATCGAATGCGATCCCAAAAGCGCGGAGGCCTGGAAGGGCCGCGGGACCGTGCGAGCCAACATCGCCAATGCCGCTCGCCTGCGCGGGGAGGACAATTTCGAGAGCTTGCGGGCGGCGGCCGCGGACTTCGAAAAGTCCCTCGAACTCAACCCCTCCGATTTCCGTACCTGGAGCCTGCTGGCCTCCCTGCACCTGGACCTCTCCGCCGCCCGGCAACAGCGGGGCGAGGACGGCAAGGCGGAACTGGAGGCGGCCCTCGCGCACCTGGAACGGGCCTTGACGATCAATCCGGGGCACGTGGAGTCCTGGGTGCGTCGCGGCACGGTTCGCATGAACCGGGGCGTCTGGCGCGCCGGTCGAGGCCTCGATCCCGAACCCGACTTCGCCTCGGCGCTGGCCGACTTCGACCGCGCGCTGGAGTTGAATCCCCGCGACGCAAATGCCCTGCAGAAGCGAGCGGCCCTCCGGGGCACCCGCGCGGTCCAACGCCAGGGGCGGGGGGAGGACCCGACCGTGGAGGTGCGCGCCGCATTGGCCGATTTCGACCGCGCCTTGGCGATCGGCCCCGACTCCTTCGACCTGCGCAACAACCGCGGCGCGCTGTGGACGAACTGGGGGAACTGGCGGCAGGACCAGGGCGAGGATGCGTCGCCCGAATACGCCGCCGCGCTGGCGGAGTACGATCGCGCGCTGGCGATCGACGGCACCCGGGCCGATGCCTGGTTGCGCCGCGCGGCCACGCGCGCCAATGCAGGGATGCAGATCGTCGGGCGAGGCGGCGATCCTTCCGAACTCTACGCCGGCGCGGTCGCCGACGCCGGGGAGGCGCTGGCGCGCGACCCCTCCTCGCCGACCGCCTGGACCACCCGCGGGGTGATCTGGATGGCGGTGGGATCCGCGCATCGACGGCGCGGGGAGAGTCCGGTCGAGGCATGGACGGCGGCGGCGTCGGACCTCTCCCGCGCGATGGCGATGCGGCCGGACGACCCGATCTCGCGCTTCCGGCGGGGGCTGCTCTTCCACGCCTGGGGAGAGTTCGACGCCGGGCGCGGGGAGGATCCGCGGCCGCGCTGGCTGTCCGCGGTCGGAGACCTCGAGGCCGCGATGCGCCTCCACCCGGGCGTGGGCGCGGCCGAGGCGCTGCGCGACCTCCGCGAGAGACTTCGCGGGCTGGACCCCGCCGGGTCACCCGCGGCCTGGGTGACCCTGCTCGGGGAAGCCGACCGGGCCCTCCAGGCGAACGATCTCGACACGGCGGGGGCGAAGTTCGCAGCGGGGTTCCTGGCCTGGGAGAGCCGCGCGGATCAGACCGCGCCGACGGTCGATGACCGGCGCACGCTGGCGATCGCACACTACAACCATGCCTGCGTCCTGGGACGGCGCCTCGCCGCGGGGATCGGGGAAAAAGAGGCCGAATCGCTGCGGGACCGCGCTTTCCTCCACCTGCGCGAGACCCTCGCCCTGGGCTGGCGGGACGCGGCTCACCTGGAGCAGGATCCGGACCTCCTCCCCTTGCACGCGGACGCGCGCTGGGCGGCGCTGCTGCGGGATGCACGGGGCGAATAGACTCCGCGGCGGCCGGCGACCCCACGCCCGGCGTCAGTCGGCGATCCCCAGCCGTTTCATCGCCCGGTAGAGCGCCGGGCGGGTCATCCCCAGCGCCTTCGCGGCGTTCCACTTGTTGTTGCCCGCCCGCTGCAGCGCGTCGAGAATGCACTTCCGTTCCATTTCCTGGAATCGCGCCAGGATGTCCTGGTAGGTGTCCGGAACGTTCTCCTGCGGGGAGAGCAGGGGGCCGGCCTCGGCCGGGAGGGTCCGGAAGCGGTCGAGGTGGGCGAACGACTCGGCGGTGAGCACCGGCCCGTCGGTGAAGACGCACACGTTCTTGAGCGTGTTCTCGAGCTCCCGAATGTTCCCCGGCCAGTCGTGGGCCAGGAGCAGGCGCATCGCATCGTTGGCAACCGTCTTCCGCGGGTGGCCGGTCTCTTTCGCCACGGCGTCGAGGAAGTGTCCGACCAGGAGCGGGATGTCCTCCTTGCGCTCGCGCAGGGGCGGCAGGGTGATGTTCACCACGTTGAGCCGGTAGTAGAGGTCCTCCCGGAAGGCGCCGTCGGCGATCATCTTCGTCAGGTCGCGGTTGGTCGCCGCGATGAACCGCACGTCCGCGGAGCGCACGACGTGTTTCCCGCCGAGGGGCCGGAATTCCTTGTCCTCGAGGACGCGCAAGAGCTTGCGCTGGAGCGGTTCGCTCATTTCGCCGATCTCGTCGAGGAACAGCGTGCCGCCGTCGGCGACCTCGAGCAGCCCTTTCTTGTTGGTCGTGGCCCCGGTGAAGGCGCCCTTCACGTAGCCGAACAGCTCGGCTTCGAGCAGCGTTCCCGGCAGCGCGGCGCAGTTCTCGGCCAGAAACGGCTTGTCGCGTCGTTGCCCGTTGTAGTGCACCGCCCGGGCGACCAATTCCTTTCCCGTGCCGCTCTCCCCCTGGATGAGGACGGCGTGGCGAGTTTCCGCGACGCGCTCGAGGACGCGAAAGAGGCTCTGCATCGACTTGCTCTTGCCGATGATGTTGGCGTAGGAGAAGCGCGCCTCGAGTTCGTGGAGGGCGCGCTGGGCGACCTCCTTGACCTCGATCAGTTCCCGCTGCCGTCGTTCCTCGAGCCGCGTCGCCTGCAGGATCCCCCCCAGGACCTCGAGCGAGGAGCCGATCAGGTCGACGTCCTCCTGGGCGAAGCGTTTGTGTTCGACGAGATGTTCGAGCAGAACGGCGCCGATGGGCTTGCCGTCGTAGAGGACGGGCGCGCACAGATAGGCGCGGCGCTTTCGCCCGGACGGGGGCGCGGCTCCACCGGCGGGCTCGTCCTCCCCAGGCACGGGGGGGTTCCACACCATCTCTCGCCCGGCTTCGACCGCCTTGCGCAGGATGCCGAAGTCGACCGGAAAGTGGTGGGCGTCGGCCGGCGCGGCGTGGGTGTATCGGACGGTGGCCGAGTCGGGATTTCCCTGGGCGTCGAGGAGGGCGATGGCCCCGCGGTCGCAGCGGGCGATCTCGACCAGGGTGGTGACGATGTGCTGTTGGAGGGCGGCGAGCCCCATGTCGCGGCCGGCAGCCATGCGGGCGACCATGCCGAGCAGCGCGCGCCCCTCTTTGGAGAGGGCGAGCTGGTCGATGTCCGGCCGGGTGCCGGCTTCCGCGGCCTCCGCCGATGCGCCGGGAAGGTCCTTGCGCGAGAAGACCCGGCCCCCGCCCTGGGCGCGGGCCGCGTCGAGCAGTTCTTCGGCGCGCACCCAGAGGGAGTCGAGGTCGCGCGCCTCCTGCGGGAAGGCGATTCCCGCGCCGCTGACCGAGATGTCCACCCAGCGCGACCCGTCCTGGAGTCCGGCCTCTTGAACCTGGCGGGCGATCCGCCGGGCGATGGTGAGCGCCGGGGCGAGGCCGGTCTCCGGCAGGACGACCGCGAAGCCGCCGTCGCGGAAACGGCCGATGATGTCGACGCGCCGGAGCCCGGAACGCATCACCTCGACGACGACATGCAGGGCCTGTTCGGCGACGACGGGGCCGGAGACTTCCCGGATGAGGGCATACCGGTCGACCTCGAAGAGCAGGAGAGCGATGCGGCGCTTGTAGCGCACGGCCCGGCTGACTTCCTCCTCGAGGCGGGCGAACAGGTAGTCTGCGGTGTGGACGCCGGTCGAGCGGTCGAACGCGGCCGAGTGGACGAGCTGGGCCTGCTGGAGGGCGACGCCGGACTCCGTGAGGAAGGCGTTGAGGCGCGTGCGCCGCTCCTCGTTGGGGGGTTGTTCGACCATGAGGAGGACATGCCCGACGACGTCCTTGTCGACGTGGAGGGGGGCGTGGAGGATGCGGCGTCCGGTCCCCCAGACGGTGCCGAGCGTGGCCCCCACGCGGGCGGCGGCGGCGCTCGAGGACGGGGCCCCGGCGGCGGCGGAGTGGACGCGCGCGACCACGTCCTTGGCCAGGCCGCGACACGCCGCGACGACCGGCTTCCCCTCCGTCACCAGCACCAGCGCCCCGCCCGGGGCGAGGACGATCTCCGCGGCCTTCTCCAGCACGTACGCGCTCATCCCCACGAGGTCGAGCTGCAGCACGAATCGCGGCAGCGCCTTGAGATACTCGATCTCGAAGGAGCGGGGGTCGGAATCGTTCGAGGGCATGACATCCGGGACCGGCGGGCCGGGTCGAAACCTGCGGAAACGGCCGCGGGCGCAACCGCGCGCGAGTGTAGCAGAAAGCCGGGAAGGGAGGCCAGATTTCGAGATCCGCGGCCTCTATCTCTTGCCTTTCCCGCGGCAGCGGGAAATAATGGCGGGCCCGCGGACCAGCCTTCCACCGCCCCCGAGAATAGGAGCGCGCTGCCATGGCCCGTCGCCCGATCGCCCTCGTCCTCGCCGTCGGCCTCTGGATCGCCGCCGGCTGCGACACCCACAAGCAGCCCCAGAACGTGCCCGCCCCCGCCGACACCGGGACCAAGACGCCGGGCAACGTTGCCGCGCCGCCCAAGGGCGGGACCCAGCCCGAGCACCCCGCCAACCCGCAACCGGTCAGTCTCGACAAGGACTCTTACCCGGTCTTTCCTCGGGCCGACGAGGGAGCCGATCCCTCCGTCCCGGCCGACAAGGGCGGCCGGGGATTTACCGGCGAAGGCTGGCAGACCAACACCGACTTCGACCTGATCGGCGACCCGCGCGCGGTCAAGGGCGGTCAGATCACGCGCCACTTGCTCGACTTCCCGGGCAACCTCCTCGTCGAGGGCCCGGCCTCGAACACCGCGTTCAACTACCTGGCGCGGGACCTGATGTTCGATGCGCTCCTCTACCTTCACCCCACCACCCTGGAGTGGATCCCCTCCATCGCGACCCACTGGAAGATCAGCGAAGACGGACAGACCTACTGGTACCGGATCAACCCCAACGCCCGCTGGGCGGACGGCTCCCCCATCACCTCCGATGACGTCATCGCGAACTGGGAGTTCCGGATGGATCCGGACCTGCAGGAACCCAGCAACATCATGACTTACGAGAAGTTCGAGAAGCCGGTCGCGGAAAGCATGTACATCGTTCGCGTGACGTGCCTGAAGCCCAATTGGCGCAATTTCATCTACTTCTCCGGCAGCATGCACATCTACCCGGCGAAAATCCTGCGCGCGCAGTCCGCGAAGGAGTTCCTCGAGAAGTACAACTTCCAATACCTGATGCCCAATGGGCCCTATCGCGGCGAGGTGAAGGACGTCAACCGCGACAAGCAGATGATCACCATCCGCCGCCGGAACGACTACTGGGCCGCCGACCACCGCAAGAACGTCGGCCTGTTCAATTTCGACCAGCTCACCTATGTGGTCATCAATGACGACGTGATCGCGTTCGAGAGCGTCAAGAAGGGGGACATCGACCTGTACCCCGTCAGCCGCGCGAAACTGTGGGTGGAGGAGACCGACTTCGAGCTCGTCAAGCGGGGCCTGCTCCAGAAGCGGAAGATCTTCAACGAACATCCCCAGGGAGTCAGCGGAATCGCGCTCAACATGCAACGGGAGCCGTTTACCGACCTGCGCGTCCGCAAGGCCTTCGCGCTGCTCTTCGATCGCAAAAAGCTGCTCGAGAAGCTCATGTACAACCAGTATCTCCCGCTGAATTCCTATTACCCCGGCGGCGAGTACGAGAACCCGAACAATCCCAAGAACGAGTATGACCCCACGGAGGCCCTGAAACTGCTGGCTGAGGCCGGGTGGAAGGACCGGGACGCCCAGGGACGCCTGCTGAAGAGCGGCAAGCCGCTCGAAGTCGAACTCATGTACGACAGCAAGGGAATCGAAAAGCACCTCACCGTCTACCAGGAGGACCTGGCGAAGGTCGGGATCAACCTGACGCTCAAGCTCGTCACCCAGGAAACTCGCTGGAAGCTGCTGACGGAAAAGAGCTTCCAGACGACCTTCACCTCCTGGGGGGCGCTGACCTTCCCCAACCCGGAGACCTCCTACCACAGCCGACTCGCCAGCGTCCCCGACAACAACAACGTGACGGGGGTGGCCGACCCGCGCATCGACGAGGCGTGCGCCTGGTACGACAAGGAACAGGATCAGAACGCCCGCGCCTCCCACATCCGGGAAATCGACGGCTTCCTCGCGTCGCTCTATCCCTACATCCTCGGCTGGTACGCGCCGTACGAGCGGTTCCTGTACTGGAACAAGTACTCCATGCCCGAGTCCGGACTGCCGCGGGTGGGCGACGATCGAACCGTGGAGTGGTTCTGGTGGTATGACCCGGAAAAGGCGAAGGCCCTCGAGGCTGCCCGCAAGGACTCTTCCGCGAACCTGCCGGTCGGCGAGACCGACGTCAAGTACTGGGAGAAGCGCCGCCGCGGCTACTAGCCGGACGACGACCCGAGAGTGCGATGGCCAGCTACTTCTTCCGCCGCTTTTTGCTGATCATCCCGACCTTCATCGGGATGACCCTGCTCGTCTTCGCGATCACGCGCTTCGTTCCGGGCGGACCGATCGAGCAGGCGATGATGCGGCTCAAGGGGGCCGGTGCCACCGGCGAGGCCGGCGGGGCGAGCGTGCGCACCACCGACGTGGAGATCCCGACCAAAGCGCTGGAGGAGATGAAGAAGTACTACGGCTTCGACGACAAGTGGATCATCCCCAGCTACTTGAAGTGGCTCGGCAAGGTCGTCACCTTCGATCTCGGCAAGTCCTGGAAGTTCGGCCAACCGGTCTGGGACGTCATCAAGGCCCGGCTCCCGATCTCCATGTTCCTCGGACTCATCGCCTTTTTCCTGACGTACATGATCTGCATCCCCCTCGGCATCGCCAAAGCCCTTCGGCACGGCTCGACGTTCGACTTCTCGACGAGCGCCATCGTCTTCATCGGCTACTCCATCCCCGGCTGGGTGGTCGGGATGCTCCTGCTCACGTTTCTCGGCGGCGGCTCGTTCCTCGATTTCTTCCCCCTGCGCGGCTGGCGGCCGATGGACTGGGAGGAGCGGACGCTCTGGGGCAAGATCATCGGCCAGGTTCACTACGCCGCGCTGCCCGTCTTCTCGTACATGCTCGGACACTTCGCCACGCTGACGATCCTGACCAAGAACTCGCTGCTCGAAAACCTGAGCGCCGACTACGTGCGCACCGCCTTCGCCAAGGGTTTGAGCGAGCGTCGGGTCGTCTTCCTGCACGCGATGCGAAACAGCATGATCCCGCTCGCGACCGGGCTCGGGCACGCCTTTTCCTTCATCCTGGCGGGATCCTACCTGATCGAAAAAGTGTTCACCATCGACGGGATGGGATTCCTGGGCTTCAACTCGATCCTGCAACGGGACTTTCCGGTCGCCCTCGGCATCCTGGTGATCTCGAGCCTGCTGATGATGATCGGCAACATTCTCTCCGACCTCCTCTATAGCCTGTTCGATCCGAGGATCCGGTTCAAGTGACGTCCCCCTCCCCCACCCCCGCCCCTCCCGCCTCGACGACCGGCGCACCGCCGCCGGTGTCGCTTTTCCGCAAGCGGCTCCGAAAGTTCCGGACGCTGAAGCGCGGGTACTACAGCTTCCTCTTCCTGACGGTCGCGTACCTGGGCAGCTTTCTGCTCCCCCTCCTCGTGAACCCGAAGGCGCTCGTGGTCCGCTACCAGGGCGAGTTCTACTTTCCCTGCGTGTCGTACCACTCCGCCTCGACCTTCGGCCAGGCCGGATTCCGCGAACCCAACTACCGCGATCTGGCGCAGACCCTCCGGGAGAAGGGCGAAGGGGACTGGGTCCTGCTCCCCCCGCATCCGTACGGCCCCAACGAATCGCTGCTCGAACTGCCGGGATACCCGCCGCACCCGCCCTCCCGGGCCCACCCGCTCGGAACCGACGACCGCGCGCGGGACGTGCTCGCGCGGCTCGCCTACGGGTTCAACATCTCGATCACCTTCGCGCTCATCCTGACGGTCGTGGTCTACACCCTCGGCATCTCCGTCGGCGCGATCCTCGGATACCTGGGCGGACGCGTCGATTTCTTCGGGTTGCGGTTCGTCGAGATCTGGGCGGCGGTGCCGTTCCTCTACATCGTGATGATCCTGAGCGCGCTGATCACGCCGAAGTACTACCCCGACCGGCACGAATTGATGCAACCCGCGTTCTGGCTCCTGGTCGGGATCCTCGCCCTCTTCGGCTGGATGGGGATGACGTACTACATCCGCGGCGAGTTCCTGCGCGAAAAGGCCAAGGACTACGTCGCGGCGGCCGTGGCGGTGGGGACGAGCGACCGGACGATCATCTTCCAGCACATCCTGCCGAACGCGCTCACGCCGGTGGTCACCTTCGCCCCCTTCACCATCGTGGGCGAAATCACGGCGCTGGTCTCCCTCGACTTCCTCGGACTGGGTCTGCCCCCGCCGACGCCGTCGTGGGGCGAGACGCTCCACCAGGGCCTCAGCCTGATCACCTCGGCCTGGTGGCTGGTGGTCTTCCCGACCGTCGCCTTGTTCGTCACCCTCATCCTGGTCGTGTTCATCGGCGAAGCGATCCGCGAGGCGTTCGACCCCAAGGTCTACGCCCGACTGCGTTAGGACAGGCCCGTGAGCAAAGCCCAAACCTCCCCCTCCGCGGCGCCGCCGGATCGGAAAGTGCTCCTCGAGGTCTCCGACCTGCAAACCTACTTCCACACGGAATCCGGCATCGCCAAGGCGGTCGACGGAGTCAGCTTCCAGGTGCACGAGGACGAGATCCTCGGCATCGTCGGCGAGTCGGGATCGGGGAAGAGCGTCACCTCGCTCTCGATCATGCGCCTCATTCCCAGCCCGCCGGGAGAGATCGTCGGGGGCAGGATCCTGTTCCGCGGGCAGAACCTCCTCTCCCTGTCCTGGCCCGAGATCCGCAAGGTCCGCGGCAAGGACATCGCCATGATCTTCCAGGAGCCGATGACCTCCCTGAATCCGGTCTTCACCGTCGGCATGCAGATCGCCGAAGTTCTCCAGCAGCACCAGGAAATGACGCGTCCGCAGGCCTACGACCGCGCCGCGGGGTTGCTCGAGGAGGTCGGCATCCCGGACGCGCGCAAACGCCTCGGGGACTACCCCCACCAGTTCTCCGGCGGGATGCGTCAGCGCGTCATGATCGCCATCGCCCTCGCCTGCAACCCCGCGCTCCTGATCGCCGACGAACCCACCACCGCGCTCGACGTGACGATCCAGGCGCAAATCCTCGGATTGATGATGACGCTCAAGGCCCGACGGCAGGGCTCCGCCATCATCCTCATCACGCACAACCTCGCCGTGGTCGCCGAAACCTGCCACCGCGTGATCGTCATGTACGGGGGGAAGATCCAGGAAGTCGCCCCCGTCCGCGAATTGTTCAAGCGCCCGCTGCACCCGTACACCAGGGGTCTGCTCGGCTCGATCCCGTCCCCCCACCGGACCGGGTCTGCGCGCCTCGCTGCGATCCCGGGCTCCGTCCCCGACATCCATGCGCTCCCCCCGGGGTGCAAATTCTGCACGCGTTGCTCCTACCGGGTCGATCGCTGCGACACCGAGGAACCCGCGCTGCGGGAACTGGAGCCGGGCCGCTGGGTCCGCTGCCACGAGGCCGAACGCATCCAGGCGGGAGGAGTCTGACCGTCATGGCCGATTCCACGCCGACCGCCGCCCCCTCCACCGCCCCGCCCGCCGGGGAGACTCCTTTGCTCGAGGTGCGCGACCTGCGCGTCCGGTTCGCGGTTCACGGCGGGCTCCTGCTCCGCCGGATCGCCGAGGTGAAGGCCGTCGACGGCGTCTCCTTCAACCTCGGCCGCGGCGAAACCCTGGGTCTCGTGGGAGAGTCGGGCTGCGGCAAGACCACCCTCGGGAAGGCCATCCTCGGTCTGCTGCGCATTACCGGCGCCGAGGTCGACGTCGACGGTCACGTCCGTTTCGACGCCGGCGACGGCAAGCCCCCGGTCGATCTCCTCACGCTCGACAAACATGCGATGCGCCCCTACCGCGCACACATGCAGATGATTTTCCAGGATCCGTACTCCTCCCTCAACCCGCGGTTCACCATCGGGCAGATCATCGCGGAGCCCCTGCTGGTGCATCAGCCGAACCAGACCGCGGCCGAACGGCGGGACCGCGTGGGCTGGCTGCTCGAGAAAGTCGGACTCAACGCCCACCACGCGGCGCGCTACCCCCACGAATTCTCCGGCGGACAGCGGCAACGGGTCGGCATCGCCCGGGCGCTCGCCACCCAGCCCAAGATCATCATCGCCGACGAACCGGTCAGCGCCCTCGACGTTTCCATCCAGGCCCAGGTGATCAACCTCCTCATGGACCTGCAGGAGGAGTTCGGCCTCTCCTACCTGTTCATCGCCCACGACCTGTCGGTCGTGCGCCACATCTCGGACCGCATCGCCGTCATGTACCTGGGCAACGTCGTGGAGATCGGGCCGGCCGACGACGTGTATTACGACCCGCTGCACCCCTACACCAAGGCGCTGTTGTCGGCCGTCCCCGAGCCCGACCCGGAGCGGGACCGGAAGGGCCGGGTGATCCTCTCCGGCGACATCCCCACTCCGCTGCGCAAGCCGTCCGGGTGCGGGTTTCGGACCCGCTGCCCGATCGCCAGGCCGACGTGCGCGGACGCGGTCCCGCCGCTGGACCCGAAGGGCACCCGGCACGTGGCGTGCCCATTCGTGTAGGCGGCGCGCCTCCCGCTCCCCTGCCCCCCACGCTCCCGGTTCCCTCGCTCCCGCTCGCGTCCCATTCCCCCGTCGGACCGGGGCGGTGCGCCGCAGCCCAGGCCGCGACGGTCGGGGCTCGGCGCGGGTTCGCCCCCCCCGGAAAACACGCTGGACTCCCCAAGCGCGGGAATGCTATGCTTCGCACGGAAGCGGGGTCCGGGGACCCCGAAGCGCAGCAGGAGGATCCGATCATCGTCTCATCTCGCGAGCTCGCGAAGCTTTGCGCCCGAATTGCCGAGGACAAAAAGGCGGACGACCTGGTCGTCCTCGACATCCGCAAACTCTCCTTCATCACCGACTACTTCGTGATCGCTTCCGGACATACCGCCAAGCAGCTTCAGGCCACCGCGCTCGAGCTCGAAACGCGGGTGAAAACGCTGAAGCACGCCCGCTACGGCAAGGAGGGGTACGAAGTCGGCACCTGGATTCTGCTCGACTTCGGCGATGTCGTGGTGCACCTCTTCCACAAGGACCTGCGTAAGCACTACGACCTGGAGAGCAATTGGGCGGATGCGCGACGGGTCGACTGGCGCAGCGACGCCCCCGACGAGGAGGATTCGCCCGAGGTCACGGAACCGAAGACCGCGACGGGGTAGAGCGGGAATTCGGTCCCGAAAGACCGGCGCCCGTGAGAAAGTACAACCGCCAGGGCCGAGGGGGCCCTGGCGGTTTTGTTTTCTCCGTGCCCGTCGGGCGAGACGCGCGGTCCCGCGCCGCGCCCCGTGGGGCGGCGGCGCGGGCGGAATGACCGGACTACTTCGCCGGCGGGATGATGATCGTCTCGCCGACCGTAAGGTCGTTCGGGCTCGCGAGGCGGTCGGTATTGGCCTCGTAGATCTCATTCCAGCGGCTCGACGTCCCGTAGAACTGCTGGGAAATCCGCGACAGGTTGTCGCCGGCCTGGATCACGTATTCCATCGGCCGTTCGGCGCCGGAGGCCGGCACGCCACCGCGCGGGGTCTCAATGGCCACCGGGGCTTCCGGTTCCTCCGCGGCAGGCGCGCGGCCCTCCAACGGCGGGATGACCAATTCCATTCCGACCTTCAGGTTGGTGCCCTCGGCGTTGATCCGGTCCCGGTTGGCCTCGAGAATCCGCTTGTAGTGCTGGCCGTCGCCGTACACCTTCTGGGCGATCTTCCAGGGGTAATCTCCGGGGCGGACCTTGTACGTCCGGGGACCGGCGGGGGAAGATTCCGGTCGGGAGGGCGATTGAGCCCCCTTTGCCGCGCCTGCACTCCCCGAGTCGGAGGTGGCCGCTCCGCCGGTCCCTTCCGTCGGACGACCGGTGGACATCCCTTCCGCGGGCAGGCCGGTGCGGGTCTTGCCCGGGATCGAGCCGCTCCCGGTCCCGGCAGGATCCGAGGCGGGTGTCTCGAACAAGACGGTGTCCGCTCCGAGGTCGGGGAAACGGGTGGCGCCGTCGGTTCCGGAGGTCGAGCCGGCCGCGCCGGATCCCGGCCGTACCGCGCCGGTATCATGGCTGGCTACGGGAGTTGCGCCGCCGAGAGACCCAGCCCCCGATCCGGAGAGCGACCCCGCCGAGGAGTGCACTCCCCCTCCGGACCCGCTCAGATCCATGGTCTCGGGATGGGTGGAGGCGATGGCCTGGCGCTGAGCGCCGACGTGGTCCCAGACCACGATGACGACGGTGACGACCACGAGACAGAAGGACAAGATGATTTTGGTTTGCACGGTCATGACGAGACGCTCCGTGGAGGGGTGCCGGTCGGTACGTTCCATTCGGGATTATCGGCAGAATCGGACCCTTTTCCCCTGCCGAGGCCGCTCCGGGTCCGACGGCATCGCCGCCCGGCCCGGAGACGGTCCTTACCGACGATGGTGAATCAGGCCGGCGAAGCGCTGGCGGCTTCCGGCTTGCTCGCCGGGGCCGTTCGCGCCGCCTTGCCGCCCACCCACACCACCAGGGGACACGCGATGAAGACCGAGGAATAGGTCCCCACGACCACGCCCACCAGCATCGGGAAGGCGAACTGCGCGATCCCGCTGCCGCTGCGCGCGTTGACGATGAACAGGATCAAGACGGTGATGAACACCGTCGCGGCGGTCATCAACGAGCGTGACAGGGTCTCGTTGACGCTCCGATCCACGACGTCCGCCACCGAGGCCTTCTTCCCGAGCAGCATGTTCTCGCGAACGCGGTCGAACACCACGATGGTATCGTTTACCGAGTACCCGATCAAGGCCAGATACGAGGCCAGGGCGGTGAGTCCGATGTCGAGGCTGATCCCCATCGAGCTCGGCAGGACCGCCGCGACCAGGCAGGTCACACCGATGGAGATGGTGACGTCGTGGATCAGCGCCACGACGGCCGCGATGCCGAACATGAGTTCGAAGCGGACCGCCAGGTAGAGGATGATCCCGATCCACGAGAAGATCAGGGCCTTGAGTCCGTCGGTGAGGAGGGTCCGCGCCACCGTGGGTCCGATGTTTTCCACGCGCGTGAACGGGTCATTCGAGAGGGCGAACGTCGACGTGAGCGTCGACTTCACCTCCTTGAAGCGGTCGTTGGCGGACGGGTGCAGGATCAGTTCGAAGGCCTTGATGGCTTCGGCGGGTTCCTTGCCCGGCTCGACCGTGACGCCGATGAGCCGAGCGATCGGCTTGGGCAATCCGGCCTTGTCGAACGCCTCCTTGGCCTTCTTGTCGAATTCCGCGTACGGCATCGGCTTGCCGAGGTTGACCTGAAGCCGATCGCCGCCGTGGTAGGGATGTCCGGACTTCTCCAGCTTGCCGAGCACGTCGATCGGGGTGGCGCCGAGCCGGTCCCCGAAGAGCTGGGCGAGGTCGGCCCGGAAGGCATTGGCGTCCTCCACGCCGGTCCGGATGGAGAACTCCCGGGACGTGCCGGGCGGGAGGTCGGTCGCCGCCTCGACCGAGGTCGAAATGCTCTGCACTTCCGCGTCCGAATACTTGGTGCGTGTCCCCTGCGCGTCGGTCACCTGCAGGGTCGTGATCGAGCGCCGGACGTCGTCGATCTTCTGCGGTTCGGCAAAGGAGACGTCCACGACCGTTCCGCCGCGGAAGTCGATGCCGAAGTTGTCCTTGCCGCGGAAGGCGAACACGGCCATCGTGACGACGACGATCGCCAGCGAGAACCGGACCGCCACCGGCGCGGTCGCCATGAAGGGGAAATTCGTGTTGCCGACGGCCCGGGCGATGCGGAACTCCGTGATCTTCAGCCACGGGATGTCGGTGTGGAGCATGGCGTGGAGCAACGTTCGCGTGATCCACAACGCCGTGATCATCGTGGTCACGATACCGACCATGAGGGTGACGGCGAACCCCTTCACCGCGCCGCTGCCGAACGAGTACAGCACGAGACCGGTGATGAAGGTGGTGACGTTTGCGTCGAACACCGTCCAGAAGGCCCGGTCGAACCCGGCTTCGAAGGCCTGCAGCGGGCCTTTCCCCTTTTCCACCTCGTCGCGGATGCGTTCGTAGATGATGATGTTGGAGTCGACCGCCATGCCGAGGGTGAGCACGATGCCGGCGATGCCGGGCAGCGTGAGGGTCGCCCCGGCGAAGGCGAGGGCGCCGAGGAGGAAGATGACGTTGATCAGCAGGGCGAGATTCGCCGCGACGCCGAGCGAGCGATAGAAGACGCCCATGAAGACCAGGACCGCCAGCATGGCGAGGATACCGGCCTGGAGCCCCTTGCGGATCGAGTCCTCGCCGAGGGACGGCCCGACGAAGGTTTCGGCCACGATGCGGAGCGGGGCCGGCAGACTGCCGGACCGGAGCACGGTGGACAGATCGGCCGCCTCGCGCGACTTGAAGCCGCCCGTGATCTGCGCCTGCCCGCCGAGGATCGGCTCGCGCACGACCGGGGCGGAGACGAGCTTGTCGTCCAGGATGATGGCGATGCGGTGCTGGACGTGCTTGCGGGTCATATCGGCGAACAGCCGGCGACCTTCGGCGTTGAACACCAGGTTGACTTCCCAGGAGCCCGGCTGGTTGACGTCGAGGCCGTAGGTGGCGGTCTTCACCTTGTCCCCGGTCAGCTTCGACTCGTCCTTGACGAGCACCGGATTCTCGCCGCCGCCGCTGTCGTCCCCGCGGGCGTACCACTTGTACCCCTTGGGCGCCTTGTCCGGATAGCGCGAGCGTTGCACGACGTCTTCGTCGGCCTCGATCTTGAATTCGAGCTTCCCGCTCCGGGTGACGATGTCCTTGACCCGCTTGGCCTCGGACTGATCGATCCCCGGGAGCTGAATGAGGATCTGGTCTTCGCCGATGCGCTGAATGCGCGGTTCCTTGAGACCGTGGTGATTGATGCGGCGCTCCAACACTTCGATGGCGCGATCGGTCTCCTTGGCGATTTCCGTGCCGCGTTCGAGGAAGCTGCGGTCGAGCGTGACACGCAGCTCCGATCCGCCCTGAAGGTCGAGTCCGAGGTTGATGTTGCTCCCGTGGAGCCATTCGCCCTCCCCGAAGAAGGGCTTGGCCTCTCCCGGCCACACCAGGAAGAGGCAGAACCCCACCGCGGCGGCGAGGGTGAGGATCCAGATACGGTCCTGGCCCATGAAAGGACACTCCTGAAGGATCGGCCGGCCCGGGGGCAGTCCCGGAGCGCCGGCGGTGCGTCCGTGCGATCCCCGCGATCACGGGGAGGGACGGGAGCGGGACGCGACCGGCCCATTCCCGGCGATCGGGAACCGGCACCGGCCGACTGCGAAGGCGTCACGCCCGCGTCGAATCGGGTCGCGAGCCCCGGGCGGGGGGCGCCCGGGAAGGATGGGAAGGACCGGTCGGGCTCTCGGCCGCCGCGCGGCGGACCGGATCGAACCGGCGCGGAGGAACGGAGGGCGCCGGGGAAGTCTTGACCCCTCCACCGGCAAAATCGAAGAGTCCTGCCCCGGAAACACTGCCGCTTTGGATGACCAGCGCCAGTCCGGGCAAACCGGCCAGCATGAAGCGGCGCGCCAGGGTCGCAATGGCTTCACGAGTGTCTTCCGCTCCGGCGTCGGGCCGGGCGGACGCGGATGCCGCGCCGCCGGCGTCGGACGAGAGCGCGGGCATGAGGGCGCCGAAGGAGGCGTCCACGGGCGCGATCGGGACCTCGCCGACCCCGCCGAGCAACGGCAGCGAGGCGATGATCCCGAGGACGAAGAGGCCGATCCATTCCAGGCGCGTGCGCCCGGACCGCAATCCGCCTGGATGGCGCCGGAGGGCTCCGCGCGCCAGCAACCCGCGCGGATGCGCGTAGCCGGCGGAGTCTCCCCGACCCCGCAAGGCGTTGTCCGGACACGGGCGTCCGGGCGCGCCCCCGGGTCGCATCCGCAGCGGATGCGACAGGTTCGTCTTCAACGCCATGGCTCCTCGGCAAGCGGCATCACGCCGATGCGCCCGATCCCTTCCCCTTGTCCCCCTCGGACGCGGCGGCAACCGGCGTCTCGGTGTCCTTTTCGGACTTGTCCGACTTGTCCGACTTGTCCGACTTGTCCGACTTCCCGGAGGACTCCAGGATCTGAACGATCGCGGAGCGGGCGAAGTGAACTCGGGTCTTGTTGTTGTCGTCCACCTGCAGGACGATTTCCTTTTCCTTCACCGACCAGACGATGCCGATGATCCCGCCGCTCGTCAAGACGCGATCGTGTTTGCGGAGAGCGCTGATCTGACTCTCCAACTCCTTGCGGCGCTTGGACTCCGGACGGATCAGGAAGAAGTAGAAGATGACCACGGTGAGCAGGATTGGAACGAACATCGAACCCAGGGCTCCGGACGGATCCGGTTGTGCCTGGGCGAGCAGCAGGAACTCCACGCATGCCTCCGCGTATGGGGAAAGTGGATGGGAACCACACAGTATACGCTTGCCGGAGGGGGATACAAGCCTTTTCCTTGGCGGGGCGGTCCGCGCGGCGGAAGGGAGGGAGCGGGCGAAGGTTCAACGACCGGGGCTCCGCGCCGGCTTCCGCGAAGGCGCCGGCCCGCCGGAGAGAAGCGCAAAGAGAAACGCGAGGGTCGTGGCGAGGTCCTTCTCGCGCGGCGACACCACGATGTTCATCGTCTGCTCGTCGATGATCCGGACGCGATCCCGCCTGCGGCGGTGAAGGGCATCGACCCGGGCGCGGTCGGAGTACTTGCAGACGATCGCGCCGTTCCCGCGGGTCATCGAGGTCAGGCCGAGCTTCTCCGCCTGAATCCGCACGCGGGTCAGTTCCAGGAGGCGGGAGACCGGTTCCGTCGGCCGTCCGTAGCGGTCCTCGATCTCGCGCTGGAGGAGTTCCACGGCCTCCGGCTCGTGGGCCCGGCAGAGCCGTCGGTAAAGATCGATGCGCTCGCGCTCCACCGGGACATAGTCGTCGGGCAGGAAGGCCTCCCCCTGGAGCGACAGCGCGCACTCGCTGCGACGCTCTTCCGGCTGGCGCTTCACGTTGCGCACCGCTTCCTGCAGGAGCTTGCAATACAGGTCGTACCCCACGGCGGAGATGTGTCCGTGCTGTTCCTTCCCCAGGATGTTGCCCGCCCCGCGGATTTCCATGTCGCGCATCGCAATCCGGAACCCTGCGCCGAGCTCGTGGAACTCCTCGATCGCGCGCAACCGCCGCTCCGCCTCCCGCGTCATCGGCCGCTCCTCGGGGAGCAGGAAGTAGGCGTAGGCCTGGTGCCGGTAGCGTCCGACCCGGCCGCGCAACTGGTGCATGTCGGCGAGCCCATACTGATCGGCGTCATGGACCAAAATGGTGTTGGCGGACGGGATGTCCAATCCGGACTCGATGATGGTGGTGGCGACGAGGATGTGGATCTCCTTGTTGACGAAGGCGAGCATCCTCTCCTCGACCTGCTCGGGATCCATTTGGCCATGGACCACGCCCACCTTCGCCTCCGGCACCAGCGCCCCCACGTCGGCGGCGATCGACTCGATGTCCCACACCCGGTTGTGGACGAAGAAGACCTGGCCGTCGCGTTCGAGTTCGCGCTGGATCGCCTGCCGGACCTTGGGGCGGTCGTACCGGCAGACCTCGGTGCGGACCGCCATCCGGTTCTGCGGCGGCGTCTGGAGCACGGAGATGTCGCGGATGCCGAGCAGGGACATGTGCAGCGTCCGCGGGATCGGCGTCGCCGTCAGCGTCAGGATGTCGACGGTCGCCCGCAACTTCTTCAAGCGCTCCTTGTGTTCGACGCCGAATCGCTGTTCCTCGTCGATCACGATCAGTCCCAGGTCGTGGAACTCCACGTCCTTGCCGAGCAGCCGGTGCGTCCCGATGACGATGTCCACCGTCCCGTCCTTGAGGCGCGCCAGAATGTTCTTTTGCTCCCGGGCCGACTTGAAGCGGCTCAGCACCTCGACCGTCAGCGGGTAGTCGGCCATGCGCTCCGAGAAGGTGAGCCAGTGCTGCTGGGCGAGCACCGTGGTGGGGACGAGCACCGCGACCTGTTTCCCCTGGATGGCCGCCTTGAACGCGGCGCGGATGGCCAGTTCGGTTTTTCCGTATCCGACGTCGCCGCAGATGAGACGATCCATCGGGCGGTTGGACATCATATCGGCCTTGATCGCGGTGGTCGCTTCCACCTGATCTTCGGTGTCCTCGAACGGAAAGGAGGCTTCGAACTCGTGCTGCCACCGGGTGTCGGGTCCGAAGGCGTATCCCAGTTCCTTTTCGCGCAGGGCCTGGACCTCGAGCAGATCCTGGGCCATCTCCATCACCGCTTCGGCCGCCTTGGCCTTCTTCTTCTCCCAGCCCGCGCCGCCGAGTTTCGACAGTTCGGGCGGGACCTCCCCGCTGCCCACGTACTTCTGAACCAGGTCGATGCTCGAGACCGGGACATGAAGTTTCGCCCGGTCGAGATACTCGACCACGAGGAACTCCTGCACCTGGTCTCCGTGCCGCTGGCGTTCGAGGCCGAGGTAGCGCCCGATTCCGTGGTGCAGGTGGACGACGAAGTCCCCGCGCTCGAGTTCGAGGAAACTCTCGATCGGGCGCGACTGCCGTTCCTGGCGGGCGGCGCGCCGCAGCCGGTAACGGTGAAAGAGCTCGTGGTTGGGGACGACCGCGAAGCGCGCGGCCGGGACGTGGAATCCGCGCCCCACCGTTCCGGGAACCACCGCCAGCCGGAGATCCTCCCCCAACCCCGCCTCCCTGGCCAGTTCGCGGAGGCGGTCGGCCTCCGCCGGTCGGGCGCACATCACCGCCACCTCGTCGCAATCCTCCAGGAGTCGGCGCAACTCGGCGAAGATGCCGGTCAAGTCGCCGGAAAACCGCTGCGTGGAGCGGGTGTCGAAGTTGATGTTCCCCCGCTCCTCCGCCAGCGGCAGCGACGAAAGTTCCAGGCGGGGGAACCGGGTCGTGCGCGTGAGGAACCAGACGCCGGGGGTGGGATCGTCCTCCTCGAGGGGCACCGGCGGACGCGGAGCGGGATCGGGGCCGTTCGCGAATTCGGGCCCGACCTGCAGGAAGTGGTGATCGAGGCGCTCCCGGATCAGCCCGGACTCCAGCAGCACCACGCGCGCGGAGACCGGCAGGTGATCGAGCAGCGTGACCGCGTCGCGGTCCCACACGGTCGAGAAGAAGCGCGATCGCGGCAGCACCGGCAGGGCGATCCGCTGCAGGCGGGATTGCGAGACCTGGCTGGCGAGGTCGAAGACGCGGATCGACTCGAGCGTATCGCCGTAGAACTCCAGGCGCACGGGCTGACGTGCCCCGTGGGGAAAGACGTCGATCAGGTATCCGCGCACGCTGAATTCTCCCGGGAACTCGACGGCGTCGGATCGCTCCAGCTCCCACTCGACCATCTGGAGCAGGAGGGTCTCGCGCGGGTAGGCGCGACCGACCTCCAGGGCGAGCGTGTGGCGCCGCAGCTCCTCCGGGGAGACCACCGGCTGGAGTACGGCATGGGCGGGGGCGACGACCGCCCGCAGACCCGAATCCGGGCGGCCGAGGTCGAGCAGGACGGCCAGGCGTTCGGAGAAGGAGACCGGGTCGGGCGCCAGCGACTCGCCGGGAAGTCCTTCCCAGGCGGGAAAGAGGCGCGCCTTCGCCCCCAGGAGCGCGCCGAGGTCTTCGGCCGCCATCTCGGCATCTTCCGGCCCGGGCAGGACGAAGAGCCACGGCTCACGATCCGCCGCCGACAGCGCGGCGAGCAGGAACGAGGGGGAGGCGCCCCAAAGCCCCCCGGCGGCGATGCGCGAACGGGGTTGTGCGCGAAGCAGGCTGCCGATCCGTCGCGTGGAGGGCAGGTCGGAGAATCGGGCCAGGAGGGGTCCGGGGCCGTCGAGGGTGCGGGTCATGGCAGCGGGTGCGCCTCCGCCCGGCGACCCGACCGGGCGCGGGATGCGGGCGCCGGACGCGGCCCAGGAGTCCCCGCGCAGGCGCGGAGATTCCGCGCTACCGCGCGGGGAGGGCCGACTCGGTGGCTCACGGGGATGCTCCTCGACCTCATCCGGCGCACCGCGTGGGTGCGCCGGGCTCCCGGAAGACGCGTGACGGGTCCCGTCGGTTCAACTCCGACCCTCGACTTCCCCGTCGGTTCCCGCCGCCCCCCCGCCGGTCTCGGCGGGCGCCGGCCCGCCGGACTCGGACGCGGTGGGCAACGGCGCCGGACGGGGCCGCGATCGCGGCGGGTGCAGCAGATGCAGGGCTTCCAGGGCGATTCGCGCGGCCCGCTGCTCCGCGTCCTTCTTCGTCCTGCCCACGCCGGGTCCATACACCGCATCCTGGAGGTGCACCGTGACGTCGAACGACTTCTGGTGATCCGGGCCGTGCTCCCCCACCACGCGGTAGATCGGCACCGTCCCGAGCTGCTTCTGGGTGAAGTGCTGCAGCATCGACTTGTAGTTCAGGTCGTGCCGGCCCTCCAGGACCTCCTGGATCCGGACCGTCAGTCCCTCCAGCACGAACCTTCGCGCCGACTCCAGTCCGCCGTCCAGGTAGATCGCCGCCACCAGGGCCTCGTACGCATTCCCGAGCACCGAGTCGGGCAGGGAGGTGCGTTGTGAAATCCCCTTTCCGAGCCGGATCACTTCCGCGACGCCGAGCCGCTGGCTCTCCTTGGCGAGGGACCCGCAGCTGACCACGACGGACTTGATCGCCGACAGCTGCCCCTCCTCGTAGTCCGTGAAATGACCGTACAGGTACTCGGAGATGATCATGCCCAGAACCGCGTCCCCCAGGAACTCCATGCGTTCGTTGCAGGGGAGTCCTTCCTCACGGGCGGACGAGTGAACCAGGGCGTTGTAGAGGTACTCGGGACGCCGGAAGTGATAGTCCAGCGACGATTGGATGCGCTCGATCTGATCGAGCGGAAAGTCGTAGGGAGCGGGTTCCGGATCCACCGCGTTCGTCTCCCGGCGCGTCGACCTTGGCGAGTGACAGGGCGCGCGACCCGGGCAAGGCGCCGCCCGGATGCGGAACTGCAGGCCGCGATCGTGGCGGGGGACCGACGGCCTCCCCGGGCCCGGCCTCGGGCCCGGGAGGGCAGTCTTCCCTCCCCTCGATCCGTGCGCCTCCACGCACGGGGCCGATTGTACGCCGGGCCGCGAGGGGGTGTCAATCGCGCGGGCGACCCCGGGACTCCCGCCCCCTCTCGGGGGGGAGCGAAGAAAAAATTGTGTTGCCCCGGAGGCCGAAGTTGGGTGGAATCATGCGGTTGCGATAGGAGACGCACCGTGCCGACGAGAACCGCCTGTCCCAATTGCGGCAAGCAATACAACGTACCGGATGGAATGCAGGGGAAGACCTTCCGCTGCCCCGCGTGCAAGACGACGTTCAAGCCGGGTGCCGCCGAGGCCGCACCGCCCGCCGCCGCCAAGGCGTCGCCGGCGAAGTCGTCCCCGGCATCGTCTGCCAAGGTCGCCGCACCGCCCCGTCCGCAGGCGCCTCCGCCGCGGGAGGAGGAACCCGCCGAAGCAGAGGCCCCTCCGGCTCCCCCGGTCCGCCCCTCGCAACGGATCAAGGCCGCCGCCGCGCCCAAGCCGCCTCCCCCGCCCCCGGAACCGGAAGAGGAAGAACCCCCGGTCATCGACGACCCGGGGCCCGGCACGGGCGAGGAAGACGACTCCGGCTTCGGCGCCCCTCCCGCGACCGGCGACTCCGAGGTGGAAAGCGAAGAGTTCGGAGGCGACCAGGGGATCTCGGTCGACGAGGATGCGGGAACCGCGGAACCCCCGGCGGAGGAAGAGCCTCCCGCCGGCGAGGAGCCCTCCGCGGAGGAGGAACCGGCGGCCGAGGAACCCCCTCCCCCGCCCAAGAAGCCCGGCAAACCCGACCGTCCGTCGAAAATCGCCGCCCCCGCAAGCGCCGCGGATGCCGACGCCGGGAAGTCGACGAAGGGAAAGTCCACCCGCCTCGGCACGAAGTCGCTCGCGGCCGGCAAGGGCGCGACCGGACGCCGGTCCCGTCTGAGCGCCGCCAAGGGCGAGGAAACCCCGGCTACCGAAAAAAAGAAGTCTCCGATGGTCCTGATCGTCGTGATCCTCGTCGTCCTCGTGGGGGGCGGCGGGGCGGCCGCCTACTTCATGGGCTATCTCGGCGGCACTCCGGCAGCGTCGAACGATGCGAGCGCGGGGAATGCGCCCGCGAACGAGACGCCTCCGGCGAACGCGGCGCCGCCGTCCAATGAGGCCCCCCCGCCCGACAACAGCGGCGGAGGCGGCGAGGTTCCGCCGCCGCAGAATGCGCCCGCCAACGAGCCGGAGGCCGGCGGAGGGGATCCAAAGTAGCCCGGCCGAACCGGGACGGTGAGCCGGACCCGTGAGGGTCGTGATGCCCGCGCAGAAATACCTGGATGCGAATCGACAGTTCCTGCAGACGTTCGAGCCCAAGGTCCTCTCGGCGCAGCCTCGCAAGGGGCTGACCGTGTTCACGTGCATGGATTCCCGGCTGATCCAACTGGTGCCGCGCGCCCTGGGACTGGATCGCGGCGACGCGGCATTCATCCGCTCCGCCGGCGCCGTCCTCCGGCCGGGGGATCGGGGATTGATCCGGTCGATCGCCGCGACCATCTATCTCGCGGGCTGCCGGGAGATCGCCGTCGTCGGACACACCGACTGCCTCATGGCTTCCGAAGAGCAGCGATTGCTGGAAGGGTTCGCCCGCTGCAACGTGGATCCAGCCGTGCTGGGCCGGGAATCCCCGCGGGAGTGGTTCGCCCTCATTCGTTCCCTGGAGGAGAATGTCCGCATCGGGGTGGAGACGCTGCGCGATGCCCCGGTGCTCCCGCCGGGACTCCCGGTCATGGGATTCCTGATCGACACCTACTCGGGCGTGCTTCACCCGATTTGTGAAGCCGAAACCCGGGGCGAGCTGTCCCTGCGAATCGATCCGCGGGGAACGATGATGGACAAGTTCGCGCGCGATCTCGAAAGCTGAGCTCCGGTCCCCGGGGACCATCCCCATCCGGCGAGCGCCGAATCGAACGGGATGGCCGACTAGTGGGTCTTCAATCTTGAGATCCTAGGTTCGGCCGAGGCGATTTTCGCG
>CAZWCX010000039.1:25626-53471 GCA_964632945.1 uncultured Planctomycetia bacterium | reverse complement strand
GTCCTCGACGACGCTCACCACGATCACCACGTCGACCGACATGCCGACGCGCAGCGTCCGGTCCTCGTCGCTCACCGAAACGGTGATGTCGATCGTCCGGTTCTTCTCGAACGTGGTCGAGACCACCGGGGCGATCTCCACGACCTTGCCGGGGTAGGTGCGGTCGGGGAAGGCGTCGAGCGTGAGCCGGACGTCCTGTCCCAGACGGATCCGACCCGCGTCCACCTCGTCGAAGGGGGCGCGAACCTGGACGGACGACATGTCCATCAGCTCGAAGAGAAGGGAGCCGATCGACACGGAAGCCCCGTCCTCGACGGCGAGGTCGGTGACGGTCCCGGAGAAGGGGGCCCGCACCTGGGTGCGGTCGAGATCGACCTGGACGACGCGCTGTTGGGCCTCGAGCAGCCGCAAGTTCGCCTCGGCCGTGCGGACCGCCTCGGCGGCCAGCTCCTTTTCCATCCGGGCCCGCTCGAACTCCGATTCCGAGACGTAGCGGGCCCCGGGCCGTTCATTGAACAAGCCGCTGATGCGCTTGAAGTCGTCGTCCGCCTTGGCCCGGCGCATGACCGAGGATTCGAGCTGGGACCGGGCCACCCCGACGTTCGCCTGCGCGACCGCAGCGGAAGCCTCCAGGGCCTTGCGGTCGAGTTCCAGGACCGTTTCGTCCTGCCGTACCGCGACGCCCTCGCGGCGATGGATCCGGTGGACGCGTCCCATCAACTCGGAAAGAAGGCGAACCCGCTTCAGTGGACGGACGGTTCCCGAACTGGTGGCGGTGACCGTCTCCTCGACCCGTCCGCGGCGGACGGGGATCACCTTCACGTCGAGAACGTCCTCCCGGCCGGCCGCCCAAAAGGCCGCCGCGGCGCCGCCGAGCACGAGGAGCAGGATGAGCAGCTTGTACATGGATCCCGCCGAATTGCGAATGCCGCATTGTCGCAGAATCGGGGGGGCGCGGCAACCGTCTGGCGCGGCCGGCGCCGGCGGTCCCGGGTGACCGACGACCCTGGACCTGGTGGGGCTTCCACCTGGATCTCCGGGGTCGGTCCGGTCGCTTTTCGCGCCGGGCTTCGTTGCTCGTCGTCGGCGATGCACCGGGGCATCGCCTCCCAATCGCGCCTCGCCGGGCGCGAAATTCGACTCGGCCGAACGCAGGATCTCGAGATTGAAGAACCACTAATGCCGGCCGGTGCGGGAGCGCGGTTCGTACGTTCCGCCGCGCGCCCCGGAACGGTCCCGCGCCGTCCACCCTTCCGCCTCGGGCTCCGCGGGGAACTTGTGCGGCGGCAGCGCCCCTTCGAGGTCTTTCTGCCACACGATCCCCCGTTGATTGACCAGGAACGTGGCCCGTCCGTCCGCCGGATACCGCTCTGGATACGCGACGAAGCCGTACCGCGACGAGTTCGAGTTGGCCGTCCCGTCTTCGTCCTCATCCAGGGCGTAGGGCCAACCACGCTCGTCCATGAGCAGCGCCTTGAAGCGGTAGCCGTGGGCCGGCGCGCCGTGCAACCGCTTCAGCTCCTTCGGGTAGTAGTTCGTCCCGATCGGGTCGGCGAGGGCGACCTCCCTGCTGACGCCGCGATGCCCGGCGCGGTCGGTCCGGTCCAAGGCGAAAAACCCGGTCACGTCGCGGGTCCAGTAGTCCTGGGCCCCGTTGCCGTCGAGGTCGCTGTACTTCCAGTCCTCCTCCGCATCCACGATGTTGCGGAGCAGGCGGGCCGCGTGGGCCTCGTTCGCTTGAGGACCTTCCTCCGGCGGATGGATCGGCGACGACGCGCAACCGGCGACCACCGGCGCGATCGCGAGCAGGAGAGGAATCAGGCGGCGGATGAGCATCGGGGCGACCTCCCTGGAAGCGGATCGACCCGCGCCCGCAGGCGCGGCCGGTGAACGATATCAGGCGCGGTCCGAGGAGGCAAGGAACGACGATTGACGCACAGGCCGGCCGGATGCTAGAGAGGGGGCCTTCTCGTTGGAGATTTCCCATGCCCCACTTCCAGCCCGCGCATGAGCCGACCGACGTCCAGGCCCTGGAGACCGGCGAATTCGCCATCACCTGGGCGGACGGACACCGGAGCCTGTACACGCTGCCCTACCTCCGGGGCGAGTGCCCCTGCGCGGGGTGCCGCACCGAACGCCAGAAGACGGCCGGGATGGTGATGCTCACCGGCGGACCGCCGCGCGACATCCACGTTGAGGAAGTCGAACCGCAGGGCAACTATGCCGTCAAATTCCGCTGGAGCGACGGCCACGACACGGGGATCTACTCGTTCGAGTTCCTGCGCCAGATCTGCCCGTGCGCAACGTGCCGGCCGGCCAGACCGTCGTAGCGGGGATTCGACCTGAGCGCAGGATGGAAGAGCCTCCAGCCGCCCGCGCCCGGGCTTCATTCCGCGCGCGGCCTCCCCAGGACCCCCACGTACAGGACCGCATCCCCCGCAGGCAACCGGAACGCGCGGGCGACGTCCCGCTCGAAGTATCCGCCCAGCGGAAGCGTGCACCACCCCAGGCTCGCCGACAGCAGGCAGAGATTCTGCATCAGATGTCCGGCCTCGAGCAGCAGGAAACGCCCCGCGCGGGCGCCGTACTTTCTCTCCACGCGCGGCAGGTCCCCCGCCAGGACCCACAGGAGCGACCCCCCGGAGAACTGGGCCATCGAGGGAATCCGCGCGGGCAGGGAACGAGCCGGTTCCGCTTCGCCGAGCCGGGACAGGGCATGCGCCTCCCGGTCGTAGTGGTAGAGCCCCGCGCCGGGCCATCCCTCGCCGAGAACGGCCAGGTAGAGTTCCAGGGCCTGCAGCCCCCCCCCGGACGGAACCGGTCCGCGGGCGCGACTCTCGTTTACGCCGTGGGCAAACTGCAGGATTCGCGAGAGCGTACGGCGCGGGGGAAGTCCGGTTTCCAGATCGCGCGCCGACCGGCGGCCCGCCAGCGCCCGGTCGAGCGATCCCAGCGCACGCGGTCGCACGCGCTCGAGAGGTTCGCGCGGAACTCCCGCGTAGGTGCGCGCGCGGATCGGCGCATGGTCCCCCTCGAACGCCAGGATCCGGTCCCGGAATTCCGGGTACGACGTGCGGTCGAGTTCCGTCCAGCGGAAAAAGCGGCGGTCCGCGGTCTCGTCTCGATCCATCCGGAACACCTCACGGGAACGGGTGCGGGTCGGCGTCGGCCCATTCGCGCCAGCCGCGCGGGGCCCAAAGCGGTCCGCCGAGGAGCGGAAGCACGTGGTTGCCGTGCATCGGCTGAAGGCCGGGGACGACCACGCGGGCGACGATGAAGTCGAGCCGTTCCCGGGCGAGCGCCGGCGGGGTGACGTGGCGAACGAGCACGGGACGTTCGGGTCCCAGGCGCGCGGCCAGCGCCGTCAGGTCTTCGCGCGCGCCGTCGCCCGCATCCGCCCGGGCCGCCGCAGCCCGGTGAAAGGGAGTGCGTGGGAGGCGCTCCGGATGGAGACTGTAGTACAGCGCGTGCAGCCGGAACTCGGTCAGTTGCTCCAGTCGGTCGATGCGGGTCAGACCGGTATGCCGACGCAGGTAGCGGACGAAGTGCAGGCCCTGCACGGACTCGAGCAGCGACTTCCGCCAACTGTCGACGCGCGTCTCGCGACAGGCCGCCCCCGCGCTGAACAGCGATCCCGCGACGTCCTCGCCCTCGAGCGTGGTGACGGTCACGTGGGCGCTGAGCGGAGTCGCCACCCGATAAAACCGGTAGCGCAGGTTCGGGCGCCGTGCCCGCTCCGAGACCTCCGTACCGACCGCGGTCCAGACCGGGGCGGCAGGCCACTCCTCCAGCGGATACCTCCCCCACCACATCCCCATCAGGGCGTCCCGTTCGACCCCCTCCTGCAGTCCGCGCAGGACCACGGGGTCCCCCCGCCGGCCGCAGGAGAGGCCGGTCGAGATCCCGGGCAGAAGGCGGTGCCCCACGCCGGTGCGGGCCCAGAGGAACACCATCTCTTCCGGCGCCCAGACCGCGCGCCCGGTGAGGGCATCCCGCAGCGCCACCCAGCGACACCGGGTGCCACGATCGAACGGCTGAAAGCCGAATCCTCTCAGTGCGTACTGGTCCGGATGGAAGAGGACCCAGCGCTCCGGCGGAATGGCCGGCTCCGGTAGCGGCCAGTCCGCCCAGCAGGCGTCGACGACCCGGTCGGTGGCAAGCGGAAAGGTCTGGCAGCGCTCGACGGCCTCGCCCCAGCACGCCCCCCGGGCCTCCTCGGGGCGCCAACCGGCCCCGCCGACCGCGTCCTCGGTGACGCGGGACCCGAACGGGACCATCGAGCCGGCGAACATCGGCAGGTCCGGATCGAACGGCTCCGGGTCGGGGCTCCCCACGCGCGTGAACAGACCCGTGTACGGATTCGTCAGGTCGCGCTCGTCCGCCCTGCTCTCGCGGCCCATCACGATTCCCCGCCGCACACGGGACAGTCCGGGAGCACGAAGACGCGGTGGGAGGAGATTTCGAGCGATTCGGCTTCCAGGACATGCAGGCGGTAGACGCAGGCGACCGCGTCGCTTTCCTCGAAGCGGGCGATCTTCCACCGCACGAGCGCGATCAAGAGGTCGATCCCCGCGTCGTGGAAGCGGGCCGGCTCGAAGCGACCGCCGGCCGCGGCGTGGCCGATCAGGGCGTCGTAGAGCTCGGGCGCGGGGGAAAGGCGGCGAAAGTGCCCGATCAGGCAGCCCAGGCACGGCCCCGCATCCGGCAGGAAAACCGGACCGACGAACGCGCGGGTCATCGGCCCGACCGTGGCCCAGAGCAGCGGCGTCCGCTCCGCTCGCCCCCGACGCTGGGCCTCCAGGGCCGCGGCATAGTCGAGGGAGTCCTGACACAGGATCAGGAGGCGGCGGTCGGAGGCAACGGGATTGGGGGGATAGACGGTCTCCAGCCGGTCCCGCAGCGCCCCTCCGCCGGCCAGAATGACCGACACGGCACCGCCTCGATGCGCCTCCGTCGCCGAACCGTCGATCAACACGCGCTCGCCGTACAACCGCTCCAGCCACGCGCGCGCCGTCGCCTGCAGGGGGGCCGCGCATCCGGCGACCGCCTCGTCCAGGGTGCGCGAACCGTCGCAGCGCTCCAGGAGGGCCGGAAACCACCGATCCAACCCGTCCGCTTCGAAGGTGTAACGGAAGTCCTCCCCGGCGATCAGGCGTACCACCCCGGGCGTGACGACGGTCGTGAACGGAAGCGCAGGGATGGGACGGCGGGGACGCGGGCGAAGGTCGTCCGACATGCGGGCGGGGCTCTCCGGTCGGACTTCACCGGGACTTGCGCAGGCGCGCGGCGGCGGCGACCGATTCCACCGCGGTGTCCAATTGGCTCAACAGCACGTTGTGAACCAGGAAGCGGGGATAGGGCGGGACCCGAATCTCGAGATGAAGGACCACGAGCGTATTCGCCTCGCCCGCGGGTGCCAGGGTCCAGGTCCCGCGGTTGAGATCGATGCCGGGCATGGAGGTGTCCCACGAGATGGTCCGGGGATCCGCTTCCTCACGGTGGGTCAGGGGCAGGTCCACCGGGAACGTCCCCAGGGTGGTCTCCACGACGCCGGTCAGGCGCCAGCGACCGTCGGCCTCCCGCGTTCCGCGCGTGTCGCGATAGCGCCACTGAGGCGACTGGAACGTCTCGGCGAAACGGTCATAGTCCGACAGCACCGCCCAGACCGCCCCGATCGGCGCATCGATGACCGCGGCGGCCCGCACGCCGACCTGTCCCTGCTCGCTCTCGAGCAGTTGGACGACGGTTCCGTCGGCCGGCGACGTGGGATTCCGCGCCGCTCGATCCGCCCACGTTCCGCGCAGGTAGACGAGTCCGATCAGGGCGACCAGGAAGACCGCCAACGCGCCGAGGACCCGCAGCCGCAGTCGGCGGGCGGGGGCGTCGACGTCCGCCCCGGACGGGAGTCCGCCCGCCGCGGAAGTCTCCGGAACGGGCGGAGTCCCGCGACCCTCGGACTCCGGTGCGCCGTTGGACATCGCCGGGACTCCTTGCCGACAGAAACATCAATCCGGTTCGAACCGATCGGATCGACGACTAGAGCCGATTCCACTGCCACAAACAGGGCGTCATGAGTCCGGCGCCGATGATGGTCCCCAGCAGGGCGCGCCAGGTCATCCGTAACAGCACCCGGTTGAGCATTCGCTGATCCCGACTCGGATTCAACGCGATCCAGGCGAAGGCCGCCGCTGATGCGAGGATCTGCACCGCCGGCAGGCCGAGGAAGACCATCCCGACCAGGCCGAGCAACCCTTTCCACATGCCCGCGAAGACCGCGGCGACCACGGTGGCGAGGACGAGGCATTTCCAGTAGAGCGCCTGCGCGCGGCCGCTCACGCTGAGGGGGATGTTCTTCGGCTTCCCCGCGGCGGAGGGCTTCGGCGTGGCGCCGCCTTCCTCGAGAAACACGACCCCCGCCTGACCGAGTGCCGAAGCCGTCATCGGGCCGCCCCCGGCCTCGGGACGGATCCGGGTGCTCGGGGGCGCCGGGATCGCCTCGGGCAGCGTGGAGGCGCCGACCAACCCGCCCAGGCCGCCCGCGCCGATCATCGCCGCGCCGATCAACCCTCCGATCAAGTGAAGACAGCACGAGCAGCAGCAGCAGGAGGTGCAGCACCCCCCTGCGAGGATGATCGGGCGGGCGCGCCGTTCCGGGGCGTGGCGAACGATTTTCCCGGCGTGCGCGGCAGCGTGCTTCACGGATCGTTCTCCGGTCGGGATCTCGATCGGGCGCTGGCCCGGTGGGCCAACCGGCAGGTCAAACGGCTCAACGGGAGTCTAGCGCGCCTTCGACATCCGCCTCAAGCGAAATGGCGAGCGGATGCGTCACGCCCTTGGGTGGCACTGAGAATGTACGCGTTTCAGCCGCGCCTGGTCGACGTGGGTGTAGACCTGCGTCGTGGCGACCGTGGCATGACCGAGCATTTCCTGCACGTAGCGGATCTCCGCCCCATTCTCGAGCAGGTGGGTGGCGAAACTATGGCGGAACAGGTGCGGGTACACGCGGCCGCGGACCCCGGCCTGGCGGGCATACCGCTGCAACAGCGCCCAGATCCGCCCCCGGGTGAGCGGGCGGCCCTGACGGCTGACGAAGAGCTGGAGCGAGTCGCTGGCCCGCGTGAGTTTCGGGCGGGCGTCGGCCAGGTAGACCCGCACCGCCTCGATCGCCTTCGATCCGAGCGGAACGATCCGCTCCTTGCGCCCCTTGCCGAAACATCGGACATACCCGAGTTCCAGATTGGCATCCTGCAGCCGGAGACCGGCCACTTCGCTGACGCGGGCTCCGGTGGCGTAAAACGTCTCCAGGAGCGCGCGATCCCGGCGTCCCAGGGGATTCGTCGGGTCGGGCGAGTCCAGCAACGTCTCGATCGTCTCCCGGGACAGGACCCCCGGAAGGCGCTGCCAGTGCTTCGGCGCATCGAGCTGCGAGGTGATGTCGACCGGCACGAGCCCTTCCGCGGTGAGGAACCGGAAGTACATCCGCACCGCGATCAGACGGCGAGTCACCGTGTTCACGGACCGCCCGCTCTCCCGACCGAGGCGAAGGAAGCCGACCACGTCCTCGGCGGTCACCTTCGCCGCGTCGTCCGGTCTACCGGTCGATTCGAGAAAGCGGGCAAACACGCCGAGATCGCTGCGATAGGCCGCGAGGGTGTTCTCGGCCAGGCCATGTTCGACGGACAACGCTTCGAGAAACGTCTCCACCGTCGGCGCCATGGCCGTGGAGGACGAGAGATCCGGAGCCATGCCTACTCCCATCGAGCGGAATCGGCCGGGGTGGATCGGAACCGGCCGATGCCCCGGAATAGAATCGGCAATCGGACCGAATTTCCGTAGGGGGGGCCCCGAGTGCGGGGGGGTGGCGCGTCACGACGATGAGGGGGGAGCGGCCGCGTCGGCCGGCAGGGGCGCGTCGATGGACGCGGGACCCCCGGCCGGGTCGCAGCGCGCCACGAACGCGGCCACGGCCGGGTCGAATCGGTTCGGCGCCTCCAGCATCGGGCAGTGGCCGACGGGCGAAAGCTCGCAGGACTCCGCGCCGGGGATACAACGGCGCGCGAGCGCAAACTGGCCGGCGCGGACGATCCGGTCATGGTCGCTGGACACCACGAGCGTCGGGGCGCGGATCGCGCCCAGGCGATCCGTAAGATCCGTGGTCGCCATGCTGCGCACCGACCGCATGAGCGAGGTGAAAGTCGCTTTGCGCACGTCGTCGATCACCCAGTCGTCGAGGCGGAACCCGTGCGTGAAGTCGCGCGCGCCGATCCGGCGCACCCAGCGCAGGTGAGCCAGGAGCCAGATGAGGAAGTTCAGGACCGGGACGAGCAGCAGACGGACGCGCCAGAAGAAGGAGTCGTGTCCGGCCAGCGGCGCGTTCACCAGGACGAGCCCCTGCACGCGATTCGGATAACGGGCCGAGAAGGCGGCGGAGATCATCCCCCCCATCGAGTGGCCGACGAGGACGAAGCGCGCCAGGCCGAGTCGGTCGGTCGCCTCGCGCAATTCCTCGACGTACTCGTCGACGGTGTACGCCGCGTCCGCCGGCTTGTCCGAGTCTCCCATCCCCTTCCAGCACAGGGTAATGCAGCGGTGCGAGGGCCCGATTCGGGCCATCGTGGAGCGAAAGAAGGCGCAGGAAGCGGCCCACCCGTGCACGAATACGACGGCCGGCCCGGAGCCGGACTCCTCGTAATGCATTCGCGCGGAACCGACGGAGACATAGGGCATGATGCCCGGCATTGTAGGCGGGAGGCCGCCTGCGGGCAATTTAAATTCGCTTGACGGGTGTAACGCAGCGCGTTACCCTGGGGGCATCCTCATCGACGAAGCGCGGCCCGCATGCGCGGCCGAAGGATCAAGCGCCGGAAATGCCCCCGCCCATGGCTGTCGACCGGGTGCAGCTCAAGCAGCGGCTCATCGAGCACCAGAGCCTGCGGCTGCGCGAGACGTACGGCGATTTCGCGGAAGACTCCCGCTATCGCCACATCGCGGACTTCTTCTTCACCGCGATCTACTCTTCCCAGGACAAGAGCAAGCGCGACGCCGACTTCAAGGAGCTCTACGAGTACTTCCAGGACAAGCTGGGGATGGAGATCATCCGCGCCCTCGGCCGCCTGGTGGACCTCAATACGCTCACCAACGACCTCGATGAACTCGTCGTCGACCAGCTGCAGCGGGTCTGCCGGAGCGCGAAGTTCTCCAACACCCAGTACGAGCAGGCCTACCGCGACTGCGACAACCATGATGCGCGCGTGCAGCAGATCAAGCTCATCCTCGACTCCGTGCGGTTTTTCCATGAAGTCTCCCACTGGCGCTCGATCGGCCTGATGATGAAGGTCATTCGACTGACCGCCCGTCTCAAGGGCGCGACGGAGATGGGAGACTTCATTCAGCAGGGGTTCGAGGCGCTGCGCACGGTCAAGGACGTGGAGCCGTTTCTGACCGCGGTGAACGATCGCGAGTTGGAGCGGCTGAATCGCATCTGGAAGGAATTCACTCCGGCGCGCAAGCTTTCGAAGAAGGCATAGGGAATCGCGCGCGCGACGCGCGATCGACCGCTCCGCCGGTCAGCGCGGGCGCGCGCCCCACCGGGGATCCGCGTGGAGCGGGGCGAAATCCGCCGCGACGCCCGGCGCCCCATCCACCCGCCACCCCATCGACTCCGCGGCCTCCAGGTGCGAGAAGGCCGCGTCGCGCAGCGCTTCGGACTCCGACCCCGCGCCGCCGGCGGACGCCCGCGCAAGCAGGCCCGCAAGCCGGCCGTGCGCCGCGCCGTACGTCTCCCGGAGCGGCAACGCGGCCCCGATCGCCGCGTCCCGCTCCGCCGCCGGCAAACCGCCCAGCCAGCGTCCGATCAGCGCCACCGCCGCCTCCAGGTGACGCCGTTCGGTCGCCCGGTCCGCCGATGCACGCGCCCGCGCCGCGTCCGCGAGGCGCCCCTCCCACGGACGCTTCTCCCGCAACGTCTCCGCCACCTGATCGTCGACCCATTTCGCCAGGGCGGGCGCCGCGCGCGCGCCGGCGTCCCAGACTTCGATCGCCTCCTCGACGCGCCCCTGGGCCTGCAGGCACAATCCCAGATTCATCCGCGCGTTCACGTCGTGACGCTCGACCGCGGCCCGCAAGTCCTCCTCCGCGCGACGCAGCGCCGGCGACGCGTCCTCGCCTCTCGCGGATTGCACGTTGGCGACCGCGAACCATGCACGACCGCGCAGGTTGAGCGCGCCGGCGTCCGCCGGTCGCAGGCGCACCGAATGATCGAGATCGGCGAGCGCCGCCTGCAGCGTCGGCAGCGGATCTTCTCCCGACTCCGCTTCGAGATCCGCGAGGAACAGGCGCGCCATCCCCCGGTTGCTGTGGGCACCCACCAGCCCGGGAACCCGCTTCGTCGCTTCCTGCGCGGCCTCGATCGCCCCGGCCAGCGCCGCGCGCGCGTCCCCGCCGTAGCGGCCGCGCGCCTCCGCAAGCCGGATCCAGACCCCGCTGCAATTCATGTGCGCGGAAGCCGAGTCCGGATTCACCCGGAGCACCTCGCGGAAGTCCCGCAGCGCCCGCTCCAAGGACTCCCGGTTGTCCACTTGCCGCTGCGCTTCGGCTTCCGCCAGACGCAGGAAGTGAACCCCGCGGTCCAGGATCCGCTCCGGATTTCCGGAATCCAAGGCGCACGCCCTCTCGGCATCCGCCACCGCCGCCCGATACTCGTCCATCGGGTCGCGGCCCCGACGTTGCTGATCGTGGGCGAGGAGGCGGTGCGCACTCGCGCGATTGGCGAAGGCCTCCGGCGCACGCGGATTCACGGCCAAGGCCGCATCGAGATCGGCGAGCGCCAGGCGGGCCGATTCGCCCGGATCGCGGCCAAACGCCGCGTCCGCCTCCCCCAGGCGGATCCGCGCGCGGCCGCGATTGACGAAACCCGCATGGTGTCCCGGGTGCCGGCGCAGCATTTCATCGAAATGCCCGATGGCCCGAAGATACGCCTCCCGCGGATCGCCGCCTCGACGCGCGAGCGCATCGGCCTGCATCACGCTCACCTGCCCCAGATTGTTCCAGGCGTCCACCGATTCGGGCGCCTGCTGGAGCACGGCCGTGAAATCGCGCTCCGCATCCGCGAGGATCGAGGTCGCGTCGCCCCCCCGCGCCGTCTCGGCCCTCGCCAGGATCATGTGCGCGACCCCGCGCGCATTCACCGCCCCGACCTGTCCGGGATCGCATCCCAACGCCGCATCGAAATCGGCCACCGCGCGGCGGAGATCGGCGCGCGGATCCCCGCCGCGATGCCCGTCGGCCTCCGCAAAGTCCATGCGCGCCTGACCCCGCTCGATCCAGGCCTCCGCAATGCCCGGGCCCGCCTCGATGGCGACCTCCCCGTCGCGAATCGCCCGAAGCAGCCCCTCCCGAGGGTCACGGCCGTGGGCACCCTCCACCGCGGCGATCCGTCTGTGAATCGATCCGCGCAAGACCCGCCAACGCACCGACCCGGGCTGCTGCCGCAGCGCTTCCTCGCAGTCCGCCAGGGCCAGGCGCAGACGGGGCATTGGGTCCACTCCCCGATTGCCGTCGGCATCGGCCCACTCGACCAGAACCCGGGATCGGTTCCCCCGCTCCGTATCCGCCCCGCGCGTTCGTTCACACGCGACGCCCAGGGAGCGCACCGCCCGCTCGAACCACTCGCGCGGATCCGCCCCCCGCCGGTCGGCGACCCTGCCCCTGAGCGCGGAGAGAATTCCGAGATACGCATGACCGTCAAGACCGAGGGGATCGCGATCGACCAGGATCTGAAAGTCCCCCGCCGCAGATTCGAAATCCCGGTCCGGATCGCCTCCCGGTCCGGTTCGGGCCAGCCCGAGGCTCATCCGGGCCAAGCCGCGATGGCGCCGGGCGACCAGGTCCTCCGGCCACACCTCGAGGGCCCGGGTAAACGCCTCCGCCGCCTCGTCGGCCCGCCCCAGATAGAAGAGCGCCAGCCCGCGCAGTCGCCAGGCGGCCGGGTGCTCCTCCCCGTCGAGCAGGGCAAGGGCCTCGGCGAAACCGTCCTTCCGCGGGGAATACAGGTAACCCAGGGCACGAGCGGTCCGGGACTCCCGACCTTCGAGCACTCCCGCGGAGCGTTCAAGGGCAATTTCCAGATCCGCCAGTCCACGCTCGCGCAGGGACTCCTCTGCCTCCGTGTCCTCCCGCCCGGCATCGATCTTCACGAATCCCAGGCCGACATGGAACGTGGGCATCCCACGCAGATTGCCGTACGCCTCCAACGCCCGCAAGCCGCGAAAGTAACGCGGCCGCGGATCGTCCGGCGCAAGCGCGAGCGCCCGTTCGAGTTCGGCGTCCGCTTCGACCCCGCGACCCTGGAGGTGGAGCAGTCGGGCCCGCCAGGCGGCCACCATTCCCGACTCTCCGGTCAGACGCCCGAGGGTCGCCAGCAGCGCCATCGGCTGCTCGGCCAGAGCTACCCGCGCCTCCGGGGTCATCGGGGTGCGCATCACGGAGTCTTCGAACGCTTCCACCGAGCGACCGACCTCTTCGAGCATGGCGCGAACCTGTTCCGCGGCCCGCTGCTCCAAGGCCGCCGCCCCGATCACGATCGCCAGCGCCGCCAGGACCGCGATGGTGGTCCCGGCGAAGATCCCAGACCGCCTTCGTACCCAGCGTCCGATGCGCCCGGAACGAGTACGCAGCGGAGTCTGGACCGGCTCCCCCCGGAGCCACCGGCGCAGTTCGTCCTCGAACGCGCCGGCGGTCGGAATGCGCGCCGACGGTTCCTTTTCCAGCGCGCGCAGGGCGATCGCCTCGAGCTCGCGCGGCACCCCGGGGCAGCATGCGCGCGGCGCGACCGGCTCCTGCTCCACCACCGCGCGCATGACCGCGACGACTTCCCCGGCGTCCTCAAACGGAGTCCGTCCGGTCAGGGCCTCATACAGCATCACTCCGAGCGCCCACACGTCCGTGGTCGGGGCGAGGCGATTCGACTCCCCGGCAGCCTGCTCGGGACTCATGTAACAGGGAGACCCGACCGCCTGCCCGGCGAGAGTGAGTCCCGGCGCAACCGTCGCCCCCAGGTCCCGGGCCAGTCCGAAGTCGGTCACCCGGGCCCGCCCCGCGGCATCGATCAGGACGTTCGAGGGCTTGAGGTCCCGGTGCAGGACTCCGCTCCGGTGGGCGTAATCCGCGGCCGCCGCCACCTGAGCCAAGAGTTCCACCTGCTCACGAAGCCGGACCACCTCGATCGCCCCCCCGGCCCGGCGGGTCTCCCCGTCCGCCCGCCAACGCTCCGAAAGGGTGGGCCCTTCCACGTACTCCATCGTCAGGTAGCGGCGGCCTTCGCACTCCCCGATGTCGAGCACCGAAACCAATCCGGGGTGGCGAAGCCCGGCGCAGGCCCGCGCCTCTCGCTCGAACCGCTCCCTCCCGGTCGCGCGCTCATACAGGCCCTCGCGAATCCACTTCAGCGCAATCCACCGCTCCAGCCCGGTGTCCCAGGCCTTCCACACCTGCCCCATCCCGCCTTCGCCCAGCATCCGTTCGAGGCGGTAGCGCCCGAAGTGCGACCCCGGCGAGGGTGGTGCCCCCGCAGGAACCCGGCCCGAACTCGTGGTGCCCGGCCCCCCTCCACCTCCCGTGACGGACGCCCCCGACCGGGTCCCGAACGCCGCCAGCGCGCGGAGCAGTTCCGCCTCCGAGGACGGCGGGACCAGGGCCTGCCCGCAATCCGGACAGTCCTCCCGACCGCCCCCGTCTCCCTGCACATTCCAGGACCGGTCGCAGCCTGGGCACCGAAGCAGTCGCTTTCCCTGGCGACTCAATGCCACCAAGACGAGTTCCGCGCCCACGCACCCCATCTCGACCAGGAGCACCCCCAGGCGCGCGTTTTCTCCCCCCTGCCGCATTTCGGCCTGGCGGTGTAGCGCCGTTGCGACATCGGCGGGCGTGACCAGACCCATTTCGACGAGGATTTCGCCGAATCGCTGCCGGTCGGCGATCGTTGCCTGCGTCATCGCGGGAGACTCAATCCCTTCACGAACAAGGAGTTGGCGGGGTCGCAAATGACAATTCTCCAGCTTATACCCAAAGTATCGCGCAATGGTCAATCCAGGGCCGGATTTCTGCAGGATAATCGGCGGGTCCCGGGTTGAAAACATCAGAGGGACAAAGTGCGTGCGGAATGCCACGGGGTCCACCGTCCAGAAAGACGATCCATGAGAGTCGCAACCTGGGTCCTCATCCTGGGCATCGGCGTCCTCTGCCGGCTGGGCGCCGGATGCCAGAGTACGCCGGCGCAGGCTCCCCGCGAGGTCCCCGAGGAGGCGACTGCGCAGGCGGCAATGCGCGTTCCCGATCCGGAAGATTCCACCATCCTCGTGACCGAGCGAGGTCGGGTCTATGTATTCGGCCCGGACCTGGAGGAGCCACCGCTGGAGCGGTCGCTCGGGTCGGACGTATCGGTCCGTTCCGTTCTCCCCGCACCCTGGGGTCGTGGCATTCTCGTCCTCCTGGAAGAGTGGAAGGAGCCGCAACCGGACGCCCTCTCGCAGAATCCGACCCTGATGATCTTCGGCCTCATCCGGCAGGTCAGTCGCAGCGCCGACTGGTCCTCACGGATCGTATGGCTGGATCCATGGACCGGTCAGTCGCGGCCCATCTTCGACTCCCACGATGACCGCTGGGGAACGAGTCGAAGACTGGATGCGGTCGCGGAGGCGGCGGGGCGAAAGAGTCCGGGCCTGGTCGACAACGACCTGACGGGCCTTTTCGCCGACGACGAAGGCCGGCTGTTCTTCACGACGGAGTCGGGCCTGACGGTGCGCATGGACGTGGACGCGGGGCGACTGCGCGGACTCGCGGTCATGGAAGAGACGCCGGCCGTCGTATCCGCGGGCCGGAAAGAGACGATCCGGGGGATCGAGGGGCTGCTCGTCGGGCGGTGACGCGCGGTTTCCGGCGTCGGTGCGGTTGGGGCGACGAGACGCGCCGTCGGGCCGCTATCGCTTGCGGGGATCCGGCTTGCTGCCCTCTTCGCCCTTCGCGCGCTCTTCGGCGGCCTTCCGTTCCGCTTCCTTGACCGCCCGCGCCTCGGCTTCGCGGCGCTCGCGCTTGCGCCGTTCCTCCTGCGGAATGAGCCCCTCCTCGAAGTTGCGCCGCTTGCGGATTTCGAAGAAGAGCGCATTCACGAGGTCGTCCCCGCGATAGTTGCTCTGAAAGGTCTCGTCCATGAGGTCGCTGATGTTGGCGCACTTCCCGTCCGAGCGGACGGCCTGGGTCAGCGACCACAAGATGCGCTTGGAGTCGTGCGCGGTGAATCGCCACTGCACGCAGCGCTGGGCGAACGACAAGGCGAGGTCCGGTGAAACGCCCCACCGGATGGCCCGCTCCAGGGAATCGACGACCTCCTGGACCTCTTCGGGGCTCCAGGGCCCTTCGGTGCAGCGCCAGCGGAGGTTGATGAGGGCGTTCTGGAGCCGCAGATCCCACTCTTCCCGCTTGATCGGCCGCCACGTCTCGTACGCGGCAGGTGTGCGGGTCCGCCACAGGGAGGCGTCCTCGGTCGTGTCCGGTCCGGCCGCAGCGGGATCGGACGGGATTCCGGTGTCCGGGGCGGCGGGCGTTTCCTGGGAAGGAACCGGCTCCGCGGGTTTCGACTCCGCGGGCGGGGCGTCCTGGGCAGAAGCGGGGAGAGCCGCGCCGGCGACGCACAGGGCGGCCGTGACTCCGCCGAGGATGAGGGATCGGAGACGGATCATCTTTCACCTCCTGCGTGCGGCCGATGCGGCCTAGCGACGCGGCGCAAGAACTTCCTTCAGTTCGGGCGCGATGGCGCTCGACAGGCTGGGATCGATGCGCAACGCGCGTTCCAGGTCCGCCCGCGCCTCGTCATCCTTGCCCAGGCGCACCCTCACGAGCGCGCGGCTCACGTACGCCGTTGCCGCGTTGGGACGGCAGCGAATCGCCTCGCTGTAGTCGGAGAGGGCCTCCGGGAAGGACCCTGCCTCCTCCCGCGCGCGGGCCCGGGCGAGGTAGGCTTCGTGGAAATTCGGCCGCAGGTCGAGCGCCCGGTCCAGGTCCCGGCGCGCGTCGTCGAGGCGATGCTCGGCCAGATGGAGAAGTCCGCGGTTGAGCCATGCGGCGACGAACTCCGGCGCGAGTTCAATCGATCGGGTGTAGTCGGCGAGCGCGAGGTCGAATCGTCCGGTTGCCTGGCAGGCGGCGCCGCGGTTGGTCAGCAGCACGGGATCGCCGGGCCGCAGCGCGACCGCGGCGTCGTAGTCCTTGAGCGCCTCCGCGAAGCGGCCGGCCTTGACGTGATGATCCGCGCGCGCCGCGCGCAGCGAGGTATCGTCCGGCAGCGCGCGCAGGGCGCGGTCCAGGGCCGCCAGCGCATCCCCCGGGCGGCCTGCGTCGAGGTGGAGCCGGGCGAGCCCCAGGTGCGCCTCCGGCAACCGCGGATCGAGGGACAGGGCGGTCTCGAAGTCCTCGCGGGCGCGGCGGACGTTGCCGCGCGCGGACTCCGCGCCCGCGCGCAGGGCCCAGGGGCGGGCCCACTGCGGAAAGCGCTGGACCACCCGGTCGAAGTCCCGAATCGCATCGTCCGGATTGCCGCGGGTCAGATGAAGGAGCCCGCGCTGAAGACTCGCATCCGGGTCTTCCGGCGCGGCCGCGAGCGCGGCATCCAGGTCGGCCTTGGCGGCGGCGAGCTCGCCGGTCCGTTCCAGCGCGCGGGCGCGCAACACGAGAGCGCGGGGGCTGCGCGGCTGCAGGTGCACGATGCGGCGCGCGTCCTGCAGGGCCAATCCCGAGCGCCCGTTCTCCAGAGCAAGTTCGCAGCGGGCCAACAGCGCCGGCAGAAAGTCCGGCTCCAGCTCCAGCGCGGAGTTCCAGTCCCGCTCCGCCAGATCCGGCGCACCGCCGCCGAGGTGACAGAGCGCGCGCAGATGCAGGATCCCGGCCGCCGGGCACGGCCACCGGACCAGGCCCGCCCAGCGTACGCGCTCGTCCTGCACGCCGGCCGAAGTCGCGTGCGCGGGCTCGCCCGCCTCCTCCACCGGCTCGCCGCGCGCCAGATCCAGCGCCTTGTCCAGCGCGCGGATCGCGCCGCGCCAGTCTTTCTGACTGTGGCGAACCACGCCCAGCGCCAGCGCCAGCCCGGCCGCGCCCGAGTGCAGGTCCTGGGCCTGCTGAATCAGCGTCGCCGCCATGCCCATGTCGTTGCGCGCAAGCTCGCAACGGACCCGGCCGACCCAGGCCTCCGGGCGTCCGGGATCCGCCTCCGTCGCGCGTGCATACTCCGCCCCCGCCTCGACCGGTCGGCCGAGCGCCTCGAACACCGCGCCGCGCTCGAGCCGCACTTCCGCGTCGAGCGACGGGCCCGCGCCGAGCGCGCGGCCCAGATGGTCGAGCGCTTCCTCCCATCGGCCCAGTCGTCGCAGGATCCGGCCGGCAATGCGCCGGGCGGAAAGCGACTCCGGCGCGATGCGAAGCGCATGCTCCAGATCGGCCAGCGCCCGATCCGTGCGCCCCCGGGCAAAATGAACCTTCGCCTGAATTTCGTACAGCCAGCCCTCCTCGGGCGAGCGGCGGATCGCTTCCGCAATGTCCTCCTGCGCCCGGGCCGGATTGTCCCTCATCAGGTGCAACTCCGCGCGGAGCGCGTACGCGCGCACGTGGTCGGGGACGCGGCGAATCAGATGCCCGGCCACGCCGAGCGCCGTTTCGTGGTCCACCGGCGCCGTGCCCGCGAGGAGGAAGGCGAGCGCCTCGTGGATCGCCCGGTTTTCGGGATGCTTGGCGCACTCCTGACGGAGCAGCGGCAGCGCCTCGGCGCTACGACCTTGCAGGTAGGCATGCAGCGCCACCGCCGCCCCCCCCCAACCCTGCGTCCGGTCGCTCGGAGACAGGGTGCGTACGCATTCGTCCAGGGATCGTCCGGCCTCCCGCCGCAGGGAATCCACCGCGTTGGAGCGGATCGGTTCGAGCCAGCGGCGGCGCCCCGAACCGGCCTCCACCCAGCCGACCTTGCCGTGCAGATCCGCCAGGAGGCTGAGCGCGCGCACGTAGTGGGCCTCCATTTCCCGCACATTCACGCTCAGCGCGGAGTCCGCGTCCGCCGCGCCGCCGGCCCAATCCTCGAGCAGGTACCGGGCTCGCGCCCGCCCCATGTAGGCGGGGTGGGCCAGATAGGAACGGGGCGCGAGGTCGATCGCGAAGCTGAATTCCTTGGCCGCCTCGCGCAGCGTCTGCCCCGCGTGCGGGAAGTGCCCCTGGTCGAGGGCCGCGATCCCCTGCTTCAGGCATTCCTGACCGCGCGCCAGATAGGGGGCCATCGCGTTCTCGTACGCCCGAATCGAGGTGTCCACGTCGTCCATCGCCTGCAACTCGCGCCACTTCCGGTACTGGTCGTGGCCGAAGAACCCGCCGACGCCGCCCAGCACGGCCAGCCCGATCAGCCACGAGAAGCGGAACCACCTCACCATTGCGGACAGGACCCGCCACACGGAGGAACTGCCCGGCGGATGGACCGGTTCCCCGGCCAGGGCCGCGCGCAGATCGCGCGCGAGTCGTCCGGCCGAGTCGTATCGCGGCCCCGAGGTCGCCCCGCCCTCCAGCCGCAGAATCTGCGTCAGGGCCCGGTCGAGCGGGTCGACGGGGTCGGCCGCGCGGCCTCGTCCGGAGCTTCCCTCCAGCATTTGCCGGAGCACCCGCAGGGCGGCGTCGAGATCCGCTTGCACGCCGGGGTTCGCCCGGCCGCGCCCCGCACCCGCGACCGCGCTGCGACCCGGCCGGCAGAACCCCGTCAGTCGCGGCCGGCCACTCGGCGTCAGCACGATCGCGTCCGCCTCGAGCGCATCATGCGACAGGCCGTGGGCGTGCGCCTCTTCGAGCGCTTCGGCGACGTCGGCCAGAATGCTGGCGGCGGACTTGGCGGGAAGCGGACCGGATCGGAGATACTCCCCCAGCGGAGTCCCCTCGATCCGCTCCTCCACCCAATAGAGCCGGCCCTCCCAGGTGCCGTGCCCGAGCATGCGTTCGGCGCAGGGGTTCTTGAATTCCTCCACCGCCGCGGCCCGGGAGCGGAGCGCCTCGACTTCGCGGGCGAGGTCGGGCCGCTGCTCGAGTCGGTGAAGTACGCCGTAATGCTGGTCGGTGGTGTGCTGCACCGCGTACGACTCGAGGCGGCTATCGACAGACACGCGTCGGAGACACACGAAGTGCTCGTCGATGACCCGGGGCGGCCCCGACGGGGCAGCCTCCGCGGACTCGGCCCCGCCGGGGGTAGCCGAGGTCATCGCCGAGCCGTCGTGCTCCGCCGGCGACCCCTTACCGGCGGGCTGAGAATCCACTCCCGGGTGGCGCACGGGATGCCGCGCGCGCGTCGCCGGTGCGGCCGCAGGCGACGGGGATACGGGGGCGAAGGCCCGTTCGAGCCCGGTCTCGACTTCGTCGACCTCCGGTCCCCCCCCTGCGGCGACGCCCGCCGGCGGGACCGGCGGGTTCGGAATGGCGTCCGCCGCGGCGCCGGCATCGGTCGACTCCCGCCCGCCCGCCCGGACCGTCCCGTCCGCCTCCGGCGCTTCGGGACCCGCGGGTTCGCCCGCATCGGCCGCGTCCCCGGTCGCGCGCCCTTCCCGCCCGATCGTTTCGAGGTCGGGGGTGGTGGCATCGACATCGTTCATCCGCGTGACGGCATCCGGAGCGCCCGCAGCGGCGTCGGTCGCGAGGACCTCCGCGGCCCGCCTGGGCGCGGGACGCTCCCCGGAGTCTTGCGCCCGGTCTTCGGCCGCGAACGGAGGCAGGCCGGACAGGGCTTCCTGCGGAGGCGGGTCCGCGGCGGCCGATTCGGTTCCGGTTTGATCGGGCGCGCGCACCGCTTCGGCCGGCGTCGCCCCATGCGCGGATTCCGGGGGAGACGGCTCCGGCGAGCCGGAGACGGGGGCGTCGAAAAGGGCGTCCAGGGAGGAGAAGTCCGCGGACGGAGCGGATGGCGTGGACGACCGTGCGGGGGCGTCCGGCTGGGTTGCCGCCGGCGGGATCGGACTCTGCGGCGCCACGGGGCGACGGGGCGGCGGGGGCTCGGGTTCCGGCTCTTCCGGGGTCTCCGGCACCGGCGGGATCGGGATGGGCCCTCGGGGGGATGTCGGGGCCGGCGGCATCGGCGGAGGGCCTGCCGCGGGCCGATCGGTCACCGGACGCGCGGGCGTAAGTTTCGACGCGGGGCGGTAGGTTCCGTCGAGGAGGGACTGGACGACCGGAGCGGCGATCTCGCCGGTGAGGGTCAACAGCTTCGCCAGCGACCCGCCCTCGGCCTCGGCGCGCCGGGTGCACTCGAGAAGTCGAGTCGCGGAAAGGAGCCGGTGCTTCAGGAGAGCCTGCCCGAGCCGAATGTCCTCGAGGCTTGTGCGTCGGCGGGGCGTGGGCATCCGGAGGTCGGCCTCCCGAAACCGAAGAAGCGAAAAGCGAGGGTCGGGGGCGCATTCTAGAGCCGGTTCCATGAGGCTGTCAAGCGGCGCGGGGCCGCGCGTTCTCGCCGCGGGCTCGTCTGGATGATTCCCGAACCGCTTCGCGGTTCGCGAGCCATCCGGCTCCGGCCGCCCGTGAAGGCGATCCGGAGCAGGACTGCCTCGCCCAGCGTGCGACCCCGCGTGTCGCGCGCCGGTCGCCTCGCGGTCCCGGCTGTTGGCGCAGCCAGGGGCCCGCGGGCGGATTCTTCACGAAGCCGCCGATGCGTCTTCATGAATCCGGCGGGCCCGGCCACGCCCCGCCCTCGGCTTCGCCCCCGCCGGAAGGACCTGCGTCGCCCCCCTTCGCGCCGGCCGGAGCGGCGCGACCCGTTCGCCCGGGCCCCGGGGCCTGCGACGGCGGCACGCCCCGAAACCCGCGCCGGCCTCCTCCCTCTCCCACGCGGCAAGGTCCGCGGACGATTCGCGGTCGCGCCTGCGCGCGCGGCTTCGCCGCCGTCTGCCGGAGGCGCCGCGACCGCCCCGGCGGGCGTCGGCGTTCACGCATCGCTTTTTTTCGGAATCCCTGTTGACATCTATGACGCACCGCGTTATACTTCGGGTGGATGACGCGGTGCATCATGGAGCGTACCGCGACGCCGGTCCCCCCCGGCGCACGAGTGGGGAGGCGAAAAAATGGACTGGGTCGCGACTCCGGGACGGATGGCCCCCCGGGACGCGCGAACCGATGAAGGAGGAACTCCCATGGCACAGCGAAACGGACATTCGAAGGACTGGAAGGCCCTGCTCCACCGGGTGCTGTTGGCGACGGTGGGCGCGGTCGCCCTGGCGCAGGACGAGGTCGAGGCCTTCGTCGAGCGGTTGGTTTCCCGGGGAGAGATCGCGGAGAAGGACGGCAAGATCCTGATCAAGGAAGTGCTCCAGAAGCGGAAGGAGCAGCTGCAGAAGGGGATCCAGAAGGGCGCGAAGGACCTCGGGTCGGGCCTCGACGACCGGATCGAGCGCTTCTTCAACCGGCTGCACCTGGCGTCCAAGCGGGACGTCGCTTCGCTGACCGAGCGCATCGAGGAACTGAACACGAAGTTGGAATCGGTGGTCGGCAAGAAGCGCAGCCGCTAGAATCGCGATGACGCAAAAGGGAGCGGCGGCGACCCGGGAGGGTCGCCCCGCATTCCCGAACCCGGTGACGCGCCCTTTCGGAGAGACGGGGGATGACCGACGGCGACCCCATCATCATCAAGCGGTATCCCAACCGGAAACTCTACGACACCCAGGCCAAGAAGTACGTGACGCTCGAGGCGATCGAGCAGCTCATTCGAACCGGCCGGGACGTACGCGTGCTCGACAATGAGACCGGGGAGGACATCACCACCCTCACGCTTTCCAACATCATCCTGGAAACGCAAAAGAAGCCGGGTGGAATCCTGCCGAAGTTCGTCTTCACCGACCTGATCCAGCGTGGCGGCGTGAAGATGTTCGACTATGCCAAAAAGGTCGTCGGCGGCGTTTTCGGCGGAAGCGCCCCGGACCTGGACGCCCTGGTTCGGCGCACGCTGGACGAGGCGGTCCGCAACGGAAAGCTGGGCCGGGACCAGGCCGAATTCGTCTGTTCCTCGCTGCTCCGCAGCCTGCATGACGGCCGGGAAAAGGTGGAGGCGGCCTTCGGCGGCAGCCTGGAGCGAGTGCTGCACCGGATGAACCTGCCGACCCGCTCCGATCTGGAGCGGATCGATGGGGCGATCCGGGATATCGAATCGAAGCTCCGCTCGCTCGATGAACCGAAGCGAAAGAGGTCCCGCAAACCGGCGGGGGCCGGTCGCGCGCGCAAGAAAACCAGCCCGGCGGCCGATGAATAGTCCGGGCGCGCGGTCGTCCGGCAGGATCGAGGAGGGAGGACCCGGGAGATGGTCTGGATTCAGCCACCGGTGACGGAGACTCCGGACGGCCGATGCGCCCTTCGGGTCGCCCGCAAGAGTTTCTGTACGATCTGCACGTATCAGCCCATCTGTCTCTACCTCGCCCGCGATCTCGGTCTGGCCCCCTCCTCCACGCCCGCCGCCATTGCCCTGGCGCCCGCATCGCGGTGACGGTTTCTCCCGAAATCCGGAAAAAATCCGCACCTCCTCCGCTGCCGACCTCAGAGGGCAGTACCCATGCGCTTTCGACGTTGCCGGGATACTTTTGTTTTGACCCGGGACGCCTTGACTTGTGGAGGCTCCCCCCTATAATGACTACCGATTGTGCGTAACCGTCCGAGAGGACGTCTGCGCCGGCGGGCCGCCCCACGAAGTGTTCGCGGCCTGCGAGCGGCCTCGACCCATCCGGATCGGTCCGGGGAACGCCGGAGTTGCCGCGGAGTACGCGGAGGACGGGTGTTCCGGGGAGAATGGCCTTCCTCGGGATGGATGTCGATGAAGGTTGGTCTTTCGTTCAACCTCAAGAAGGACCTGGAGACCTACCGACGCCGCTACGGGTCCCACCTGCCCGACGACTTCTTCGCCGAATGCGATTCCGAAGAGACGATCGACGCGGTCCGTGCCGCACTGGCCGAGCGTCATGAGGTCGTCCTGATCGAAGGGGACGAAACCGCCTTCGAGACCTTCCGCCGCACGCGCCCGGACTTCGTCTTCAACATGGCCGAAGGTCTTTTCGGCGTGGCGCGGGAATCCCACATCCCGGCCATGCTCGAGATGCTGGACATTCCCTATCACGGCAGCGATCCGCTGACGCTCGCGATCTGCCTGGACAAGGCGCGGGCGAACGACGTGCTGGCGCACCATGGCGTGCCGACGCCGCGCTACGCGGTGGCCTCGAGCCGCGAAGAACTGGCGGCGCGCATGGCGGAGGCGCGCCGGCGGAACGTGCCCGGTTTCTTGCACGAGGCGAATTTCCCCCTGTTCGTGAAACCGCTCCACGAAGGCTCGAGCAAGGGGATCGTGAACGACGCCCTCGTCCGCGACGAGGCCGCACTGCGTGCGCAGATCGAGCGGGTGCGGAACCGCTACCGCCAGCCGGCGCTCGTGGAAGAGTACCTGCCCGGCCGCGAATTCACCGTGGCGATGATCGGCAACGGGAACGACCTGGACGTGCTGCCGATCGTCGAAATTCGGTTCGACTCCCTGCCTGCGGGGGTGAATCCCGTCTACTCCTTCGAGGCGAAGTGGGTCTGGGACACCAGCGAAAACCCGCTGGAGATTTTCGACTGTCCCGCCCACCTGACGCCGGAGCTCCAGGCCGACATCGAGCGGGCGTGCGGCGACGCCTATCGGGTCCTGAACGTGCGCGACTGGTGTCGGATCGACGTGCGCCTGGACGCGCAAGGTCGTCCGCGCATCCTCGAACTCAATCCCCTCCCGGGCGTCCTGCCCCGGGTGGAGGACAACTCCTGTTTCCCGAAGGCCGCGAGGGCCGCGGGAATGGACTTCAACGCGCTCATCAACCGCGTTCTCGACGTGGCGTGCGTTCGCTGCGGGCTTCCCGTGGCCCCCGCCCTCCCGGTCGCGGCCGGGACACCTCGCATGCCCTGATGGCCCTCCGGGCCGGCGCGCGCCGGTCCAACTCGGAGGGCCGACTCCGAACGAAAGACCCCGGCGGCACTCTACGGTTTGAAACGAGTTCAAGGCGATTTACGGAACACGATGGGATGACGGCGACCGTGGCAGAATCGAGGCCCTTGCGGATCGGGATCGCCTGGGACGACGCCGTTCGCGGCGTCGGCGCCGGGTTCGCTCCCGACGGAACCGCGCGCGGCGACCTGCGCATCGTGGTCGCGGCGGTCGAGCGCGCCGTCCTCCGCGCCGGGCACGACGCGGTCCGTCTCCCCCTCGACTTCCCGCTCTCGCCTCACCTGGAGACCCTCGAGCGCGGCGGATTCGATCTCGTCTTGAATCTCGTCGAGGGGATGGGCGATGTCGCGACCGGCGAGATCGGGTTCGCCGCCCTCCTCGACCTCGCGTGCGTCCCGTATACGGGCGCGGACCCGATGGCCCTGGCGCTCGCCCTCGACAAGGCCCGCGCCAAGGCGGTGCTCGCCCAGGCGGGGGTGCCGACGCCGTCGTACGCCGTCGTTCGCCCCGGGTCCAGCCTTCCCAACCGGCCCCTCCGCTACCCTCTCATCGTCAAGCCCGCCCTGGAGGACGGCAGCCTCGGGATCGAGGACGATGCCGTGGTTGGGGACGAGACCGCGCTTCGCTCCCGCATCGAGTGGGTGCATACCCATTTCGTCCAGCCGGCGCTCGTCGAAGAATTCGTCGATGGACGCGAGTTCAACGTCTCCGTTCTGGGGGACGGCACGGATCGGTTTGCGCTCCCGGTGGCCGAGATCGACTTCGCCGGGTTGCCGGCGGGACGGCCGCGGATCGTGAGTTTCAACGCCAAGTGGCGCGAAGATACCGTCGAGTATTCCGGAACCGTCCCGGTAATCCCGGCGCCGCTGCCCCCGGACGTCGCCGAACGGCTCCGTGCCGTCGCGCTGACCGCGGCGGCGGCCATCGGCGTACGCGACTATGCGCGCGTCGACCTGAGACTGGACCCGCAAGGGCGGCCCTGGGTCCTGGAAGTCAACCCGAATCCCGATCTCTCGCCCGATGCGGGCCTCCCTCGAGCTGCAAAGGTGCACGGATGGGACTACGATACGTTGATACTCCGCCTGGTGGAACTGGCGCGAAAACGACCTCCGCGACCACGACGATCCGTCCGCTCGCTCGAAACGACCGTGAATCCGTGAGGATCCTCCTGCACGCGACCGGCGTCTTCAACGCGGCGGAACTCGAAGTGGCGATGGAGTTGATCGACATCTGGCTCGACCGGCCGGAGCAGAAGGACTACGTCGCGTACGTGGCCGCGGATGCCCGCGGCGAACCGGTGGGCTACGTCCTCTTCGGACCCGCGCCGGCCACGCAGGGGACCTGGGACCTGTATTGGATCGCCGTGGATCCGGCGCAACACCAGCGGGGCATCGGCGGCCGTCTGCTGAAGTTCGCGGAGTCGTACGCCGCGGATCGGGGGCTGCGTTGGATGCTGATCGAGACGTCTTCGCTGCCGCGCTATGCGCCGACCCGGGCGTTCTACGGCCGCCATGGGTACCCGGAGATTGCGCGGGTCCGAGAATATTACGCTCCCGGAGATGACAAGATCGTCTACGGGAAACGCTTCGACCAGGCCGCGGGAGGCGGCGCCTGATTCGGCGGGTCCGTGAGCTGCGACCGGGACGAACACGGGTCCGGGGTCGCCGGGCTCCCGGGCCGGAATCGACTGCGACGAAATCTCGCGGCGGCGGCAGGGTCCGCAGGGCGAGCCCGGCCGCCGCGGGCGACTAGTCGGGTCTCCGCGGGGGAGACCCCGGTATCGGCTGGTGGTTGGCTGTGCCTGAGCCCCCGGGGTTCCGGGGGGCCGTCGAGCACGCGCCGCGCAAGAGTGCGGTGCGCGCCCGGCGAACCCAGGGGTCGGCCGTCGGCGTTTGAGCGCCCGTGCGGGCCCGCCGTCGTTCCGACGTCTATAGGAGGTCTTGTAGTGGAAGAGTGGCAGAAGCTGCTCGCGGAGGGCATCAATACCCCGAAGCGGATGATCGAGGAATTCCCGGATCTCGATCTGGAAACGGTGAAGGAGATCAACAAGGACTTCCACATCCGCATCAATCGGTACTTTCTGGAGGTCGCCAAGGAGGCCGGCACGCCGCTGCTCAAGCAGATCGTTCCGGACGGACGCGAACTCAAGGAAGGCGCGGGGTGCTGCGACGATCCGCTGGCCGAGGACGCCATGAGCCCGGTGAAGAACATCGTCCACCGGTACCCCGACCGCTGCCTCTTCCTGGTCTCCCACCAGTGCGCCTTCTACTGCCGATACTGCACCCGGAAGCGCAAGGTGTCCGATCCCGACCAGATTTCGCGCAGCCAGATCGATCCCGGCCTGGAGTACATCCGCAATCATCCGGAGATTCGCGACGTCATTCTGTCCGGCGGCGATCCCCTCATGCTGAAAGACGAGGAGATCGAACCGATCGTCAAGGCGGTGCGCGAGATCCCGCACGTGCAGATCATCCGGATCGGCACTCGCATGCCCTGCGCGCTGCCGCAGCGGATCACGCCCAAACTCGTCGCCATGCTCAAAAAGTACCACCCGATCTTCATGATGGTGCACTTCAACCACCCGGCCGAGGTCACGCCGGAGGCAAAGGCGGCCCTGGAACTGCTCGCGGACAACGGCTTCCCGACCCAGAACCAGGCCGTCCTCCTCAAGGGGGTCAACGACAGCGTCGAGGTGATGAAGGAACTCAATCACCGCCTCCTCATGGCGCGCTGCCGCCCTTACTACATCTACCAGGCGGACGTCACCAAGGGGACGAACCACTTCCGCACATCGACCCGAAAGGCCCTCGAAATCTACCGCGGATTGCGGGGATGGACTTCCGGCCTGGCCGTCCCTCACCTGGTCATCGATGCCCCCGGCGGCGGCGGCAAGATCCCGATCTTCCCGCGCTACCAGGTCCGCAAGACCGACAAGGAAGTAGTGCTCCGCAACTACAAGGGCGAGCTCTACCATTACCCGGAGGTTCCGGACACGGAACTCCACGAGGCCGATCCGGCCTATCGGACCAAGGAGCAGCCTGCGCCGGAGCCCGTACTGGTGCCGGTTTCGGAGGTCAAGATCCTGCCGTTCCACCGTGCCGACGGGAACGGCCATGGCAACGGCAATGGGAACGGAAACGGGAACGGGAACGGCAAGGGCCACGGCAAGGCGAGCGGTCCCGAACCCAACGGGGCGACCGCGGACGCGCCGGAGAATATCGCGAAGGCGGCGTCGCCCGCTGCCCCGCGCCGGCGTGTGTGAGCGCCGACCCGTACGGCCTCACTCCTCTGCCGGGATCTGCCCTGCCGAGGATGTCGGCTTGCGTCGTCGGCGCCCCTAGGAAGAACGGGCGCCGACGGGAGAACTCGGCCACGACCGGCGAATCTCGCGCATGGGGATATTCCGGGGGTCGGAGCCCACGGGAAGCGCGACTAGCCGACGTATCGCTTCATCGCCGCATCGAAGATCGGCGCGAGCGATTTCACCTTGAGCAGGGCGCCCTTGGCCTTCAGGTCGCCGTTCTTCAGGGCGGCCGTGAGCTCCAGCTTCCCGCGCAATATCTGGTCGAGCCCCACGGCCGTCACGGTGAGGTCCAGGTCGGCGTTGGTCGTGCTCTTGCCGCACTTCACGTCCATCGGTTCCTTGCGACAGTTGAGCAGGATCTCGGCTTCGGGGGCCTTGAAGCGGAAGCGGATGATCAGCTTCGAGTCGACCGGCAGCGACGGCGTGACGGTCGTCAAGACCTACACGCGGACCCGCGGCCGCTACGACATCGCGGTCACGCACGCACTGAGCCACGGGGGCAGCGAGCCCGGCGAGCCGCAGCTGTACCTG
>CAZWCX010000039.1:0-25616 GCA_964632945.1 uncultured Planctomycetia bacterium | reverse complement strand
TCAGCTTCGAGTCCTTGGCCAGCTTCGCGGAGGCCGCGTCCGCGGCCAGGGAGCGAAACAGCTCACCGAACGCGTCATAGACCGCCTTGTCGTCGACAAACGCCGCCCCCATGGCGCCCCCTTCCTGCCGATCCGCCGGTTCGTGTCGCGCCCTCGCGGTTCCCCGGACGCCGGTCCGGACCGTTGCGCTCCATCCGCCCCGGGCCGGGGACGCGCGCGTCCCTCCCCGGGGGCGGCCCGAATCACTTTCCGTACCGGGCCTTCCCTTCGGTTTTCCACCAGTCGACCCACGCCCGGGCGTCGGTGCCCCACTCCTCGCCGGTGATCCGGCCGAGGGCGCGGGCCGCGGCCAGACGCGCCGGTTCGAGCGAGTCTCCGGCCGGGACATGGACGGTGGTGCCGATGCCGACCATGCCGAGGCGCGGCGTTTCCACCGTCACCGTTCCCGCGCCCACGGTGTCTACCGCGACGCCGTCGATCGGTCGGCCGACCGTGCCCTTCTGCGCGCGAATCTCGAGCGTCACGGTGTACAGCGTGTGGACGAGGTGAGCGACGGCGGGACCCGCCTGAAACTCTCCCAGCGCCTCCGCGGCATGCGCGCGCCCGAGTCCACCGTCGTTGCGCAGCACGTAGATGTACTCGCGGAGGTACTCGTCCGGCCCCAGTTCCTTGAGGACGGAACGGGCGAGAACGCGATGCTCCTCCGCCGGATCCTCGAGCGAGGCGACGAAGAAGTACGGCCCCATGCCCAAGTCCTTGATCTCGCGCAGTTGCTCGAGCACGAACCGGCGCACGTCACGGTCCCGGTCGCGCAGGTGGTCTCCCAATGGGCGCACCCGGGCGAAGGGGGGAATTCCGGCGAACTCACGGGCGGCCTCTTCGCGCTTCCCCGGATCCCGCCAGGCTTTGATCAGGTCGCGCGCCCGCAGGTGGTGCCGGCGCAGTTCCTCGCGCGCCTGTCGTTCCTCCTTGCGCGCGATGTAATCCTCGAATGGGATCCAGCGCCCCTCGTGGAGAACGAATCCGTCCGCGACCTTCTTCTCGTCGGCGGTCAGCCAGCGCCCCTGGTGTTCGATCAGGCCGAGTTCCTGCAGGCTGGCGCGCGTGGCTTCGTGATCCGGGTCCCGGGCGGCGGCCGCCCGCAACTCCTCGATCGCCTCGGCGCGCAACCCCGCTTCGAGGCACCAGCGAGCCAGTTGCCAGCGCCGGGTCGCCGGAGAGACTCCGCCCCCGGCCTCCTCCCATTCCAACGTCTCCCGACGTCGCGCGTACTCGATCCATGGCACGGGCTTCTTCTCGACCCGGAGGACCTTGGCCTTGTCGACCTCGGTCTTGCCCGATCGCAGAGTCACGACCAGTCGGTCGCCGAGGTCTGCGACCTCACCCTCGAGCCTTCCCCCGGTCGAGAGATGGACCACGTCTGCGGAAGCCGGGAGGGAAAGAGCGAGGATCGCGACGACGGCGGGGAGTGCGGACGAATGGGCCATCGCCGGGTCACTCCAAGGTTGGCGCACGCCCCCCTTATAGCAGGGGCCCCGGGCGGAATCAACGTCCAGCCTTCGGGGCCGGCCATCCCCGGTCTCCCGGAGACTTCAGGCCCTCGCCCCCCTCTCCACTCAGCGCGGCTCGACTTCGACGACGACCCGGAATCCGATCGACGTGGACTTCCGGTCGGGGACCGCGTGTCCGCGAGCCGCGCAGCGAAGCCACCGGGGCCCGTCCTGCTCCCAGGAGGCTCCGCGAATCGGATGCAGGCGCGCCAACCCCGGACCGATCGGGGCGCCCGCCGGGGTCCCCCCCTTCGTCGCAGCCGGATCCTCCGCGCACCATTCCGCGACGTTTCCGCCCAGGTCGTACAACCCGAACGGATTCGGCGCAAATCGCCCGACCGGTGCGGTCGCGGCGAATCCGTCGCGAAACTCTTCCATCCCTTCCGCCGGCGGACGGTCGGGCGTGTGTTCACGTGCGGAAGCGTCCCGGTAGTTCCCGGCGCCCGCGCCGGGCGGCCATTGCTTTCCCCACGGATAGGTCCGCCCCTCCCCCCCGCGGGCGGCATACTCCCACTCCACCTCCGTCGGCAAACGGAATCCGTGCGCGAGGCAGAATTCGTGGGCCTCGCGCCAGGTCACTCCCACCACCGGTTGCTCGTCATCGTCCAATCCGCCCTCACGCGCCGGCCGGCACCGGTGGCCGGGGAATTGCCGCCGATACTGCGCGTTCGTAACCTCGGTGCGGCCGAACAGGAAGGGGCGGGAGATCCGCACGGTTCGCTGGCGCTCGTCGTCCTGCCGGGACGGCTCCGACTCCGGACTGCCCATCAGGAAGACCCCCGGCGGGAGCAAGACCAGGACGATCCCGGACGCGGGATGCTCGTATTCCTCCCGCCCGTGGGCATTGAGCCCGAGAAACCGGAGATCGTCGCGCCGCACCGAGGGCTCCGGCTCCGGCGACGGGCGCTCCGCGCGCTTCGGTTCCCCGGCCTCCGCGATTTTCTGCTCCTCCCGCTGTCGCTTGCGCCACTCCTCTTCCCCGGGCGCTGTCCAACGGCCGTCTTCCCCCGCCTCGAGAATGCCCAACGCGGCTGCCCAAGGCCCGTACGCGTCGCGAATCTCCCGCGAAACTCCGTACACCCGCACCAGCGCCCGCTCGCGCTCTCCGGAGAAGGCGAGGTACAACGTCCAGACCATCCCCGCCGCAGGCTCGTCGATACCGGCCTGACCGAACCAGCGGAGCGGAACCTCGTCCGCAAGCTCGCGCAACCGGACCGAAGTACGCGCGTTTCCGCCCCCGGGGAGTCCAACGCCGATCTCGCCGCTATCCTGGGTGAAGTCCAGCAGTCGTCCACGGACCGCCCGGCCCGAGATCGTGACCAGGTCGACGACGGACCCCTTCAGGTTCTCAACCCGACCGCGCAGCGCGTCCCAGGCCGCCGCCCATCGCTCCAGAGCAGCCCGCTCCGTTTCGTCCCCGTCCCGGAGTCGTTCGAGCGCCTCGGCCAGTCTCCACCCCGCCGCCAGCCGGATCGCGGCCTCGCGGTCGGCGCGGCGCCGCTTCTGCCGGGCCTGCTCCACCCGCTCCCGCTCCCGCACCGCCTCAATCCGGCTCGACTCCTCCCGTTCGCGTCGTTCCCGCTCTCGCCGCTTCTCTTCCGTCTCGACGCCGAGATGTTCGAGCAGGATGCCGGCCTCCGCCTTCCACCGGCCATCGGCTTCCCCCGCCTCCGCGTGCGCCCGCTCCAATAGGGTGACGGCTTCGTCGCGACGTCCCTGGAACAGGGCGTGGATCGCGAGGTCGAACCGGTCCCGGGACGACGCCGGCGCGATCAGGCGCGCAACCAGGGCCCCATAGGCGACGGGAACGACCCCCCGCCAGGGCACCGTCACGGCTGCCCCGTTCGTCGGCAGAAGGACCAGGCGGCGACCGTCGACGGCCAGGAGCCTTCCCTCCCAGACGGCGCGTCTCCCGTCGATGTCGGCTTCAATCGCCATCCAGCTCCCCTGCTCGCCCTCCAGGCCCCGCACCACGCGGGCGTGCAGCGCTTCCAGACGTTCCGCGGCCACGCGTCGAAGGGTCTCGGCGAGCTCGCGGAGGGCCGGGTCGGTCACCGTGACGAACCCGTCCTCGAGCGCGCCCCGGATGACGGCGGCATCCCCGCCCGGGACGACCGCCGCCGCCCGCTCCACCGCTCGTTGGACCTTCTCACGCTCCGCCTCGGCGGCAAGGGCGCGGGCGCGATCCCGGTCCCGCGCCAGGTGCCGGGTGTACAAGCCCCCGCCGATCACGGCCAGCAGCAGCATCACCGCGCCCCCTACCGCGCGGGGATGTCGCCGCCCCGCACGCATCGCCCGCCCCCAGGCGCCGACCGGACGCGCCAGAATCGGTTCGCCCGCCAGGAATCGGGCCAGGTCCGCGGCGAACGCCCGCGCGGTCGCATACCGGTCTCCCGGCGACTTCTCCAGCGCCTTGAGACAGATTCGTTCCAGGTCCCGCGGAACGTCGGGACGCGTCGTCCGCAACGGCTCGGGCCGACGGGTCCCGACCTCGCGCAGGAATTCCTCCGTCGATTTCCACTCCAGCGGCGGCCGTCCGGACAGCATCTCGTACAACACCGCGCCGAGCGAATACGTGTCGCTGTGGCGACCGATCGATTCCGGACGCCCCGACGCCTGTTCGGGAGACATGTACGAAGGAGTCCCGAACATCATCCCCGGGCGTGTCAGTCGCGCCCAGGTTCGCGCCTCTTCCGGGGTGAGTGTCAGGTCCTTGGCGAGTCCGAAGTCGGCGACTTTGACCGATCGCGTCTTCCGTTCGACGAGAATGTTGCCGGGTTTGAGGTCCCGGTGGATGACCCCCAGCTGATGGGCGTGCTCCACCGCCGCGGCCATCTGCCGCGCGAGTTCCGCCGCCTCGCCCGGATCGAGGCCCGTACCCGCCGCCCGGAAGCCATGATCGCCCGGAGAGCGCAGGACGCGATCGAGCGACGCGCCGTCCACGTGCTCCATGGTGAAGAAGTGCCGGCCGTCGTCTTCCCCGATATCGTAGACCTGGACGATCCCCGAGTGGCGCAGCTTCGCCGCGGAGCGCGCTTCCCGGAGGAATCGCTGCAGGAAGTCCGGGGAGGCGCTGTCGGCCACGAGCACCTTGAGGGCGACGGTTCGGCGCAACTTCTCGTCCCGGGCGCGATAGACGACCCCCATTCCGCCGCGGCCGAGTTCGGCCTCGATGGCGAAGTGGCCGATCCGGCGGGGATGCGGAATCCCGCCGGCGGGAGGAGGACCCGAGGCCGGACGGAAACTCGTATCGGCGGTCGACAGATCCGAGGGCGAGCTCATGGGGACATTGTGCCGTACGCAAGGGCGCCAATGCAAATGGGGCCGAAGCGGACGGGGCTTCCCCGGGCGCCGGCGGCGGCCGGCGTACGCCGGGCGGACGCGGGTGAACCGGGCTTGCGCAGCGGCTTGGCGCGGCGAAAGGCCTCGACCGCCCCGCTCCCGGTCGACCCCGGCGCCGGGCCCCTTCGTATCGGCGCGCCGAAGGCGCCTCACCGCACGAGCCGGAATCCGCGCGACCGGATGACCAGATACGACACGAGGGCCAGGGGGGCGCCGAGGCCGACCGCCCACGCCGCCAGTCCCCCACCGCCGCCCGGCGGGGCATCCCACCATGGCAGGAGGGCCCGGACCAGGAGCCATCCCCCGGCCAGGGCGGCGGCATACAGGGCGGCGACGATGGCGTAGTAGCGTCGTTTCTCGGCGCGGGACTCGGGCAGGACCGGCGCGGCCGGCCGGGCGGGGGCGGCCTCCGGGGCGTTCACCGCTTCCGGGGGAATCCACTCCCCCGCCGCGTCGGGAGGCGGGAACCGCCAGAGACCGGATCCAATACGGCCGGACCGGGCCTCCGCCTCCAGGGCGGCCGCACGGTCGGGTGGACTGGCCTCCAGCCGGGGCGGGAGATTGAAGAACTCCCATACGGATGCGCCTCCGGCCGGGATCTCGGCCTCGATCTGCGACCTCTCGCCGGAGTAGTACTCCAGCTCGGCGACGTGCTTCCCGGGGGGAACGGAATGGAAGCCGCGAAAGCCGGAGCGAACCCGGACCGTCACGCGGTCGACCACGAGAGTCGTGCGCGGCGGGCAGTCGAGCAGGATCAGCCATCCCAGGGACATCGGTTCCATCCTTTGCGCCGGCGTCGTTTACCGGCAGCGTTCGACCCCCACCCGATCGCACATCGGGGCGAGCGAACAGCGGCTGCAGTGCGGGGAAAGCGGAGTGCAGCGGTTCTGTCCGTACGCCACCAGCAGTTCGTTGAATTCGATCCAGTATCGCCGCGGCAGCGTTTCGCGCAAGACTTGTTCGGTCTGGTCGGGCGTCCGGGTTCGCACGAACCCCCAGCGATTGCAGATCCGGTGAACGTGAGTGTCGACGCAGATCCCCGGCTTGCCGAAGCCGAGCGTGACGACGAGGTTCGCCGTCTTGCGGCCGACGCCGCGGAGGGTGAGCAGGGCATCGAGATCGTCGGGCACGCGGCCGTCGAACCGTTCCAGAAGGTCGCGGCAGATTTCGCGCAGGGTTCGGGCCTTGGTCCGGTAGAACCCGACCGGGTAGATCGCGCGCTCCAGCGTGCGTGCGGACAGGCGCCGGACCTCTGCGGGAGTGGCGGCGAGGGCAAAGAGACGCGCGGCCGCCGCTTCGGTCGTGCGGTCCTGGGTGCGCAGGCTGAGGAGGGTGGACACGAGCACGCGAAAAGGGTCGCGCGTGGATCCGGCGATCGCACCGACGGCGGGAGCGCGCCACGTACGGGTCTCGCGGCGCACCTGTCGGATCATGCGGGGAAGGTCGCGGATTCTCATCGGCGCGGCATTCTACGGTCCGGAAGCGGAACGCGCAACGGTGCGCTCCGCTTGACGCCGGCGCGCCGGTGGGGGTACGGTGAAGGGGTTGGACCCGCACGCGAGGAGAACCGGATGGACACGGCCGCACCCACGGAAGCCGAAATCAAGCGCCGGCTGCGCAGCCGCCCGAACCCGTTCCTGCTGGACGTCGACATCGAGGCCAAGGCCGGCCTCATCGCGGAGATCCTGCGCCTCAAGGCCAAGCACCGCGTGGTCATCCTCGGGCACAACTACATGGAGCCGCTGGTCTTCGACCTCTCCAACGCGGAAGAGAAGGGGGACTCGCTGCAACTCTCCATGTACGCCGCCCGGACGGAAGCCCCGGTGATCCTCTTCAACGGCGTGGTCTTCATGGCCGAGACCGCGAAGGTGTTGAATCCCGACAAGCGGGTCTTGATCGCCGACAAGGCGGCCGGCTGCTCGCTCGCCGACAACTTTCGCGGTCCGGACGTGCGCGCGTTGAAGGCGCAGTATCCGGGCGTACCGGTAATGATCTACATCAATTCCTACGCCGATGCGAAGGCCGAATGCGACGTCTGCTGCACGTCCGCCAACGCGCCCCAGATCGCCGCCGCCCTCCCCGGAAACCAGGTCCTGTTCGTCCCCGACATTCTCTTTGCGCAGAACCTGGAGGTCGAACTGGCGGGCCGCAAGGAAGTGCTCTATCCGGGGAAGCAGAATTCCGTTCGGGGGGCCGTCTGTGAAGTACACGAGCGATTCAGCATCGACGACGTGCGCCAGATCCGCAAGGGGTTCGACATTCCCAAGGGACATGCGTCGCGTGTCGTCTACGCGCACTGGGAGTGTCATCCGGACGTGCTGCGCGAAGCGGACGTCTACGGCAGCACGAGCCAGATCCGGGCCGACATCGCGAAACGGGTGGCCGAGGGACGGATCGAGCGTGCGTTCATCGCCTCGGAGTGCGAGTTGACGACCAACCTGGCGGCGGAGTTCCCGGGCGTCCAGTTCGCCACGGCGTGTTTCGTGCGCTGTCAGCACATGGCGCGAATCACGCTGGACGGCGTCTTGAAGGTCCTGCGCGCACTCGACGAGGGGAACGACCTCTCCCCGTGGGAGATCACCCTGGATCGAGAGACGATCGATCGCGCGCGACGTCCGATCGAGCGGATGCTCGAGATGAGCACCCCGAAGCAGAACCGGATGGGGTAGTGCGGATCCCCCGTGAGAGTCGGGGGTCCCGTCCGGAACGACTGTCCGCTTCCGCGCGAAGGCGCGCGACGGGCGCGATCGCGGCGGCCGAAGTGCGGCGCGCTCGAATGCGCCGCGAGTCCGCCGGGCGGAAACGGCGAGCCGGGATGGCGGCCCCGCACCGGCGCCCTGCGAGCAACGTCCTACTCTTCGACCGGAACGCCCGCGCGCACGAGGTCCAGGATCGGCTCCCCGCACTCGGCGCCGATCCACTCGCGCGCGCGATCGCGGAGGCGAACGACCTCCCGCCACTGGCTGCTCCCGGCGTGGATCGGCGGACCGACGTGCACCTCGATCCGGCCCCACCGGGGGATCGCGGTCCGATCGCGGAGAACGTCGCGAACTCCGCGCAGGGCGACGGGCACGACGGGAACGCCGGCGGCGGCGGCCGCCTTGAACGCGCCGAGCTTGAACGGGCGCAGCCCGGTCGCCGGCGTGAACGTCCCTTCGGGAAACCACACCACGCAGTCCCCCGCGGTCAGGCCGGCCTCGATCTTCGCCTCGTCTCCCAACCCTTTTTGCATGTCGTCGCGGCGCACGATATACGCTCCCGTCGCGCGCACGAGCGGCCCGAAGGCGGGATCGTCGAGCAGTTCCGACTTCGCCACCCCGCGAGGTTCACCCGGCAGGACCGCGGCGAGGACGATCGAGTCGAGGTAGCTCGTGTGGTTGGCCACGATCACGCGCGCGCCCGGTCCGCGGAGGTGCTCGGCGCCGCGCACCTTCGGGGTCAAGCCGGCCAGCGCGAGGCCGAGGCGCGCCCACGAACGCACCAACGCGCTCGTGCGCGGTCCCGGTCGCGCGCCGCGACAAAGGGCCCAGATCGGGAGGTAGGGCAAGAAGACCGCCGCGAGCGCCCAGAGCCCGTACGCAAATGCGCCGCACTTCCATGCGATTCGCGCCACACGCTCGATCGCCCGCTCCACGACCGCTCGCGCCAGGAACACCCAGGCATGCCCCGTCCTCGGACCGTGCAGTTCGCCCCGCATCCACGCCTCCCGGCAGGCGGAGCGACGGATCTTCCCGCTCGACGTCTTCGGTACGGTCCCCGCCGCGACCAACACCACGTCGTCGGGGGCGACCCCCAGCACGCTGACGATCCGTTCCGCGATTCCGCGCACCACTTCGGAGCGCGCGTCGGCGCCTTCCACCCGCGACTCCGCAACGATCACCAGCCCTTCGTCGCCGTTGATGAGGGGCGCGGCGAAGGCCGCCACGCTGCCGGTCCGAACCCCGGGGACTGCGCCGGCGAGTTCTTCGATCTCCTGCGGCGCCAGGTTCCGGCCCGCCTTGATCACCAGGTCCTTCACGCGTCCGGAGACGAACAGTTCGCCGTCCGCCCAATAACCCAGGTCGCCCGTTTCGTGCCATCCACCCGGCCCGATCAGTCGCGCGGTCTCGTCCTCGTGGCGATAGTATCCCGGCGTCGCCGACTCGCCGCGGAACTGGATCCGCCCGACCACCCGCTCTGCGACCGCGCGCCCCCCGGCGTCGACCACCCGCACTTCGCTGCCGAGCGCTGCGGAACCGACGCCGACGAACTCCATCGCGGGGACAGTCTCCGACGCCGTCGCGACCGCTCGGCCCGATCCGACGAACGCCGAGCGATCCACACGGTCGATCCGAGGGCGGCGACCCAACGGCGGGAAGGTGAGCGCCACGGAGTTCTCCGCCAGGCCGTAAGCGGGAAACATCGCCTCGGGACGGAATCCGTACTTCCCCATCCGTTCGATGAATCGGCGCATCCCCGCGGGGCTGATCGGCTCCGCCCCGTTCAGCGCCACCCGCCAGCAGCGGAGGTCCAGCCCCTCCAGCGCGCGATCCGGAAGCTTCGCTGCACAGAGCCCGTACGCGAAATTGGGCGCGGCGGTGATCGTGCCGCGGTGCTGGTGAATCGCCCACAGCCAGCGCTGGGGGCGGGTCAGGAAGGCCGTCGGCGACATCACGTGGGTGGGAATGCCCGCCGCCATCGCCCCCAGCCAGGTCCCGATCAAACCCATGTCATGATACAGCGGCAGCCAGGTCACGCAGACGTCCTGCGGAGTCAATCCGGTGCCATGGGCGATCGCGCGCAGGTTGGACATCAGGTTGGCGTGGGTCAGCATCACCCCCTTGGGCATCCCGGTGCTGCCGCTCGTGTACTGCAGCAGGGCCAGGTCTTCCGGCCGCACCCGCGCGCCCAGGGTTGCCGGCGCGTGGCGCGCGAGTTCGGCCACGGACCCAACCCGCTCGAGGCTGCGCACGCGCGTCCGCAGGATCGACCCGAGCAATTCCGTCCGGGTCGAGGTGAGCAGCAGGCGCACTTCCGCGTGCGACAGGATCGCGGCCTGACGGCCGGCGTACTCCTCGATCTGGTCGAGGCGATGCGGCGGGTAGAGCGGCAGCGGGACGCCGCCCGCCATCAGGACGCCGAAGAACGCCTGGAAGAACTCGCGCCCGGTGGGAAAGATCAGCGCCACCGGGGCGCCGGCGGGGATCCCCTGTTCCGCCAGGCCTGCGGCCAGAGAGGCGGCGGATCGGTACAGGTCCCCGTACGAGATCGGCCGTTCCTCGCCCTCGTCCTCCCGCAACCAGATGTGCACGGTGTCGGGCGTCGCCGCCGCCCGCCGGGCGAGGAGCTCCACCAGGGTCGGCGAAGTTTCCAGAAACCGCAGGGGGTCTTCCGGTTCCGCCGACACGGCTTCAGCCGGGGCGCGCGCCGCGACGAATTCCTCCGTCGCAGGGGCGCGTGCGCCCCCTGCGGTCGGCGCAACGCGCCCGTCGATGCGTGCGCGCGTCACCTCCGCCGCCAGGTCGGCGACGGTCCGCGCCTGGACGATCGCCTGCTCCGGAAGTCCGACGCCGAAGGCCGCTTCCAGACGCACGACCAACTCGACCCGCTCCAGGCTTCCCAGGCCGAGATCGCGGTCCAACGAAGCCCCCGGGGCGACGAGGACTGCCGCGCGACCGGAGCCGAGCTCCCGCACGAGCTCGCGCACCTGCTGGATCACTTCCCTCTCGATCGCCGCGGCGTTCATCTCGGCCCTCCCGCCACCCGTCTTTCAGTATACGCTTCGACGGGGGACGGTCCCATGAAATGGGGGCGGGTCGGCGTGGACGAACCGCGGCGACCGGATCTCCGGCTAGCGCCAACGGATCGGTTCATCCGACTGCGGCTGCGCGCGCCACCAATCCGCCGCCCGCCGCGCCGCCGCGGTGGGGGACGCCTCCGACGCTTCGGCCCGGAACGACCGGCCGGAGATCTTCTCGAACGCCTCCAGCGCCTGGACGCTCGCCGTCAGACTCGGGCCCTCCAGGTGCTTCGCCAGCACCGGCAGCGCCTCCGGCCGGCCGATCCAAGCCAGACCGAAGATCGCCTTGACCTGGTCTCGCGCCGTGGGTTTTCGCGTCCAGACCGACGTGAACGGCTCCTCGCCGGTTCGATGGAACGCGCCCTCGGGAGCGTGCTCCAGCAGGCGGACGAACGCCGGGAACATCGCCACCCCCTGGGCGCGCACCCGCTCCTCGAGCCCGCGCATCCGCTCCGCCTCCGCAGGGTTCCGGGTCACTTCGGACCAGGATTGGATGAAGTCCGCCAGGGCCGCCTGGGCCTCGTCATGTCGGGCCTCGAGGGCGGCGACCTTCTCCGCATTCCCGTCGAAGACGGCGTGGAACAGGGCACGAAAGTGCTCCGCGTCTTCATGGCGCAGCTCCCAGACCGCGGACCAGAATTCCGGGTCGTCGCCCCCCAGGGCCTGCAACATGGCGACGAGGGCCAGATCGCTGACGACTCCGGCCGCGCCTGTGCCGAATTCGGAATCGACGGACGCCAATTCCTCGAGGCGCTCGGAACCGGCGGGCGAGAGCGCCAGCAGGCGACGATGAGCTTCCCGCCGTTGGTCCGCGGTGGATCCGGACCCCAGGGCCTCGATCCAGCGCTCCGCTTCGATCTCCTCCGCGGTCGGCTCCCGCCACAGGCGCGGCTTCCCGGCGACGAGCGCCGCGATTTCCGTTTCCGCCGCATCATACGCCCGGGCCAACTGGTCGTACAGAGCCGCTCCCGGACCGAATCCCGCGCGACGCGCCCCGTGCGCGAACAACTGTTCGCGGGTGGATTCGCGTTCCCGACGCAGGTCCTCGAGCCGGGCGGCCTGCGCTCGATCGAGCGGGGCCCTCTTGGCGGATCCTGCCGACGCTTCCATGCGGGCCTTCTCCGCCCGCAGGGCAGCCGCTCGCACGGCGGCCTCCGCCGCCTCGATCTCCGCGTCGATGGCCGACTTCGGCCCGACCGCGTCGAGGTCCGTCGGCATGGCCGCGATCCCCGGCAGGGACTCGTTCCGGACCACCGGAGCGGTGGCCACGGCAAAACCGGGCGCGAAGACGGGCTCGGGCACCGGGGACATCTGCGACATGCGGACCGGCATGAGCAGCCATGCGCACGGCAGGACGAAGAGACCCAGCCCCCCCGCGGCCAGGGCCGCCATGCCGCGGATCGAACGACGGGCGCTCCACTGCCGCGCGCCCCACACGATCACACCGATGCACGCGGCCACCACGGCCAGCAACACGAGAATCGCGATCGCCGCCGGCATCGCCTTTGCCGTCATCACCGTAGGGCCCACGCCGACGGCCACGGCCATGCCGATCCAGAAAGCGGGCCGCCGCCGAATACGCGATGGGTCCGGGGGCAGACCCCGCAATCCCAGTCGCACCTCGTCCCCACCGATACCCGCACGCGTGGGCGCCAGAAACCCGGCCTCGTCCATGCCCGGCGCGAACGCGGCTGCCGCCACCCCGGCCGCCCCCCGAGCGTCCCGCGTCCGGATTCGCGACGCGCGCTCCGTGTCGTCCTTGACCTCGCGGGCCTGCTGGTAACGACGCTCCGGCTGCTTCTCCAGCGTCTTCAGAACGACGTCGTCCAGGCTCACGCCGATGTCCGCCCGCCGGCTCGGCGGGTCGAACCGGCCCAGCGGCAGCTCACCCGTCAACATCTCGTAGTAAACCACGCCCAGCGAGTAGATGTCCGCGCGGTGATCCACCTCCCGCGGTCGCTCGACCTGCTCCGGGGCCATGTAGTGGAGCGTCCCCATGACCATGTTGGATCGGGTCAGTTCCCGCAATTCCGACATGTCGGCGTCCACGATCTTGGCCAGACCGAAGTCGGCGATCTTCACCATCCCGCCCGCATCGAGCAGGATGTTCTCGGGCTTGATGTCCCGGTGCACCACCCCCTGCCGATGGGCGTACTGCAGGGCGTCGCACAACTGCGGAACGATTTCCAGGGCGCGTTCGGGCGTGATCCGACGGTCGCGCATCTGCGTCCGGAGCGACGGGCCATCGACGTACTCCATCGCAAAGTAGTACCGCCCGTCGATGCAACCGAAGTCATGGACGCCGACGATGTGCGGGTGGGAAAGACTCGCCAACGCGCGCGCCTCCCGATGGAACCGCGCCGTGAAGGCCGGGTCGCGCGCCATATCCTCCGGGAGAACCTTGATCGCCACCGTCCGCCCGAGCGTCGTGTGCCGGGCCCGGTACACGACCCCCATGCCGCCTCGCCCCAGCGGTTCCTCGATTTCGTACGGCCCGAAAGTCCGGCCGATCATCGGATCCTCGGCGATCGACGAGACCCGAATGCCCGACTTGGGACGGGTCTCGTTCGGATCCTCTCCGAAGGCGAACTCCAGCATGCAGGTCGGGCAAATTCCACGCACGTCGCCGCCGGGGACGATGCCGATCTTGCAGCGGGGACATCGGACGGGCTGTTGGGTCATCACTCGGGGCTCCTCCAGATCCGCGCGACGGGACCCTTTGTCCCGCGCTCACCCTACTCTGGTAAGCGTGGAGGCTCGTTCTTTCAGGAATTCCGGACCAAGGCGCGAAAAAGATCGGCGACTTCGGCCTCGGCTTCGCCGGCGCCGGAGACGCCGTCGCCGACTTCATCCAAGATCAAAGCGCGCAGGCGTTTACGAGCGCGGTGCAAGGTCACGTCATCCACGGACGGACCGGAGTCCGAATCACTGCCGGGCAATCCGAAGCGGCGTCGCAGGGCCGCCAGAATCCCCGGCTTCGCCGCGGCCGCGTACTCCCGATCCAGGCGTTCGAGCGAGCGGTCGAGCACCTCGAGGGCCCAGGTGCGGTCGAAGGCATCCTCCGGGGTGAGATCGCGGCCGCCGGCGAGCGCCTGTTCCCCCCCGGTCGTATCGAGAGATACGCCCCGGTTTCCTCCGCCGCGTTTCAGCGCGGCATCGATCCGCGCGCGATTCGCCAGGAAGTGCTCGAGGACCGCCCGCAGCCAGGAACGGAATCGTCCGCGCTCGCGATCGGGTTGCGCCAGCAGGTCCTTCTCCATCAAGTGGACGAAGAACGACTGGGTCGCGTCGCTCGCATCCGCTTCCGTCCGGCCCTTGCGGCGCAGAAAGACATAGACCGGCTTCCAGTATCGACGCGAGACGGCCTCCAGCGCGGCCGAAGCCCCGCTGCCCCCCGCCGCGATGTCCCCGAGCAGGGTCCACGCGGTCGGCGGAAAGCCCCCACCTCCGGACGAGGGTTCGACGCTCATCCCGCGTCATCCTGCCTGCGAACCGATCAAGACTTGGCGACCCACTGCCGCCACTCCTTCTCCAGTTTCTCGAAGGTCAGGCCGCCGTACCCGTCCCCCAAAGCCTGATCCTCCCCCTTCCCCTCCTTGAGACCCTGGATGTACTTGGCGAACGCGGCGGAGTCCTTCTCGATCATGAAGGTCACGATGCTGTAGGCCTTCGCGCGTTCCTCGTGCGTGATGTCGTTGAATTCCTTCTTCTTGCGCATGAGCGCGAAGTCGGCGTCCTTCTTCCACTGGGCGGCTTCGCGCAGGAGCATCGGCCAGTTGTTGGCCTTCTTCCAGTCCTTCTTCGGATCCTGAACCGTGGTGCCGAGTCCGATGCAGTAGGTGCCCACCTCCTTGATGACCTGCATCTCGATGTAGGAGGCGAACCCTTCATCGAGCCACACCGGGGTCTTCTCGTTCTTGTAGACGGAGTGGAGCATCAGGTGGCCGACGTTGTGGAGGATCCCCTGATCGAACGAGGTCTTGTTGTCGTTCACCGCCTCGAAGCAGGAGGCCCCCACGGGCTTGGACCCGCGAGTGCGCGTATGGGCCAGCCGCTTGCGCAGGTCCTTGTACTTTTCCTCCGCTTTGGTGGAATCGATGTACTTGACCCAGGCGGCGCGCGTCTTGCAGCCGAACGCCCGGCACTTCTCTTTCCAGAGCGGATGGTCGTCCGGAAGCGAGAACAGCTTCAAGAAGTGCGCGTACCCTTCCTCGCACTTCGCACCCAGCGCCTCGTTGTCGGCCGTGTCGAGCCAGGTATCCACGATGAAGTGATCGGTGGAGGCCGGGTTGCACGATTCTCCCGTGATCTTGGACAGTTCCGATTCCTGCGCGGAAACCGGCAGGGCGATGGCGAACGCGAGCAGGGCGACGGCGGGAAAGAGTCGCATGGACGGCCTCCAAGAACGTCGATTTGCAGACAGTCGCGAGTAGGCCAGACTATCCGGGGCGCGGCGGCCGCGTCAAGGACGCTCGGAGGCGGTCCTGGAGTCGTCCCTTCCCGTCCATCGCGAGGGTGTGTCGCCGACCGCGGAGGCGGACTCGCCGCGGGCGTCGCAGGAATTCCGCGCGCCGTCACGGTCTGCAACGCCGCTCTTCGGTTCCGCCGCGCCGGAAACGGAATCGCGCTGGGGCGGGCGGGGGACCGCGTGCTCCACGCCGGCCGACATCGGGTTCCGACCGGCGGCGTCCCTGCAGGCCCCCCCGCCGGCGCGGCATCAGTCGGTCAGACGCTCCAGTGTCTCACGCCAGCGCGGATCCCCGCGCAGCGACTCGAGGTCCCCGTCCCCGAGCAGGTGCTCCCGATTCCGCCAGCCATGCCGGATGGCCTCCTGGAGGTGGGTGAACGCCCGATCGCTCTCGGCGGCGAGAGCGTGGAGACAGGCGAGGTTGTAGTGCGCGTTCATCACGATCGCGCGGGTTTCTTCTTCGAAGTCCGGCCGGCGATCCGCTTCCAGGGCGGCGACTGCGGCCTCATGCCGGCGCAGGAATTCCTCGTATCGGCCGCGCGCCGCGTCCCGACGACCGGCGGCCACATGTTCCTCCGCTTCCACGAAAGGGCGGAGCCACTCCGGTTCCGGCGCGCCGCGCGCCAGGCGGTCCCGGGCATCCGACAACATCCGGCTCAGCCGCGCGCGATTCTCCGCGTCGACCGGTCCCGCCAGGATCGACTCCAGGTCCTGTGCGGCATCGGCCCATCGACCGAGGGCGAATCGAAGCGCGGCCCGCTGCGAGCGCGCCTGCGCGTGCTCGGGGTCGCGCCCGAGCGCCTCGTCCAGGTCCTGGAGAGCCCCGAGGAAGTCTGCTTCCGGGTCCTGCCCCGCCGCCCTGCGTCGCAGGCCGACCTGGACGCGAAGTCCCGCCCGACGCAAGCGGGCCGCGATACTCCCCGGACGGATCGCAATCGCCTCGTCGAGGTGCGCGATCGCCCGGGCCCAGAATGGGTCGGGCGTCTCGCCCCGGGATGCCGCGTAGGCGGCGCGATTCGCGCACACGTTGGCGCGACCGATCCACGCCTCCATCGAGCCGGGGTTGCGACGCAGGGCTTCGCCGAAGTCGGATTCCGCGCGATCATACCGCGGCCCCGGATCTTGCCCCCGGCGCTGATCGTCTCCGCCCCAGTTGGCCTGCAGCGTGGCCCGCCCGAGCCATGCCCCGGCCGAAGCCGGGTTGAGGCGAATGGCCTCCGTCAGGTCCTCCTCCGCCTGCGTCAGCGCCGGCACGGGATCCCCGCCGGCGTCGCGGAGGTCGAGGGCCAGGCTCATGCGCGCGGCTGCGCGCTGACTCCGGGCCTCCGCGTTTTGCGGAGCCCTCGCCACCGCGATCTGGAAGTCCGCGAGCGCGGACTCGAACCACGCGTTCCCGTCGCCCCGCGCCTCGCGCAGGTGCGTGCCCCGACTCATGAGCACGTTCCCGCGCGCCAACCGGAACTCGACGGAGCCCGGGTTCGCCTCCACGGCGAGATCGTAATCCGCCTGCGCATCGCGATAGCGCGGCTCGGGATCGGCGCCGCGAGAGGAGTCGTGATTTCCCCAATTGGCGCGCAGGTCGCCGCGTTGGGCGCGGAGGCCCGGATCGCGGGGATTCCGCCGCAGCGCCTCGTCGTACGCCTGTTCTGCGGCGCGGAATCGCGGCTGCGGGTCGCCGCCGGCCGCCTTCACCGCGAGGGCCCAGTTCGCCTGCAGGGCGCCCAGGTGCCCCCACGCCTCGGTCCAGCCGGGGTGTTCCTCCACCACCCGAGAAATCGCCTGCTCACCGTCCCGGTAGTGTGCGGTCGGGTCCTCCCCGCGGCGTTGCCGGCAGAGCGCCCACCCCGCATGCAGGTTGCCGATTCGAAGCCGAATCGCCGCAGGATGGGCCGACCATCGACCGGCCGATTCGTAGTCCCCGAGGGCCTGGCGAAACTCGGGTTCGGGATCCTCGCCGCGATCGGCCCGGTGCCTCCCCCACTGTTCCAGCAGGTTTCCCCGCTCCATCCAGGCTTCCGCCCGTCGCGGATCCCCCTCGAGGACCGCGCGATGATCCGCCAGGGCCGCCTCGAAGTGGCTTACCGGATCCGCGCCCTGCTCCGCGACGTAGAGTCCCCAATCGAGATGAAGCAGGGCGCGATGGAGCCGGATGCGGGTCCAGGCAGGCTGGAGGTCCAGCGCGCGCGCGTGGTCCTCGAGCGCCTGGGCATACTGGGGGCCGGGATCCTCGCCCCGTTGGTGGCGCCAGACTCCGTAGTTGGTGAGCGCGCCGGCCCGCCCCATCCATGCCTCTGCCGCGTCGGGAGCCAATTCGAGGACGCGCGCGTAGTCGGCGACGGCGGCCCCGGTCAGGGCAGAAGGGTCATCTCCTCGCACGAGCGCGTGGAGGGCCGCGTTGGTGCGGATGTTCCCGCGGGATTGGAGCGCCGCAAGCGAGTCAGGCGCCAGGTCCACCGCGCGATCCAGGTCGGCGATCGCCCGCCCGAACCACTCGCCGGCCTCCTGTCCGCGATGGTGCCGGGCAAGGCCGGTCTGATTGAGCAAGAGGGCGCGGCCGATCCGGAACGGCACATAGCCGGGATCCGCCTGCAGGCCGCGATCATACGCCGCAAGGGCCGCCTCCACGCGATCGCAGGCGGCCTCCAGGCGGGCCAATCCTTCGTAGGCCTCTTCGAGAGCGGGATCCGTGGAGAGCGCACGTTCCAGGCGTTGGCGAGCCTCCTCCATTCCTCCGGGGGCGTTTTCCGCAAGACGGAAGAGCCCGTGCGCGCACTCCCGCATCGCGGCATCGAGGCCCTGGGGGGAATCGGCATCGGGACGTTCGAGCCGCTCCAGGTCGGCCCGCACCTGGGCCGCCAGGCGCGAGGCCTCCGGGTCTGCGGCCGCCAAATCCGCGTCCGCAGGGCGCTTCTCCGCGGGTGCGCCGGCTCCGGCCCCGCCGCGCTCGAGGAGACCCCCGGCCGCCCAACGCCGGCCTTCTTCCCGGGACCATCGGTCCCGCAATTCCGCCAGGCGTTCACCGTATCGCCGGGACGCGAGGATCGCGCGTTCGTATCGGCTGGGAAGGAAGTCCGGGTCCCGGGCCAGCGCCTGCTCCTGGGCGTCCCTAGCGGCCTCGAATTGCAGCAGCGCCCGGTACATCCGGCCCAGGTGATAGTGCGGCTCCGCAAGTTCCGGCGCCTGTGCCGCCGCGTCCCGAACCGCTTCTTCGAGGGCCGGCAGAAACTCGCGCTCGGCGTCGCCCATGCGGCCACCGTGGCGGCGGAGCAGCAGGGCCGCGCGAAGGCTCGTGCGCGCGATCGTGCGCAGTCCGCGGGTCCATTCCTGCTCGAGCCTCGCCCGCTCGCGTTCCGCGCGGGAGGCCCGCCAGGCCACCGCGCCGGCGACTGCCAGCTCGACCGCCACGACGACCGCCAGCGCCGTCAACAGCTTGCGACGCCGCGCCCACCGCGCCCCCTTCTCCCACCAGGCCTCGGGGCGCGCCAGGATCGAATCCCCGTCCCGGTAGCGACGACAGTCCTCCGCGAGTTCGCGCGCACTGCGATAGCGGCGGCCCCGATCCCGGGCCATCGCCTTCAGGCAGATCGTCTCCGCGTCGCGATCGAGTCCCGGCACCCACCGACCCGGAGGCGTGGGGTCGTCATCCGCAACCCGAAGGAGGATCTCGGTCACGCTCTGCCCGTCGTACGGGGCTCGCCCCGTCAGGAGCTCGTACAGGACCGCACCCAGTTGGTATACGTCGCTCAGGGCGTCGGCCGCCTGCACTCCTTCGTTGACCTGCTCCGGGCTCATGTAGGCGGGGGTCCCTGCGACCGCGCCGGTTCGGGTCAGCCGTGTCTCCCCCGCATCGACCATCTTGGCGAGCCCGAAGTCCATGACCTTGAGCCGGCCGCTGCGCTCCCGCAGGATGTTCTCCGGCTTGAGGTCCCGATGGACCACGCCGGCATCGTGGGCGAATTGGATGGCATCGGCAATCTCGGCGATGAGCCGAAGGGCTTCCCGCGCCGGAAACCCGCCCGCGCCCGTCGGGCCCGGGCGGGGAATCACCCGCTCGAGCCCGTCCCCGTCGAGATACTCCATCGCGAGGTAGGTCTTTCCCTCCTCCTCCCAGATATCGTGAACGGCGACGATCCCGGGGTGGCGCAGCCGGGCGAGCGCGCGCCCCTCGGTGCGAAACCGCTCGATCGCCTCGGGGGAGGCGTCGGTTCCCGACTGGAGCACTTTCACCGCGAAATGATTGCGAAGCACGGGGTGATAGGCCTTGTAGACCACGCCGACGCCCCCACGACCGAGTTCCTGCACGATCTGGTAGTCGCGCGTGGGCGCCCCATCGACGGTCGGCGGGCGATCGACACGGGGTATCGAAGCCGACGGGTCGGACCTCGACGCGGTTCCGGCCGGAAGCGATTCCGGAAGCGTCGCCGCCACGGACAGGGGTTCCACCGGAATCGTCGGCAGCGAGGATGCGCCGTCGCGGGTTCCAGCCTCCCGCGCAGGCGCCGCCTCTTCTTTCCGTCCGGCCCCCGGTTCGACCAGCGTGTCGCCGAGATCCGCGGTCGGAATTCCGTCCCGATCGCGACGCGCCATCTCCCGGAGCCCCCGGTTGACCTGGTCCGCGGAAACCCGCCCCTCGCGCATCGCCAGGGCCGCGTACCGCCAGGCCTTCAAGTGTTCGTCCCGGAGCGGATCCGGCGGCGTCAGGTCGGCGGCGTGCCGAGTGAGCGCCTCCACGACCTGCGCATGCGTCAGGATGCCCCGCTCCACGAGAAGCACCGGGAAGGAGAACGCGGGCAGGTCCACGTCGCGATCGCGCGCGGCCGACTCGACCTCCCCCGGCGCCGCCCAGCCTCGTTCCGCGACGATTCGCGCCCACGCGGCGACCGCATCAGAAGACGGGTTCGAATCCACGACCGGTCCCGGAAAACGAGGCGAAGCAAACGCGGGGGGCCGCGGCCGGATTCCTCCGGAAACCCGCGGGATCCTTCCCGATCGGGTTCTGGCCATGACCCGGGTGGGCGTCCCCGCAACGAGGGCCCGTCGCGCAACCGGCGGTCGGGCCCGCTTGAAGCCTAGGGCGCGCCCGGAAACATTGCAAGTTCGAACGTCACGGAACCCCGTCGCCTGCCGGCAGGAGGCCCGGGTTCCCGAGCGATTACTTCGCCTTCTGCGTCGCCTGCCTCAGCAACTCGGCCCAGCGCGGGTCCGCATGCAGCGGAAGGAAAGCCGGCTCCCGGCGAAGGCCCTCGACATTCCGCCAGCCCAACTCGACCGCCTTTCCCAGGTGGCCGAAGACCTGCCGGTGAAACTCGGCGAGTTCCCGCTTCGGCACCTCCGTCGGCATGGCATCGACCGCCTCTCTCCCCGTCGACAGGAGCGCCATCACGCGGGCGCAGTCGAAGTGCGCGTCGCGCAGGAGCCCGGATTGAACCGGGTCGGCGAACATACGGGTCCGTTCGGTCGGAGTCAGGCCGGACAGCCGATCCAGGAAGGACGAGAACGCTTCATCAAATCGAGCCCGCGCGACCTTCCAGTCGGGGAGTGCGGCGGCGGCTCGTGCCGCGGTCATCGCCTCCATCCAACGTCGGTCGTCCGGATTCCGGGATCGCGCGTCGGCGCGTTTTCGAGTCTCCTCGATCTGCTTCTCCGCCCACGCCGCTCGGGAAGGAATCGCCTTTGCCAGCATCGTCCATTCGTCGATCGCTTCTTCCCACCGCCCCTGATGGAAACGGACCGACCCCAGGCCCTGATGCGCGGCCTGGAATCCGAGTTCGATCGCCTTGCGGAAATCGACGGACGCCTGATTCCTCAATTCGTCCGGATTCCCGCTTCCCGCCGCAGCGGCCGTGGCCAGACTGTTCCGGAGGTGGCCCCGCTCGTTCCAGACTTCCGCGTCGGACCCATCCTCCGCCAGAGCCGCATCGAGATCCGCCATTGCATTCCGGAGGTGGGGTCCCGGGTCCTCGCCGCGTCTGGCGCATTCCTCCGCAAGGACTCTTCGAGCTTTGCCCCGATTCACACGGGCGAGGGTCAGGGTCGGGTCGAGCGACAGGGCGGTCGTGAAGTCGTCGATGGCCCGCTCCACGAGATTGCGCGCATCGACTTTCCGGGCCATTTCGGCCACCGCCATATCCATGTGCACGGTGGCGCGGTGGCTGTACAAGATGGCTTCCGACACGCCCATCGAAATCGAGGCATCCAGGCACTGCAAGGCCCGGCGCCGGCTCTTTTCCGCGTCGATCCCGCGGTCGGCCTCGGCACGGGACAGGGTCAACCAGGCGGTCCCCAGGTTGGCATACTCCGTGGCGCTCCGGGCGCCGGCCTGGAAGGCCGACTCCAGATCCGCAACGGCCTGTCGGTAGTGCGGAACCGGGTCTTCCTTGCGCGCCCATGCCGTGGTTCCGAGCGCCGCGTGGCTGATCCCCCGCAGGGTCCACGCGCGCCACTTCACGGGGAGCAACTCCAGCCCCCGCGTGGCATCCGCGATGGCGCCGCGATAATACTCGCGCGGGTCCTCTCCGCGCGCCTCGCGAGACATCCCGACGGCATGCCCGACGAGGGCCCGTTGCAGGGCCGCATCCCCGAAGCGCGGCCACGCCTGCAGGACTTCCCCGAGTCCAGTGAGCGCCTCCTCGAAGCGCCCCAACCGGTAGTGCGCCATGGCACGCACCCAGCGGGCCAGCGGCGAATCCACGCCCTCCAACTCCCGGAGGGCTTGGACCCAACCTTGTTCGTCCTCGAAGAAGCCCGCGACCATCGCGCGGCCCACCCGGACGTCCTGCATCAGCCGCGGATCCTCGGCGCCCGGCGTCCCCGCCATCCGCGCCAGGTCCTCCTGCCCGCCGATCCGCCACGCTCGCTGCTCCGGGGTCTCTTCATGGGCCGGAACGAATTCGACCCGGGTCTGCCGGAGCATCACGGCCCGACTCTCCCGGCTGGAAGCATATCGCTGCAGGCGAGCCATGCCCCTCAAGTACCAGACCACCGGATGTTGGGGCGTCATCCGGCATCCCCGGTCGAAGTCGGCATCCGCTTCCTTGTCCTGACCCAGCAGGCGACGAATCTCCCCCCGCCAGGACATCGCCGGTCCGAAGGTCGGATCCTCCGCGATCCGCCCCTCAACCAGCTCCATCGGTTGACGGGCGAGCGCTTCCCGGGCCTCCGGCGGCAGCTCCCGGGACCGGATATCGTCCCGGAACGCCAACACCGCGCGTTGCACCTCCTCGAGGACGACGCGCGTACGTTCGTCGGCCGCCGCCCGCTGGGAGGCCCCGTAGGCAAGCACGCCAAAGACCGCGAGGACGAATAGCCCCAGGACGGCCGCCGCGAACCGGTGGCGTGAGAGTCGGCGAACGAACCGCTCCCGGATCCCGCCGCGCCAGGGCTCCACCCGTTCCCCGCGGAGCCATCGCTTCAGGTCGGCGCCCAGCTCGTCCGCGGACGAATACCGGTCCGCCGGATCCTTCTCCAGCGCTTTCCGGCAAACGCGATCCAAGGCCGCCGGCACCGCCCGATCGTATCGCTGTGCGGGTACCAACGCGGCTTCCGTGACCGCACGCATGGTCTCCACGGGGCCCTCCGCCCGCTCGAACGGCGTGCGTCCGACCAGGATCTCGTACAGGAGAATCCCCAGCGCCCACACGTCGGAGCGCGGGCCCACGGCGATCCGGTCGCCGTAGGCCTGTTCGGGACTCATGTACGCCGGCGTGCCGACGGCATTTCCCGCCAGCGTGAGCGCAGGGGAGGACTCCGTCGGCGCAGCAGGACGGTCCCCCTCCCACTCCCGGGCCAAACCGAAATCCGCCACGAACGGATTCCCGCCCTCATCGACCAGAATGTTCCCGGGCTTCAGGTCACGATGGATGACTCCATTCGCATGGGCGTACGCCACCGCGTCGGCCACCCGCGCGAGGAGTTCCACGGCACGGCGAAGTCGCTCCGCCCGCTTTCCGCCATCGGCGCCCGCCTCCCGCCGCGTGTGCTCGAGCCAGGAATCCAGCGTCTTTCCCGGGACGTACGCCATCGCCAGGAAGGTGCAGCCCTCCTCCTCCGACACGTCGTGGATCGGAACGATTCCCTCGTGCCGGAGACGGGCCATGGCCCGCGCCTCACGAAGAAAGCGGACACGGGATTCCGGATGGTGGAGGGCGCCGGGTGACAACCGCTTGATCGCAACCGTCCGCCCGAGATCCGTGTCCCAGGCCTTCCACACCACCCCCATTCCGCCGGCGCCGATTCGCCCCTGAAGCCGATAGCGCGCCGGGAGGTCCGCCTCTCGCGCCGGTGCGCGCGCTTCCGTCGGCCCGACGGGAGCATCCCCGATCGTCTCACCGGGAGAAACCCCGCCGTGAGTCTTCTCCCGTGCCGAGGAATCCGAGTCGCAGGGCGGGGGCGAGGCGGAGTTCCCCGGTCTGTGGGTGCTGGACATGGCGGAAGACGCGGATCCCCGGTTGCGCCGATTCGGCCCGGATCCAGGGTTCCTTCCCATGAGGGGAACCGGGGGTGGAAACGCAGTTCCCCGCCGGTCTTCGGTCACCGAACCACAAGAGCATCTCTGTGTCGATCGAACCACGCCAAACGGACGCGAGTCAAGACTGAGTCCTACTCGCCGCACCAGGCTCCGGGGGGAGCGCCGGAACCATCCGGGAACGCCAGCGCCATGGAAACAGACCGGGAGCCGGAACTCACCCAGGTACGGTAGGACATGTCGATCTTGATCCGAATCCCGAGCCGGGAACCCGGTTGATCGAGTTGATCGAGAGGTGAAGTCCGAAACGCGAACTCCACCACGCCCGAAACGGGCCCGGTGGGAACTTCCCCAATCGGCTCTACCGCCCAGGGACCCCGACCGGGACGCGTGGAGACCACCTCGGCCGTCATCGCCACGTCATCCCAACGGCGGGCCGCCGGATTCAGGCGCAGCCGGAGAATCCAGGATCCGTCCTTGAGGCGACGGGCCTCACTCCAGGCCAGATGGATCGCCTCGATTCCGGTGTCCGGCGGCAAGGTCCACCCCACCTGGGTGAAGGAACTCGCCGTCGTGCCCGGCGGCACAGACGGAGCCGGCGAATTCATGAGCGCCGATCCGGTGCGCACTTGAAACAGCGGCAGGGCAAGGAGCCCCACAACGATCAGGGCGAGGGTGGCGAACAGGACCATTCGCTCCAGGTCGACTCGAGTCATCCCCGGCTCTCCAACAGGCATTCCGCACTCTGCGTACGCGCGCATCCACCCTTCTCTGGTAGGTCGGATCCCGGATCTTTCACGAATTCAGGACGAAAATCGGCGAATCTCCGGAAGGCGGGATGCGAAACGCAGCGGCCTCGGCGTCGGTCTCCCCCCGTCGGGAGCCAATGGTCGCTACCGTTTGGTGGGACGCAGTCGCTTCGCCCCGGCCCGGTAGAGGCTGATCTCGTGTCCATCCGGGTCTCGCAGATAGGCATGGGTCCACCCCCATGGCATCGTGCGGGGCGGGGTCGCGCTGTGCCCCAGGGCGCGAACATGTCGAACCGCCGCCGCGACGTCCTTCACTTCGAAGTAGAGCCGAATACCCTCTCTCCGCGCGTCCATGCGTTTCCGCGCCCGGTCTACCCTGTGCAGAGCGATCGTGGTCGTGCCCCCCGGGCTGCGCAGCCTGGCGTACTCGCTTCCCCAGGCCTCGATCAGCCGGAACCCCAGCGCTTCGCAATAAAAGGCGGCCGCCGCGGCGACGTCGACGGAGTAGATCATCGCGTGATTGAATTCCAGGGAGCGTGGCGCGGTGGTCGCCCGATGACCGGCGACCCGCGCGTTGCAGGACTTTCCCGGCATGGCAGCATCCCCCGTCATGAGATTCGGCGGATGGAGATTCCCGCCACGAAGATAGCCTGTGGTCGGGACCGGCGGCAAGGCAGGACAGGCCGGCAGGGAAGTGCGTGCCCCTCATCCCCTTTACCCACAATCGGTTACGCACCATCCCAGAGCCTCAGGGTGCGAACCGCCGAAGGCCGCGAGGAGTTTCCGTGAATTCCGTAAAGGGCCGTTCTCCCGCTCCGAATATTGGGGCGAAGCACGCTGGTGAACCGGCGTGAACGATGGATCTCAAGAGGAGCGACGTGAGATGGAAGAACTCAGCGTGATGGAAATGCAGGCGATCGTCGGCGGCAGTGACGCGGTTCCGATCGATGTCACGTTCGTCGTCGTCGGCAGCAAGGTAATCAACGTCCTGCCCGGTCACGTCAAACCGGCCATCCCGAACGATCCGTCGCTGATCGGCATGAACGTTCAGGTGCTTCACCTGACGATGGACCTGTAGAACCTGCGGCGTCGGGGCCCGCACCGGGCCCCGGCGCGCCGCATGGCTCCCGCGCCGGGGTGCAGGGGCGAACTTCGGGCTCGATGGCGCTCCGAGGGCCAGGCGTGGTGAACGAACGCGACTTCTGCGGTCCGACTAGTGGGTCTTCAATCTTGAGATCCTAGGTTCGGCCGAGGCGATTTTCGC
>CAZWCX010000038.1:0-54557 GCA_964632945.1 uncultured Planctomycetia bacterium | reverse complement strand
GGATTTTTCACGAAGCCGCTGGCGCGGCTTCATGAATAATCCGGGCTAGTCGACCAGCGCCGGTTCCAACTCGACTTCGCCCCGCGCGGCGGGCCGGGGTTCCCAGCGGAACACCGGTGCGGTCGGGATCTCCTCGATCGGCAGAGAAGGAAGCAACGGGGTGGCGCGACGCATCCGGATCTCGGCGGAATCTTCCACCGGAGCCGGCTTCGCCGTGGCGTGCGCCGGGGTGCGAACCACGCCCGTCTTCTTGAACTTCAGTTCCCGCGCAAGCCGAACCACGTCCTCTTCGACCTGTGCCATCGCCTCGCGCACGCTGCCGGCCGCATCCACCATTACCTGCAGCGACTTGCGCGCTTTCTGCGACTCCAGCACGTGCTCGCCAAGGAACAGAAACAGGTCCGGGTAGTCCAGGTGCAGATTCATCCAGATCGACTTGACCTGGTTGGCACTCAAGTTGACAAACGCCGCATCCTGCGTGATCATAAAGTGTTCTGCATTGATCATGGCCAGACGCATTCGACTTCCTCTCTATCGTTCCGGTTCTACTCGTGGGGTTGTCCCACCCCGCGAAGGTGGCAAAGTTTACGAATGATTCGCCGCCCTGTCAAGGGCGAATTCGTAGTACGAATCAAATTTTCCCATCTTCTTATCTGTCCATAGATTGGGAACTCTGTCCCGGTGCCTGTACCCGGGGATAGAGCAAGCGCCATACCCGCCGAATATGAATCCAGTTATTGTCTCTATCTACAATATGGCAAGTGTTTGCGACTATTCAGTCGGCGAGATGAGACTCCGGTGCCGGGAGGGTGGGATCTCAATTCCAGGAACCTGGACGGTTTCGCACACGCTCGGGCGTCACGCCAGGCGCCACATCACGTGCCCCGGAGGGTACGTGCCGGCCAGGTCAATCAGCCGGGCTTCCAGTCCGATGCCGAACAGACACAGGTACTGGTTGAGGGAGAGCACTCGCTCCTGCGGTTGCCCCTTGGGGGTGAGGTGGAGGATCAGCTTGTCCATCTGACTTCGACCCACCTGCAGTTTCTCGAGGTGGGAAGAGTTGGTCCGCTGCTTGAGTTCCCGTACGGCCTTCATCACTTTTCCGGCGAACCTGCGGGTATGCCGTTCCAGGGCCGGATCCACTCCGAGTGCGAGTCCGCGGAGGGCCCGGATCTCCCCGACGATCCGATGCCGAACGCTCCGGAACTCGTCGTGGACTCCGGATGGAAGGCTGTGGGCCAGCACAGTGTCGTGGTGCGCCGACAGATCGAGCAGTTGCTCGGGCCGCAGCTGGAACTTGTCCGCGACGCGGGCGATCTTCGGCTCCAACAGGGTGACGGAAAGTCGGGGCAGGAGGGTGGGTGGCCGCACGCCGAGTCGACGGTAGACGGGACGCAACTGGGTGAGGTAGGTCAGTTCGGCGGGGCCCCCGACATAGGCGGCGGTCGGGAAAATGCGGTCCTGACACGCGGGGCGCAGGGCGACCCCGGGGCTGAACGACTCCGGTTCGCGGCGGATGCGTTGCGCGACCGCGTCCACGGTGTCGACCCCCTCACTTCCATCCTCTTGGATCCCGCCGTCGACGATGCGCAGGCGGCGTCTCGAGCCGTCCACCACGCGGAAGAGCACGGCCGCCGAATCCGCATCCAGGGGCGGATCGAATCCTTCGGACCGCAACCGGGTCGACTCTTCGGCGAGGTCGGCATGGATGCCGGTCATCTCGCGCGCTCCCCGGGCGAGCAGATCCCCCCAGAGCGGTCGCGCCAGACGGGGTTCGAAGACGATCAGTCCGTGAGGACCGAACAGGCGCAGCATGGCCCCGGCGAAGCAACGCGCCGGTCCTTGACTCGCCTGGGGCTCGTGCAGGTCGCGCACCGACGGCGAGAACTGCGTCTGGGGCAACGCCGCGAACGCGTCCTCGAGGAGGCGGGGCAATTCTTCGCGCCACGCGACGGCGGAAATCTCGGTGCGCGGGGGCACCGGCGGGCACTCGAGGTCGACGAGGCGGTTGTCCCGGTCGATCACGTGCAGGCGACGAATCTCGTCGACGTCGGCATCGTCGGAGTGGTTCCAGAACACCGGCACCACCGGTCGCTGCCAGCGCTCCTCGAGTCGCCGCGCGGTGGCGATCGCCGTCGCGGTCTTGTACGCGATGAGCAGGGGTCCGCCGAGAACCCCCGGCTGCTGTCCTGTGAGGACCGCGCAGGCGCGCGGATCCCGGAGTCTCGCCACGGCGGCCCGCGACTCCGCGGGCGCGCCGAGAGTCTCGGCATACGATTCCAGTCGGTCGCACAGGGCGGCGCGCACGTCGAGGGACGGGCTTGCCGGCGGTTCGGGGACGTCTTCGGCGCGTGTGACGATGCCGTGACGGCCGCCGGGATCGATCCCCGGGGCGATTCGGGCCTGCTTCAGCCAGTGCCGGAACAGGGGGCTGAAGAGGCCGGAGAGTGCGTCGAAATCGATCGTGTCCATGGGAAGCCCCTGTGGCGCGGGTTCGGCGTGGGGGAAGGTCCGCTCCGCCCCCGGGGGACGGGACTTCGGGGCGCCGGGCGGCGCGGGAGACTCCGTCGTTTTCCCCGGCGCCTGGTCGGTTCGCCCCTCCGACGCCTCCTCGATCCGGCCCGGGGGAGTCTATCCGTTCGTCGTCCCGGATGCAACGGACTCTCGCGGGCCCCGCGCTCAGTCGGCGTCGGACTGGCGGAGGGCCCGCGCGGACTCGCGGGCCCAGGCGTCCACGCCGCCCGGCAGGCCGAAGCAGCGTTCGAAGTCCACGAGCGCGTCGTCGCGCCGGCCGGCCGTGCGCCGGGCCAGTCCGCGGAAGAGATACCAGGACGGGTCCGCCTCCCCGGTGCGCAGGACCGCCGTCATGTCCGCATCGGCGCCCGGCCCATCCCCGGCCAGCAACCGGATGATCGCGCGCGCCTCCAGGAGCCCGGGGAATGCCTCCCCCGCGGGTTCCAGGCGCGCCGCGGCGTTCGCGGCGACGCCGGCGAGCCGCGCCTGATCCTCCCGGCTCAGCCATGGACTCGCGTCGTGCAAGGCGGCGACCGCGCCCCCCGGATCCGCGCGCACCCCCCTTTCGAGGGCCTTGCCCGCCTCGTCCATCCGGCCCAGGCGCGCGTGGATGATCGTCGCCAGGAGCCAGGCCTCGGCTCCGGCAGGACGAAGCGAAAGCCAGTCCTCCAGCCTGACCCACGCCTCGGCGTTCCGGCCCTCCGCCAGGGCGGCCTGCACGAAACGCCGGAGCAGGGAAGTTCGCAGCGGATCCGCCGCCGGACACCCGGCGAGCAGGTCCGCCGCCCGACGCAGGGCCGCGCGCCGCGCCGCCGATCGCAGCGAGTGCGAAACCGCGGCGACTTCCGGAGCGCGCAGCCCGTTCCCGGGAGTCGGATCCTGTCCCGCCTCCGCGCCCCCGTCCAGGGCGTAGAGTCGCCCGTCGTGGGAGCCGACCAGCACGTCGGCCACGCGATCCCCGGTCAGATCGGCCAGGCGTACGCTCCCGGACACCTCGCCCCCGGTGGTGTAGGCCCAGCACAACTCGCCGTCGCGGCCGTCGACGGCGTAGACGCGTCGATCGAAAGAGCCGAACACGACATCGGGGACGCCATCTCCGGTGAGTTCGGCCGCGGCGGGCGCGCCATCGATGCGGCCGGTCGCGCGGAACCGCCACAGGATGGAGCCGTCCCGACCGGACAGGGCCGAAACCGCGCCGTCCCTACCCGCGAAGGCGGCGTCGGGAGTTCCGTCCCGGTCGAAGTCCGCGATCGCGGCTTCCGACCACACCGGCGCCCCCAGCGGGGTCGCCCAGAGACGTCCGCCGTCCCGTCCCGACAGGGCATAGGCCAGCCCGTCCCCGGAACCGATCACGACGTCCACGACCCCGTCTCCGTTCACGTCGGCGAGCGCCGGGGATGCCGTCACGGGTCCACCGGTCAGGACCATCCACTTCCGCGAGCCATCCCGACCGGAAAGGGCATAGACCCGGTCGTCCCCGGAACCCACCACGACCTCCACGGCGCCGTCCCCGTCGAGATCGCGGATGCGGGGCGACGAGGCGGCCACGCCGCCGGTCTCGAACGACCAGCGGATCGATCCTTCGGCGAGGGAGACCGCGTAGATCTTGCGGTCATCGGCGCCGAATACGACTTCGAGCGATCCGTCGCCGTCGAGGTCGCCGACGGCCGCCGTGGAAGAAACGGGCCCACCGACCTCCACGCTCCACTCTTCGATCCCCTTCTCCGCGCGGAACGCCCGGACGCGGCCATCGGACGATCCGGCCAACACACGCATCCCCGAATCGTCGGCCGGGACGTGGATCATCGCCCCCGCCTGGATGCGATCCACCGTCGGCGCGCGCCACAACAGTCCGCCGTCCTTGCCCGATACCGCGCGCAGGATTCCGTCCCACCCCCCGGCGACCACGTCGGGGGTACCGTCTCCGTCCAGGTCCGCAACCGCCGGCGCCGCAGTCACCGGCCGTGGGGTCTCCAACGCCCAGAGCAGCCGGTCCGGCTGCGCGCGCAAGGCCGCGACCGTACCGTCCCGGGCGGCGACCACGACGTCCACCGCGCCGTCGCGGTCGAGGTCGGCCACGGCCGGGGACGCGATCACGCGCTCCCCCAGAAAATGGACCCAGAGCAGCGTGCCGTCCGTCCCGGAGACGGCCACCACGGCGCCGTCTTCCGATCCGACCACGACGTCCGGCGTTCCGTCCCGATCCAGGTCATGCAGTGCCGGCGAAGAAAGTACGGCACCCCCGGTCGCCACGCTCCAGAGCAGGGTTCCCGCCCGGCCCGAGATCGCGTGGACCGTCTGATCGTCCGCCCCGACCACGAAATCGGGCATCCCGTCCCGGTCCAGGTCGGCCACCGCTGCGGAGGAGTTCACCCCGGCCCCGGTCTCGTAGGTCCACAACAGGGTTCCGTCCGCGCCCGACCACGCCTGGACGACGGCATCCCAGGTTCCCACCACCGCGTCCGGAACCCCATCCTGATTGAGGTCGGCCAGGGCGGGACGCGCGGCAATCCCCTCCGTTCCCTCGCCGGCCCACAACCGCCGCCCGTCCCGTCCGGAGAGGGCATAAAGGCGGCCGTCGAGAGACCCGATCAGCACGTCCGGTATCGCATCGCCGTCCAACCGCGCGAAGGCCGGGCCCCCGATCACGCCGCCCTCGGTCGCAAAGGTCCAGATCGGTTCGCCGGTGCGCCCCGACAGCGCGTGGATCTGCTTGTCCCAGGAGCCGACCACGACATCCGTCAACCGATCGCCGTCGAGGTCCGCCAGTCCCGGGGATGAACTCACCCGCCCCGTCGTCGGCCGGATCCACAGCCGGCGACCGTCCCGGCCGGACAGGGCGTAGACCCGGCCATCGTCCGACCCGATCACCACGTCGACTTGCCCGTCGCCGTCCAGGTCCCCGACCGCGGGCGAGGACTCGACGCGACCGCCCGTCTCGAATCGCCACAGCGTCGAGCCGTCCAGCCCGGAGAAGGCCCACACCGACCGATCGTTGGAGCCGAGAACCACGTCGAGGAAGCCGTCTCCGTCGAAGTCGGCCAGCGCGGGAGAAGAGCCCACGTCCTCGCCGGCCCGGCGAGACCAGAGTGGCAGCGCCGTGAGGCTCGCATTGCGCCTCTCCGTCGCATCGGGACTCAAGAGGGCCAGACGGCACTCCCGGGGGAAACTCCCCTCCTTGCGAAACAGGAGCCGATATCGCCCGGTGTCGATCGCGAAGTCCTCGAGCGGCAGAGGCAATCGCCATCGGGGCTCCCCCTCCGGCCAGGAGCGTTCCCAGAGATGACGAGGCCGAGCGTCCGCTTCCCCCCCTTCCTCCATCGGATACACCCATACGGCCCCGCCGGTCAGACTCGCCGCGATCGACAGGCGGGCGGTGTCGTGTTCCAGCGCCACCGGAGGAAGCGAGACCTCGCCGTCCGGCAGGACTTCGAAGGCCGTACGGACCTCTTGATGGTCGGGGGCGTGGATTCGTGCGATGTAGGTCCCCACGCGCAGCGTCCGTGCCTCTTGGGGGCCGACGAGCACGGCCACCTCGCGACCGCCTTGCTCGAGCGCGATCTTCGCGGTTGCGGGCGTCACGGCGACGGAGAAGGTGCCGGTGTCCCTGACCAGGCTCACGCGGACGATCTCCGTGGTTGCCGCGCCCACCCCGACGACCCGCTTGTCGGGAAGGCGGCCCGGCAGGCTGAGGGTCACCTCCACCTCGCCGGGCGGCCACACCCAGGCGACGGCGTCCGGCGTGAGCCCCCGGACCACGCCGTTGACCCGGACTTCCGCTCCCGGCGGATCGGACTCGACGCGCAGCTGCCCCGGTCCGAAGAGGGCGATCCCCAGGCCGGCGAGCGCCATCGCGGCGACCGCCCCCGCGCCGGCGAGCGCGGGTCGACGGCGCACCCAGCGCCAGACCCGCTCGACCCGGGAGATCGGCCGCGCCTGAATGGCCTCGCCGGCGAGGCAGCGCCTCAGGTCTTCCGCGAATTCGCGCATGCCCGCGTAGCGCTTGTTCCGGTCGCGCTCCATCGCCTTCTGAATGATCGTCTCGACGTCCGGCGCGAGCGCGGGGTTCACCTTGCGCGGCGCGGGGGCGTCTTCGACCATTTTCTGCAGGACCACGTGGATCGGCGCGGAACCGGCATAAGGCGCCGCCCCGACGACCATCTCGTACAGGACCGCCCCGAGGCTGTAGACGTCGCTGCGCCCGTCCACACTGTCGAGGTCCCCCCCGGCCTGCTCCGGGGCCATGTACACCGGAGTGCCCATGATGAAGCCCGAGGTCGTCAGACGCCCCTCGCCTTCCATGTTCACGATGCGGGCGAGCCCGAAGTCGGTGATCTTGGGGCGCAATCCGCCGGTCCACACGCCCGAGGCCGGCAGTCCGCCCGGTCGCGGGCTGCGTCCCTGCTCGCTGGGACTTGGGTCCTCCAGAAGGATGTTTTCCGGTTTCAGGTCGCGATGGACGATCCCCTGCGCGTGGGCGTAGGCAAGGGCTTCCGCAACGTCGACGATGAGACGCATGGCCTCGCGCGGGGAGAGCTTCCCGCCGGCCGCGCGAACGAGCGCGTCGAGGCTCGGCCCGCGCACCAGTTCCATGGTGAGGTAGTGCCGGCCGTCGGCGCTGCCGACATCGTACGTGCGGACGATGTTCGGATGGGAGAGCTTCGCGGCGGCCTGCGCCTCGCGCTGGAAGCGCTGGATCATGTCGTCGGTCGCACCGTCGCCGGCCAGCAGCAGCTTGAGGGCGACCTCGCGCTTCAGCTCGCGGTCGAAGGCGCGGAAGACCACGCCCATGCCTCCGGCGCCGAGCTCCTCCTCCAGCAGGTAGCGCCCGATGATCTTCCCGGGGGCGGGCAGGCGCGAACGGCTGCCGCCGCCCGCCCCGGCGCTCGACCCCTCCGACGCGAAGCCGGTGCCGTGCAGTTCCGGCGGGTCGTCCGAGCCGACGGGCGGAGACCTCCCGGGTTCCTCGCTTGGCGCATCCGCGCCATAGAGGATCGTCGCGCGATCCGGAACGCGCCGGGCGTCGGCGGAGCCGGATCCCGTTGCGGCGTGGTCGGGCGCCGGATGCCAGGTCTCCCCGGCATCTCGGCCGACCTGGGTCTGGCGCAGAGCGTCGGCGCTCGCCGTCAGGCGTTTCGCGTCCAGCACCCCCAGCTCGACGAGGATGCGGAGGAGCGGACCCCCGCGCAGAGCGTCCAGCGCCGCGGAGTCGAGCCGCGACGCGCCGAAGGGCTCGGCCCCCGCCGCTCCCCGCTCCCGAATGGCTTTCGCCTCTTCGACCCGGGCGGGTTCCACGCCGAGACGCTCGAGGATGCGACCGAGGTCGCCAGGATCCACTCCGAGCGGATCCTTGGGGATCGTCTCCATGCGTCGAGAGTACCAAAACGGCCGCACCCGGGGAATCCTGCCGCGCCGGCCCGACGGCGGTCCCCGGAAGACGGTCCCACGCCCGTCCTTCGGGATCGGCAGCCGGATCTGGCCGTGGGGCGCGGGCGCGGGTACGATAGGTCCCCGGTCGCGGACGGCCGGCGAGACGGCACGCGCACCCCTCGACCCGGAGGCCCCATGGATCTCATTCTCTTCGCTTGCGTCCACAACGCCGGCCGCTCGCAGATGGCCGCCGCCTTCTTCAATCTCCTGGCCGATCCCGCCCGGGCACGGGGGATTTCCGCGGGTACGCGGCCCGGGCCGAGGGTCCATCCGGAAGTGGTCGAAGCGATGGAGGAGGTCGGCGTCGATCTCTCGTCGGCGCAGCCCGCCCTGCTGACGGACGCGCTTGCCGGCACGGCCCGGCTGCTGATCACGATGGGATGCGGCGAGGCCTGTCCCGCCGTGACCGGCGTCGAGCGCGCGGATTGGCCGCTGCCGGACCCGAAGGGGCAGCCCGCGGAGGCAGTCCGGCGCATCCGCGACGAAGTCCGACAGCGCGTGGCCCGGCTCGTCGCGCAGCGGGGCTGGCACCTGCGCGCGGAGGGGTGAGAATCGCTCGCCGCGCGGGAGACTACTCGAACCAGCAAGGACCGCCGGGCAACCGCCACTGCGCGTCGAAGAATCCCGCCGCCCGGGCGGCGCCGAAGCCGCGCAGGACGGCCTCGCCGTCCCAGACGATGAAGTCGGGGAGGCCGTGTCCGGAGCGGAACACCTCGCCGAATCCGGCGAGCCGGATCCCCGCCGCGTCGGTCCCTCCGTAGACGCACCAGAGCCGTCCGAGCGCGCCGGGAGCAGGATGGACGAACGCGGTCGCCAGCCCCCCGCCGGTCCGCGTCCACGCGCCGATGTCGACGCGGCCCCGCGCCACCCGCACCGGCAGGTCGGCCCGGGCCAGCACAAGATTCGACTCGCGGTTGCCGAACAGGACCAGGTTGTAGGACGCGATCAGGTCCGGCGTCACGTCCTGATCGGCGATGACGCGGACGGTCCCGTTGCCGCGCCACCACCACACGTTGGCCAGGTAGACCGCGACGGAGCGCGCAGCGGCGGTTTCCTCCTCCGATCCCGCGCTCCCGATGACGAACACGAACGGCCGCTGGAAGGCGTCCTTGAGGGGGCCCCCGAAGCGGGGACGCTTGCCGGTCCACGCGGCATCGGGCCCGAACCGCCAGGCCGCTCCTTCCCGGACCGCGACCGCGCGCCCCAACCCGAGCGCCCCGTCGGCCGCCGGGACGCCGTCGAGAACGAGGCGCCAGCCCGCCGGGAGCCCTCCCGCGCGATCGATCGCCAGCGCCGCCACGTTGGCCGTGCGCACCCCGATCGTCCGGGCTTCCAGGTCGGTCCGGACTTCCAGGCGCGAGTCCGCATGCGCGGACTCCTGGGCGAGCACTTCGAGGAAGCGGTAGCGCGACGCCACGGTCGGCGTCGGCGTCACCCAGGCGCCGTCTTCCACCACCGGCTTGCGCGCGCGGCGCGCGAAGAAGTCGAACAGGGGCGGCCAGTCCACGCAATCGGCCCCCGGCCGCGCGGTGTCCTTGTCCCACCAGTGTCCGGCGCCGGGCTCCTCGTGATACGCCAGGTCGGCGTGATCCCGCTCGAGGAAGTACTTCATCATGCGGGCCTGGGACACCGGAACGTTGTCGTCGTCCTTCCCGTGCAGGATGTAGACGCCGTACTCCCGTGCGTTGGGAAGGAACCCGAGGAGCTCGCTGTGGTGCCGGCAGCGCAGGAGCACATCCTGGAGGACCGGCGAGGCGAACACCGCGCCGCCCCCGCCGCCGGCGCCGTAGAGGGCGAACGAGGCCCACCCCGCGCTCGGACCGATCGCGGCGAAGCGGTGCGCATGCAGGAGTCCGACCGCCCAGGTCCCATGCCCGCCCATGCTGTGGCCCGTCAGCATCACGCGTTCCGGATCGGCGCCATACCACTCGAGGGCTCGATCCAGGGTCTCGATCGCGTCGAGCATCCCCCAGTCTTCCCAGTCGAATCCGAACGGACGCCGATTCGTGGGCGCCACGATGACGGTCGAGGGCTTGGCGGAATAGGCCGCGGCCTGCCCGATCCCCTCCACGCCCGCGCCATGCAGGGTCAGGACGATCCCGGGCCGCTCTCCGGGCGTCGGGTCCGCGGGCTCGACCACGCCGGCGTATTGGACCGACTCGTCGATTTCGGACCGGAACGTACGCTTGAAGGCGTGACCCGGCGGCTGCACGCGCACCTTCAGCCGGCCCTCGTCCTTTCCCCCTTCCGCGTGGACTTCGATCGGCACCTCGAGTTCACGGGGGGTGTCCGGGGCGAAGGCCTCGACGCCGACGAGTCGCACCGGCCACTTCAGTACCTGTCCGGGGGCCAGCGGGGGAAGGGACACCTCGGTCCGGCGGAACCGGAGGTCGTCGCCGACCGCGATCCGGGCCCCGGTCACGGTTCGTGCCAGCGTGTTGACCACCGGCACGCCCGCGAAGGCCTCGAGCGGCCGACCCTGCACCGCATCCGGGGCCGTCACGTCCCGGAGGTTGAGCTGCACCGGCGCCCGCGGCGGCACGAGCCGAAACGCGATGCCGCCGCGCGGGATTGCGAGGATCACCACATGGTTCCGGCCGGGGCGCAATTGCACTGGGAACTGCGCATAGCTCGCCGAATAGACGTCCCCCGGCGTCATCTGGCCGTCCAGAAACACCCGACCGATCCCTTCCGCGACCACGAGGGCGCGCCGCGGGGAATCGACTTCCACGCACGTGTAGGCGAAAAATCGGCCCGTGGGCCCCTGGGTGAAACGCCCGCCTTCCGCGCGAATCTTCCGCCAGGCAGCCCGGGCATCGGGGTGATGATACGTGGGGTACGGATCCCCCTCTCGCGGGGCCGAAAAGGTGTTCGTCAAGAGTGAGAGCAGGATCGCGTCCCCCATCGCCTCCCGCCCGCCGCCGGAAGGCAGGTCCGAGGCCACGAGCCAGTCTTCCGGCGCGATTTCCCGCTCCAGGGGCGGCGCGTCCTCTCCCTGGGTCGCACCGGACCAGCCGAGGAAGAGCAGGGCGACCAGCCCGGCGAGGAGAACGACGCGGCCGCGTGGGGGCATGGGTGTACCCTCCGGGACTGCTGGGAATCCGGTGGGGAAGGCCGGCACAGAGTATGCCACGGGTCGCAAGAGTGTACAGGAATTGTTCCGGCGCTTGCGCTGACCCCCGCCGGCATGGGAAAGTACCCCACACGTCGCGGCGATCGTCGGAGACCGGCGCATGGGCATCTGGCACTGTCCGGCCTGCGGACACCTCCCGACCGTCGATCCGGAAGGGATCGAAAGAAAGCGGATCTGCACGAAATGCGGTTCCATGCTGGCCGAGCAGGCCGGCGCGGAATCGGTCGCTTCTTCGGGGCAACCAAAGCCGATCCCGGGTACGGTCGACCGGCATCCCCCGGCGCACGGGATTCCCCGCTCGCGCCGCGTCTGGATCGGCGCCAGCGCGGCGGCCCTGGCGGCGGGAGTCGCCCTCGTGGCCACGCTGGCGTACGACGCCTGGTTGATCGAAGGCCACAACTTGCGCAAGCCCACCGGAGCGGTGGTGGCGCTGGGCTCCGGTCATGCCCGGGTCCGCGCGCTCGCGCGTGCGGAACTCGTCCGGATGCGCGACGCCCTGCAGGCTGCGGACAAGAGCGATGCGGCGAAGACCCCATCGAATCGCGCCTTCCTGCAGGCGGAGAGCCTGCGTGCCGATTTCGACGAGGCCCTTCCCTTTCTGACCCCGCACCTGACGGATCCGGATCCGGCCCTTTCGGGCCTGGTGAGAGAGATTCTGCTGTTCCTCGGTCCGGACGCGGCCGCGGAGCTGGCGAAAACGATGTCCAGGCCGGACGACCCCAACCGGATCGCGGCGGCGCGTCTGCTGGGGGAATTGGGCGCACGGGCCCGCGTCGCCCGTCGCTCCCTGGCGCGGACCGTCGGCGACCGGGAGGCGGGTCCCGAGATTCGCCTGCCGGCCCTGTCGGCGCTCCTCGCGATCGGGGGACACGACCCGGCGCGCGCGGGATCGTTGGTCGATCGACCCTTCCCCGCGCTCGTCGCCTCCGCTGACGCCGCAATCGCGGGAGAGGCGATCGCCCTCTGCGCGGCCCTCGAGGACGATGCCATCGCGCTCTTCGTGTCCGACCCGGCACAGGCCGTGGGCGGTCTCTTGCGACGGGCGGCCGGTGCGAACGGCCGCCTGTCCGGTCCCGCGGCCGAGGTATTGACGCGATGGGGCGCGGCCGCCGGAGAAGCGACCGTCCGTCACGCCGCAGCGACTCCGGTGCAGGTCGCCCCCGCGCTGGAGTTCCTGAGCACTCTGCACCAGCCGGTCGCGGGGGCCGAGTCGATCGCGCTGGCGGCCTTCGTGGGGGACGATCCCGACGCGCGGGCGGCCGCGATCCGATACCTCGCCCGAGGTCGCGAGGCGTCCGACGGATCGTACGATGCTCTCGTTCAGGCGTTGGCATGGCCGGACGAGTCGATGCGGGCCGTGGCGGCCGAGGGGGTGAGTCGACTCCCGCTGCGTCGGGCGGCCATCCCGGAACTGATCGACGCGCTGAATGACGATTCGGCAGCCGTGAGGTCTGCGATTGCCGCAGGATTTCGCACCCTGCCGGCCGCGACCGACAACGAAATCCGCGCCGGGAAATGGATGCCGCGCGACCCGGCAGCGGCGGTCCCGCCCCGATACTTCGCCGGCGAGGGGGCGCCTGCGGAAGCCCGGCCCCTCTCCACGGTGGTCGCCCAGCGCGCAGCCGACCTGATGCGCCGGGCCGCCGACCCGAACCCCGAGGTGCGCCGCGCGGTTCTGCGGGCCCTCTCCTGGGCCGGCGAGGCGGCCGCGGCGCAGGTGCCCGACCTGCTGGGGGCCCTCCAGGATCCGGACGCGCGCGTCCGCGCGCAGGCGGCGGAAACGCTCGGGGCGGTCGCCCCGCAGGCACCCGAGGTGATCCCGGCGCTCCTGGGGAGACTCAGGGACCGGATCGGGTCGGTCCGCACCGCCGCGGCGACCGCCCTGGCGCGCAGCGGACCCGCGGCGGTCGAGGGGTTGACCGCGCTCTTGAAGGACCCCAACCCCGAAGTGGTCATCGCCGCGGCCCTGGCCCTCGGCCCGCTCCAAGGCGATTCCGAAGCCGCCTTGCAGTTGATCGAACAGGCGCTGCAGGGACGGCATTCGGACACCCACGCCGCCCTGCTGCGCGCCGTGTCCGCCTCCGGCGGGATGCGGGACCTGGCTCTGCCGACCTTGCAGCGATTGATCAACAATCCGATGATGGACCCGAAACTGCGACGGTCGGTCCAGGACCTGCTCGAGAGAGGCGTGCCCCTGGATCGCCCTCCCGGAGTCACGCCGGCGGGCGATGGGGGAAAGTAGGACGGCGCACCCCAGGGTCGTAGAGCCTATCCCAAGACCGCATGAATGCCGAATTCCCTCCTGGCGCTGACGCCACGGAGAGTGTACACGGTGAGCAAGATCTCCGAGCAACTCTGGACCGAAATTGCACGGCCACTGCCGGCTCGTACGAAGCGACATCCCCAGGGCAGGCCGCCCGTACCTGATCTTGAGGTGATCCGGGGCATCCTCTTCGTGCTGCAGACGGGCTGCCAGAAGAGGAAATGGTCCAACCAAATCGCGGTGCTCCACGCTGCCTGCGCTCAGATCACGCGACGCAGAGCCGGCTTTCCGGGATCGGCTCTCCTCTACGCCCGACGCTCGGCATCCGCGGCGGGGCCCCGCGCCGTCCGCTGCATGCGGTTGTTAGGCGATGTATGGTCAGACGATCAGGCGGCATGACGGACAATTTCAAGCTCGATCCCGCCTGATGGCGGCGCATCCAGCCCAGGTAGGCTTCCTCCGTGCGTGGGCGGAAACGGCGCACTCTCATCTCCGCCCGCACGCGGTCGCGCAAGCGTGGCACCGCGGTGCCCGGCGCGGCGCGGTGGCGCACAACGCCGCCGGGTGCCTCCGACTCGCTGGGATCGGCGCAACGGCCCGAATCCCGGGCGGGAGTCGGCGGCTTCGACTTCTCTGCACTCCCGCTGCACGGTGGGTGTGACTTGTGCGTCGCGAACGAGCCGACGTGAATCTTCGTCACCCCATTTCGCATGCGGCCCCCAACCGCGCAGCTCGCGATTCTCGGCCTCCCAAGCTGCTTCGGACCCACGCCCCGAAGGCATCCCGTCCGGACGATCCTCCCCGTGCAGCGACCTCCCAACCGACGCCGGGACTCCAATGCCGCCTTTCCAACGCCCACCTATCCGCTCGCCCTGCATCCGTCTGACCATGCCGCGCTTGACCCTGGTGGTCTGCCGCCACTATCATCCTTGCCGCAGTGACCCGATGGAGGGACCGGCCTTCGTCCTGCGCGGATCGGACCTGAGGATTCGGCGGGGCTCGCCGACCTGGGCGCATTCGTGACGGGGCCTCCTCCCCACGCGTTCCCCATCGAGCGGAGTCGCTGCGCCGCTGGAACGGCCTGCCCCGAGAAGGAGACCTGCATGCGCCCGTACCGACTGCCCTTCCTCTGTCTCTGCCTGACCCTGCTCCCCGCTGCCTTCGCCGACGGCGAATCGGCGGACGAGGTGGTCGTGCTCCACAATGCGGGATACGGCTTCGGCCACGCCTCGTTCTCGCCGGAAGGGCGCTGGGTCGCCGCGGCGGGCGCGAACAACACCATGACCCTCTGGAACGCCGCGGATGGGTCGACGGTGTTCTCGGTCTCCTGCCCCGGCGGGCTGGCCGGTCCGGCGGCCTTCTCCCCGGATGGCCGCGTCCTCGCCACCGGTCACGGCGACCATTCGATCGCGATCCGCGATGTGGCGACGGGCGAAGTGCGCCAGGACCTCCGCGGCCACGGCTACGCCGTCCTCGCCGTCGCCTTCAGCCCCGATGGAAATCGGCTCGCGAGCGCCGCATGGAGCGACGGAACGATCCGCGTGTGGGACGCCGCGACCGGGGCCGCGCTTGCCACCCACGCGACCACCGGCTCGTGGAGCCAGATCGCCTGGTTCCCGGACGGTAAGCGCCTCCTCGTCGGCGGCGCCGACACCCGGATCCTCGACGCCGAAAGCGGCGCCGTCCTCTTGAAATTCGCCTCCGCCGCCCACGGCCCGATCGCGCTCAGCCCCGACGGCAAGACGGTCGCCACCGGGACCTGGGGACAGGTGAAGACGGTCGAAGGGTGCCTCGAGCAGAACCAGGCCTTTCTCTGGGACGCCGGAGACGGCAAGCCGCTCGCCACGCTGCTCGCGACGGGAACCGAGGCCTTCGGCGCGGCGGAAGCCGTGGCGTTCGCCGCTCGAGCCGGCGTGTGCGCGGTGCTCCGGGGCAGCGGGCACGTGGCGCTGTCGACTCTGGAGGGCAAAGAGTTGGCGAGCTGGACTATGAGCGCAGGCGGCATCCGGGGGATCGCCGTGGCCGCGGACGGCAGCACCGTGCGGGCGGCCTGCGACGATGGCAAGGTACGGACGTGGCGCGCGGTGCGCTGAGGAACAGGACGCGCCCCGTGCGTGTACGGGCAATTCTGGTGGGCATGAGCGTCGCGGTCGCCGCCGTGGCCGCCGCCGGTGTGTGGCGCAGGGTCAGGCCGGGCGCGGAGGTCGCCCCACTCAGTCCCGGACGCATGGGTCGATTCGCGCCTCGCTTGTCGCCGGTGATCCTCTCGATCGACGGAGCGACGTGCTCCTCCTCCCCGCATCGGTCTTGGCGGGATGGATCTGCATGGGCACGGTCCCTGGCCTCCCCGAGTCCGTGATCGACTTGTTCCCCATCATCCTCGCGCCCTTCCTGATCTCGGCAGCGTCGCAACTCTGCAACCGGTTCCCGATCCTCGCTCGGGGGTTGGCCCGGCGGCCGCCGCCTGCGCTCTGATCAGGCTACGCTGAGCCGCCTTCTTGGGATAGGCTCTTAGCCCGGATTCTTCACGTACCGCTTCGCTGTTCGCGAACCATACGGTTCCGGCCGACCATGCCGGCCGTCCGGAGCAGGACTGCCTCGCCCGGCGTTCGACACCGTGTGTCGCACGCCGGTCGCCCCGCGGTCCTGGCTGCTGACGCCGCCGGGAGCCCGCGAGCGCACTCTTCGCGAAGCCGCTGACGCGGCTTCATGAACCATCCGGTTCAGGCTCAGGCCCGCTCGATCGAGCGGATCGCTTCGGCGGCCGAATTGCGCACGAAATCGTTGGCGTCCTGCGTCGCTTCCCGGAGCAGGTAAAGGGCCGCGGAGGCGGACGGACCGATTCGTCCGAGCGCCTGGGCGACCCGGCCGCGCACGACGATGTTCTCATCGGCGAGGGCCCGCATCAGGACCGGCACCGCGGAGGAGGCGACCGGACCGAGGGATCCCAGCGCCTCCGCGGCATTGGCCCGCGCGATGCCCTGCGGGTCCTCGAGCAGCCCAAGCAGCGCCGCGACGGCGTCCGGCCCGGCATAGCCGACCTTGCCGAGCGCCTGGGCCGATTTGCTGCGTACGACGAGATTGTCGTGACGCAGGGCGGCGACGAGGGCAGGGCCGGCCGAATGCGCGGAAGTTCCGATCTTGCACAAGGTGGCGGCGGCAAAGGCGCCGATGGCGAAGTCGGCATCCGCCAGCGCTGCCGCAAGGTCGGACACGGCGGCCGCGGCCCCCGCCCCCAATCGCGAGAGCGTCTCCGCGACGGCCTGGCGGAACGCCGGATCCTCGTGTCGCAAGGCCCGTCCCAGATGCGCCGCCGCGGGCTCGGCGCCGCGGCCCAGCCGGGCCAGCGCCGCCAGCGCGGCCTCCCGGACTTCCGCGGCCGGGTCCCCCAGGGACTCCCCGAGCGGAACGGCGGCCGCCCGGGCGTGAGGCGCCATCCGTTCCAGCGCCTGCGCCGACTTCAGACGCACCGCCGGATCCACATGCCGCAGCGCGGCGGCCAGTGCCGCAACCCCCGGCTTGTCCGGGGCCGTGTCGTCGGGTACCATGGAGGCGTCCTTCGTGGCTCGTGTGGCCTCCCCGCCGCGCCCACAGGGCCGCGCCGCCGAGGCAGCAGGCCTTCCCCGGGTCCGTCAACGCGGGAGCGCCCGCTCGAGCAGGAGTTCCTCGTCCGCGGGAGACGTCTCCTCGCCGAGAATCGCACGCACGGCCGGGACCGTCCCCTCATCTTCGAGGGCCAGCGCGGCCTGCAAGGTCGTCGCCATCGCGTTGAGGCTGCGCCGCGCCGATCGCTCCGCGCCCTCCCGCGCGCCGCCCCGGATCGCCGCCCGCCCGGAGCGCGTGGCGTCGAACGAGCGCGCCACCGCATCGATCGCCGCCGCCGGCGCCGTGCGCTTCGCGCCGTCGAGGGCGCGTTGCACGCGCCCATCGTACGCCCCCGACCCGCCCCCGCCCTCCAATACCCGCAACAGATCGAGCGACAGAATGTTGGTCGTCCCTTCCCAGATCGGCAGCACCTGCGCGTCCCTCAACAGGCGCGGCAGCGGGCTCTCCTCGATGTAGGCGTTTCCGCCGATCGCCTCCATGCACTCGGATACCGCCGCCACCGCCAGCTTGCCCGTGAAGGCCTTGCCGATCGGGGTCAGGAGCCGCACCAACCGCAGGGCGTCGGCGTCCCCCGCGTCCGCGTCGTCGAGCGCCTTGACCGTCTCGAACACCAGGAGCAGGGCGCCCCAATGCCGGCCCACCCAGTCCGCCAGCACCGTTCGATGGAGCGGGTGCTCGAGCAGCGGACGCCCGAACGAACGCCGGCCGCGCGCGTAGTCGATCGCCTCCACCAACGCCCGGCGCATGACCGATACCGCCGCCACCGAATTGTAGAGGCGGGACATGTTCAGCATTTCCGCCATCTGCTTGAAGCCTTCGCCCGGCCCGCCGATCAGGAATCCGACCGACCCGGAGAGCGTCACCTCCCCGGTCGGCATCGAACGGACGCCGAGCTTCTCCTTGATCCGGTGGATCCGGATCAGGTTGTTGCCGCCCCCACCCGGCAACCGCCGGGGCACGAGGAACAGCCCGAGCCCGCGCGTCCCGTCTCCCGCGCCCTCCGGCCGCGCCAGGGCGAGAATGACGTCCGCGTCCACCTTGGAGCAGAACCACTTGTCGCCGTGCAACCGCCAGGTGCCGTCCATCTCCTGCACCGCGCGCGTCTGGGTCGCCCCGACGTCGCTGCCGCCCTGCTTCTCCGTCAGGAACATCGCCCCCTGGAACACCGTTTCCGGGTCCCGGGACGCCAGCCGCGGCACGTACGTCTCCACCAATTCCCGCGAGGCATGGCGCTCGATCACCCGGGCGGCCCCGTCGGTCATGCAGATCGGACAAAACAGCCCGCACTCGGCCTGACCGAAGAGATACCCCATCGCAAACCCGGCCAGGTGGATGGCGCGGCCGTGTTCGCGCCGATTCCCGGGATGGTACTTCTCCGCAATGATGCCGTTGCCGTAGGCGAGGCGCTCCATCTGCCGGTAGGCCGGATGGTACTCGATCTCGTCGATCCGCTCCCCCCGCGCGTCGAAGTTCACGAGTCGGGGACCGCACCGGTCCGCCGGCCCGGCCAGCGGGGCCACTTGCGCGGCCGCCAGGTCCCCGAACCGGCTTCCCAGCGACTCCACCCAGCCCCAGGACGCGTCGGGAACCCGCGCACGGAGTATGGTCTGGAACACGGGGTCCGCAGTCCAATACGAACCGGTGGGCGGCGAAGGAATCGGGTTACTCACGGCAGGGCCCTCGTGCAACCCGCACCGCCCCCGAGAGACGGGAGGCGGCCGCGGTGAAACTCCGGCAGCATGGGACTTCGAAAGGTGAACCGGACCTCCGTCCGGATCGCGCGCGTGTGTCGCCCGCGCCGGGCCGACTACATCCACCCCTTGCGGATCACCGCCCGCTCCGCGGTTTCAATCGACTCGGCCAGCGTATCGACCAGGAAGTCGATCTCCTCCCGGCTGATCGTGTAAGGAGGCGAGATCAACATGTGGTCGCCCCCGACTCCGTCGACCGAGCCGCTGCCGGGGTAGAGGTAGACGCCCCGATTCAGGGCCGCCTCGAAGACCCGCTTGTTGAACCGCGCCTCGGCCGGGAACGGCTTCTTGGTCGCCCGCTCGGCCACGAATTCCACCCCGCACAACATGCCGCGCCCGCGAATGTCCCCCACCGAGGGGCGCTCACGCAGGACTTGCAACCGCTCCATCAGGTAAGCCCCGTCGCGCTCGTTCTTCTCGATCAGGTTGTCCTCGCGGATCACCCGCAGCACCTCGAGACCGACGGCGCACGACAGCGGATTGCCGGCATACGTGTGGCCGTGGATGAACGAGTGCGCCGGGGAATTGCGCAGCGTCCGGTAGATCTTCTCCGTGACGAGTACGGCGCCGAACGGGGAATATCCGCTCGCAAGACCCTTCGAGATGACGCTGATGTCCGGGTCGATCCCGAAGTGCTGCATCGCGAAGAACCGCCCGGTCCTGCCCACGCCCGTCATCACCTCGTCGGCGATCAGCAGAATGTCGTACTTGTCGCAAATCTCGCGGATGATCCGGTAGTAGTTCTGCGGTGCCCCCACCCCGGGCGCGGATGCGCCGATGATCGGCTCCATGATGAACGCGCTGATCGTCTCCGGCCCCTCCCGCACCAGTTCGCGCTCCAGATCCCAGGCGCACTCCAGGTCGCACCGATCCGGCGTCAGGTCGAAGGGGCAGCGGTAACAGTACGAGGGGCTGACGCGCGGAAACGAGGACAGCAACGGCAGATACTTGCGACGCCGCATGTGGTGTCCCGTCATCGACAACGCGCCCAGCGTCGCGCCGTGATACGAGATGAAGCGGGAGATGACGCGGTAACGCTCGTCGTTCCCTTTCTCGAGGTGGTACGCCCGGGCCAGTTTCAGCGCCGCCTCCACCGACTCGGATCCGCCCGAGGAGAAGTAGACGCGCTGCAGGGAGTCGGGCGCCCAGGCGCACAACTCGTTGGATAGCTGGATCGCCGGCTCGCTGGTGAACGAACCGGTGTGGGCAAAGGCGACCTTGCGGGCCTGGTCCTCCAGCGCCGCGACCACCCGCGGGTGGTTGTGCCCCAGGCACACGACCGCCGCCCCCGCCGCGCCGTCCAGAATCTTCCGGCCGTCATGGTCGTACAGGTAGACCCCATCCGCGCGCGAGATGACGGGATACCGTCGCTTCAGGTCCCGATAGAAGATGTGGCGCTGAGAAAGCGACCGCGGTCCCGGGACCAGCGGGCGCGCCGCCCGGCGCCGCTTGGACGTCGAGGCGGGATTCGAACCGCCGTTCGCGGTCCGGCCTCGGGCTTCTCGCCCGTTGTTTCGCTCACCCACGGGGGAACTCCTTCTTCACCGGCCAGAACAGGTTGATCGTCACCACGGTCACGGCGCCGCGGTTGGCCGCCCCGTGAGGGATGTCCGGGGCGATGCGACACAGATCCCCGGGACGGAGCACGGCGGGCACCCCGTCCACCGTGAATTCGATTTCCCCCTGCTCGACGACCGTGACCTGTTCCGCCTGGTGGTGATGTACCGGGAAGATCGAGCCCGGCTCATACGTGTACTGCACGACCTGGATGTTGTCCCCCTGGAACATCCGGCGGTGGATCCCCGGATAGACTTCAACCCGTTCCAGGGATTCCCAATTCGTTTGCAGCATGGCGCTCTCCCCGGATGGACCAACATCCTCCAATCCGTACCTTAGCACCCCCCGCCGGGCGGGTCAAGGTCCGATCCGGCCGGACGGCGTGGCCTGTAAGGGGCCTTGACACGGACCCGTCGATTTGACAAATCCGTGCCTGCGCAGCCGTAGACAAGGATCAGCAACTTCCCTTCCGGAAAGGGGTTGAACATGACGCATCTTTTTTAGCCGGGGCCCGGGGTTTGCATTGACACCCCCCCGCGCTGATCCGTACGCTCTGGGTGTTCCTTCCTCCCACCCCAACCGGAGAATGTCGCCATGCCGTCCATCCTCCGCGTCTTCGTGCTCTCGGTCGCCCTCGCCCTGCTGACCGGCCTGCCGGCCATGGCCGCTCCCGATCTGCAGAAGGAGTGCGCCCACTGGATCAAGGAATTGAAGGTCGAAGACGCGATCCGACGGGCCAAGGCGCGGGAGAACCTGATCGCCATCGGCAAGGAGGCGGTCCCCCACCTGATTCCGGCCCTGGAGGAGGCGCGCCCGCAGGTGCGCTGGAACATCGCGCTGGCGCTCGGGAAGATCAAGGACCCCACGACCGTCCAGGCGCTGATCGACGTGCTCGTCGCGCGCAAGGGGAACAAGTCCGAAGAGTACCAGGGGGTGCGGGGCTTCTGTGCGTTGGCGCTCGGGAAACTGCGCGACGAGAAGGCGGTCCCGGTGCTCCTCGAGATCGTGGACAGCAACGACGGGTCGTTCCCCCGCCGCTGTGCGGCCTTCGCGCTCGGCAACATCGGCTCGATGAAGGCGGTGCCGACGCTGGCCAAACTCGCGCGCGAGACCTCGGCGGACAAGTTCCTGCGGGCCGCGTGCGTCCTGGCGCTCGGGTTGTGCGGGGCCGAGAAGGAAGTCCCGATGCTCGTCGGCTTCCTGAAGGACAAGGACCCGCTGGTCCTGGATGCGGCGATCCTCGCCCTCGGGTTCATCTCCTCCAATCAGTCGGTCCAGGCCCTGGCCGGTCTGCACAACCACAAGCGCGATTCCGTGCGCAACGCCGCGGCGCTCTGCCTCGGCTGGATCGACAGCGCGCTCGCGCGGCAGGAGTTGGAGCGGTTCCTCAAGGACGGGGACGAGTGGGTGCGGGTCGCCGCGGCGGTCGCGGCGACGAGTTTCGACAAGCCCCGCGCCAAAAAAATGCTCCTGCAACTCGCCCTTTCCGGCAACGACGATGCCGCGGCCTACGCCACCATCGCCCTCTGCGTCTTCCCCAACGACAAGGAGGTGTTCGCCACGGCCATCCGCAACGCCTCCAGCGAGAACAACATCATCCGCATGAACGCGGCCTCGACGCTCGGCTTCCTCCGGGACCCGGCGGGGATCAAGCGACTGATCGCCATGCTCGGCGACGGCGAGGAGTTCATCCGCGGCGAAGCGGTCCGATCGCTGGCCGAGTTCGACTCGCCGGAGGCGCGCGCCGCCCTGGTGAAGGCCCTCAGGCAGGACGAGGCCCCTTCGGTGCGGGCCCGCGCGGCGGTGAACCTTCACAACTACGACGACGTGACCGTCCTCGACGCCCTCGTCCGCGGGTTGCGCGACGGCGACGACGAGGTCCGCGCCGACAGTCTCCTCGCGCTCGGCAAGGTCGCCGCCCTGGCGGAGGACAAGCAGCGCAAGGTCGTCCAGGCGGCCGTCGATGCGGCCCTCAAGAAGGAACGCTACGTGACGGTCGAGAAGCGCGGCGAACTCGCCGTCCAGGCCCTCAAGGACGGCGCGGCCCCGCCGCGCCTCATGTCGGAAATCGGCGAGCGGACCGAACGCGTCGGCGGCCGCATCGAGGATGAACTGTCCCGCCTCCTCTACTTCACCACCCTGCGCGTCATGGAACTCGGCCTCGATACCGAAGCCCCGTTCCAAACCATGGTCACAACCTACTACAGCACCTGCGGCGGCATGCATCCGCCGGTCAAGTACGAGCGCCTGACGCCCTACATTTCCACGATCGGTCATGCCACCCGCGACCTCAAGACGTGGACCGGGCAGGACCAGTACTTCGACCGCAAGCTGGAGCGTAAGACCGGCGAAACCGCCGCGGTGGACGACAAGGACAAAGAACCCAAGGCTCGGTAGCCCGGATTCTCCGCGAACCGTTTCGCGGTTCGCGAACCATCCGTCTCCAGCCGGCCATGAAGGCGGTCCGGAGCGGGACTGCCTCGCCCAGCATGCGACACCGTGTGTCGCACGCCGGTCGCCCTGCGGCCCCGGCTGCGGACGCAGCCAGGAGCCCGCGGGCGGTTTCTTCACGCAGCCGCCAACGCGGCTTCCTGAACCATCCGGACTCGTCGACGGGTCCGACACGAGCGGCGCACGCCCCGGCCCCGGGACGCGCGCCGCGACGTTTTCTCCTACCTCGACCGGCACCGGGCGGATAGCATGCCGGGACGCCGTCGATGCGTCGCACCCCCTCGTGACAGGCCTCCCTCCATGACATCCTCGAGTCCCAGGCCCCTTCCCCCGGCCGCCGACGCCCCCCCTTTGCTGGGGCCTGCCGCACGCCTGCCGACGTTCGAGCAACCGGGCGTGGTCGGTCTCGCCGCCGGTCTGGTCGCCCTCGTCTTCTATACGCTGCCACGGCTCGAAATGAGCATGGCCCCCGGCGGGAACAACATTCCGTTTCCGTGGGAGCTTCCCGGGCTGGCCGCCGCATCGGCATGGGGCGGCATCCTCGGACTCGTCCCCGGGCTGATCCGACGCAAGCCCCTGTCATCCTTCGCACTCTTCCTGATCGGCTGGGGCCTGGCTTTCCTCGGCGTGGCGATCGTCAATCCGTCCCCCTGGGTGCATCGAACCCTCGAAAGCGGGGTTCGGCTCCTGGGCATCCTGCCCCCGGGACACCTCATGGGATGGCTCGATCGCATGGCGCGCACCACCGAAATCCCGATCTCCCTCGCGCTCCTCGTCCTCCTGTGGGGAATCGTCTGGCGGGCGCGGTTTCCGCGCATCCTCCTCGCCATCCTCGCCGCGGAAGCGGTCCTGCCGGTCCTCTGGTTCTTCACGGCGGCGGCCCGACCGATGATCCCGATGCGCCACTCCCTGGTCCACTCCGTCAACTTCTTCCTGCTCATGGCGCAATTCGCCGCCTGCAGCGCGCTCCCCTGGTTGATCCTGGCGTCCCGGCCCGCCCCAACCCCCCACGCCCGGAATAATCCTCCGGTCGGACGGTAGGGATTCCGAGGACCCCAGCCCGAAAAACGGAACTCGCCCCTCCCCGGCGGCGTCCAACGGGGGCGGGCAACCGCCGCGCGCCGGAAACCTTCTCAACTCATTGTATCGCTGGAGGATACGTTCATGCGATTCGGAAGCATCCTCTCCGCCGCGGTCTGCCTGGCCATCACGGCGGGGCCGGTCGGGGCCGACGAAGTCTGCTGCGGCGCCAAAGAACGCGCCGCCGCCGCCCGCAAGACCGCGTCCGGGGACGCCGCGGAACCGGTCCCCTCCTGGGGCCCGCCGCGCCCCTGGGCCGATTACAACCGCCGAATCCGCTGGCACGAGAACGTCGAGGCGGCCCAGCGAACGGCCGTGGCCCAAAACAAGATGCTCTTCGTCATGCAGGTGGTGGGCAATCTCCGCGACGAGGGATGCTGAGCGGCCGGCCAGTACCAGAGAGCCGTGACGTTCTCTGACGACCGGGTGGTGGACTTGCTCAATCGTGAGTTCGTGTGCGCCTGGACGAATACCCGACCGGATCTTCCCCCGTCCTCGTTCTCGATCATCCCGGATCGGCAGCTGTGGCGCTGGTCCGACAACTTCGCGCAGGGAACCGGGGCCAATAACGTCGGGCTGCTGTTCTGCACCTCGAACGGATGGGTCCTGCACGAGATGCAGGGGTTCTTCGCACCGGAGGCGTTCCTGGAAGAACTCCGCTTCGTCCTCGACGCCCGCAACGAATTGACCCGGCGCAGCGTGCAAGTCGCCTTCGATGACGCGGCGCGGGGGATGCGGGAGCGGCATCGGATCGAGATCGCTTCCCTGCAGGCCCGGCTCAGCCGGGACTCCGGGTCGCACCGGCCCTGGTCCGGACGCCGTCGCCCCGCGGTCCAGCAGAATGAGATCTCGCTGCGGATCGGCTTCCATCGGGTGGGGTTGGCGCAGCCGCTCCGCCGGGTGGAGGACGTCCGCCCGCAGATCGAGGCGGCCGCCCGCCGTGTCGGCTGAGGGTAGCACAATCGGCGCCGCGGGACGGCGCCTCCGTGGATGGGTTCACGCCCCGGCCGGCGCGCCGGGGCGTTTCCGTTTCATTGACAATCCCACCCCGGTACTGCACCTTGGGAAGGGTCCCCCATCCCAGGAGGCATCATGGAAGGATTCACCCGCGTCGCCCGCGCCGATGAGGTCGCGCCGGGCACGGCGAAACTGGTTATCCTGCAGGACAAGGAAATCGCGCTTTACAATGTCGGCGGGACGTTCTACGCCACGACGAACACCTGCCCGCACCAAGGCGGCCCGCTCGCGGAAGGAACGCTGCAGGGGAACATCATCACCTGCCCGTGGCACATGTGGACGTATGACGTGACGAACGGCGACTGCAAGATCAATCCGCGCGCCCGGATCGCCTGCTTCGAAGTCAAGGTGGACGGCCCGGACGTGTTCCTGAAGGCCTGACGGTCCGGCGACTCCCTCCGCGCGGGGACCGGCGGCGGCGCTCCGCATTCGATTCGGGGGGAACCCCGCCACGTCACTTCGGGACTCCCGCGAGAGCGGGCGTCACGCCCCGGATGGCTCTCCGGCCGTCAGCGACCTTCCGCCGGGGAGACCGGGTTTCCCGGATCGCCCCACTCCCGCAGGCGGCGCGCGATCTCGTCCGTGGTCGGGGCGGGCAGCAATTCGATGCCGCCGACCGGGCGCCCGTCCGCATCGAGCACCAGCAATCCGGGGATGGGCCCCTCCCCCTTCTCGTCGCGGATCGCGTAGGCATGGGGGCGCCGGATGATGATGCGCACGAATCTCCGGGATGCCGCAACGACTTCCGGATCGCGCAGGGCTCGCGAGAGCTCACGGCTCTCGAATCGCGTAGAGGGTCATCAGGTCTCCGCGCCGGAAAGCCCGACGAGAACCCGCCGACCCGCCCTTCCGGCCTCGGCGAGGGCGCGGGAGAGGGCGCCTGGCCCGGCGTGCTGCCACGCGATTCCGCCGCCGGCGGGGGCCGGGTTCGCGGCGGGCCCCTCGAGGGCCAGTCGGAGGACCTGGAACGTCTCCAGGCGCTTGACCCGAAGCGGGATCCGGGTACCGGGACGAGCCACGCGCCAGGCGTCTTCGAGATCGTCGCGGGAATGGAGCGGGGAGCCACCCGCCTCGAGGATGACGTCGCCGGGGATCAACCCGGCCGCGGCGGCCGGTCCCCCCTCGCGGGCGCCGACGACGAAGAGGCCATTGACCCGTCCGACCAGGCGCTCCAAACAGAACATCTGCGCCTCTTCGGGAGTCGGCGCCCGGGTTTCGATCTGCAATTCGGTGTCCGCGGCATGGGCGAGTGCGCCGGAGACCAGACACGCCGCCAGAATCCATCGAGCCTGCCCGATTCGACTTCTCTTGGCCATGGATTCCCCCTCCCGTTCCGGGGCCGGTCCGGGTGAATCCGGGCCGGGCGGTGTATTCGGGCCGAAAGTGTGCGAGGCCCGGGGTCCGCCACAAGCGGTCCGGGCCTCGCGGTACGACCGAGTTCAGCGTCTGCAGCTGCCACCCACCGGGGAGCGCTGAGGCGCATCCAGCCGGTGACTCTTAAGTGGACAGCCACCTACGTTCCGAACTAGACATGCTGGATCACCTCCTTCCGAATGGCACCCCTCGGTTGCCCTCGCGCGGTGTACGTTCCGCACCAGGCTTCTCCGAGGCCCGGGCCGTGTAGGGACGGCCCACTGCCGGCGGCCCCTCGGGGCTCGCGCGGACATCGTGTCTTCGTTGCCCGCGACCGGCACACTCGGACGCTCAATGAGCATCGAGGGCCATTATATGGATTCGAAGTCGCGATGCAAGCCCGATTTTCCGCGAATCCCCACGAATTTTTTGCTTCCCCACGATGTTGACATCAGCGAGCACTGATATTATGATCGGATCCCGATTCAACCAACTTGACGGTTTTTTTTGAAGCCTCGGAGTGCCCATGCCCCGGTCCCCCGCCGACCTCGCCGTGAAGGCGAAACTGTTCCGCGGCCTGGCCGATCCCTCGCGCCTGGCCATCCTGGAAGCGCTGCGGGAAGGACCCCGCAACGTCTCCCAGGTCGTGGCCGCCGTCGGCCTCACCCAGCCGAACGTCTCCATGCACCTCCAGTGTCTCTGGTGCTGCGGGCTGGTGGAACGCGAGTCCGCCGGCCGCTTCATGTACTACCGGATCCGCTCCCGCGGTGTGGAGCGCCTCCTTCGGGACGCTCAATCGGTGCTCACCGAAGTTTCGGAGCGGGTTGCCCGCTGCACGCGATATCGCGAGGCCGGCCCGACCCGCCGACGGATCGGGGCCGTCGCCCTGACCCGGTGAAACCCCTGCGGAGATGACGTCATGACCATCCGATTCGGTGCAGCCGTCCTCGGCCTGGCGATCCTGGCCGCCCTGGCCGGCGTTGCCGTCCACTCCGACCCGTCCCCCCGTCTGCGCGAACTCAAGGATCGCGTGGAGATCGAGGGGACCCTCGTCTGCATCGGGTGCGCGCTCGAGCAGCAGGACGGAGGCGCCAACTCGCAGTGTACGCTCTACGCCCGCCACGCCCAGGGCGTGCAACGCGCCGACGGGACGCTGTGGACGATCGTCGACAACCAGCGCGGCCACGCGCTGATCACCAACGACAAACTCCGCGGCCAGGCGATCAGGATCCTGGGCTGGACGTTCCCCAAGGCGCAGTACCTCGAGGTGTGGCGCTACTCCGTCCGCAAGGGGGAGGCGTGGGAAGGCTGGGACTGGTGCAAGGTCTGCGGCTATGAACCCGGGGACAATCGCGACACCGATCTCTGCGCCGATTGCGCCGGGAACTGACGGGAGGCGGGATGCGCAACGCGCGTGGGACCATCGCCGTGTTCGCGGGCCTCGCCCTGCTCTTCGCGGCCGCCGCGCTCGACTTCCGGCTCCCGGGCGGGCGCGACGGGAACGGCGGACCCCTTTGCGCCGCCCACGGGGTGCCGGCGGCGACCTGCGATAAGTGCGATCCCCAACAGGCCCGCGGGGGGACCGCGCTCGTCCGCGAGCGGGAACCCCGGGAGGGCGAGTGCCCGAATACGCTGGTCCGGATCACCCTCGGCGGCGACGGCGCCCGCCTGGTTCCGCCCGAGGACCTGCACACGGTCAAGGCCGATTCCGTGGCGGAAGTCCTGCGCGCCAATGCGGAGACCCGCTTTCCGCCCGAACGCTACGCGCGCGTCTCCCCGCGCCTCCCCGGCGTCATCCGCGAAGTGAAGGTTCGGCTCGGGGAGTCCGTCGAGGCCGGCGCCCCCCTCGCCACCCTCGACTCTCCCGGCTTCGGCCAGCTGAAAGCCGACTTCCTCCAGGCCCGCGGCGCGCTCGCCTATCGCCGCCAGCTGTTCGACTCCGAAGCGGGACTGCTCGAACGCAAGGCGACCAGCGAACGCGAATACCTCGATGCCAAGACCGCCCTCGAGCAGGCCCAGTTGGCCGCCCGACAGGCGGAGCAGAAACTCTCCTGGATCGGCCTCTCCCCCGCGCAGATCGAGGCGATCGCCCAGGCCCAGGACGCCTCTCCGACCCTGGAGATCCCCGCCCCGTTCGCGGGGCAGATCCTGGCCGCCGCCGCCGTCATCGGCGAGACCGCGGAACCCGGCTCCCCCGTCTTCACCCTCGCCGACAACGCGCGCATGTGGGTCGTGATCGACGTCTATGAGGGGGAGTACACGCGCATCGAACCCGGGCAGCGGGTCTTCTTCCGGGTCGAGGGCCTTCCGGAGGCCCGGTTCCCGGGCCGGGTCGTGGCCATCGGCGGCGAGGTCGACGACCGCACGCGCACCGTCCCCGTGTTCGCCGAGATCAAGAACACCGGCGGCCTGCTTCGCGCCCACATGTTCGGATCCGCGGAAGTCCACGTAAAGTCGGCCGAGCCCAAGATCCTCGTCCCGAAGGCCGCGGTCCAAAACGACGGGGACTGCAACCTCGTCTTCGTCTCCCCCATCCCCAACGTCTACCAGGCCCGCCGGGTGGAACTCGGCACCATCTACGAGTCCGGATTCGAAGTCCGCGGCGGCTTGACCGAGGGGGACCGCGTGGCGACCACCGGGAGTTTCCTGCTCAAGACCGAAATCCTGCGCGGACAGATCGGCGCGGGCTGATGCCCGCAGGTCGACTGAGGCGGGTCCTCGGTCTTTCCAGCGGGACGCCGGCGCGCGGGGGGGCGGCGTCCGGCCCGCGATTCCTCCTCCCTCCCGGACCCTGGATCCCGCCATGCTCGACGCGATCATCGACTTCTCGCTGCGCCGGCGCAGGCTCATCCTCCTCCTGGCGCTGCTGCTCGTTCCCACCGGACTGATCGCGCTGTCCCGGCTCCCGCTCGACGCGTTCCCCGACGTCACCGACGTGATGGTCCAGGTCAACACCGTCGCTCCCGCCCTGGGTCCGGAGGAGATCGAGCAGCAGATTACCGCCAAGGTGGAACAGGCGCTCGGCGGCATGCCCCGGCTCCAGTTGCTGCGCTCGATCTCCAAGTTCGGTCTTTCCCAGGTTACCGTCGTCTTCCGCGAGGGGACCGACCTCTACTTCGCCCGCGCCCAAGTCCTCGAGCGCATGATGTCGGTCGAACTCCCGGAGGGGATCTCCCGTCCGACCCTGGGACCCGTCGCCACCGGCCTCGGCGAAATCTATCACTATCTGGTCCGCACCCGCTCCGGCGACGGGACCGAGGCGCGCACCCTCCACGACTGGGTCATCAAGCCGCGCATGCTCGCGGTCCCCGGCGTCGCGGAGGTCAACTCCTGGGGCGGCTATGAACGCGAGTTCCAGATCGCGGTCGACCCGGTCCGCCTGGCGAAGTACGGGATTCCCATGCAGGATCTGCTCGAGGCGCTCGAGCGATCGAATGTGAACGTCGGAGGCGGTACGGTGGACGCCGCCGGGGAGAGCGTCCTCGTTCACGGCGTGGGCGCAGTCTCCACTACGCGCGAAATCGGGGGCATCACCCTGCGCTCGCTGGACGGGCGGCCGATTCGGGTCCGCGACGTCGCCGAGGTGCTGGAGGGCCACGCGATCCGACGCGGCGTGGTCACCGCGGGCGGGCGCGGGGAGACGGTCCTGGGCCTCGGATTCATGCTGATGGGCGAGAACAGCCGCGTGATCGCCGAACGCATGAAGCGACAAATGGCGGAAATCCGTCGCACCCTCCCGCCGGGAACCGAGGTCCGCGAAGTCTACGACCGCACCGAACTCGTCGACCTCGTCCTCCGCACGGTGCGCCAGAACCTGGTGGAAGGGGCCGTGCTCGTCATCGCCATCCTGTTCCTTTTTCTCGGCCACCTCCGCGCCGCCTTCATCGTCGCCTCCGCGATCCCGCTCTCCATGCTGTTCGCCTTCGACCTGATGCTTCCCGCCGCGATCGCCGGCACCCTGATGAGCCTGGGGGCGATCGACTTCGGATTGATCGTCGACAGTTCCGTGATCATGGTGGAAAACGCCGTCCGCCGCCTCGAGGAGGACACCACCGGGCGCGATCCGGTTGAAATCGTCGCGGAAGCCGCCAAGGAGGTCCGCGCACCCACGCTCTACGGCGAACTGATCCTGCTCATCGTCTATCTTCCCGTCCTGGCGCTCTCCGGCGTGGAGGGGAAGCTCTTCCGACCGATGGCCCTCACCGTCATGTTCGCGCTCATCGGTTCACTGATCCTGTCCCTCACGCTCATGCCGGTGCTGGCGAGCCTCTTCCTGTCGCGCAAGGCGGGTCACGGGTCGTCCGAACCCCCGCTGGTGCGCCGGTTGAAGGATCTCTATCGACCCGCGGTGGCCTGGGCCGTGGACCGCCGTTCCCTCGTGCTGGGCCTCGCCGTCGCCCTCGTCCTCGGCGCGGGCGCCCTGGCCTTCCGGCTCGGGTCGATTTTCGTCCCCCGGCTGGACGAGGGCTCCATCGTCATCAACACCACGCGCCTGCCGGGGGTGTCGATCGACGAATCGGCACGCTTCTCCACCCAACTGGAACGAATCCTGCTCCAGAGGTTCCCGGACGAAATCCGCGAGATCTGGACCCGCACCGGGACGCCGGAAGTCGCGACCGATCCGATGGGGATCGAGACGAGCGATGTGTTCGTGATGCTCACGCCGCGCGATCGCTGGACGAAGGCGCGCACCAAGGAGGACCTCCAGCGGCGGATGGATGCGGTGCTGGCGCCCCTCCCGGGGATGAACTACAGCTTCACCCAGCCGATCGAGATGCGCTTCAACGAGATGATCGCCGGCGTCCGGACCGATGTGGGGGTGAAGATCTTCGGGGACGACTTCGAGGTGCTGCGCGAAAAGGCCGCCAAGGTGGAGGCCGTCCTGCGCACGGTCCCCGGAGCCGCCCGGCCCTTCGCCGAACCCCTGGTCGGGCAACCGGTCCTGCAGGTCCGCCTGGACTCCGAGGCTCTCTCGCGCTTCGGCCTGCGCGCCATGGACGTCCTCGACGTGGTCGAGGCCGCCGGCGGCAAGGAGGTCGGCGAGGTCCGCGTGGGACAGATGCGCTTCCCCCTCTCGGTCCGCCTGCCCGCTCGCTACGTCGAAAATCCCGGCCTGTTCGAGACCCTGCTCGTGCTCGCGCCCGATGGCCAGCGTCTGCCCCTGTCGCGCGTGGCGCGCGTCGTCCGGGTCAGCGGACCGCTCGTGATCCAGCGGGAATGGGGAAAGCGCCGCGCCCTCGTGACCACCAACGTCCAGGGCCGGGACCTGGGCGGATTCGTGGCCGACGCGCGCGAACGGCTCGAATCCGAGCTTGGCGCGGAGTTGAAGGCCGCCGGCTGCCACCTCTCGTACGGCGGTCAGTTCGAGAACCTCGAACGCGCCAGCCAGCGGCTGGCCATCCTCGTCCCGTTCGCCCTCCTGCTGATCGGGATCCTCCTGTACTCGACGTACGGGAACCTTGCCGATTCGGTCCGGGTCTTCACCGGCGTCCCGTTCGCCATGGTCGGCGGCGTGCTCGCCCTGTGGGCGCGCGACATGCCCTTCAGCGTGCCGGCCGGAGTGGGGTTCATCGCGCTCTCGGGCGTGTCCGTCCTCGCCGACATGGTGATGGTGTCCACGATCCGGCAACGTCTCGAGGAAGGCCTGCCGGTCCGGGCCGCGGTGCTGCAGGCCGCCGAACAGCGGCTCCGGCCGGTCCTCATGACCACCCTGGTGGCCAGCCTCGGGTTCGTGCCGATGGCCCTCAACACCCACGTGGGGGCGGAAGTCCAGCGCCCCCTCGCCACCGTGGTCATCGGCGGACTGGTCTCCTCGACCCTCCTGACGCTGTTCGTCCTGCCGACGCTCTACGTGGCCCTCCGGGACCGGCACGGCCGGGGCGGTCGCAACGGAGACTTGCATGATCCGGCCGCACCCGCGACAATCGCGGGCGCCCCTTGATTCGATCCCGCTCCGACCGCTGGGGAGGCCTCCCGACATGCGCCAACGCACCCGCCCCTCTTCCGCGTGGATCGTCGCCGCCCTCCTCGCCGTCCCGGCGGCCGCCGATCCCCCGGCGCCGCAACCCGAGGCGAAGGCGATCCTCCGCGCCGGTGAACGGCTCTGGACCGAACGCTGCTCCTCCTGCCACTTCGTTCCCGACTCCGCCATCGAGCGCGACCGCGTCTGGATCGAACTGTTGCGCACGACCGCCTGAAGCGGCACGCCGGGCGACGGTTCGTCGCCGGAACGTGCGGCCCTGAAGGCCTGGCTCACCTCCGCGGAGGCCGTCCCCGCCGAACGGGTCGAGTCCGACCCGTCGCCGGCGGCGACCGCCGCCGGACGGGTGCCTGCCCCATTCCCGCGCGGCTCCGTCCTGCTGGTCCCCGAAGGCAAGAGTCCGACCGGTCCCTCCTTCCGCCTCCACTGGCGGGGGCAAGCGGACGGCGGCAGCCGATCCGTGCCGGCCGGTCGCTACCGTGTGGCCCACTATTCCCTCGAGGCCGAGCGCGACGGGTCGTCGTGGATCCTCTCGGTGTCCGGACAGGGCGGACGCACGGTCGTGATCGAGCCCGGAAAGGAGACCGCGCTGGAGATCGACCCGCGCATCCACGTCAAGGCCAGAGCCAACCCGGGCAAGGGCGGCAAGTTGGCCGTCGGCCTCGGGGTCATGGGAGACGGACACCAGGGACTTACCGTCTCCCGGGACGGAACGCTCGTCAACGCCGCCTTCGTTCTGCTCGACGAGGAGGGGCGAGAACTCCACCGCGGTCCGCTTGCGTACGGGTGAGGCGGCGGGCTGTCGGCGCGGGTCGCGCCGAAGGAAGCCCCCCTGAAACGGGTCTCCCGCGTCCGGATCGAATACGACCCGGGTCCATTCGATCGTTCCGGCGCGCTGGAAGCGAACGTCACGCGCTAGCGCGCCGGTCACCGGGCCTGCGCAGGCAGGCACGCCGGCGGGGCGACCGCGCGGGGCGCCGGCGAAGCGGCCGCACGGCTCCCGCCCGCGTCCCTCCCGCCTCGCGCCCATCGCCGAATCCGCCGGGAAGGGGTACGGGGCCGGCCGCTCTCCCGGCAGGCCCGGCCGGATCGGCGAAGGTCACCGCGCGGTCTTCGCGCAGCGGCAGGCGTACACCGCGCAGTGGCCCAGGTACTCGAAGCACTCGCGGTGATGCGGCGTCCGGCAGGCGCGACACTCGACCCGCTCCGCCTCGTCCAACCGACCGCCGCAGATCAGGCAGATCGCCCCGGATCCCAGCACCGCGGCCGGCGGGTTCCCTCCCGCCGGAGGGCGGGACGGAAACTCCGCCGCCTCCAGCCAACCTTCCCCCCCGTTCGCGGACGCCAGCGCGTCGGCCACCGCGATCACGACCTCCCTCATCCGGGCGATCGTCGTCGTCGATCTCGCCGCCTGGATCTTCAGAATGATGCTCCGGCCGCCGATGGTCAGAGCCGCGCATCCGGTCGGCGTCGTCGCGTCGCGCATGGTCTCCTTGCGCAGCCGGAGCAGGGACTCCCGAACTTCCCGGTTCACCAGCCGGGCCGCCAGCCCGGGGCGTTCCTCTTCCACCAGAAAGAGATCGTCGAATTCGGAATCGCCGAGTTTCACATCCGCGAGGTTGCGCTTCTGGAACTCGGGGAGGAAGATGTCGCGCGTCACAACCACTCGTCCGGGAGCGCCGGCCGGCAATTGAACCTCGATCATCGACATGCCCAGGTCTCCGAGGGCGAAGGTAGGTTCCGGCCCGAGGTGACCCGAGACCCCCGCAGCGGCCTCCAACCAGCGAGCCTGCGCCCCCCGATACGAGAACTCCACCTCCCGGCCGCCCAGCCCCCAGCGCAGACGAACGCCGGGACCCCCGAACACGCCCCGCAAGGCCTCATCCGCACGACGAATCGCGTGCCAGCCGATCGTCCCCCCGATCGCGCAGAGGAGGAAAATGACGAAACCGAGGACCGCGAAGCCCAGCATCGGATCGAAGGCCATCGTCGAGTGTTCTCCTGCGGCTCCGGCCGGGTGGGACGCCTGCCGCTCCCCTCCCGGCGGATCTGGATGGTGCGGACCGTGCGCGCTCGCCGCGACCCGAGACTTTCGACCGACCGGCCCACTATTCCCGGACGGGGACCCCGGCTTCCCGGACCAAGTCGATCAGCCAGAGCCGGAATTTTTCGAAGTAGGCGACCTCCCGCTCGATCCGGAACGGTCCCTCCCCGCGAACCCGCACGTCGATCGGGCTTCCGGCGGCAGCCACGAGCTCCTCAAGGTCGGAATAAGGGATTTCGCGAAGGGACCCCGACGGGGAGATGATCTTGAGGGAGGTCTCCCCCAACTGGATTCCGCCGACCTGTTGCGCCCGCTCCAGGCGCTGCCGGGACCGCGCGAGGTCCCCCACGCCCCCGGCGAGGGCGAGGCCCGAGGCGGCGGCAAACAGGCCGGAAAGCCCCCACGACCAGACGCCCCACGACAGGACTCCGGCGGCCTGCAGCCCCGCGGTCACCGCGGCCGCGACCCCGACCCCGGCGCCCGCGCCGACCAACGCCCGCGCGATGCGGACGTCTTCCGCGTACTGGGCCAGGACCGACGGCGGGTAGTAGTAGGCGAGGTCCCGGAACGTCGAGGTCTTGTATCCCCACAGATTGTCCCACTCGGTCAGCACCCGCGCGCGGAGTTCCTCCCCCGCCTGAAGGTCCCGGACGGGAACCGAGAGCCGGTCGTCGTGGCTGTAGACTTCCAGTCGGCCGCTGTCGGAGTCTTCGATGACGTTGACGACATCCCGCCAGAAGAGGCGGCGCTGGATCTGTCCGCCCAATTCCATGGCGAGTCCGTTTTCATGGACCAGGCACCGGAGCGTGGACTCGATCCGCGGCGCAAATCCGGCGGCGGCCAGCGCCGCGGAGGCGAGCAGGGCCAGGCCCACGAGCGGCCAGGGGGCGTCCCAGGCCAGCCACGCCGCCGCCGCGGCGATCGCGAGCAGGGCGGCGCGGATCCAGCACGCCCGGGCCGAACGGCGCAGCCGGGCGAGCGACTCCGCGCTCCGCGCGTGCGGCGTCGCCGGGGGCAGCGGGCCCGCTTCGGCCTCGGGGGGCGGAGGAGGGCCCGGTCGGAATCCGCCCGCGCCCGGAAAGTCGGTCATGGATCCGCTACCTCGAAAGGGCGTGGCCGAGTTCCTGGATCGTCGCGACGTGAATGTCGACCACGTCTTCGATGTCCTCCGCGTACCCTCCCCCGAGGGTGACGGCAATGGGGATTCGCCGCTCCCGACAGGCCATGAACACCAACTCATCGCGCTGCCGCAGCGCCGGCTTCGACAGTTTGAGGCCGCCCAGTTGGTCCCGCTCGAACGGGTCCGCGCCGCCCTGGTACAGAACCAGTTCCGGCGCGTGCCCGTCGAGGATCTGCGGCAGGGCTGCGCCCAGGCGCTCCAGGTATTCCTCGTCCCCGGTCCGATCCCGGAGGCCGATGTCCAACCGGCTGCGCTCCTTCACCGGATAGTTGTTCTCCTGGTGGATGGAGAAGGTGAAGACGGTGTCGTCCCCCTCGAAGATCCGCGCGGTCCCGTTCCCCTGGTGGACATCGACGTCGATCACCGCCGCGCGCCTGATGCGCCGCTCCCCCTGCAGCACGCGAATGGCCACGGCAATGTCGTTCAGCAGGCAGAATCCCTCCCCGCGGTCGGCGAAGGCGTGATGGAAGCCGCCGCCGAGGTTCGCCGCGCCGCCGAATTCGAGCGCCCTTCGGGACGCCAGAATCGTCCCTCCCACCGCCAACCGGAAGGCGTCGAGGACGTTGCGGCTGCACGGCACCTCGAAGCGCCGGATCGCCTGCTCCGGCGTCTCCGTCAGGTCTTCGAGGCACTGGAGGTATCCTTCGGAGTGGACGGTCAGCAACTCCTCCACGGTTGCGGCACGGGGCTCCTCGAAGTCCTCCGTCCGGGCGATCCCCTCCGCCCGCAGGCGTTCCGCGGTCATCCGGTACTTCGCGATCGGGAAGATGTGGGCGCCGAACTCGAGGGTGTATCCCGGCGCCCAGACGAGCCGGGGACGCGCCGCCACCCGTTTCTTTCCGAGGCCGAAGATCACGGGCGGTCCCCCCCCGCTGCGGGGCGGCGCGGCACCAGCAACAGCACGTCGGTCGCCTCCAGCTGACGCACGGGGTCCGGCGGGGAAAGGTATTCGCCCTTTTCCGTCTGGATGGCGATCACCTCTCCCCAGCGACGCCGGAATTCGGCGTCCCGGAGCGACTTGCCGATCGCCTCCGCAGGCGCGGGCATGCGCGTCACGGTCCCCTTGCGCTGCGGCAGCAGGTCCGACAGCAGCGCCTCCAGTTGGCCGTCCTGGTCGAGCAGGAGGACCCCCGAATGCTCGCGCAGCACCTGCTGACGCCTCTCCTCGAGCCGCTTCCGGACCGCCGCGTGGATCGAGCTCCGGCGCAGCATGCCCAGGAAGGCGCCGTCCCCCGCATCCGTGACGGGCAGGACCTCGTAGTGACCTTCCCGGAAGGCCGGCAGCGCCGAGTAGAGGTCCTGCTCGGCGTGCAGCGTCACCGGGGAGGGAGTCATGACGTCGTCGACCAGGATGAAGGGATTTGCGCCCGCCGTCGCGGCGGCGCGCGTGAGGTCCCCGGTCGAGATCACGCCGACGAGCTGACGTTCGTTCACCACTGCGAAGGTCGGACGAGTCCCGGAGGTGAGGCGCGAAACCAGTTCGGGCAACGGCGTGGTCTGCGCCGTGACGTGCGGCCAGTTCCGGTCCATCAGGTCGGCGACCGTCCAGGCTTCCAACAGGCTGACGACGGGATCCCCCGCGTGCGCGGGCGAATGTTCGAGCCCCCCGACCTGTTCGCCATAGACGCCCCACCGGCGGCCCAGCACGTACGCCAGCACGCTGGTGAGCATCAGGGGAACGATGAGGCCGTAGCTCCCCGTCATCTCCATCACCATCACCATCGCGGCCAGCGGAACCCGCAGCGAGGACGACAGCATGCCGGCCATGCCGACGGGGATGAGGGCCTCGCGCAGGTTCTCCGGAAACGCCCCGGGAAAGAGCACCTGCAGCAGCGCCCCGGTCGCGGCGCCGACCGTTCCCCCGATGAAGACCACGGGGCCGAACAGGCCGCCCGCGGTGTGGGTGCCCATCATGAACGAGGTCGCGGCGCACTTGGCGATCGAGATCAGCGCGAACAGCTTGAACCACCCGAACCAGTCCGGATCCGACCCGAGAAAGGCCCGGTCGAGGGAGTTCTGCACGAATCCGTATCCCGCATCCATGACCTGCGGGTAGGCGCAGGCCACCACCCCGACCGCCAGCCCCGCTGCCCCGGGTCCGACCCACTCGGGCATCCACTTGCGCCAGGGCAGCCCCCGCATCAGGCGCAGGCAAAGGTGGAACAACGCCGTGGTCGCGGCGCACAGCAGCGCCAGCAGCGCGTAGGCGGGAAGCTCGATCGGGCTGGCGAAGGTGAGGCGATCGACGCCCCGGAGCAGGCGATGTCCGAACCCGCCGAACGCCATGAAGGTCGAGTAGCCGATGACGCTGGCAATGATGCAGGGCATCAGTGCGTCCGACTCGATGTCCGGCTCGTGGTAGAGGACGGTGACCGCGAACAGCGCCCCGCCGAGTGGGCACTGGAAGATGGCGCCCACCCCGGCGCCGCACCCGGCGAGCAGGAACAACCGACGCTCGCGGGGGGGCAGGCCGAGCCGGCCGGCCACGACCGAGCCGATGGCCGCGCCGAGGACGGCGATCGGGGTTTCCTTGCCCACCGACCCGCCCATGGCAATCACCACGACCGCCAGGGCCGCGAGAATGGCCGCATCACGCAAAGGGAGGTCGCCGGCCCGGTGATGGAACGCGTCGATCAGGGCCGCCGTGCCGTGCGGCGCATCCGGTCGGCACCAGCGGTGCGTCACGTACCCCGAGATCAGCCCGCCGATCGCGGGAAAGAGGATCAGTCGGGCGTCGAATTGCAGGGTGGCGGCCTGTGCCGGAGAGGCGATCCCTCCCGCCAGATACGGCAGCGAGAACTGGAGACCGCTCTCCATGAGCCGCGCGGCCAGACCGGCCAGGACGCCCACGGCGGAACTGACCAGGAACATCCGACCCAGGCGCGTGGGCGCGGCCTGGAATCGGGCCGTTGGGTCGACCATCCGGCGGGAGTCCTATTGGCGAGAGAACGCCCGAAGCGCGCCCGGCGTCGAGTCCCGGACGGCGTCGAACCCGTCGATGGTACTCCCCTGGGCGCGAGCGGGTCAACGAATGGTCGCCCGCCCGCCCCCTTCCGCCCGGACGCAGAAAGCGGACTCCCCGGCGCCTGCGTCCGATCCGGCCGGCACGGCCTCAGAAGAGACGAACGCTCCGGATCCACTCGTCGTAGTCGGCCCGGTTCTCCGCGAAATCCCCGGCCGTCGTCCGGAGCACGAGCAGGTAGCTCCCCTTCGGCCCCGTGCCGTAGCCACCGAAGATCAGTCTTCCCTCCGCTTCCGCCTTGACGATGCGATACCACTTCCAGCCGTTCCGATCCTCGCCTTCCTCGATCCGGGTCCAATGATCGGCGGAGATCCCCGTGAGGGAGACGCCGAATCGCTCGATCTCCTCCGGCGAGGCGTCGGATCCGAGCCGGGCGGCGCCGAAGAGGTCCACGCCGTCCACTTCCGCGTACAGCCCCCCCCAGCCGTCCCCGTACTCCCGCTCGACGAGCCGGGTATCCGCGGGGACCCGCATGGCAAATCCGTACTTCTCCGACCGATACTCCTGCATTTCGTCGGCGGCGGCGAGGACCGTGAATCCCAGCGCGCACAAACCCGCTCCGGCGGCCATCCAGAGACGCTTCATGGTTGTCTCCACAATTCGGACGAAGGGTCATCCAACGACCGATGGGACCCCCCAGCGGCGGCGATCTTACGCGGAATTTGGCTTTACACCGGCCCTGCCAGCCGGGAGAATTCGCAAATGAGCCGCGCCCGGATCCCGCCTTCCAACGGTTCTCCCTCCGGCAATCCGCCGCCGGCGTCCGCCCTTCCTTCCGGGACCTCCCGTCTCGTTCTCGGCGACTGTCTCGCGCTTCTGCAATCGCTGCCCGACCGCTGCCTCGACCTGATTTACGTCGATCCGCCTTTCCTGACCGGCCGACCGCGGATCGCGCGCCGGGACGGGCGAGCGACCCACCGCTACGCGGATGCGTGGGCCGGGGGACTCCCCGAGTACGTCGGCTGGCTGTCCGCCCGGCTCACGGAGATGCGCCGGACTCTCCGCGAAACCGGCACGATTTACGTGCATCTCGACTGGCACGCTTCGCACTACGTGAAGGTCGAAATGGACCGCCTGTTCGGCTACGACCGGTTTCTGAACGAGATCGCGTGGTGCTACAACGTGGGGGGGAAGTCGACGAACCGCTGGGCGCGAAAACACGACACGTTGCTGTTCTACGCGCGCTCCGACCGATGGTGGTTCGACGGCAAGGCCGCCGGCGTGAAGCGCGAGACGGGCACGAAGAGCTTCGGCGGCATCATCGGACGGGACGAGCAGGGCCGACGGTACCAGGACAAGCTCGCGCGCAGCTCCGGCCGGTACTACCGCTACTACCTCGACGAACCGAAGGTTCCCGAGGACTGGTGGACCGACATCAACTCGATCCAGTCGCAGTCCCGGGAGCGGCTCGGGTGGCCAACGCAGAAGCCGCTCAACCTGTTGCGACGGATCGTCGCGAGCAGCTGTCCCCCGGGCGGAGTGGTGGCGGACTTCTTCTGCGGCAGCGGAACGACGCTGGAGGCTGCGGAGATCGAGGGGCGCCGGTGGCTCGGCTGCGACCTGTCTCCGGCGGCGGTGGCGATCGCCGGCCGACGGCTGGAGGTCCGCGCGGCAAGCGACGGTTCGGGCGCGGCTGCAGCGACCTTTTCCCGCGAGGCGTTGGCCCCGGGAGCGGAGAAATGAGCCCCCCGCCCGAACCGTTCCATCTGCTCGACCGTCTCGAGACCGCCGCCCCCGCGCGCCACCCGATCTCCCCTCTTTTCCCGCAGGGGCTGAACCGCCTCGTCCATGGCGACTGTCTCGCGGTGATGCGGGCGCTCCCCGGGGATTCGATCGACCTGGTATACGTGGATCCGCCCTTTTTCAGCGGTCGGAACTACGACTTCGTCTTCCACGACCGCGAAGAAGTGCGTTCGTTCACCGATGTCTGGGACGCCGGCCTGCCGGGATACCTGGCCTGGCTGGAGGAGCGCCTGGTCGAAATCCGGCGCCTCCTTCGCCCCCACGGCAGCCTCTGCGTCCATCTCGACTGGCGGGCGTCCCATTACGTGAAAGTCGCACTCGACCGGTTGTTCGGCTACGCCACGCGACCGGAGGAACCGGGATTCAAGAACGAGATCATCTGGTGCTACTCGATCGGCGGGAAAAGCACGCGGACGTTCGCGCGCAAGCACGACTCGATTCTCTGGTACACCAAGGGTCCCGGGCACGTGTTCCAGCACCGCTCTCCCCACGCGCGGGTCTCCAAGAAGGCCGACACGCACATGAAGGTGGAGCACGATCCGCTCGGCAGGACATGGCAGACGAAAAGGGACCCGCGCAGCGGGAAGGTCTACCGGTATCCGCTGGACAAGGTGGCGGAGGACTGGTGGACGGACATTGAACAGTTGAACTGGGAAGACGGGGAACGACTGGGGTATCCGACGCAGAAGCCCGAGGCGTTGCTGCGGCGACTGATCGGTTCGCTGACGCCGGAGGGCGGCGTGGTGGCGGACTTCTTTTGCGGAGGGGGAACGACCTGCGCGTCGGCTCAGGCGCTGGGGCGGGCCTGGGTGGGGTGCGACGCCTCGGAAGTTGCGATCGCGGTGTCGTCGGGGCGCCTGGCGCGGCGAATGGCGCCGGACCTGAAGCCGCCCAAGCGGCGCGCGCGCCGCGGCGGGAGTCCCCTCCCGCGCCAAAGCGCGGCCGACGGCATATCCGAGGAGGTGCGCAGCGCCTTGCGCGTTTCCCTGATTCCCGCCGTCGGTTTCGCGGTCGAAGCCCTCGCCGGAGCGCCGAAGGCCGCCCCGGATGCCCCGGAATCCCGCGGACCGGGGGCCTGAGCATCCGCGCGCCCTGCCGCTCCCGATCGCGGCGACCCGCGACGGGAGATCCGCTCCGCACGGCGGCGCATCCCCACCGACGGTCGGCGTGCGCTCGCCTCGGCCGGCCGGAAGCGCAGCACGACCTCGCGGCCTATTGCCGCAGCCGGTTCAGCGCCTCCTCCACCTCGGCTCGACGCGGGTGCACCGGACCCGCGCTGCGCAGAAACGCCTCCAGGTCCGCCCGCGCGTCGCTGCCGCGACCCGCCGCCGAGTGCAACGCCGCCCGATTCGCCAACGCGTCGAGGTTCCCGGCATCGATCTCCAGGACCTGTCCATAGCCCTCCAGCGCAACGTCCCACTGACCCTTGGCCTCCGCCGCCAGGGATTTCTCGAGCCAGGCGGGGATCGAGCGCGAATCGAGGGCCAACGCCTTGCTCGCATCCGCCAGGGCCTCTTCCTGATTCGACTGCAGCCGGCGCACGGCCGCGCGGCCGATCCAGGCGGCAATCGATTCGGGGTTCTTTTCCAGCACCCGCGTGAAGTCCTCGCCGGCCTCGCGCAATTGTCCGAGCGCAAGCCGGGCCCGCCCCCGCGTCTCCAGGCCCTGCAGGTTTTCCGGATCCGCATCGAGCGCCCGCCCGAGTTCGGCCAGGGCCAATTCCGGTTTCCCCAGGTCGACGAACGCCACCCCGAGGTTGATGCGCGCGCGGACGAAACCGGCATGAATCCGCAACGCCTCCCGATAGCTCTCGACCGCCTCCTCCAGCCGCCCGGCCGAGCCCAGGGCCACGCCGCGGTGATTGTGGGCAGTGACGTTGAGCGGATTCACCTTCACCGCCGCTTCGAAGTCGGTCAGGGCCGCGGGGATCTCCCCCTGCGACAGGCGACAGAATCCACGCAGGTCCAGCGCATCGTCGAGAAACGGATTCTTCGCCACCGCCTCATTCAGCCCGGCCAATGCGCCAACCGGGTCCCCGTTGAGAAACGCGCGGGCGCCGCGAGCATGCAGGATCATCCATGGCGGCGGATCCGACTTCGCCTCGATCACCGCCTCCATGTCCGCCAGGGCGCGCCCCGCAATTTCCTGGAACGGCTTGAGCACGGCGTCCCCGCGCGGGGCCTGGCCGCGTCCCCACGTACCCGCCGTCATGTCGATGGCCGCCGCCAGCAGCACCTTGCCCCGCTCGTACCGCGCCGCCACGTTCTTCGGATCCCGCCGGATCGCCTCATCCAGGTCCCCCAGCGCCGCCTCCCGTTGACCCATCTGGCTGCGCACCCGTCCCCGCAGCGACCAGGCCTCCCCGAACTCCGCATCTTCCCGCAGCGCCTCGTCGAGCGCCTGCACCGCGTCCTTCCAATGCTGTCCCAACTCTCCGGTGCGACCGGTCATCAGGCACTTCTCGGCGATGTCGGCCGAGGCGGTGCCCTTCTTGAAATGGTCTCCGGCGCGGGCGCGTCGCTCCTGCGCGAGGCGCAGCGCCTCGCGTTCCTTCTCGGCTTCGCTCGACCGGCCCATCGCCGAAATCCCCAGGCTCAGGCTGACCGCCACCGCAATGGCGGCGCCCCCGAGCGTCAGGTAGAGCCCGCGCCGCCGGCGGAACCGGTTCTTCATTCGTTCGAGCGTGGTCTCCGGTCTCGCTTCGATCGGCTCACCGCGCAGCCAGCGGTCCAGGTCATCCGCGAGCGCATTCGCCCGTGGATACCGCATCTCCCGATCCTTGCGCAGCGCCTTGAGGCAGATCGTCTCGAGATCCTCATTCAGGTCCGGCACCATGAGCCCCGGAGGAACCGGCTCCTGTTGCAGCACGGCCATCAGGATGTCCAGCATCGACTCGTTGTCGAACGGCGGGCGCCCGGTCAGGAACTCGTACATCACCGACCCGAGGCCGAAGACGTCGGAACGGCCGTCCAGCGTTTCCCGCTCGCCGCGGCACTGTTCCGGCGACATGTAGTTCGGCGTTCCCATCACGAACCCGGTCTGGGTAAGTTTTCCGGTTTCCCGGATGTTGCGGGCGAGGCCGAAGTCCATCAGGTAGACCTTGCCGTCGTCCGCCAGCATGATGTTGCTCGGCTTCACGTCCCGGTGCAGGATCTGCTTCGTGTGCGCGTAGTCGAGCGCGCGGGCGACGTCGCGCAGGATCTCGATCCCCCGGCGCAGGTCGACTCCTTTTTCCAGCATCAGGGTGTCGAAGGGTTTCCCCTTGAGGAATTCCATCGTGAAGTAGAGGCGCCCGTCCTGGCGCCCGACTTCGAAGACCGGCAGGATGTTCGGGTGGGAAATCCGGGCGTTCGAGGTCGCCTCCGTGTAGAGGCGCTGCTCCTCGTCGTCCGAGGCGGTCTCCCCCGCGATCAGCATCTTGAGGGCGACCGTACGTTTCAGGGTCTTGTCCCAGGCCCGATAGACCACGCCCATGCCCCCGCGGCCGATCTCCTGGACGAGCTGGTACTTCCCGAAACTGCGTCCGGCCGCGACTTCCGCTGGATCCGACATCGTCCCTCCCCAGGTTGAAGTCGCCCGGATTATAGCGGGACCCGCCGCGCGGAGAGAAGGGGCGAGATCACAAATTTGCCCGGGTCAGGCATGGAATTCCGGCCGTTCGTCGCCTACAATCCTGGGCGGACTCGGGTCCCTCGCCCAACGATGGAGATCGGCCGATGCACCCCAAGACGAAAGAAAAGCTGAAAGGCTGCCTCGTGGTCCTCGCGCTCCTCGGCGCCCTGGCTTGGTGGAAGCAGGGGATGATCCGCTACCACCTGGGGATGAGCGGAGCGGATGCGGGGGTGTCCAAGGCGGTTGCCTCGATGGGCGAGGCCCGCGCGAACGGGGACTTCGAGAAGCTCTTCGGCCTCATGGCGTCGGAGTATCAACAGGGCAGATTGAACGAGATCGACCGGATGAAGAAGATCCTCGTCGACGGGACCGACGCCCAGAAGGCGGAAGTGCGCGAGCAGTTGGCCAGGATGGGGATCACCGAGGAACAGTTGAAGAGTCAACTGCCGCAGGCGGTGGCGGCCCGCATGCTCGCCTCCGAGGTGAGCGCGGATCCCGGCAAGTTCCCCACCGACAACCTGGAGGTGGTCGAGATCCGCATCGACCGGCAGCGCGCCAGTGTGACCGTGCGGCAACCGGACGGACGCAGCGGGACGATGGAGTTCGTCAAGGAGGGGGTCACCTGGAAGCATCGGCCCTGACGCGGGTCCCGGCCTCCGCCCGCGGCGGATCCGGAGGGAGCGAATCCGCGCCCCTGCTTGCAGACACTCGGAGATTGGCAATTCCGTGCGTCGCGGTGTAGAGTCAACCCCCTTCCCCCTCGCCCCATGGAGGCCGCGATGCCCACGCTGATTTCCAGCCCCACCCGGGTCGCCGCCGCCGGCACCCGGCCCAAGCGGATCGACGAGTACGTGGGGCGCGTCAACTCGGGCCATGACCAGGTCAGCATCGCCCACATGCGCAGCCCCGGGGGCTGGGTGGAACCCGGGCAGACCCCCGCCTTCGACGAGTACACGGTCGTCCTGCGCGGGCTGCTGCGCGTCGAGCACGCGGGGGGCGCCCTCGACGTCCGCGCCGGTCAGGCGGTCGTCACGCGCGCCGGGGAATGGGTTCGCTACTCCACGCCTGCGGACGAAGGCGCAGAATACGTCGCCGTCTGCCTGCCCGCGTTCGCGCTCGAAGCGGCCCGGCGCGACGCCGAGTAAGGATGGCGCCCGCGCATGGACCTCTTCGTCGACACGATCCGCCTGGCGCTCCGCCGCTCCCGCCTCCTCTTCGCCGTCTCGGCGCTGTTGATCCTCGCGTCGGTCTGGCTGGCCAAGGACGTCGCCTTCGAATTCTCCCTCGAGGCGCTCTTCCAATCGGACTCGCCGGAGACGATCCGCTACCAGGAGTTCATGAAGCGGTTCGGCGAGGACAACCGAGTCATCTTCATCGCCTACAAGACCCCCAACGTCTTCGAGCGCGCCGACCGTGAAGCGGTCGCCCGCCTCGCCGAACAACTGACGGGAGTACCCGGCGTCCTGCGAGTCTTTTCCCTGCCGGCGATGATGCAGTACGCGGAACGGATGTCGCGGGAGGTCCGGCTTCCCGGCCTCTACGACGCCGAAGTCCTGCACCGGGACCTCACCACCAGCCCGGTCTCCCGCGGCCTGATCTGTTCCGCGGACGGAACCACGTCTTGCCTCATCCTCAGTCTGGCGGACGACCCCGCGGAGGCGGAACTGCGCACGCTGACGGAGATCCGCGCCGCGCTCGACGGAGCCCGCGAGGCCACCGGCATCCAGTACCACCTGGCCGGCATCCCGGTGATCGAGGCCGAGTACGGTCGCCTCATTCGCAGGGACTTTTTCACCCTGCTTCCCCTGTCGATCCTGGTGGTCCTCATCCTGCTGGCGATGTACTTCCGCAATCTCACGGGCACGGTCCTGCTCCTCGGCACCATCTTCGCGGCGATCGCGGGGACCCTGGCCCTCCTGCGCCTGTTCGGCATCCCGATCGGCATCCTCACCAACATGGTGCCGACGCTGATTCTCGTGGTCGGGCTCTCGGAGTCGATCCACGTCCTGTCGCACTATCACGAGGAGACGCGGCAGCGGCGCGACACGCGCGAGGCGGTGGCCTGGGTCGTGTTCTACATGGCCGGGGCCTGCTTCCTGACCAGCGTCACGAACGCGCTCGGGTTCGGGACCATGATGTTCTCCGACATGCACATGATGCGCGAATTCGGGTATGCGACCGCGGCCGGCATTTTCCTGTCGTACCTGGCGGCCGTGGTGCTGTTGCCGACGCTGCTCGACATCGTTCCCGCCGCGCATCTCCAGGTCCGGTTCGGCGACTCCATCGCGCGCGTGGTCTCGGAGCGGATGATCCGGGGGATCGGCTGGGTGAACGAACACGGACGCCGCTGGGTATACGGCGTCCTCGCCGCCGTCCTCGTGTTCGCCCTCTGGGGGATGACCCGCATCCAGGTCCGCTCCTCCTGGCTGCAGGACATGCGCCGGGACGGCGAACTCTACCAGGCGCATGCCTTCATCGACCGCAACCTGTCGGCGGTGTTTTCGACCGACTTCTGGATTCAGACGGACGGGTTGCTGGAACCGGGGACCCTGGCGGCCATCGGCCGATTCGAAAGCGCCCTGACCTCCGCCCCGGGGTTCGAGCACCGGATCTCCTACACCGGGTCGATCGTGAACCTGGTGCGTGACGCTCATGCCCTGCTTGCTCGCGAAGAGCACCTGCTGCGCCGATTCGGGCTGGAGATGCTCAAGCCCGGGGCGGACCTGGTGAGCCGGGTCCGCAAGGAGATGCTCGCGTTCGACCTGGAGGCCCACCGGATCATCCCCGAGGACCCGGCCCGCCTCAAACTCGTGCGGGACTTCCTCGAGAAACGCAATCCCAACCACGAACTCCTCCGCGGGGCGGTCGACCCGGAGTGGAAGGACGCCCGTCTGAGCCTCCGCATGATGTCCAATTCGAAGGAACTCGGGCGCTTCATCGATTTCGCCCGCACGCAGATCCCCGCCGACGGTCCGCTCCGTGCCGTTCATCCCACCGGCAAGTCCTACATGGCCAAGGCGATCCTCGACGAGACCATCTCCGGATCGCTCTGGTCGACTCTTCAGCTTGCGGTCGTGCTGCTCGTGATGTTCGCCGCCATCTTCCGCTCCTGGGGCGTGGGGCTGATGGCCATGACCCCCAATCTCATTCCGCCGGTGGTGACCGCCGGGATCATGGGGGCGTTCGGGTTCGATCTCAACTACTCCACGGTCACCACGTTCGCCATCACGCTTGGACTGACGGTGGAAAACACCGTGCAGTACCTCCTCCGATATCGGGTCGAGATCCTGAAGGACGGCGACTACACGGCGGCCATGTACCGCGCGCTCGCCGCCGCGGGCAAGCCGATGGTGTTCTCCAATCTTCTCCTCATGTGCGGGTTCAGCGTGGCGATGTTCTCCTCCTTCCGGCTGAGCCAAACGTTCGGGCTCCTGGGGGTCGTCTCGATCGGGACGGCGACGCTGGCGGAGATTTTCGTCACCTCCTCGCTGCCGCTGATCTTCAAGCCGAACATCCGCCGCTGGCAGATTTCCGAGATCCGGCTGGAACGCCTGCGCGAGCGGATGAGCGCATGCTTCGGCGCGGGTCGGGATGCGGGCAAGTCCCCGGCCGCGGAGTAGCCGACGACCGGCCGCACTACCGCTCCGGCCCGAGCAACGGGGCGAAGATCAGGGCGAAGCCGAGGAATGCGGCGAAGCCGACCACGTCGGTCACGGTGGTCAGGAAGATCGAGGACGACTGCGCGGGGTCGCGGCCCAGCGCGCGCAGGACCACCGGAATCGCCGCGCCCGCGACGCCTGCCGCGAGCATGTTGACGATCATGGCGAGGCCGATGACGAGCGCCATCCCGTCGTTTCCGCTCCAGAGGCGGATCGCCCCTGCGGTGACCACCGCAACGGCCAGTCCGTTGAGCAGGCCGGCGATGCCCTCCTTGACAACGACCCGCAGAGATCCCCCGGGAGGAATCTCCCGCAGGGCCAATCCGCGAATCACCACGGCCAGCGACTGGGCGCCCGAGTTTCCGCCCTGACCGGACACGATCGGCAGCAGCACGGCCAGCGCGGGGAATCGGTGCAGAATGTCGCTGAACAGTCCCACCACGGAAGAGGCGAGGAACGCCGTGCCCAGGTTCACGTACAGCCAGGGCAGGCGGCGCCGGATGACCTTGGAGACCGGTTCCATGGCGTGCTCGTCGGCGCCGGCGCCGACCAGGCGCTGGAGGTCTTCGAACGCCTCTTCTTCCACGGCCTGGCGCATTTCTTCCGGCTTCACGACCCCGATCAGGCGCCCGTCGGCGTCCACCACCGGCAGCGCGACGAACCGCCGATGACGCATCAGGGCGACCACCTCCTCACGATCCATGGTCGCCGGAACGGCCATGATCTCCCGGTTGAGCAGAGGGGCGATGGGATCCTTGGGCGAGGCGAGGAGCAGGTCGCGGAGGGAAAGGACCCCGACGAGCTTCCCCTCGCGATCGACGCCGTAGAGATAGAAGACCGTCTCGCGCGGGGCCTTGCGGAGGAGGGCCGTCGCCCCCTGCGCGGTCAAGTCCATCGGGATCGCCGTCACGTGCGGGACCATCATCCCGCCGGCCGTCTCAGGCGGGTAGCGCAGCATGTCGCGAAGCGCGCGCCCGGCCTTCTCCGGCAGGCGAGTCAGCACCTCCTCGCGGCGGGCGTCCTCCAGATTGCGCAGGAGCACCGAAGCCTGCCGGGGCGTCATGGCCTCGATGACGCGCCCGGAAAACTCCTCCGGCAGATGCTGCAGCATGGCCCCGGCGGTGTGCGCGGCGAGCTTCTCCAGCAGCACCGCGACCGCGTCGGTCGGCAGTTTCGCGAGGATCTTCGCGCCTTCGGCCGCGTCGAGGACGTCGAACGCGCGCGCGGCGGATTCCGGTTGCGCCTCGATGTACGAGCGCACCAACTGCTCCATCGGCTTCATCGCGCGCCCTCCTCGGACTTGCGGCGGAACACGGCGAGCGACCGGGCCGGCAGGGGGTGGCGAACGCGGCGCGTCAGGGTCCGTGGCGGCGTCTTCGGCTCCGCGGTGTCGAGCAACTTCTCCCACACCCAGCCGGAGGGTTCCTCCGGCAGGCGGAAGTCCGTGGTCTCGAAGCCGGCATTCATCACCACCAGGAGCGTCTCCCCCACGATCCGGTGCCCCCGCTCATCGACCTCGTCGAGCAGGTCTCCGGCGAGTCGAAATCCCAGCACACGCCCGTGCGGTTCCATCCACTCCCGGTCGGTCAGTTCCTTTCCCGACGGCGAGTACCAGGTGAGGTCCTTGACTTCCTGGCCCCGGATCGACCGGCCGTGGAAAAACTTCCTGCGCTGGAACACCGGCTGGTCCTTCCACAGCCGGATCACCCGACGGGCGAACTGCAGGAAGTCCCTCTGCGCATCCGTGAAACTCCAGTCGACCCAGGAGAGCTCGTTGTCCTGGCAATACGCGTTGTTGTTGCCGAACTGGGTTCGTCCCATTTCGTCGCCCTGCGCGATCATCGCCACCCCCTGGGAAAGCAGGATCGTCGCCAGGAGATTCCGCTTCTGCCGCTCGCGCAGTTCCCGGATGCCCGCATCGTCGGTGGGCCCCTCCACGCCGCAGTTCCAGCTCCAGTTGTCGTTGGCGCCGTCGCGGTTCCCCTCGCCATTCGCCTCGTTGTGCTTATGGTCGTAGGAGACGAGGTCGTTCAGCGTAAAGCCGTCGTGACAGGTGACGAAATTGATGCTCGCATACGGGCGCCGCCCGCTCTGCTCGTAGAGGTCGCTGCTCCCGCACAACCGCGTGGCGAACTCCGCCCGTGTCCCGCCGTCGCCGCGCCAGAATCGACGCACGACGTCCCGATACTTCCCGTTCCACTCGGCCCATCCGACCGGGAAGTTTCCGACCTGGTACCCGCCCTCGCCGAGATCCCACGGCTCGGCAATCAGTTTCACCTGCGACAGGACCGGGTCCTGGTGGATCACGTCGAAGAACGCGCTCAACTTGTCGACGGCGTAGAGTTCGCGCGCCAGCGAACTCGCCAGGTCGAACCGGAATCCGTCCACGTGCATCTCCAGCACCCAGTACCGCAGGCTGTCCATGATCAGCTGGATGACGCGCGGATGGCGCATGTTGAGCGTGTTCCCGCAGCCCGTGAAGTCTTCGTAGTACCGGACATCCTGCGGCCACAGGCGGTAGTAGGCTGCATTGTCCACGCCCCGAAAAGTCAGGGTGGGGCCGAGATGACTCCCTTCGGCCGTATGATTGTACACGACGTCCAGAATCACTTCGATCCCCGACGCGTGCAGGGTTCGCACCATGGTCTTGAACTCCCGCACCGCCTCATGCGGATCATCCGCCGTGGCATAGCGGGCATCCGGGGCGAAGAAGGAGAGAGTGTTGTAGCCCCAGTAGTTCGAGAGTCCCCGTTCGACGAGGTGTCGGTCCTGCACATGATGGTGAACGGGCATGAGTTCGACCGCGGTGACCCCCAGGTCGAGCAGATGCCGGACGGCCGGTTCCGCAGCCAGGCCCGCGTAGGTGCCGCGGATTCGCGCCGGGACTTCGGGATGTTGTTGCGTGAATCCCTTCACGTGCAGCTCATAGATGAGGGTCTTGTGCCACGGGGTCCGCGGCGGCCGATCGTCCCCCCAGGTGAAGGCGGCGTCGATGACCACGGCGAGGGGCGCGAACGGGGCGCTGTCGCGGGTGTCGAACGAGAGGTCGGCCTCCGGATCCCCGATGCGGTAGCCGAACAGCTCGTCGGACCAGCGGGTCATCCGGCCCACCGCCTTGGCGTAGGGATCGAAGACGACCTTGTGGGGATTGAAGCGGTGCCCGTGACGCGGCGTATACGGTCCATGGATCCGATAGCCGTACAACTGCCCGGGCCGGACTTCCGGAAGATACGCATGCCAGATCTGGTCGGTCTTCTCGGACAGCGAAATCCGTTCCGCCTCCGCGCACGCCGCTTCATGGGCGAACAGGCACAATTCGACCCGGGTGGCGTTTTCGGAGAAGATCGCGAAATTGACTCCCGCGCCGTCCCAGGTAGCGCCCAACGGGTAGGGTCGTCCCGGCCAGACTCGCATTTCCTCGTCCTTTCGTCGTTCCCTCGCGGCGGCGGACTCCAGTGAACCACGCCGCGACGGAATCCGTCAACCCGCGTCGGCCCGGGGTGTCCGCGGGAATCGGTCGACGATCGCTTCCGCGGCGCCGGAGCCGGAGGACGGAGCGACCGCGCCGACGCTCGGGGGAAGGGGCGATTGGGGGGGCGCCGGCACGGCAGAGCAGACCCGCCGCGTGCCGGCCGCACGGCGGCGCGGGATCGCAGGACGCCGCCGGAGGACGGGTGGACGAAAACGCGCATCCGGATCTCCGGAGTTGCGCCGGGTGCCGAGGCGCGCGTGTCGGGCGCGGGTCCGACCGGCGGAGCGCCCGCCCCCGACTCGGGCGCTCCCTCGGCTGCGCGAGGCTGCTATCCTCCCTTTTCCGCCTTCTCTTCCTTCTTTTCCTTGTCCTTGCGCGGGTACTTTGCATCCAGGACCTTGTTCCATTCCTCCAGCCGGGCCTTCATCTTCTCTTTCAGTGCGCCGGCGTCCCCTTCCAATCGCACGGAGATCACCTTGTCGCCCCGCACGATCTGGTCGACGATCGCCTGCCCTTCCACCACGCGGCCGAAGACGGTGTGCTTGCCGTCGAGCCAGGGGGTTTCCTTGTGCGTGATGAAGAACTGGCTGCCGTTGGTCCGGGGGCCGGCGTTGGCCATGGAGAGAATCCCCGCGCTCGAGTGCTTCAGAGCCGGCACGATTTCGTCCTCGAACTCGTACCCCGGACCGCCGCTGCCGTCGCCGCGGGGATCTCCGCCCTGGATCATGAAGTCCGGAATGACCCGGTGGAAGCGCAGCCCGTCATGGAACCCCCGCTCCACCAGATTGACGAAACTGGCCACGGTCAACGGCACCTGATCCGCGAAGAGCTCGATGCGGATGTTTCCCTTCTCGGTCTCGAAAACCGCGTGAAGTTTCTTCTCGTCCTTGGTGCCGCCGGCCGGCTCTTCGGCCATGACCGTTCCCACCGCCAGTACCCCAGCCATGATCCCCATCCATGCCGACTTCATGCTGATTCCTCCGTTCGGTCCACCCGCCCCGCGCTGCGTCCCTCGCGGCTGAACGGGGAGGATTTTCGCCGTCCCATCCTATCCGCAGGTGCGCTCCGGACGCAAGGGACCGGACCGTCGATCGTCGGTTCCCCGTCCACCGGTCAGGCCGCTCCGCTCACTTCCAATCCCCCACCATGAACTCGCGGAACAGTTTGGTGAACTGGTCCTCCTCCAGGCGCACCTCGAACGGTCCCTGCTCGTTCTTCACCTGCTCCGAGTACTCGTTTCGCCACATCGCCCAGCCGGGGTGATAGCGGCGCGGATCTGGCTGCAGGATGATGGTCCCGCGATGGACGATCTTTTTCGAGTCCTTCTTCCGGATCATCACCTTCGGGGTCATGTCTTCCGGCTCGAACCGCCAGTACACCTCGCCGGCACGGCCTTCGGCTTCGACTTCGTCCCCCCCGCCTTCGTGGGCGACCATCCCCACCACGCGCGAGCGGACATTCGCGGGCGCCATCCCCTGGGCGACCATCTGCATCCCCATCCGGTTGGGACCGATCGCCAGCACCCGTCCCTGGAACTGGTAGTCGAAGCGGATCGTCACGGGCCCGCCCCACGCCAGGCGGGTGGTCTCGTCCCGCCGGACCTGCACGGACGGCATCCTGCCCTTGCGGATCCGCGCCCCCTGCGGACGGTTGACCACACGCCCCATTTCGAATTCGTACGTTCCCACGGGCACCGACACCGCCGCTTCCCCCGATCGACCCGCGCAGTCGAACCACGAGTCCCCGCTCCGGAACACAGCCCAGGCCAGCTTTCCGACCGCCTGGTACCCGCCGCTCGCATCGATTCTTCCCGTCTCCCCCTCGTACGGCTTCAACCACATCCGCGCGCCGGTCGCCTCCACCTTGACATGGTAGATGCGCCCGTTGATGTGGACCATCTTCCCCAGCGGGACCGCATGATCCGCCTGGTTGCCGATCGCGATCGCGTCCCGTCCGACTTCGCCGTAGATGCCGTTGCTGTCGTCATCGATGAGGCAGATCCGCGTCCGGTCGAACACCCCCTCCATGAAACAAGAGCGCTGGTAGACCCAGTCGACGCTGGATCCGGAGATTTCCACCCGGGTCACGCGCAGGAGGTAGGGCACCGGAGCGCCGTCGGCCGCCACCAGGGTCGTCGGAATGCAACTCTCTCTCCCCTTGGCCTTGGCATCGATCCGGCCGTCGTTGTCCAGATCGAGTTCCAGGCTGGTCTCGAGCGAAACGACCCGTACCCCCGGGTGCCCGCGGAACTGCAGCGGCAAGTACTGCTGCCCCGAGGCGTCCTGGACCTCGTCCACGCCCTCCAGCGACCGCGGGCACGTGAAGGGCAGGTGTTCGTGCCCTTCCTTGCTCCGCGGCTGCTTCCACGGCACGAATTTCAGGTCTACCGCCACGTATCCCTCCGGGTCGGTCTGCGGTTCCGCCGCGGCCGACGGACCGCGCCCCGCGAAAAGCGCCACCGCCAGGCACAGGATCCGAAGCGCCGAGATTTCGCTGCCGAGTCTTCGCATGGGCGGGTCCTCCCGTTCAAAGGTTGCGGCGGGCCGATTTACCGTCCGCCGGAGCCTCCGGCGCGTCGCCCGTCCCCCTCCTCTTGCGTGTCGGGGCCGCCGTCCCACAAAGAATAATCATTTCCTCCCGGTCTCGTTTCCGTGCGGGGGGGGGAGGCCGGAAACCGCCACGGCATGCGGATTCCGGGCCGGGTGGATCCGCATCCGCCCTGCCGACGCGAGGTTGCGTCCGGGGCAAGCGGGCTTGACCGGCTCTCGACCCCTCTGCTAGTTTGCAGTTTCCCATGGCGGGCCGCCGCGACGCCCGGAGTCCGACTCCGGCCGACGCGGCGGCGTGTTTTCCGCGCGGAGGGCGCGCCGGGCCGGGCCACCCGCACGAGATCCCCCTGATTGGAAGGGCGCTCCCGCCCCTTCGGGGCGATCGCCCGACGGCGAAGCGCCGGGAGGGTGTCATGCCCAGGACACAAGCCATTTTCTGGTCCCTGGTCTTCCTGGTCGCATTCGTCCCCGGGTGGGGCTGCGCCGTCCGCCCCGAAACGCCCCGACCCGCGCCGGTGACCGCTGCCCCCGGATCGCCCGGACATGCAGCGCTCTTTCGCGAGGGACTCGTCCATCAGCAAGCAGGACGGCACGAGCGGGCCGCGACCTCCTTCCGCCTCGCACTCCAGGAGCACTACCGGTCCGGCACCTACCACTTTCATCTCGCCTGCTGCCATGCGACCCTCGGCCGGCTGGACGAAGCCTTGATGGGATTCCATGAAGCCGCCCGCCTGGAACCGGAACTGGCGCCCAAGGCGTTCTACAACCAGGGCACGCTTCTGCTGAGACAGAATCGGGCGCGCGAGGCGATCGAACCGCTGGAGCGTTCGGCCGGCCTGGTGCCCGACGCGCGAACCTTCGTGAATCTGGGCAAGGCTTACTTCACCGCGGGAGAACCGGGGAAGGCGGTCTCCGCCTATGAGCAAGCCCTGCAGGAAGACCCCGGCAGCCGGTCCGCCCTCGAGGCCCTGGCCCGCATCGCCCTCGCCGCGGGTACCACCGAGGCGGCGGAGAGCTACCTGCGCCGGCTCGAGGAGGAGGGACAGAACGACCTCGCCCGATCCCTGCGCGCGGGCGGACGCCGGGGCGGCTAGTGGGTCTTCAATCTTGAGATCCTAGGTTCGGCCGAGGCGATTTTCGC
>CAZWCX010000037.1:0-55456 GCA_964632945.1 uncultured Planctomycetia bacterium | reverse complement strand
GATGGCGCCTTCCGCGCCGCCCGCGCCGACCAGCGTATGCAACTCGTCGATGAAGAGGATGATGTTCTTGGCGCGGCGGACCTCGTTCATGACCGCCTTGATGCGCTCTTCGAACTGACCGCGATACTTGGTCCCTGCGACCATGAGCGCGAGGTCGAGCACGACGATGCGCCGGTCACGCAGGATCTCCGGGACGTTGCTGCCCACGATGTCCTGGGCCAGCCCTTCGACGATCGCGGTCTTGCCGACGCCCGCTTCCCCGAGCAGCACCGGATTGTTCTTGGTGCGGCGCGACAGGATCTGGATCACGCGTTCAATCTCGTTGCGACGCCCGATCACCGGGTCGAGCTTGTGCTCCTGCGCGAGTTCCGTCAGGTCGCGACCAAAGGCGTCCAGGGCCGGCGTCTTGGACTTCGACGTCCGCGTCCCCCGCGGCTCGTCCGAATCGCTCTGCTGCTGGTCCACGTTCAGGACCTCCAGGACTTCCTCACGGACGTCCTCGAGCTTCAGCCCGAGGTTCACCAGGACCTGCGCCGCCACGCCCTCGTTTTCGCGCAGCAGCCCCAGCAACAGGTGCTCGGTGCCGATATAGTCGTGCCCGAGCTGGTTCGCCTCTTCCTGCGCCAGGTCCAGGACCCGCTTCGCCCGCGGCGTGAACGGAGGCTGTCCCATCGTCACGGTCGGCGGTCCGTGGGGGATCATCTTCTCGACTTCCGTACGCACCTTCTTCAGGTCGACGTCGAGATTCTTCAGCACCTTGGCCGCGATCCCGCTCCCCTCCTGGACCAGACCGAGCAGGATGTGCTCGGTCCCGATGTATTCATGATTGAAGCGCTGGGCTTCCTGCCGCGCAAGCGACATGACCTTTCGCGCCCGATCCGTAAACTTGTCGAACATCGGTGACCTTCCTCCCCGGGTGTCGGGAACGCCGAGAAACCTTGGCTTGGCGAAGAGATACGTGCAGCCAAACGATTCTATCCCTGCCAACAAAAAGGGGTCAAGCAAAATTCCGGCCCGCCAAGCGGCCTGCATCGCGGGTTTGCGCGCTCCCGCGCACGCGTGAACCCGTGCCGCAGCCTTGCGTTTGGTACCGTGCGCGGGCGGGGGAAGGCTTGACACCTTTCCCCCCCCCTTCTATCATCGACTCCGCCTGCCTGGAGGAAACCGCGTGAACCCATTGCTCGACCGCAAAGATCGTTCCCCGATGGACTTGCTGGGCAAGCACCGCCCGGACATGGCCCCCCAGCCCTTCGTGGGATCGAAAGAATTCCGCAAGATCGTCATCCTCACCATCTTCGCCCTGGCGCTCACGGCGGCGGTCATGGGCAAACTCCTCGGGCCGGACGCCACGCCGCGACCCGAGACGCTGGAACGGGACCCGCGACTGCCGGCCCAGGCGCAGATCCTCGAGCCGGACAAGGTCGACCTCCTCCCGTTCGAGGGGATGGCCGATGTGGCGCCGATCTCCCCGGAGGTGAAAAAGGACCTCCCCTACCTGAGCGCCCTCGGCGCGCTCAGCCGGATCCCGCACGAGGAGATCGCCAAGCGGGCCGACCCGCAGTTGACCTCCGCGATGCTGACGCGGTTTCCCGACCGCTGCCGCGGCGCATTCGTGCGCGTGCGGGGCCTGCTGCTGGAGATGTGGTCGTACCCCGAGAAGCTGCCCACCAACCCGGCGGGCGTGCAGGACGTCTACATCGCGTTCCTGATCGACTGGAACACCGACGACGTGGTGGCGGTGCACTTCCTGGAGAAGCCGGACTTCACCCCGAGCATCAAGGAGGACCTGATCCGCGTGGAGGGAGTCTTCTATCAGGTGCTCACCTACAAGGCGGTCACCAGCCACGAACGCCAGGCGCCGGTCGTACTGGCGCGCCGGCTGACGAAGCTGCCGCCGATGAAGATCGAGCAGCGCACCGGCTTCGCCTGGACGGTGGCGCTCATCGCCGCAGGCATCCTCGCGCTGATCCTCGCGGCGGGCTATTACAACCGCAAGAAGGAGCAGGAATTCGAGCAGCGGATGAAGGGGGTGAAGATCAAAAAGACCCGCGACGGCGCAGCCACCCCCGCCGCGGACAAGGCGCCGGCCGCGCCGGTCGAATCGCCGGCCGCCGGAGCCGCACCGGACCCGACGCCCGCGTCGCCGCCGTCCGGCGGTCCCCCGCCGGGCCAGACGCCGCCCGGGCCGGCCGCGCCCCCGGCCGGCGATGCGGCCGCATCCTCTTCGCCCCCGTCCCCCGGAGCGTAGCATCCCCCAGCGGAGGAACCCATGACCCCGTCCCGACGGCCGATCTTCGCCCTCCTCGTGCTCGCCGGCCTCGCCTGGTGCGCCGGCGGCTGTCTCAAGATGCAGATGCACTGGCAGGTCTATCCGGACGGCTCCGGGAAGGTGAAGATGCGCGCGATCGTGCGCCCGCCGATGATCCCCGGCATGGACGCGTCCCGCCAGGACCCCAAGGAGATGGAAAAGCGGCTGCGCGCCGCCAGTCCGTTCAAGGATTTCGCGGGCCTCGTCATCAAGCCCGGGTCCGCCCGCTCGGACGTGCACGAGGGCACGCTCCGGTTTTACGCGGAGGGATACTTCACCGACATCAACCAGGTCACCCGCAAGGGGGAACCGGTCCTGCGCTTCACTCCCCTCGAGGGCGGCGGTTACGAGGCCCACTATCTCGAAGATGAAATGAAGTCGCGCATCGCCCCGCCGCGCGGCGACAAGCCGTTGCCCGGCAGCGAAGGCGCGGACGACGGATCGGGGACGAAGGCCGGCACCGCAGACCCCGCCAAAGATCCGGGCAAACAGATGGAAGCCATGATGAAGTCGATGATGAAGGGTCTCGAGGTCAAGCTCTTCCTCAAGATGCCCGCCGACCTGACGAAGACGAACGTGGCGAAACGCAACGCCCGCACCGCCCTCCTCGAGATCACCGACAAGATGCTCGACGACCCCGCCGAGCAGGCGCGCATTTCCAAGCTGGACGGCGTCCGCGCGCGCTGCGGAGTGCCCTCGCCCGAGCAGCAAGCCGAGTTCGAGGCCTTCCGGAAAGAACTCGCGTCCGTGCTCGCCGAAGCGGAAGCCGCGGCGGGCAAGGAAGGCGGGAACGGCTCCGGCGGGGACTTCCCCGATGAGGACAAGTAGCCGGCCGCATGTTCGAATTCGTCCCCCTGGTCCTGGCCCTGGTCCTCGCCGACCTCTATCCCCTCGGCGGGGAACCGGTCTGGTACTCGCCGTGGATCACTCTGGGGGCAACCGCCGCCGTCACCCTGGGGCTCGGACTGCTCGCCCGCCGCGCGGTGCGCCGCGCGGGCTTCCGCCTCGAGGCGCACGCGGACCTGGTGCGGTACGCGATCGAGATCCACCGCATTCAGCTCGGCCTGCGCGCCCTCCTGCTTGGTGCCTTCGCCGCCCAGGTCTACCTTCTCCACTGGCCCCTCTTCCTCTGGCATACCCTCGGACTCGACGGGATCCTCGTCCTCGACCGCCTCGCCGTCCTCCTGCCGGTGCTGGCCGGCCTCGTCCTGTTCTGGATCGCCGCCTACCCGGTCGATCTGCGTCTGCGCGGCAGCACCTGGACCCTGCGCGAGTTTCTCGAGTTCCGGGCGCGCACCAGCGCGGGCACCGTGCTGGCGCCGATCCTGCTCCTGTCGGGCGCCATCGAGGGTCTGGTGCGGCTGCCCGCCATCGAACGGTGGATCGCGATCTGGCCGCACGTGGAGTGGCTCGTCTACGCGGGCTCGGTCTTCCTCCTGTACAGCTTCGCCGGCGTGCTCCTGCGCCTGGTCTGGAACGCGCAACCGCTGCCGCGTGGACCGCTCCGCGCAAGCCTCGAAGAGGTCCAGCGCCGCGCCGGATTCCGCTGTCGCGACCTGCTGGTCTGGAGAACCGGCGGCGGACGGATCGCCAACGCGCTGGTCATCGGCCTTGCCGCGCCCCTGCGCTACGTCATCTTCACCGACACCCTGCTCGAGCGCCTCTCCCCCGCGGAAGTCGGAGCCGTGTTCGGACACGAGATCGGCCATGCGCGGCACCACCACCTGGCCTGGTACTTCGGCTTCTCGCTCTGCCTGGTCCTCGTCTTGACCTGGGTGCAGTTGACGCTCGGCCCGTTCCTGTCTCCGGCGCTTCTGGGCGGGACAATCTCCGACGTCGCCCAGGGCGCCTTGACGCTCCTCGTCCTCGCGGCGATGGCGATGGCGTTCGGCTGCGTGTCGCGCCGGTTCGAACGCCAGGCGGACATCACCGGCGCCGAACTCACCGGCGACCCCGAGGGGTTCGTGATCGCCTTGGAGAAGATCGGGGCGATGAACGGGATCCCCCGCCGCATGAAGAGCTGGCGTTACTTCAGCCTCGAACAGCGCATGCAGGACGTGCGCGCGGCCGCGGCCTCGGCGGGGACGCTGGCGCGGTTCCACGGATCCGCGCGCCGCGTGATGATCGCGCTCCTGGGATTCTATCTGCTGTCGATGGCCGGGGCCGTCCAGGTCGCGGCGTCCCAGCGCGACACCGCCGTCGACCGGTTGCGCGAGTACCGCGGTCGCACGCTCGCGCGCGCGGCCTGGCAGAGCCTCCAGGAAAACAAGCTCTCACTCGCCCGCGCCCAGATCGAGGCGGCCCTGGTCGAGTCGAGTTCGCGCGCGGAATTCCACGTCCTCTACGGCGAAATCCTGTTCCGCCAGGGGGAATTCGGCGCCGGCAACGAAGCGTTCCGGTGGGCCGCGCGCCTCCAGACCGCCAATCCCTGGGCCCGCATCCGGCTCGCCGAGGAGAACGGAAAGTGAAGACCACCGACCGCTGGGCGCTCATCCTCCCCGCGGCAGGCACCGGAACCCGCATGGGAACGCGGGAACGGAAAACCCTCCTGCGGCTCGCCGGGAGGCCGGTGCTCTACCACACGCTCGACCGCTTCCGCGGCCGCGCGGACCTGGCGCAGATCGTGCTCGTCGTCCATCCGGGCGACCTGCTGCGGTACCGCCGCATGATGGCCGCCCTGGCCGCAGCGGGCGTGACCGACGTCGTGCCGGGGGGGGAAAGGCGGCAGGACTCGGTGGAAAACGGCCTTGCCGCCGTGCGTCCCGACCTGCGCTGGGTGGCGGTCCACGACGCGGCGCGCCCCTTCGTCCCCGCCGACGCGATCGACCGGGTCCTGGCCGCTGCGCGCGCCCACGGCGCGGCAATCGCCGGCGTCCCCGCCGTCGATACGCTCAAGCGCGTGGACCGGAAGGGCCGCGTGGTCGAGACCCTCGACCGCCGCGAGATCTGGGCGATCCAGACGCCCCAGATCTTCCGGCGCGACCGGCTGACGAAAGCCTACGCCGACGCGCGCGCGCGCGGACTTTCGGTCACGGACGACGCAGGCCTCCTGGAAGCCGCCGGCCACCGAGTGGTCGTGGTCCCCGGCGCGTACGAGAATCTGAAGATCACCACGCCCGCCGACCTGGCGCTCGCACGCGCCCTGCTGCGACGAAATCGCCCGCATCCAGGTCGGTGACCTCCACCGGCGTCGGCCCGGTCGCGGATGCGCGCCTTTCCCCGCGCGCCCCCCCGCCCACGCCTTCCGTCCCGGCCGAACTCCCCCGCGCCGCTCCGCACTCCTCGTCCCCCGTCCGACGCCGGATCTTCCCGAGCAAGACCCCGATCGCGCCGGGAGCCGCATGCGGCCCCACCGGCCGGACGAACGGATTCCCCCCCGTTCCCGCGCGCGCGAACCCAGAATTGCCGCGGGACCCTCGCACCAGGAGGGGCTATAATGAACTTGGCGGGGGGATCAGCGCCCCCGAGCCCTTTTGGGGTCGTTCCGGGTGCCGCTGTTTCGAATCGTAACGGATTCCCCGAGGGGCCCCAATCCGTGCCCGGGAAAATTCATCGCTAGACGCAAAATGTTTTGCGCACAAATCTTACACCTCATATTTTCTGGGGTTTCGGAACGACGTTTGCGAAGAAGTCCTCTCCCGGGCCCCACCCGGGAAGGAACCCAAACCACACACTGCCCTACACCCGGAGGACATCATGCGAATCGCAATCTTCATCGCCGTGGCGCTGGCGGTGGCCATTCCCGCGGCGCTCCAGGCGCAGGACACCCCGCCGCCGCGGGACTGGAGCTGGCTGGCGCACGGACAACTGGGTCGTGAGGAGATCCTGAAACGGGCCGGTCCGCCGACCCGCGAGTGGAAGTCGGTCCTGGTTCTGGGGGTGCTCGACATGCGGCCGATCCGGACGTATTCGGGAACGGGCGCGTACGGGTTTCCGCTGCCGCGGATCGTGACGGACCCCAAGACGCAGATCGAGGTGCAGGTCCTGTCCTACGAGGACGCCGGGACGCCGGACAGCGCGCAACTTCTCGTTCTGTTCCAGGGGCGCCTGGTCTACTCCATTCTGCCGCCCTTGACGGACGAAGCGAGCGTGGCCGCCGTTTCGGAGAAGATGGCGACGGAAGCCTGTTCCTACAAGGCCACGTTCGGGGATGCGTGCGTGACGACGACGCATCTGGTCATGGAGTATCCGCGCGATCGGATCGCCTGGGTGTGTCCGACCAAGTCGGGCGCGGTCCTGGCGCCGAGCCAGCGCGTGAAGTGGTGCGGGCCGAAGGATTTCGCGCCCGCGTTCGAGGTCGAATGGCACATCCCCGAGGACCCGGCCCCTGCGCCGGCCGCGGGCGGCAAGTAGAGAGAGGTTTCCATGAACATCGCAAGAATCCGTCGTACGGTCTCCGGCGCCACCATGACGGAGACGATCATCATCGTCACCGCGGTGGCCGTGGTGCTGATCGTGTCGCTCACGGTCTACGGACAGAAGATCTCGGCGTTGTTCCGCGGCGCCACCACGTCGCTCGACCGCGGATCGCCGACCAAGCGGGACGCCCCCACCTCGAACCTGGACATCTACACCGACACGACGATCGCGAACCCGCGCGGCACGACCAACGCCGAACTCACGGCGGCGCGCGGGGTGCCGTCGATCGGGGGGCTGGCGATCGACCCGAATCTGAGCGAATCGGACCGCAATCGGCTGATCGCCGCGCTCAACCGGCTGCCGCCGGCCGTGCGCGATGCGGGCATCGCCGGGCTGACGCACCAGGGGGCGCAGAATGCCTTCTTCAACCCTGGAACCAACAGCGTCGAGTTCGGGCCGTTCGCCGTGCAGGCCGACGGGGAGCAGCAGATCAACGACTTCTTCTACGCCCTGACCGGGCAGAACCAGGGGTGGAGTCTGGAGCGCGTGCTCTACCATGAGATGATCCACGCGGTGCAGGGGAACAATGCCGCGCTGGCGGATTCGTTCCTGAACCTGGCCTACAACAACAAGTACAACAACCTGCAGGCCGACCCGGCGCTGGCGGCGGCACAGACGGCCCATCAAAACGCCTTCGCCGCGATCGCCGCCGCCCACGTCCCGCCGCCGCCGCTGGTCGACGGCGCCGGTACCGTGAACGTGCTCGCGTTGCAGCGGACGCTGGACGCCAATCCGGCGCTCGCGCAGGCGCTCTACGCCGCGAACGACCAACTGACGCAGGTGGTGCAGAACCATGGCCTGCCCAGCCGGTATCCGGGCGACACCCACGCGGGGGGCGACAGCGGCCAGTCGCTCAACAGCGGTCGCGCCGAGTACTTCGCGATGGTGATGGAGACCGCCCGCTACCAGCCGGCGGAGTTCCAGCGCTGGCGCGACCTCGCGGCGGACGCCGACCCGACCAACGACATCCTTACCCCGGCGGAGATCGCGTGGATCGACGCCCATCCGGAGTTGCTGCGCTGATGCGGGGGGCGGGGCCGGTCGCCGTCCCGGCGGCCGGCTCCCGCGTCGGATCCCGGGCCGCCCCGGCCTGCGGAGTCCCCGCCGGCCTCCCCGCGGTTGCGCCCATCCCGCCGGGTGAAGCGCGTGACCGGTCTCCGCGTCGGGTGGCCGCAGGTCGTCCGGAATCGGACACCGCGGCGCACGCCTGGACGGAGACCCGGAGGAAGCCGGCATTCGCGCCCCGGCGCACCTTGCCGGCGGACGCCGGCGCGCGGTTGGCCCCGCCCCCTGCGGGCCCGCACATTCCCTTGAAAACCCCCCTCCACCCCCTATAATGGTCGCGTTCCGCGACGATCGCCGCTGCGCTCCCGGGCGCCTCCGGATGCCCGGGACGCGGAGGCGGACGCGCGGCGCGAGACCCCTGCCAGGACGCCTCCCGCCGATGGAAGCCAAACTCGCCCTCGAAGACGGCACCGTCTTCACCGGACGGTCTTGCGGAGCCGACGCCGAGCGCACCGGAGAGGTCGTCTTCAACACCTCGATGACCGGGTACCAGGAGATTCTCTCCGACCCCTCGTACTGTGGCCAGATCGTGGTCATGACCTATCCGCTGATCGGCAATTACGGCATCAACCGAGACGACGCCGAATCCTCCCGCCCCTGGGTGGAGGGATTCGTCATGCGGGAGATGAGCCGGCGGCGCAGCAATTTCCGCGCGAACGAGGACCTCGACGCCTTCCTCGCCCGCAACGGCATCCCGGCGATCGACGGCATCGACACGCGCGCGCTGACGCGCCGGCTCCGCGACAAAGGCGCCCTGATGGGGATCCTGAGCACGAAGGACCTCGACGACGCGAGCCTCGTCGGGCGCGCCAAGGCCGCGCCGCGCCTGAAGGATCGCAACTGCGTCGGCGAGGTCACGTCGCGTACTCCGGCCGCCTATCGGGAGGGGAAACACTCCCCCTTCACTCCCACCCTCGGAAGCGGCGAGGGCACTCGTTTCCGGGTTGCCGCGCTCGACTCCGGCATCAAGACCAACATCCTCCGCTACCTCGACCGCATCGGCTGCGACGTCACCGTCCACCCGGCCCATGCCACCGCCGAGCAGATCCTGGCGGACAAGCCCGACGGCGTGTTCCTTTCCAACGGCCCCGGGGACCCGGAGGCGCTGCCCGGTGAGATCGCCGCGGTGCGCGCGGTCGCCCGCCTGGGGGTACCGGTCTTCGGCATCTGCCTCGGTCACCAGCTCGTGGCGCTGGCGCTCGGCGCCCGGACCTACAAGATGAAGTTCGGCCACCATGGCGGCAACCATCCCGTGCAGGACCTGGCCACCGGGAAGATCGAAATCACGACGCAGAACCACGGCTACGCGGTCGAGCCCGACTCCCTCGCCGGGACCGGACTCGCCGTGACCCACAAGAACCTCTTCGACGGCACGATCGAGGGGCTGCGCCACGAGTCTCTGCCGGTCTTCACCGTCCAGTATCACCCGGAAGGCGGGCCGGGCCCGCACGACTCCCTGTACCTGTTCGACCGCTTCCGCGAACTGCTCGTGAGCAAGCGCGCCTGACCCGATCCCGACGGAGACCTCCCCCCCGTGTCCGTCCAATGCGTCATCGGCGCCCAGTGGGGCGACGAAGGAAAAGGCAAGATCGTCGACCTCCTGGGGAGCGAGAGCGACTACGTCGTTCGCTACCAGGGCGGCGGAAACGCCGGCCATACCGTCGTCGTGGGGAAAGACAAGCTGGTTCTCCACCTCGTTCCCTCCGGGATTCTGCACCCCGGCGTGACCTGCGTGATCGGCAACGGCGTGGTCGTCGACCTTGCGCAGTTCTTCGAGGAAGTCCAGGCCGTCGAATCGCGCGGATTTTCGGTCGCGCAGCGGCTCTTCGTGAGCGATCGCGCCCACGTGGTCATGCCCTACCACAAGATCCAGGACGAGGTCTCGGAGGCGAGCAAGGGCGCGGACAAGATCGGCACGACCAAGCGCGGCATCGGCCCCTGCTACGCCGACAAGGTCGCCCGCAACGGGATCCGCATGGTCGACCTGCTCGATCCCCCGCTGTTCGAAGCGCGCCTGCGCGCCCTGCTGGCGGAGCGGAACAATCTCCTCAAGTCCCTCTACGGCGCCGAACCGCTCTCCCCCGAGCGGGTACTGACCCAGTTCGCCGAGTACCGGGAGCGGATCCGACCGTTCGTCGCCGACACGACGGAACTGGTGAACCGCGCGATCCGGCAGAAGCAGCGGGTGATGTTCGAGGGGGCGCAGGGAACGCTGCTCGACGTCGACTTCGGGACCTACCCGTTCGTCACCTCGTCCTCCTCGGACGCGCTCGGGATCGGGCCGGGGACGGGCGTGTCGCCGCGGCGGATCGAACATGTCCTCGGGGTCACCAAGGCGTACACGACGCGGGTCGGCTCCGGCCCCTTCCCGACCGAATTGAACGATCGCATGGGCGAGATCCTGCGCGAGCGCGGGGAGGAATTCGGGGCGACCACCGGCCGCCCCCGCCGCTGCGGCTGGTTCGATTCCGTGGCGTGCCGGTTCGCCGTCGAGATCAACGGCATCGACGGGCTCGCGATCACGAAACTCGACGTCCTCGATGCGATCGATCCGATCCTCGTCTGCGTCGCGTACGAGATCGACGGCCGGCGCGTCGAGCGCTTTCCCTCCTCGTTGCGCGACCTGGAGCGGTTGAAGCCGGTGTACGAATCGCTGCCGGGCTGGAACGCGCCGACCACGGGCGCGCGCGGCTGGAACGACCTGCCCGCCCGGGCGCGCGAGTACCTCGAATACCTGAGCGCGAAGCTGGAGACCCCGATCGAGATGGTGTCGGTCGGTCAGGAGCGCAATGCCACCATCCGGATGCGGGAGAACCGGCGATGAGTTCCCCCAAACGCGTGCCGCCGCCGGTCCCGCCGGAGAAGATGCCCCGGCACATCGCCGTCATCATGGACGGGAACGGACGCTGGGCGCGCACCCAGTCCATGCTGCGCGTCTACGGACACGAGGAGGGCGCCCGCTCCGTGCGCGAGGTGACCACCGCCTGCGCGGAGATCGGCGTGGAGTGGCTCACGCTCTACGCGTTCTCGGCCGAGAACTGGCAGCGCCCGCAGCGCGAGATCCATTTCCTCATGAAACTCCTGCGCCGCTACCTGATCGATGAGCGGCCCACGATCATGGACAACGACATCCGTCTGCGCACGATCGGCCGGACCCAGGACCTGCCGCCCGACGTGCAGGCGGAGCTCGCCGAAACCATGCGCATGAGCGCCGGCAACCGCGGCATGGTCCTCTGCCTCGCCCTCTCGTACGGCTCGCGCAACGAGATCGTCGAGGCGGCCCGGCGCGTCGCCGAGGACGTACTCGCCGGCCGGCTCCGGCCGGAGGAGATCGACGAATCGACCTTCCGCCGCCGCCTCTACGCCCCGGAAATGCCCGACCCCGACCTCCTCATCCGTTCCGCGGGCGAGATGCGCGTGAGCAATTTCCTCCTCTGGCAGATCTCCTACACCGAGTTCTTCGTGAGCCCGGTATTCTGGCCCGAGTTCCGACGCGAACACCTGTTCGAGGCGATCCGCGAGTTCGCTTCCCGCGAGCGGCGCTTCGGCACGGTCGGTTCGGAACAGCTGGCCGAACAGCAGGCGGACGCGACGGAGCGCGGATGAAGACCCGCATCGGGATCGGCGTCACCCTGCTCGCCGGCCTCTTCGGCATCCTCTATGCCGACCACCGCGCCGGTTCCGACCTCGGATTCACCTTCCTCCTCTGTCTGGCCGTGGGCCTCGGGCTGCACGAATTCTACACCCTGCACGAGAACAAGGCCGGCGCCATGCCGAAGCGGTTCGGCTCCGCCCTCGGCTTCTGCCTCGTCGTGGCAAGCTGGATCCTTCGGCACAGCGGGCACGCCGACTGGGTCCCGGCGATGCTCTTCCTCGCGCTCTTCGCAATCGCCCTCCGGTACACCCTCCAGGCCGACCCGACCCGCGCCGACCAGGTGCTCATCCTGGGCTTCGGACTCGTCTACGTCTGGCTGCCGATGGACTTCCTGGCCCGCCTGCGGGACATCCCCGGACACGGCGAGGCCCTCGTGCTCTACCTCGTGGTGACGAGCAAGCTCAACGACGCCGGCGCCTATTTCACCGGCAAGGCGATCGGCCGCCGCAAGCTCTCGCCCAACATCAGCCCCGGCAAGACCATCGAAGGCTCGATCGGCGGGATGGTGGCGGGCACGGGCCTCGGCATGGCGGTCTGGGGGCTCTTCGGGCTCTCCGGGTTCATCGCCTGGCCGTCGGCACTCCTGGCCACCCTCCTGATCGGCGTCTCTTCCCAGATCGGCGACCTGTTCGAGTCGTACTTCAAGCGCAACACCGGCCACAAGGACTCGGGCGCGTTGCTGCCGACGTTCGGCGGCATGCTCGACATGGTCGACTCCTTCCTACTCTGCGGACCGATCGGCTACATCCTGCTGGCAGGCTTGGGGGGCCGGGAATGAGGCTGGAAAAGACGCTGGCGCTGCAGAACCGGGACGAGGCGCTCCAGGTCTTCGGGACCTACGATCGCTATCTCAAGCTCGTCCGCCGGGCCTTCCACGTCGACGTCTTCGCCCGCGGCGAGGAGATTCACATTCACGGTCCCGCGCACGGCGTCGAGCAGGCGCATCACACGCTGCAGCAGATGCTGCAGCGGGTGCGCGCCGGCGGACAACTCGAGCTCGAGGAAGTGGAGCGGATACTGTCCGACCGCGCCCAGGGCCACGAGGACGGCGCGCGCCCGGCGCGGCCGCAGCCGATGCGGACCGTCGTCGAGCCGAAGACCGACGGCCAGCAGAAGTACATCGACGCGATGGAGTCGCACGAGATCGTCTTTTCGATCGGCCCCGCGGGGACGGGGAAGACGTACCTGGCCGTCGCGCAGGCCGTGAAGTGCCTGCGGGCCAGCGTCGTGCGCAAGATCGTGCTCGCCCGTCCGGCCGTGGAAGCGGGCGAAAAGCTCGGCTTCCTGCCCGGGGACTACCAGGCGAAGGTGAATCCGTACTTGCGGCCGCTCTACGACGCGCTCGACAACATGATGGACTTCGCCCAGATCAAGAAGCTGACGGACAGCGAGATCGTCGAAGTCGTGCCGCTCGCCTACATGCGGGGACGCACGCTGGACAACTCGTTCATCATCCTCGATGAAGCGCAAAACACCACGCACGAGCAGATGAAGATGTTCCTCACCCGCATGGGGAACGGCTCGCGGATCGTGGTGACGGGGGACGTGACCCAGATCGATCTGCCCCCGGGCACGACCTCGGGTCTGGTGGAGGCGCAACACCTGCTGAAATCCGTGCAGGGCCTGCAAATCTGCTACCTGACGCAACGCGACATCGTCCGTCACCCGCTCGTGCAGCGGATCGTGGACGCGTACGAGGAGCACTCGAAGCGCAAGGCGGAAGGTCTGGGGAAAAAGGACTGACGGACGCACGGCCCGCGTGCGGCGGTCGATGGGCGCGAGCGCACGGGCCCTTGCGCCGTCCGAGGAGCCCTCGACGCGGCGGCAAGGCGCACGGCTGCCGCGCTCGCGCGAAGACGGAGCGGCGCGCATGACCCCGGACCTGTCCCACCGCCAGATCCTGCGCGCAGCCGGTGCGTTCTACCTCGTCTTGGCGGTCGCCGGCGCGGTCTGGATCGGCGGGCGCGATGGAACCGCCTCCTTTGCCCCCCACCGGGACTGGGAGGATCTCGCGCTCGCCGCCGCCCTCGGGATCGCGGCGGGACTCGGCGTGGTGGTCGTCTGGCGGTTGCTCGCCGCTCTCGCCCCGGGGCTGCGGGAGTTCGAGGACTCGCTCGCCCCCCTCTTCTCCGGGATGGGACGCGTTGGGGTCGCCTGGCTGGCCCTGGTGAGCTCGGTCGGGGAGGAAATCTTCTTTCGGGGCGGCATGCAGCGCTCCTGGGGGATCCTCGTGGCCAGCCTCGCATTCGGAATGCTACACTTTCCCATCCGTCGGGAAATGGCCCCCTGGCCGGTCTTCGCCGCCCTGCTCGGGTTCGGGATGGGCGCCCTCTACGAGCTGACCGACACCCTGCTGGCGCCGATCGCAACCCACTTCACGGTCAATTTCGTCCACCTCGGCCGGTTGGCGGCGATTCCGCCTCCCGCCGACGACCTCCAGTCGGGAGAATCGCGGGCATGCTGATCAAGTCGCTGGCGGAACTCGAAGCCGTCTGCGCCCGCCTGCGCGAGGCAGGATCGTTCGGGCTCGACACCGAATTCGTCCAGGAGCGGAACTACTCCCCTCGCCTCGGCATCGTCCAGGTGGCGGGGGGCGGCGTGGAGGCAATCATCGATCCCGGCGCGGTCGGGTCCCTCGACCCGCTCGTCGCGCTCCTGGTCGATCCCGCCGTGGAAAAGATCGTCCACTCGGGCCAGGGAGACTTCGGCATCTTCTACTGGCGCTCCGGGAAGGCGCCGGCGGCCGTGTTCGACACCCAGGTGGCCGCCGCTCTCGTCGGGTACGGCGACAAGATCTCGTTCCTGCGCCTCGTCGAGGCGGTGACCGGCACCCGCCTGGCCAAGAGCGAAACCCTCACCGACTGGACCCGCCGGCCGCTCACCCCCGAGCAGATCGACTACGCGCTCGACGACGTGCGCCCGTTGGCGACCCTGCGCAGCCACCTGGGCGGAAAACTGAAGGACCTGGGTCGCGAGGTCTGGGCGCGCGAGGAGTTTCGCGTCCTGGAGCAGGCCTCGACCTACGAGCGCCCCGATCCGCAGGAGGCCTACCTCCGCATTCGCGCCGCGAACCTGGACGGTCGCGCCCTGGCGGTCCTGCGCGAACTCGCCGCCTGGCGCGAGGAAGAGGCGCAAGCCCGCGACGTGCCGCGCGGCTTTCTCGCCAAGGACGACGTCCTCGTGGAACTGGCCCGGCGTCCCCCGACCAAGCCGGGGATGCTGCGCAACGTGCGCTTCCTGGACTCGCGCACGGTCGATGCGTGCGGGGGCGACATCGTCGCCGCCGCCAAACGCGGACTCGACTCGCCCCCCCTGGAGCCGCCGGCGTCCGGCCCGGCCCGCGAGGAGGCCCCCGGCACCGCCTCTCTCGTCAGCCTCCTGGAGGGCTGGATGCGCGCCCGCGCCCTCGAGGCGCAGATTTCGCCCGGGATGCTCGGCAACCGCGCGCACCTGGAAGCCATCGCGGCCGCGCGGACCGCGCCCGAGCCGGCCGACGTTCCCCTGCTGCAGGGGTGGCGCCGCACCCTCGTCGGGGAGGATCTGCTGGCCCTCCTGGCGGGAAAGATGCGGCTCTCGGTCGATCCCGCGACCGGGACCATCCGGGCGGAACGGACGTAGCGGCCGGCGGATGGAGGAGCGCCGCGATCGCCGGTCGCCGCGACGCGGCCGGCGGCGAACCGTCGGCCGGACGCCCCGAGCGGGCGGCCTCACTCCTTCGCCCCATCCTCCCTCTCGTCCCGGGTCCACACGGTGTCGACCAGGTCCCCCAACTGCCGGCGCAGCAGCCCCCGGGCCCGGAGCGCGCGGACGTGGAGCGCGCCGACTTTCACCCCCGTGATTTCCGCGATCTCGTCGTACGGCAGGCCCTCGACGTAGTGCAGCACGAAGGCCTCGCGCAGCGACGGCGGCAGCCGGTCGATCGCCAGGGCGATCCGCTCCGCCGCCTCATGGCGGATGACGCTCGACAGGACGCCGCGTCGACCCGCGGGAAGCGCATCGAGAAGCTCGTCGCTCTCCGGGCGAGCCTTGCCGGCACGGTCGCGAAAGTGGTTGCGCGCCAGGTTGACTGCGATCTGGAACAGCCACGTCGAAGGCTTGCACCGCCCCTCGAATCCCGCCAGAGCCTTCCAGGCCCGTCCGAGCGCTTCCTGCACCAGATCCTCGCTCTGGGCGTCGTCCCCGGTCATCGCCGCGAGATAGGAGTGCAGGCGAAGTCGCCAGCGGCCGGCGAATTCGTCGAACGCGGCGCGATCGCCGCCCCGCCCGCGAACGAGAAGGTCCTCGTCACTCGTCATGGACATCCTCCTCGACCGCGGCGAGCTTCCGGAATCGCGCGTCGTCGCGCCACGCCCCCCAGGAGGCATCCTCCCGGATCGAATCCCAGGAAACTCCGATTCGCCGCGCCAGGTGGAGCGCCGGGAGGACGCGCTCGAGGGAAAGTCCGGCGTCCTTCGTGCGCCGCGCCGCCCGGACCACGACGTCCTGCAGAACCAGTCGATCGCGCTCCCGGTGCCAGATCGGGTCCAGCGCGGACCGGAACGCAGCCAGATCGGACCCGCGGCGCAGCGCCTCCCCGAGGTGCACGGCCGCCGCCGCTCGCGACTCGCCGAGTGACGGAGTGCCCAGAAGCAACGCCGTCGCCGCCAGCGCCTCGTGCGACAGGTGGAGCGCCTCCTCCAGATCCTCGATTTCCTCCCCCTCGGCCGCCGCCTCCGTGGCGGCCTCGACGAAACGACGCAGGGTCTCCTGCGCCTGCGCCGGCCGGCCCGCGGCCAGCAATCCGTGGCCGAGATAGTATCCCCACTCGGGGTCCTCGGGCCCGCCGACCTCCCCCCAGCCTTCGAACTGGGCGATTTCCGGCTCGAGGGGAATCCCCTTCAGCTCCTGCGCGGACCCCGGATCCACGCCGGCCGCAAGCCGCAGCAGCACGCGGGTGAACCTCGCGCCCGGACCGGCATCCTCGATCCGCTCGAGAGGGACCAACAGGGCCCGCGCCTCGGACTCCGGGATCCCCGTCGAGGGACTCTCGTAGGCGCCGAGCCGCAATCGCAACGCGGCGCGCCAGACGGCCGGCCGCGGACCCCGCTCGCGTTCCGCGGCGAGGGCGAACTGCGCTTCCATGCTCGCCCGATCCTCGGCCTCGCACGACGCCACCGCGGCGACCAGGTAGCGATCGGCCGACTCCACCGAAGCCATCTCGAGGAACGGGGCGAGCGCCGGTCCCAGGACCCAGCGGTCGTCCAACCGCGCTTCCATCAGCAGCAGGGGCGGGTAGGAAGGGTCCCGCGCCAGTCCCTCGGCCACCGCCCCGCGCGCGCCCGCGACGTCGTCGGACAGCCACAGCGCCGTGGCCAGGAGGGCCTCCCGGTCGGGCACGACCTGCGGGAGCCCCTGGGCGAGCCGGAACCGGTCGGCCGCGCTGACGTATCGCTTCTGCGCCAACTCCTGACAGCCCGCGTGGAAGTGCCGGCGGGCGGGATCCGGATCGGCTTCCCCCAGCACGGGACGCAGGTCGGCGAAGGCGTCCAAACGAAGCCACTCGGCGTCCGCCAGGATCGCGGTCAGCAGGGTTCGGGAGTAGAGCCAGGCGATCGCCCGAACGGTCCGGGCGGCGTCATCCCCGCGCGCGGCGGCCGCAGCGGCGTCCGCTTCCGCGCGCGTGAAGTCGGCGAGCGCAAGGCGCGCGGTCGCCCGCGCGCGCAATTCCCCGGGCGCCCCATCGTCCGGCACCGTCGCCACGAGGGCGTTCAATGCGCGCACCCGGGCGTTCCGCTCCTCGGGAGCACGCAACGCAAGCGCCGCATCCAGCCGGGCGCCGGGGTCGTGGTGCAGCACCGCCGCGGGATTCTGATTGCCGACGGGGCGATTCCCGGGGACGGGAGTGTTCGCCGGTGAATTCCCGCCCGCGATCGCGCCGGATCCTGCGCGGTCCGGACGGGGACCGAACGCCGCCCACGCGCCCAGGCCGGCGGCCAGCGCCGCCCCGATCGCGAGCGCGACCCGGACTCCCGCTCGCCCCGGACGGGATCTGCGCGCCGCGTCATCGGTCGCGCTCGCGGCTCCGGGAATCTTCCCGACCTCCCGGATCGCCGCGGCGAACGACCCCGCATCGGGAAAGCGCTCGGCGGGGGACTTCGCCATGGCCCGGCCCAACAACGAGTCGAGGGCGGGGCTCGCGCCCGCCAGGCTGCGGGAGACCGGGGGCGGCTCGAGCATCTCGACGAACTTCAGCGTCTGAAACACGTTCGCGCCCGCAAACGGCGAGCGCCCGGTCAGCATCTGGTACAGCACCACGCCCAGGGCGTACACGTCCACGCGCCCGTCCACGGCTTCGGGCCCCTCGAGCAACTGTTCCGGCGCCATGTATTCGGGTGTGCCCACCAGGTCTCCGGTGCGGGTCAGTTTCTGCGTTTCTTCGAGGTACCGCGAAATCCCGAAGTCGACGATGCGGGGCATTCCGACGGTGTCGATCAGGATGTTCGCGGGCTTGAGGTCGCGGTGGACCACGCCCTTGGCATGGGCGGCGGCCAGCGCATCGGCAAGCCGTGCCGCGAGGTCGAGCGCACGGCCCGGCGGGAGGGGACCCGCAAGCAGCCTGGTCTTGAGCGATTCGCCCGCGACGTAGTCCATCACCAGGATCGGACGGGCGGAGGAGGATTCGCAGGCAAGGACCTTGACCACTCCGGGGTGGTCGATCCGCGCGGCGTTGCGTCCCTCACGCAGGAAGCGCTGCACGAGCGCCGCCCGGTCGCTCTCGTCCCCGACGGGCGAGAGGACCTTGACGGCCACCTCGCGGCCCCCGGACAGGTCGCGGGCGCGATAGACTTCCCCCATGCCGCCGCGGCCCAGCAGGGCGATCACCTCGTAGTGGCTCACGCGCTCGCCGGGCCGGAAGACGGAACCGGCGCGAGTAGCGTCGTCGCCTCGATGGGCCGTGACTTCGCTCGGCGCGGCGCCGGGGGTCGAGGCGCGCCCTTCGTCGGGATCAGGCATCGTGCAATCCAACCCTGGCCCATGGCGCGATCACGCGCCCACGGTCTTCCTTGTGCACGTTCGGGGCCCCGTCGGGCGTCGGGGCCCTCTTCGCCGGGAGGCCCGGGCCCTTCTCGTCCGTCCATCCGGCGCCGGATGCGCCGTCTCCGCGTCTCTACCGGGTCCTCTTCCAGCGCTGGCCGGCCGGACCGTCTTCGACCGCGACCCCGAGTTTCTTCAATTCGTCGCGAAGGCGATCGGACTCCTTGTAGTCCTTGCGCTTCCGAGCATCCGCCCGGGCATCGAGAAGGCCCTGCTCCTCGGGGGACAGAGCCTGTTCCACCCGCAATGCCACGCCGGTAATCCGCTCGAAGATGTCGAGCAGTCCGCGCGCATCCGTGAGAACGGCGGCGTCGATCCGCCCCTCGTCCAGGAGGCGGTTGAGTTCGTTCACCTGCTCGAAGACGGCCCCGCGGAACTCCGGCAGGTTGAGGTCGTCGTCGAGCGCGGCCTCCATCCGGTCGCGGGTCCCCTGCAACCGGGTCTTGAGGTCCGCCGGCGGCGTGCCCGCGACGGAGGCCGCCTCGAGGCGGGCGTGGAAATCCTCGAGTCGGCCCAGTTCCTTGCGCGCGGCGTCCAGTCCGTCGAACGTGAAGTTCAGCGGGTTGCGATAGTGCTCCTTCACGAGGGCGTAGCGAAGCACGCGCGGGGAGTACCCGCGTTGCAGCACGTCCCTCACGGTAAAGAAGTTCCCCTTGGACTTCGACATCTTCTCGTTGTCGACCAGCAGGAATCGCGCGTGGCACCACATCCGCACGAACGGCTTCCGGTTCGCCGATTCGCTCTGCGCGATCTCGCATTCGTGATGCGGGAAGATGTTGTCTTCCCCACCGGTATGGATGTCGAAGGTCTCTCCCAGGTACTTCTGCGACATCGCCGAGCACTCGATGTGCCAGCCCGGAAACCCCTTGCCCCAGGGGCTGTCCCACTGCATCAGGTGCTTCGGGTCGTGTTTCCAGAGCGCGAAGTCCATGGGATTGCGTTTGTCCGGGTGGGGCTCGACGCGGGCGCCGGCCATCAACTGCTCGATCGTGTTTCCCGACAGCCGCCCGTACCCGGGAAAGGTCGTAATGTCGAAGTAGACCGCCTGATGGACGACGTAGGCATGGCCCTGCTCGATCAGGCGCCCGATCATGGCAAGCATTTCCGGGATGTGCTCCGTCGCCTTGGGGTGATGATCGACCGGGCGGAAGTTCATTTGCTTGAGAAGCGCGAGGAAATCCTCCGCGTAGTGGCGCGTGATCGCCCAGGGGTCCTTCTTCTCGCGGCGCGCGGCGATCTCGATCCGGTCCTCGCCCTCGTCCGCATCGTCCAGCAGGTGCCCGACGTCGGTGATGTTCATGACCTGCAGGACCTTGTTGCCGCGGTGTTCGAGCGTCCGTCGAAGCACGTCCGCGAACAGAAAGGAGCGCAGGTTTCCGATGTGCACGAAGTTGTAGACCGTCGGGCCGCAGTTGTACATGCGCACGAGGCCGGGCTGCTGCGGCGCGAACGGTTCCAATCGTTTCGTGTAGGTGTTGTAGAGGGAGAAGGGCATGGCGTGGAGGATCCCCCATCGAACCTAGTGGAGGCCCAGCGGGCGCGGCGCATCCACCGCCAATTCCACCGCCACCAGGGTCTCGAGGGCCTCCCCGGCGCCGACCGGCCCGACCCCCTCCATGGTCTTCGCCTTCACGTTGACCGCGATGGGCTCGATTCCCAGTTGCCCGGCGAGGCTCTCCCGCAGCTTCTGGCGGTGGGGGCCGATCTTGGGGTGCTCCGTCACGATGGTGGCGTCCACGTTCACGACCCGGAATCCGCGCTTGCGAACCTCCGCGAGGGCGTGGCCGAGGAACGTGCGGCTCGACTCCCCCTTCCAGCGCGGATCCGTATCCGGAAAGTGCTGTCCGATATCGCCGAGTCCGGCGGCGCCGAGCAAGGCGTCGGTGAGCGCGTGAAGGAGCGCGTCGGCATCGGAATGGCCGACCAGACCGCGGTCATGGGGAATCTCCAGACCGCCGAGGATGAGCGGGCGCCCCGCCTGAAAGCGGTGGATGTCGAAACCGAGTCCGACCGGCATGACGTTCCAATCCCGATGAGACGGAAAAGCCGAGGGAGTGACATTTTAGGCGCACGACGGAATGCTGTCAATCCCCTCCGCCGTGGGGCGGGGAGGCTCCGGGGAAGCGTACGACCGGGACGCGGCCCGGCCGCGCCGATCGGCGATGGCGTGCGCGAAGACCCGGATCCCCGCTCGGCCGGGCGGCGGCGCCGACCGGAGCCAGCGCCGGGCGCAACGGTTCCGGTTCAGGAACCGGACGTCCCCAGCGGCTGCTCGATATCCACGCCTCGGAATTGGAACACGACCGAGTGCGGACGGATCACCCGCACGATCAGATTCGGTCCGAGCGACTCTCCGGAAGACACCAGACGCGGAATGCCCTCATGTTGCACCAGCGCGGTGGCCTCGACGCGAGAAACGTTCACGGTCACTTCGCCCTGGGCGACGGCGCCGAACACCTCGACGCCGCTATGGATCGTCACCGGCTCCGACGCCACGCGGCAGATGACGCCGAGCACCTGAATGCGCAGTCCGGCGAACTCCCGCAGCGCCGAGGCGCGCGCGTCGGGCGCGGGGTCGGGGGCGATCCGGACGGGGTCGCGTTTCTCTTCCGGAAGCGGAACGCTGCGGGCCTCGCCCGGCGACTTGGGTGCGGGCTCCTCGCGGTTCGGCCCCTCTTTGGGAAGCATGGGGTTGCGGAAGGGGTCGCGCCGGGCCGGGGCCGGCTTGGATTGGGTTTCCGTCCCCTCCTGGGCGATCGCAGGCGGCGCCCACGCCACCCACAGGGCGATTCCTGCCGCCAGCCACGAACCGGAGTAGACGCGGGTCATCGGGGCACCTCCACGGCGACGGCCGTGGGCGCGGATCCGGGGCACTCTCGCCCCCGGGATGCGACGCCCACGCGGACACCGTACGTGCCCATGGTATGTCGCGCCCTCCCCCTCCGTCAAGGGAGCCGCCCGGATTCCGGTCCGGCCTCGCGCCTTCGGAAGTCGTACAGCGCGAGACCGACTACCGGCCGTCGGCGGTGTGGAGAGGGCGGTCGGGGCGGCGGTCGGCGAGCGACGAGGGGGTCTTCAAGCTTGAGACCGTGGGTTCGGCCGCGGTGATTTTCGCGCCCGGCGCGGCTCGCGGAGGAGGCGATGCACCGGGGCCTCGCCGACGACGAGCCCCGCAATACCGGCGCAAGAAGCGCTCGGCCCCACCCCCTGGGTCAAGGATGAAGCCCCACAAAGCCGCGCCGATTTCCGTGCGGGGCTTCCCGTCCCGCAGCAGGCAGGTCATGCCCACTTCCCGGATCAGCGCCGCCAGCGGTTCGCGCCCGCCGAGCTCGTGCACCACGTCGCGGTACGCGGCCGTGCCGCACGTCTCGTCGATCGCTTCCAGCAGCAACGCCACCGCGCGAGAGTCGTCGGGGTGATGCGTCCGCAGGTGCGAAACGAGGTTCACCAGGGTGATCTTTTCCAGTTGCTGCACGAGGGGCACCATCGGGCTGCCCGGGGCCAACATTTCGATCGAGTAGTCGTCGTTCGGATCCAACCAGCGCGTCACATCGATTTCGATCTTCATAGCCACACCCTAACACCGCACGAACCTACTGTCTCATAAAAAAGGGCCGCTCGCGGGCGACCCCGGCGGAACCCTTCCGCCAGGCTCACTGGGCTTCGTTCTCTTTCACGACGCCCTCACGTGTTCGCGTTGAACTCGATTGCCTTCCGAGAGTATGTCGTCAAGATCCGGGGAGGACTTTAGCGGAAATCGGGCGATCCGCCGCGCGCCCGGAGGATCGGGCGCAACAGTCAACTGCGCTTGGGGTTCCGCTTGCGGGTCGGTCCGCGCGGAGGGTCGCCGGGGGGTGCAGGGGCGCCGGAATCCGGCGCCGGCTCCACGCGCACCGACTGCCCGGTGCGCAGGAAATAGACGCGAAACTCCGGCGCGGGGACGGCGAGGGCGCTCGCGACGGCGGCCGCGTACGCGCCGCCCTGCTCCGCGTGACGGCGGGCCTCCTCCTCGGCGCGCGCGGGGTCGACGCGATCGGTCTTGTAGTCGCCGATCACCAGGCGCGATCCGGCGCGGTACAGGATGTCGAGCCGCCGTTCCACCGGCTCGCCGGTCGCCGGATCCTGGACGATCACGGGGACCTCGCGACCGAGGACCTTCGCGCGGCGCAACTCCGCGAATGCCTGCGAGCGCACGAACCCGCGCAGGATCGCGCGCGCGTCGTCCAAGGCGCGCGCCGAACCCTCCACGCCGATGCACGCGCGCGCAAGCGCGTCGTCGAGGGCCCTCTCCGCCCGCGAGAAGTCGAGCCACTCGAGGGCCCGATGGCAGAGCGTGCCGAGCGCGAGGCGCGCCTTCTCCTCGGGGGAGGTTTCGACGCGGGGCTCCGCGGGCGCCGGTTGCACGCGCGTTCGCCGATCCTCCCAGGTGCGCGCGAACGCGGGCCACGCGGGCAATCGCTCCCCCTTTTCCGGCCGGGGCGATCCCGCCGGACCTCGGGCTCCGTCCCACACCCAGCGGCGGCAGATCACCCGGGCCTCGCCGCGCTCGAGGACCGTTTCCGCTGCCGCCGGCACGCCACCGGGCGAAAGCACGCCCAGCACCATCGCCTGCGGCGACTTGTCCCGGTTCGTCTCGCTCCCGAGCAGGATCAGGCGCTCACGGGCGCGCGTCATCGCCACGTACAGCACCCGCTTCTCTTCTTCCGCCTGCCGCTCCCGCTCCTTCTGCGCCAGCAGGACGCTCCCCAGGTTGCGCAGTCCCGCCAGATCGACGCCGACCACCCGATCGGTCCAGTCGTACACGATGCGGGTGACCGCCTTTTCGCCGGTGGGGAGGTCCGCGTGCAGGTTGGCCAGGAAGACCACGGGAAACTCGAGTCCTTTTGCCTTGTGGATCGAGAGGATCTTGACGGCGTCGAGCGTCTCGTCCGCCAACGGGCTCTCCCCCTCCTCGGTGGCGTCCTCGATGCGCCGCTGCACGGCGGCAATGAACCGCCGCAGCGTGGTTTCGCCCTCCCGGCCCATCTCCTCGGCCATGCGCTTCAGCTTGAGCAGGTTGGCCAGTTTCTGCTCGCCCTGGTAGGCGCCGGCGGTGACCTCGAGGAAGAACGTGCGCTCCAGGACCTCGCGCAGGAGGCGCTCCAGGGGCCATCGCCCCATGCCGGCATGCAGTTCCGCCAGGTCGGCGAAAAGGCGCGCGAGCCGCGGTCCGCCGGGCGCATCGTCCGGGAGCGGCCGGCGGAAGTCGGTCAGCCCGCGTTCGATCCATTGCCGGACCTCCTCGTCCGTGAGACCGCCGTAGGCCGAGCGGAGAAAGCCTGCGAGCGCCACGAGGTCGTGCGGGTTCTCCACCGCCCGGAGCAGGTTCATGAAGTCCAGGATCTCCTGGTTGCTGTAGAAGTACTTCTCCCCCTCGACCACGTACGGCACCTCGGCACGGCGAAGCGCCTCGAGATAGACGTGAACGGACGAGAGGCTGCGAAAGAGCAGCGCAACGTCGCGGAAGGCAAGCGGGCGGACGCCGCCGGCGGCGGACGGGACGACGGCCGTCCCGACCTCGGCGGTGATCCAGCGCGCCAGCCACTCGGCCTGGGCGCGGCGCGCTTCCTCGGCCGAGATGGTCTCCCCCTCCCGCGCAACGTGGACGAGCTCCACCGATTGACCCGGCCGCTCCGGGTCGCGCCGCGCGTGGATGTCGCGATACTCGGGCTGCAGGCGGCGATACGGGCGGATGAGCTCGCGGAAGATCCCGTTCACCGCGCCGGTGATGCCGCTGTGGCTGCGGAAGTTGGCTTGGAGATCCAGGAGCTTGCCGCCCCCGGACGCGATCCGACTGCGCACCTCGTCGAAGGCCTCGATGTCGGCCCGCCGGAAGGCGTAGATCGACTGCTTCGGATCCCCGACGATGAACAGTTTCCCCGGCTCCAGCTCCACATGGCGGATGTCGCGGGCGAACGCCCCGGCGCGCTCCGCCAGGTAGAAGAGCACCTCGTACTGCACCGGATCGGTGTCCTGGAATTCGTCCACCAGGATCGCCCGGAAGGCGCGCTTGAGCTCGCCGCGCACCCGGGGGTCGTCCCGCACGAGATCGCGGGCCAGGACGAGCAGGCCGTCGAACGAGACGAAGCCGGCCTGCAGGTACCGGCGGCGAAAATCCTCGGCGAACGGCCGCACGAGGCCGAGGGCGCGGCCGATCAGGGCTGGGTCGGAGGCAAGGAGGTCGCGCAGCAGCGCGCGCGCGGCCGCAGCCGCGGCTTCCGCCTCCTCCGCCGCGGCGCCGGACCAGCCCTTGCCCGGCTTCTGGAGGCTGCGCCGGACCTGAGCCCCGGCCTCGGGGTCGAACGGCCGCCCTGCGGCCCAGTCGTCGAGCGCCTGCGCAAAGACCTCCATCTGCCGGTACAGGGAGAGCGACCGCTTGGTGCACGCCGTCAGGGTCTTTCCAAGCCGCTCCCGGACCTCGCTCGCGAAGGCCGCAAGCCGCTCGCGCACGCCCGGCGTGTCCCCGGAGGCATCGAGGCGGTCGAGCGGAATGGAGAATCCCCCGAGGGCGCGCGCCGCCTCCTCCAGCACCTCGAGTCCGACCTCCTGGAGCACGCCCGTCCATGCCGCCCCGCGCGCGGATCCCGCGGCCAGCTCGACCTCGAGCCAGCGCTCCCATTCCCGCTCGAACAGGACCTCGAATCCCTCCCCCGCATCCACTTCGAAGCCCGGGTCGATGCGCGCCTCGACCGGATAGAGCCGGAGCAGGTGGGCCGCGAAGCCGTGGATGGTCTCGATCAGCGCCCGATCGAGCCCGGCCACCGCCGCCCGCGCCCGCTCCGCGATCGTGTCCCGCTTCAGGCGATGGCGGCCCATCCACCCCTCCAGCCGCTCCTGCGCCGCAACCCGGTCGGCATCCGCCAGCGGCCGACCCTCGATCTCCGCCAGGATCCGGTCGAGCAGGGCGAGGACGCGCACCCGCATCTCGTTCGCCGCCTTCTGCGTGAACGTGAGCGCGACGATCTCATCGACCGGGATTCCGCCCCCCAGGACCTGCTCGAGCAGCCGGTCGACCAGCAGTGTCGTCTTGCCCGTCCCCGCACCCGCCGTCACGAGCAGCGTCGTCCCGGCATCCTGGGCGGCGCGAACCCGGGCGTCATGGTCGATGAGCGGTACGGTCACTTCACGCGCTCCCGGAACTCCTGCGCCCGCGCATCCTCCTCGGCACGTCGGGCCGTGGGGATGTGCTCCTTGCGGCACATCGTCGCGAACTCGCACCAGGAACAATGCCCGTGCGCCCCCTCCGCCGGCCGGATGAAGAAGTGCCCGGCGCGGATCCCGTCCGCGAACCGCCGCAGCGTCTCCTGCAGATCCGCGGCCGCCGTCGCCCAGAAGTCCCCTTCCAGCGCGACTTCGTCCGGCTCCCCCCGATCGATCGCGAGGTACTCATAGACCGCCCCCGCGGGGATGAGCGGTCGGTCGGGCAATCGACCCGCCCTCCGCTCCGCCTCCAGGAACGCGCGACCGATGGCCAGGTAGACCGGCAACTGAAGACGCTGGCCCTTGCGGATCGCGGACTCGAGTTTCTTCCCCTCCAGGTCCGAGGGGCGCTTGCCGGTCTTGTAGTCGCGTACCCGGAAGTGCAGCTCGCTGCCGGCGTCTTTCACTTCCACGCGGTCCATCTGCCCGTAGAACCGAAGGCTGCCCTGCGCCAGGGGGATCGGCGCCGACGCGGCCGCTTCGAAATAGAGCGGCGCGAACCCGTCGGCGAGGACGCGTCCCCGGTCGCGGTCGAGAAACCCGTCGAGCGCGCCCAGGATCAGGCTTCGGCGGGCCTCCCACAAGAGCGGATAGCCGACCGGGGTCTCCCGCTCGAACGCCTCGAACGCGGACGCCGCCTCCGCGGCCAGGAGTTCGCGCGCCCGCCCGGGCTCCACCGCGGCCCACCCGCCCGCATCGCGAACGGCCGCGAGGGTCCGCTCGAGGATCCCATGGGCGAGACGACCCTGGTCGGCGGCGGAGAGATCGACCACCTGTTCCGGCTCCGGCAACGGCTCGAGCGCGAGGACGTGCTTCGCGAAGAACTGGAAGGGGCACTTCGCGAACGTCTCCAGCGACGTCGGGGCGACGCCGCGCGCAAGCCGCCGATCCCACCACGATGCCGCCCCGTCGACCAGGCCGTCGAAGCGCCCGAGGGCGCCGAACCGGTCGATCTCCGCCATCGCCGCCACCGCGTGGGCGTAGTCCGTCGCGCGCCGCCCGCAGGCCTTCAGACACGACTGCGCCGGACGGCCGGACAGCGGCAGACGCATCGCGGCCTCCGCGGGAGTCAGGCGCACCCAGTCCACCGAGCGCAACCGCAGACCGACGCCGAGCGGAACCGACTCCTTGCGCAGCTTCCCCGCCTCCGCCTCGGCCAGGTACGGCCGCAGGTAGAGGCTCGGGATCAGCGTCCGGCCGTTCTCGTCGGAGCGCTGCCAGGAGAGAACCAGCGTCCGCGTCGCCGCTTCCTCGACCATGCGGAAGAGGAGCCGCTCCTCGTCGAAGCCCCGCAACTTCTCGGGCAGCGCCGCCCCGAGCCCCTCGTTGAGGCTGCGCCGAAGCCGATCGCGCAGGAACGGCTCCTCGTGAATGGCACGGGGGAAGACGCGCTCGTTCAGCCCGATCGCGATCACCACCGGAAAGGTGAGCCCGCGGGCGGCCATCGCGTCGAGAATCCGCACGCCCGGGACCGGGCCCGCGGGTGCGCGCAGGCGTGCCTTCTCCAGGACGCGCAAGAGCGTCTCGGTGAAGAACCGGCGGGTCGCCCCGCCGGGAACGCGGTCGCAGCCGCGCAGCCCCTCCAGGGTCTCGAGCACGGTCGCCCACGCCTCGCGCTCGGCGTCGTCCGCCGAGGCCGGGTCGAAGAGCCGCTCCAACAGCGCGCGATGGGCATCGATGTGCCCGGCCCAGGTCTCCTCCGCCGGGAGTCCCTCCGTCGCCGCGATCACGCGCTCGACCCGTTCGCGCAACCGCTCCACTTCCGCGGCGGCGACCACCGGCCCGCGCTCGTCGTCCGGATCGCGCCCGGTCAGCGGCATGTCCCGCCCGGCCACGCGCGCGAGACGATCCCGCCAGGCGGCGGCGCCCCCGCGAATGGCCAGGCGCCGCGAAACCCGGTCCCAGAGGTCGGGGCGCGCCTCCACGACGTCCCCTTCCGCGGCCCGGAAGAAGGGGGAGGAGACGAGCTCGAGCACACGCCGGCGCGCGTACCCGCCTTCCCCGACGCCGATCGCCTGCGCCACCGCCTTGGCGATCGGCTGCGCGAGCAGCGCGGGACCCCGGTCCGGGGTCACCGGGAGGGCGTTCTCCTCGAGCGCCGCGACCAGCGCCTCGCGCAGCCCGCCTTCGAGCGACCGCGCCACGACCGCAATCTCCGCCGGCCGGACACCGTCCTCCTCGACGCACCGCAGGACCTCCTTCGCCGCGCGCCAGACTTCGTCGGCCCGGCCGGAGGCGTGAACGAGCCGGACCTCGGGACGCGCAGGCCGGAGATCGGGCTTCGCCGCCCGCACCTCTTTCGCCATCCCGGTCCAGCGGTCGAAGAGCGACCGCGCGAAGATCCACGCGGGATCGTCTTTCGCCATCGGCACGAACGCGCGCACATCGGTTGCGCGAATCAGCGCGTCGAAGAACTCCGACTGCGCCCCCGTCATGTCGTAGAAGCCGTAGCACAGCAACGACCCGAGGGACGCCAGCCAGGGCGACTCCCCGGCGCGCTCCGCCGCCCCGGTGAACACTCCGGTCCCGTCGGTCAACCGCTCGCGCTCCAGCACCTCGCGGTACTTGAGCTGCAGCAGAAACAGTTCCGCGAGCCCCTCCCGGTCGGACTCGTCGAACAGACCCTCCTGCACGGCGGCGATCCCCGCCACGGGGTCGATCCCGCCGTCCTGCAGGTCCCGGACCGTCTGGTAGAGCACGTCCACCAGGCCGGGATACCCGAGCAAGGGGCCCAGGCGTTCGCTGCGGGCGAGATTCTCCCGCAACGCGCGCTCGACCACGACCCGATACAACTCGGCCTCGTCCGCGAATTCCGGCGCGCGCGGCGCGCCGTCGAGCAGGACGCGCCGCGCCAGCGCCTGGTAGGGCAGGAAGTAGACCTGGACCATCCCGCCGGGAAAGGCCTCCAGCGCGAGCGCCTCCAACCGGCGCACCAACCGGTGGGACGGCGCCGCGACGGCCACGGGCCGGAGCGGGTCGTCCGCCCGCACGGCCCGGATCTCGTCGACGAACGCGCGCTCGAGGTGGGGGTGGAACGGACCGTGCAGAAGCGTCAGCATGCAATCAGCCCGGCAGGGGGCGCGAGAAGTCGGCGCCCGGATTGTGGCAGAGCGCGGCGAATCGGGTCAAGGTTCGGGGGCGTCCGCCGCACCACGCCGCCCGGCGCCGCGCCACTCGTACGACTTCTCGCTAGGCGAGCGACTGCTTCTCCGCCTCCGTCTTCCTCCGCTTCTTGTGCCACTTCCAGTGATTGCATGCCGGGCACCGGGTGTAGGTCACTTTCTCGCTGCCCTTTCCGCGGATCCCGCCGGCGTCCCAGAGGTCGCGCTTGACTCCGCAGGGACACTCCAGCAGCCAACATCGAGTCGAGGCCTCGAGGGCGGCAAACCAACTCGCGGGAAGGAGGAACCGGAGCACCTTGTGCTCGGCCGGTTTGGGGTCCGTCGCCATAATCATCCTGGCTCCGATCAGGGTTGAACGGGGGGCCCGAACGTACGAGACCACGGGTACGCAATTCGCCTGCCCGGCCGGCAGTTTGATTGCCGGTCCACAAGAGACGGACGCGAATGGAGTTACACCACCCCTCCCGGCCGAGGAGGTTTCCGGCGCCGGACACCCATGCACGCGCGGGTGCGAAGCCTCCGGTTGCTGCGGTCGGTCGTCCGGGCGGGACGCTCCCGGTTCCGGGCCACCCTCGCATGCCGTGGCAGATCGCTTTTCGGGGCAACGCGCCGTCGTCGACCGGTGCGGGACCCACGGTCCGCCACCCGAGAAGCGATCCCCCCGTCGGTCCGGCGCGAGGGCACCGTCTCTTGACCCGCGTTCTACCCGCGCCCGCCTTGACAGGTCGAGACGAGCGCGATATCTTGAAGGGTGGAAAGCAGAAACCTCTCTTCCGGGGGCGATCCGGTATCGACCGGGCAGTAGAGGCGGGCTGTTGCACTCCGAGGACGCTCGGTGGCCTCGTAAAAAACCGGGCACCAATCGCAACTGCGAACAACAACTACGCTCTCGCGGCGTAAAACGCCGTGACGACTTGCCGATCCGCGCCCGTCAACTCGCAAGGGTGGGTCGGTGGGTCGACTGCGACGGGCTGGCTGAACGGCTGCTGTCTGAGGGGCCGGGAAGCGAGATCCACCTTGGGCTGGTCCTTCAGGGATCCCGTCGACCGGAGCCCTGCGGGACGACGACAAAGGGCCGACTAAGAGTGTAGACGCACCTGCTGAAATGTCTCGGGACGCGGGTTCAATTCCCGCCGCCTCCATTCCCGCGGGGCACCGCGGAGCACGGCCCGCCGGGGAGACCTGGCGGGCCGCGGTCTTTCTGGCCCATCCGTCGGCGCTCCGCGGCGATTCGCTGCCTGCCGCAGCAGGCGATGGGAACTCCACGTGGAATCGACGCCACCCGCGCCCATTCCGGCGGTGAGATGCTGTCGTCAGGCAATTGCCGCCGATTGGCCTCGAACTCGCTCGGGGTTGACGTTCGACATTCGCGTCGGCTCGAGTGCGGAAGCGTGTTCCGCCCCGATCGGGGGACTCGCCGGCGGAGCGCACGTCTTGCTTCGATACGGGCGAGCGGGGGGAGGTGCCCACACTCGCCCCACGCCCCGCCCAGATGTCCGCCGGCGATCGGCTCAGGGTTCCCGCGGACCGGAGTTGCGCTTCTTGCCGGACTTTTCGATCTCGGCTTCCCGCACTGCGTCCGGATGCACGGCAGCAGGTTTCTCCGTCGCCGACACTTCTTCCGCCTGCGCGCGTCCCCGCGCCGGATTCATCGACTCTTCCGGTAACCCCGGCGCCGCTTCATGGCCGTGGGCCCGCGCGTGGCCGCGACCGTGCGGCGCTTCGTCCGGGCGACGGTCGTCCGCCTGCGCGCGTCCCCGCGCCGGATTCATCGACTCTTCCGGTAACCCCGGCGCCGCTTCATGGCCGTGGGCCCGCGCGTGGCCGCGATCGTGCGGCGCTTCGTCCGGGCGACGGTCGTCCGCCTGCGCGCGTCCCCGCGCCGATTCCATCCACTCCGTCGGTGACCCCGGCGCCGCTTCATGACCGTGGGGCCGCCCGTGGCCGCGATTACGGGCCGGTCCCGCGGGTTCCGGATCGCCATCCGACCGGGTCGCCGGACTGGAAGTCCGCCCCGCAAACGAGGGCGACCCGACGGTCCTCACCGCGGATTCGGTCGGAGTCGCCTCCGCCACCCCGTGTGAATGACCCGCGGCGCGTACACCGGCTCCATAGGTCCCGCCGCTTCCCATCCCGCCCCGGCTACCGCCGCGCGGATGGCGACCCCGAACTTCGGTGTGGTGGGCCTGCGGATGGTCGCTCTCCAGATGAATCGGTACCGAAGTCCCGGTGTGCACGTGACGGTGCGCCGGCGGGCGGTCATGAGTGTGCCAATCTCCGGCCTCAAACCAGATGTAGGAGCGTCGCTCCACGTGATAGTAGACCTCGCAGTCGGGGTAATAGACGTACACCACCTTGCGCCGGTGGCCGTGCGCAGGCGCGTGCGGCGGCGGACCGCCCGACGGATAAACCGTGACGTCCGTGTAATGGCGGGGGCTCGAGTCGTAGTACGTGGAACAGCCCATCACCCCCGGGATGACCGTGGCCGCCAGGGCCGCGGTCCAGAAAACGCGAGTCGTCAGCATGCGAGTACACCTCCTCAGCACTTCACCGATTGCGCATCCGGGAGCGACCCCGCCGTCGCCGCGAGCGGCGCGCACGCGGCCACGCGAACCGGGTGGTCAGCCGGCCGGCGTCCACGCGAGGTCCCGTGTCCGTTCCGATCGGGATGGAAACCACCGCGCCCGCCGCGGCTCGAAATGGACCGCCAGCCGGACGGACTCTGCCCCGGTCCCCCCCGCACGCTTTTCGGGCACGTCCGGCCGCACTTCGGGTACCGCAGCACTTGCCGCAATTCGGGACCGGCGTCGCGGGTGGCAGAGGTACGCGCGCGTCCGGCAACGCGGGGGGAATTCCCGAGACCATTCCCGCGGCTCCGCACGTCGGGCGCAAAGCCAGCCCGGGATCCGATTGGTCCCCATGATCGTCTCCTGCCTGGGGCCACCCATGCGCCCTTCGGATACGCACGCCCGGTGCCGCAACCGGCGGCACCCCCGCCCCAAATCACAACGCGAGTCGCCTCCATGAGATGGGATGCTGCTTGGGGCTGGGATTCCACACGCGCCGGGACCCGGTCTTGTCCCTATCGGGGGACACTCGGTGCACAGACTGGCAAGTCTCGGCGCCCCGGGATGGTGCGGACGACCGGCGTGCGCCGGGCCTGCTCCCGCCCTCCTCGGCGGCTCGACGTGACAAGAATCGGGCGCCTTCGCTCGGCCCCTCGGCGAACGGACGGTCGCACACGCGCTCATGGCGAACCCGCAACTCGACGCGGAACTCGCCCGGCGCGCGCAGGACGCGCGTTGCCTGGCGCTTGGGCCGTGGTCGCGCGACCGCGGACGGCTCGCCGCGAGGCGAGATGCGGAACTCTCGCGCGCGTATCCCCAGGGGGCGCGGCCCCGGTGCAAGGCCGCGATGATTGCCGTCCCCCGGCCCGCGCCGGCGGCCAAGAGGCGACTCGGGCGCGATCGCCGGATCGAGGAATCGGGTCGAGGCGGAATGGGGACGGTCTATGTTTCGTTCGACACACTTCTTGAGCGTGAGGCGGTGCCGAAGACCGTTCGCATCGGCGCGGGGATGGTGGCGCGCGGTGTGGAGCGGCGGCCGCGCGACGCGCGCGGCGTGGCGGTACGGGAGCGGGCCATTGCGCGGCGGCCCGGGGGCATCAGCGCGGAAGCCCCACGACCTCGTCGTCCGGGCAAACCGTGCCCGCCACGTGGACCCGCGCATACCATCCGCGTCGACCGAGGGTCGCTTTGACGAACTCGGCCACGCGGGCCTCGCCCACGTACGGAAGCAGGCTCAAGTTCTTGCAGGGCTCGGCCGCCTCCGTCAATTCGATCTCCACCTCGCGGCCCACGCGAAATCGACGGCCGGCCGCGTACCAAGCCTCCGGGATGCCCTCAACGGTGAGGTTCTCCCCCAGGTCGCCCGGCTGGACCGGCCACCCCTCGGACTGGAGTCGCCGCAGCGTTTCCCGCGCGATCACCAGGACCGCCTGGTCCCGATCGCCGGGCTTGTTTCGGGACCGCCAGAGGTTGAAGTCCCCCACCAGACCGGCCGGCGTGACCGGCGCGGACGGAACCGCACGTTTGGGCAACCCGCGCTCGCCGGCGATTTCCGGCTTGAGGCTGACCTGCAACACGCGACCCGTGACGACGAGTTGCAGGCCGACACCGTCCGGCCGGGTACGATGAATCATTCCGAGATCCTCCCGCTCTCACGCGACCCAATGCGCGATCCCGGATCCGGGGATGCCCCCCGCTCCGGGTCGCCCTCCGTCAGAACCCTGTTGTACCTCGAGCAGGCGACCGGTCCACCGCATTTTCGCCTCCATGCGCCCGCAGGCGGCGGTCGACGCCGGCACCGGCCCTCCCTCGGGACCCCGAGGACCGCGGGGATGGCGCCCGGCCTCGCGTATTCTCGTTCGCGCCGTCCCCCCGACGGGACTGCTGGACCCCGAGGGAGAGGCGTGTCACACTGATCCCCGGATTCGCGAATCGCAGGCGCGGAGGAGACGACGATGGCGGTCACGGGCCGAATCGACGGCGATGTCTGGACACGAACGACGGGGGGCGGTTGCCTGATGCTCTTCGGACTCCCGTTCCTGCTGGGCGGCCTGGGTGTCCTGGCGGCGGGGCTCGGGTTCCTGCCGACGCCGAATTCGAAGTCGTGGGATCCGATGTTCGGGCTCGTGGCGATTCCGTTCGGACTCGTCTTCGCGGCCGTGGGGAGCGCCATCATGTTCGGCCGATCCGGCACGAGGATCGACCGACGGCATCGGCGGATCACGACCTGGTGGGGCGTGTTGGTCCCGTTCCACTCCCAGGAACTCGCTTTGGACGGGTACGATCAGGTGACGATCCAGTGCGAGACGCGCCGGTCGAGCTCGAGCAAGGGCGGGAGCCGCACCTACACGGTCTACCCCGTGCGTCTGGAAGGCGCCAAGCCCCGGATCGATCTCGGGGAGCCCAGGGAGTACGAAGCCGCCCGCGCGGCGGGGGAACAGGTCGCGAAGTTCCTGCGCCTGCGTCTCGCGGACATGTCCACCGGAAGACCTTCCGTACGCGAGGCGGCGGAACTGGACGAATCGCTCCGCGACCGCATCCGCCGCACGAACCGGGTGGTCATGATCCCGCCGCCCCCGGGCGAGACGAAGACGCGATGCGATATCACCCCCCACCAGGTACAGTTCGAAATCGCATCCCCACGCCCGGGGGCGGCGATCCTCGGGGGGGTGACCGCGGTCGCCCTGATCTTCCCCGGAATCGTGTTTTTCACGTTTTTCCTGCCGCTCCTGAACGACGAGAAGATGCCATTCGAGGTCAAGCTGTTGTTCCTCTCCTTCATCGGCGGTCTGTTCATGCTGCTGCCCTTTTGCCTGGTCATGGGCAGGGTGCTCGGCGGCGTGATCTCCGAGCAGATACAGGCCTCTACCCGATCGCTGAGGGTGACGCTGCGACGGCGGTTCTCCACCCGCACCGTCGAGATCCCGGTCCATGAACTCGAGGAACTCGTCCTCCCGGGAGTGGCCCACACGGGGATGGCCGGCCTCCCGCCGGCCCTTCGGCAGCTCGCCACCCCGGCCATGCGGCTCCGGGGCATCCAGGCCCGGAGCGACCGGACGAACGTCGAGTTCGGGGCGGGGCTGCCGCACGACGAACTGCACTGGATCCACTCCCACGTCCTCAAGGCCCTGACGAGCTGAACCGTCGGACCGCGGCTCCCCGAGTCGCCGCCGGACGGAGACCTGCGAGAGTTGCCCGCCATGTCGTCGCCGCCGACCCCCACGAAGGTCTCGTTCCGCGAGGCGTTCCGGACCTGGGTGAAGATCGGACTCCTCAGCTTCGGCGGCCCCGCGGGCCAGATCGCGCTCATGCACCGGATCCTGGTCGAAGAGAAGCGATGGATCAGCGAAGGCCGGTTCCTCCACGCCCTCAACTATTGCATGCTCCTGCCGGGGCCCGAGGCGCAGCAACTCGCCACCTACATCGGCTGGCTGATGCACGGATGGAGGGGCGGGATCGCCGCGGGGTCGCTGTTCGTGCTGCCGGGATTCCTGTCGATTCTCGCCCTGTCGATCGTCTACGCGCTCTACCAGCAGGCGGAATTCGTCGTCGCGCTGTTCTTCGGGCTGAAGGCGGCGACGCTGGCGATCGTGGTGGAGGCGGTGCTCCGCATCGGCCGCAAGGCGTTGAAAAACCGCATGCTCCGACTGATCGCCGTTGTGGCCTTCCTCGCGATATTCCTGTTCGAGATGCCCTTTCCGGCGCTGATCGCGGCGGCGGGTTTCGTCGGGCTCGTCGGGGGACGACTGGCACCCGACCGGTTCGGGGGACCGGGCGGTCTCCCCACGTCCGATTCGGGCGCCGAAGCCATCCTGCATGACGGCGGGACTGAAGCCACGCGGCCGACGTGGGGACGCAACCTCCGGGTGACGGCGCTGGGACTCGCCTTGTGGTTCGGGCCGATCGCCCTCCTGTTCGCCCATTTCGGCCCGGACCATGTCCTGCCGACCGAATCCGTCTTTTTCAGCAAGGCGGCGGTGGTGACGTTCGGCGGGGCCTACTCCGTTCTCGCCTACCTGGCTCAACAGGCCGTCGACGTGTACGGGTGGCTGAAGCCCGGCGAGATGCTCGATGGGCTGGGGATGGCCGAAACCACGCCCGGGCCGCTCATCCAGGTGGTGCAGTTCGTCGGCTTCATGGGCGCGTGGCGCGATCCCGCCCCGTTCGATCCGCTGACGGCCGGAATTCTGGCCTCCCTGCTCACCACCTGGGTGACGTTCGTTCCCTGCTTCCTTTGGATTTTCCTGGGCGCGCCGTACATCGAACGCCTGCGCGGGAACCGGCTCTTGAGTGCCGCGCTGTCGTCCATCACGGCGGCCGTCGTCGGCGTGATCCTGAACCTGGCCGTCTGGTTCGCCGCCCACGTCGCGTTCGCCCGGGTGTGGGAATGGCGCGGCGGCGGCGTGCGCCTGCTCCTGCCCGAGTGGGGCAGCGCGGACCCGGCCTCGATTCTCATTGGCACGGGCGCGTTCATCGCGCTTTTCCGCTACCGGTGGAATCTGGTCGCCACGCTCGGCATCGCGACGGCGCTGGGGATCGCACATGCCTACGTCCTGCGGCCCTGGCTGGCCGGGGCGTGACGCCCGCGGCCTCGAAGGCCTTTCCCTGGCCATGCCCGCGCGCGGTCGATACGCTGGGGACACCGTCGCTCCGAATGGTTCCCGCGCGCACCCCCGCGTCGCCCCTTTCCCGGAGACCTGCGACATGAGCACCGGGGACGATCTGCGCGCGGCGAGATTCATGATCTCGTGGGTCGACTCGTTCCACAACGGCTCGGCCCTCATGCTCTCGGAGGGGAGCGGACTCCTCCGGGGCAATGCGGTTTCGATTCTCGGACACTACCCCGGCGCCGACGGCGGCCCCCTTTGGGGCTGGCGCACGGAAGTCCGCCTCGTGGACGCCGATCACCTGACGATCACCCACTTCAACCTCCCTCCGGGAGCCCGCCACTCCGTCAGGACGGGAAACGGCCCCGGATTGGGTTGACCCCACCCCGGAGCATCCGTAGATTGGTCGGATCGGCTCTTCGGTCCTGCGACGACCCGCCGGCGGCTTTCCCCCGGCCTCACGCCCCCCCTTCGAGGAGATCCCCGCCATGACCACGACGTCGGACACGCTGGAACGGCTCAGCACCCCCACGCGCAACTTCCTGGGCCGCGCCCACGGCCTCCTGATCGACGGGAAGTGGATCCCCTCCTCGAGCGGCGAGACGTTCGAGACCACGAACCCGGCCACCAAGCAGGTCCTGTGCCGGATCGCCCGCGGCAACGCGCAGGACGTCAACCTCGCCGTCGCCGCCGCGCGACGGGCGTTCGATTCCGGGGTGTGGTGGCGGAAAACCACTCCGGCGCAGCGGCAGCGCATCATCCACCGGATCGGTGAGCTCATCGAAGAGAACGCGCTCGAGCTCGCCGAACTCGAAACGCTCGACAACGGCAAGCCGATCACGATCTCCCGCGCCGTGGACATCCCCTTTTCGGCCGAGCACTTCCGCTACTACGCCGGGTGGGCGACCAAGATCGAAGGGGAGACCATCCCGGTCAACGGCCCGTTCCTCAACTACACGCTGCGCGAACCGGTCGGCGTGGTCGGCCAGATCATCCCGTGGAATTTCCCGTTGCTGATGGCGGCCTGGAAGCTCGGCCCCGCGCTCGCCACCGGGAACTCGGTGGTCCTCAAGCCCGCGGAACAGACGCCGCTGACGGCGCTTCGCCTGGGCGAACTGATCCTCGAGGCCGGGGTTCCCCCCGGAGTGGTCAACCTCGTCACGGGGTTCGGCGACGCCGGCGCGGCGATCGCGACCCATGCCGAGGTCGACAAGGTCGCCTTCACCGGCTCGACCCAGGTCGGCCATGAGATCGTGAAGGCATCGGCCGGGAACCTGAAGCGAGTGTCCCTCGAGCTGGGCGGCAAGTCCCCCAACATCGTCTTCCCCGATGCGCACATCGACCAGGCGATCGAGGGAGCGGCGATGGCGATCTTCTTCAACCACGGGCAATGCTGCTGCGCCGGATCGCGGCTGTTCGTCGAAAAGTCGATTTACGACCGGGTCGTGGAGCGACTCACCACCCTCGCGCAAAAGATGAAGGTCGGTCCGGGACTCGATCCGGACACCGAGATGGGTCCGCTGGTCTCGCAGGAACAGTTCGAGCGGGTCACCGGCTACCTCAAGACGGGAGTGTCGGAAGGCGCCCGCGCGGTCTGCGGCGGCCAGGCCCCGGCCGATGGGCCGCTTGCGAAGGGGTACTTCGTGCCCCCGACGGTGTTCACCGGCGTGAAGGACGCCATGCGCATCTCCCGGGAGGAGATCTTCGGTCCGGTGGTCTGCGCGCTGCCGTTCGAGAATCTCGAGGAAGTCGCGCGTCGCGCCAACGACACGCCGTACGGCCTGGCCGCCGGCGTCTGGACCCAGGACATCCAGAAGGCCCACAAGCTCGCGTCCCTGCTCCGCGCCGGCACGGTCTGGATCAACGGCTACAACTTGTTCGACGCCGCCAGCCCCTTCGGCGGCTACAAGCTCTCCGGCTACGGCCGCGAGATGGGACACCACGTCCTCGAGCTCTACACGCAGGTGAAGAGCGTGTGGGTCAACCTCGCGTAATGCCGGACCCGCGACTGCGCCCAGCCGGGGTCGGACCGCCTGCCGGGCCGGCCCCGGCGTCGGTGCGGGACCTCTCGGGTCGATGTTGTGTGTTGTAACGACTATTGTCTACACGATACCATTCCCCATCGGAAGGAACCGGCAGGCCGCGAGGGCAGGCGGGCGGCACGGAACCGCGGGAGCGGCGCGAGAGGCGGGGGTCGCCGGGGCGGCGAAGGCTTTGGCGGCCCCCGGCGGCCGATCCCGCGAGGCGCTGCCACCGTCGGTCCTACGGCGTATGCGACGTCGGGGGCACCGGCAGCGGCCAGTCGTTCATCCGGTCGATCAGCAGCCGCAGGCGGCCGAAGTTGCGCCGCTGGAAGCGCAGCACCAGTCGCGGCAGCGGGAGCAGCGCCTGGTCCTCCGCCTCCTCGGGCAGCGCGGCCGACTGTTCGATCGTCCCGGAAGCCAGCAGGTCGGGGAACTCCACGTTCAGGGCGTCGAGCCCGGCGCCGTCGAGCGGGTGCGTCATCCGAATCACCAACTTGTCCTGCACGTACCGGCTGGAGTGGTAGCGGCGATAGAAGCGGGTGATCTCCGCGCAGGCGGCCTCGGCGTTGTCGACGATGCGGTAGAGGTGGACGTCATCCCGCGAGATCAGCCCGCGTTCGAGCAACTGGCGCCGCACGTATTCGTCCCACGCCTTCCAGTATCCCCCGCCGGCCTCGTCGAGCATGACGATCGGCACGGGGTTGCTCTTGCCGGTCTGCACGAGGACGAGACACTCGAATCCTTCGTCCATGGTGCCGAATCCGCCCGGGCACAGGACGACCGCGTCCGACTCCTTTACGAACATGAGCTTGCGCGTGAAGAAGTATTTGAAGTTGATCAACTTCGGATCGTTGCGGATGATGTTGTTCGAGGTCTGTTCGAACGGCAGTCGGATGTTCACACCGAAGCTCTTTTCGCGTCCGGCCCCCGCGTGTCCCGCCTTCATGATCCCGTCGCCGGCCCCGGTGATGACCATCCAGCCATGGTGCGTCATCGCCTGCGCGAACTCGTACGCCTGCCGGTAGGCGGGCGCGTCCTCCGGGATGCGCGCGGAACCGAACACGGCGGCCTTGCGGATGTGCCGGTACCGGCTGAAGATCTTGAAGGCGTAGCGCATCTCCTTCATCGCGGTGTTCATCACCTTGACGTCCCCGCGCGACATTCCGTCCTCGACCGCCTTGAGCGCGGTGACGATCACCTCCTTGATGAGATCGGAGTGCGGCGAGCCTCCCACGAGGTTGATGAGGGCCACGATGGCATCGTCGGCGGCTTCGTCGCCGATGCCGTATTGCAGCGCCATGGGCGGGGCCTCACTTGCCGGGGGCCGGCACTCCGACGGTGGAGAGCCAGGGGACGTAGGTGATCACGATCAGGGCGAACAGGAGCAGGATCAAGAACGGCACGGCCACGCGGTAAAGGTCGATGACGGGCCGCTTGAACCGCAGGCTGGCGAGGAACAGGTTGATGCCCACCGGCGGCGTGATGTAGCCGATCTCCAGGTTGGTGAGGAAAATGATGCCGAGGTGGACGGGGTCGACGCCGTATTGGCGGGCGATCGGCGCGATCAGGGGCACCACGACGAGGATCGCGGAGAAGATGTCCATGAGGCAGCCGACGATGAGCAGGAACACGTTCAGGAGGATGAGGAACGTGACCTTGCTGTCGATGTGGGCGCGCATGACGCCGAGGATCTTCTGCGGCACTTCTTCGATGATGAGGAAGTTGGTGAAGCCGAGCGCGGCCGCCAGGATGATCAGCACGCCGCCGATCAGAATCATGCTGCGCCGGGCAAGGTCCGGAAGCGCGCGCACCGAGACATCCCGGTAGACTCCGACCTCGACGAAGAGGACGTAGACCGTGGTGACCGCCGCCGCCTCGCTCGGCGTGAAGAACCCCCCGTAAATCCCGCCCAGGATGATCGCGGGGATGGGCAGTTCCCAGGCCGCCGCGCGGAGCGCCTGGGCGGCCTCACGAACGGAGAACGGGGTCAGCGTCCGTCCCTGTCCCCGTCCCGCGACGGCGGAGTACGCGGCGAGGACGAGCATGAGGAAGAGGCCGGGAAGAATCCCCGCCCGGAACAGGTGGTCGATGTCCACCCCGGCGATGAGTCCGTAGAGGATGATGGGGAGGCTGGGCGGGAACAGCAGGCCGAGAGATCCGCCGGTGGTGATCAGGCCGAGATTGAACTTCTCGGTGTATCCATCCCGGGCCAGGAGGGGGTAGAGAAGCCCGCCCAGCGCGATGATGGTGACGCCGGACGCGCCGGTGAAGGCGGTGAAGAAGGCGCAGGTGGCGATCGCCACGAGCGCGCCGCCGCCGGGTAGCCATCCGAGCAGGGATTGCGACACCGCAACGAGACGCTGGGGCGCGCGGCTTTCCGCCAGGAGGTACCCCGCGAACGTGAAGAGAGGCAGGGTCACGAAGAGGGGCGACCCGGCCATCTTGCCGTACAGTTCCATCGGCAACGACTGGGACAACGTGAGGAAGTCCTCCGGCGCGGGCGCGGTGGCCCACAGGCCGAGAAACGCGGCCGCCGCGATCACCGAGAAGAGGGGCGCGCCGAGGAGGGCGAGCGCGAGGATGACGAGGGCCAGGGCGAGGGTCATGGGATCGCCACCGTCCCTTCGGTGTCCGTCGACGGCGGCTTCGGGACGCCGACGACGGACGCGATGCTGCGGGCCAGGAAGCGCAGGGCGATCATCAGGAAGGCGATCGGCAGGATCGTCTCGGTCCACCAGGTTCGGACCGCCCATCCCAGGACCTCGACGCGGAAGAGTACCGAGGGGGCGGCGATCTCCCCTTCCAGGTACAGCCAGGCCACCCAGGCGAAGAAGGCCGACACACCCGCGGCGAAGAGGTGCACGACCGAGTCCACCCAGCGTTCGATCGCGGCGGGCAGGAACTTCCGCACGGCCTCGATGTTGACGTGTTTCCCCTCGCGGGTAGCCAGCATGGCCCCGAGCAGGCCGATCCAGAGGACGAGGTGGCGGTTGAACGTGTCGACCCAGGATGCCGCCGCCGTACCCAGGTTGCGCTGGACCACCTGCCAGAACCCGGCCACGACCAGGAGCCCGAGCAGCGCCACCAGAAGCGCGCTCTCCCCGCGCGCAATCCAGGCGTCGATCCGGCGGAGGACGCCGGCGATCCGCATCACGCGGGACCCGGAATCGCCCGGTGCTTCGTCCACGCCCATTCCCCCGTCGTCCCTTTCGTCGTCCGCCACGGCTCGCCCGCACGCCCGGAACACCCGTCCGAAAACACGCACGAGCGGCGCAACCCGGCCCGTGCGCGCGACCGCGCCCGCTCGGGATCCGGCCCGGGGCCGCGAGGCTCCGGGACCCCGCCGGCCCTCCGGCGCTACTTTCCCGTCCGCATCTCCGTCAGAGTCTTGAGCACCTCGTCCAGCATCTCCTGCGGATAGAGCTTGCCGACCATGGCCTTGCTCACGTCCCCGGCGATGCGATCGAACTCCCCGCGCGTGGTTTCGTCCGGCTTGACGATCTCGATCCCTTTTTCCTGGAGCACGCGAATGGAATCGTCGTTCTCCTTCCGCGTGGAAGCGACGAGCTTCTTGCTGTATCGGCGCGTGACCTCCAGGACGGTCGCGCGGGTCTCCTCCGGGATCTTCTCCCATGCCTTCTTCGACACCAGCAGGACGCTCACGGCATCGATGATCGGCATGTCGGTCATCGTCTTCACCTTGCTGAACCACTGCAGCGCGATCGCCGCCAGCGGCGAGATGTAGACGGTGTCGATCAGCCCGGTCTGGAGAGAGGTCAAGACGTCCGGAAAAGCGAGCGGGATCGGCCCGACCCCGGTCGCGCGGAAGCTCGCCTCCGCCACGGGGTCCCCTTCCCAGACCCAAACCTTGCGCGAACGAATGTCCGGGACATTGCGGATGGGCGCCCCGCTGAACAGGTAGACGGCGCCGGCGTCGGACCAGCCGAGGACGACGTACCCTTTTTCCTCGAGGGTCTTCTCGAAGCGAGGCTGGAGCAGGGCCCGGATCCGGTCGGTTTCGGCGTGGTCGCGGTACAGGTACGGGATGTCGAGGATGCGCGCCTCAGGCAGGAGATCCCCGAGCCCGATGCCGGTGAATCCGGCCGCGTGCACCTGCCCGATCCGCAGCTTCTTGACGACGAGCTTTTCGTCGCCGGCGACGCCGCCGGGGTAGAACTGAAACTCCACCTTGCCGCCGGTCTTCTCCTTGACCTCGGCGTTCATCTCCTCCAGCAGGGTCATCCAGCTGGAGCCTTCGGGCGCGAGGGTCGCGGTCCGGAGGGTGACGGAATCCTGGGCGAGGGACGCCCCGGAACCGAGCAGCAGGAGGGCGGCGGCAATCCAGGTCGTGCGATGCATGGGGTTTCTCCGTGGAACGCGGGATACGGGGGGGACGACGGGTCCGCGACGGGGCCGCGCGGCCGGGGGTTCGGCGGACCGATCAGGGCGTCTCGCCCGCCCCTTCCTCTCCCTCCTCCGGCATCGGGGGCAGGAACAGGTCATCCACCTTCTTGAGCAAGCGCCCGGCCCGTTCGCGCGCCACGGCATTGGCCAGCGACTGTTCCGGGTCGAGGTCGGCCGGCGCATCCCGCACCTCCTCGAGAAGGCGCACGAACAGGTCCCGGTCCTGGACCTGGACGGCGTGGAAACGGGCGTAGAGCACCTGACCGAGGAGGAACCGGCGGCCGGTCAGCCGCAGGACCGCCTCGAAGTGTTCCCGCGACTTGTCGGGATCGCCTCCCATGGCCTTGGTGCGCGCCCCGTAGGTGACCCCGAAGAAGAGGTGGGGCCCCGCCTGGTAATAGGTCTCGTCGAGGGCCAGGACCCGCTGCATCATCGTCTGCACGGTGGGCAGGTCGGCGATCGCGTCGGGGGAGTTGCGCTGCAGGTTGACGGACGCCCCCCAGGCGAACGTGGTCCAGAACAACTCCGGCACGTCTTCCTTGCGGAGCCCGGCCAAGGCCGACTCCAGCGGGGCGCCACCCGACCGGGTCGCCTCCAGAAACCCTTTGCGTCGCGTCAGCACGCGCTCCCCGTATCCGCGCGCCTTGGCATACAGGTCCTTCGCCCGCGCGGGGTCCTCCTCCTCGATCAAGGCGAAGCCGAAGAGGACGTTCATGCGCGTGCCGGCGAGCAGCAATTCGGGGTTTTCGGGGCTGCTGACCAGGAATCCGTCGAGCATCTTGAGCAGCGCCGGCCCCGCCTCGCGCGCGTGTTTCACGTTGGTCTCGCGCTCGAACGCCTGGAGCTGGTCCTTGAGGCTCGACGTCATCTGGTCGGCGATGAACCGGTTCATGCGACAGGCGGGAACGGCAAGTGCGGCCAGGAGGAGCGCAGCGAGGAGAGCGGACGGGCGCAGACGGCGGGGGCTCATGGTTCCTCCGGAAGGGGGGCGCGAAGTTCCCATCGTATCCGGGCCGCGGGAGAGGTCAACGGAAACCCTGACGGGGGCGGAAGGCGCCGCGGCCGGGGGGCTCCATCACCGCCCGAGGGCCTGGAGGCGCTGTTCCGCCCGCTGTCGGAGCGCGGGAGAGGCCGTGTGGGCGGCCGCGGCGACGAGATCGGCGGCGGCGCCGTCACGATCACCGCGCTCGAATCGCACCAGGGCCCGGCGAAAGAGTGCTGGAGCCAGGTTTGGACTGTCCTGCAACGCGGCGTCGAGGTCCGCCTGCGCACCCGCAAGATCCCCGGAGGCGTGCCGGGCGGCTCCCCGACCGAGGAGCGCGAGGCCGAAGCGCGGCCGCGCCCGCAAGGAGGCCTCGAACGCCGCCACACGCCCCGGCCCTTCCTCGACGCATCCCAGGATCCACCAAAGCTCCTCGCTTCCGACGGCGGCGGACATTCGGTTCACCGCGTTCTCCAGGAGCGTGCGCACCTGTTCGCGCTCCCCCGCCAGGAGACCGCGAATCGCGCCCAGCATCTCCTCGGGGCGAAAGACCTCCCCCTCGACCGAACCTCCCGCGCCCCCCGCCTTCCAGCCGTACTCGAGCTCTTGCGCGCCCTCCCGAAGCAGTTCCCGGCTCGCGGCCCGGAGCGGCGCCGCGTCCTCGCGATCCCCGGCCAGGTCGAGGAGGAAGGCGCGGATGAGCAGGAGGCGGCCCAGGTGGTAGCGCGCGGGTCCGAACGAGGCGTCGCACCGGATCGACGCCCGCCAGGCGGCCTCGGCGCGGGCCTCTTCCCCGGCGAGGAACCATGCGCGCCCCAACTGCAGATGGACGACCGGAAGATGCGGGGCGAGCCGCGCCGCCGCCTCGAGCGGGACTCTCGCCTGCGCGATGCGTCGCGCCAGGTCGTCGCGATCGTAGTCGGGCCGGCTGAGAGAATGAAACGCCTTTTCGAGCCCCGGTCGGCCCTGCTCGAGAAGGGCGAGCGCTTCCCGCTCCCGGCCTACGCGCTCCCCCCACAAGATCCCGGTCGCGGCGACCGCCGCGAGCGTCAGGCAGACCGGCAGCAGAATGCGCTGGTGACGGCGGCAGCGCCGCGCCAAGGAGACCAACCACGGCTGCGGGCGCGCCAGGATCGGCTCGCCTTCCCGATAGCGGCGCAGGTCCGCCGCGAATTCCCCGATGGTCGGGTAGCGTTGCGCCGGAGCCTTCTCGAGGGCCCGCAGACAGATGACCTCCAGGTCGACCGGAATCCGCGGATCCAGGCGGCGCGGGGCGGGCGGATCGGCTCGTGCGATCGCATTGAGCAGGTCGCGCAGGGTCGCGCCCTGGAACGGGCGCTGCCCGGTCAGCGCCTCGTACAGGACGGCGCCGAGCGAGAACTGATCGCTCTCCGGGCCGGCGCGCGCGGCCCCCCCCATCGCCTGTTCCGGGCTCATGTATTACGGCGTGCCCAGGAGGTCCCCGCAGATCGTGAGCGCGCGCGAGGGGGTGAGCGGGCTGCCGCCGCAGTGCACGTCTTTCGCCAGGCCGAAGTCCATGACGAACACCTGCTGCCGGTCGTCGACCAGGATGTTGCCGGGTTTGATGTCCCGATGCACGACCCCCTGCCCGTGGGCGTAGTCGAGCGCGCCGGCGATGGTGTGGATCCAATCCACGAGCGTGCTCAGCGGCGGCCGATCGTCGAAGACACGATCCAGCGGCCGGGCGCGCAGATAGGTGGTCGTGAAATAGCGATTCCCCTCGAACTCCCCCACGTCCAGAACCGGGAGGATGTTCGGGTGCTGCAGTCGGGCGGCAAGCTGCGCCTCGCGCAGGAATCGGGTCACATGTTCCTCCGTCACGCCACCCGAAACGAGGATCTGCTTGAGGGCGACGGTGCGCCGGAGTTGCGGGTCCCAGGCCTTCCAAACCACCCCCATGCCGCCGCGGCCGAGTTCCTCGAGCAGGCGGTAGCGTCCGAACGGTACGCCTGCGGTCTCGGGCGGCGGCCCCACAGCGGGCGCCTCCCCGTCGCCCGCCGCACCCTGGGGTCGATCGATCGCCGTCTCCGCTTCGGAGCGGTCCGGCCGAAGCGCGCGGGTGGGGTTCGCCCGGAGCTCGCGCTCGGTCAGAGTCGCGTCCTCCGCGCTCCGGGGCGCGGGTCTCCCGCCGGGGGTCGCGTCCGGCGCGGAGGGGCGGCGCACCGTCGCGCCGGGTTCGTGGGGAGCGTCGCTCGGGTTACGCTGCTCCGGACCGCCGCCCTCGCACGAGGAGGAATTCGGGGCGTCTGAATCGGAGGACTCGGGGGAGGACATGATCCGGGCTCGCACAGGGCGACGGAATCGCAGGCACGCAGGTATCGTAGGGGCGCGCGAGGGAACCTGTCAAGCGGCCTTACCGCGCTTCCCCTGCGCGCCCGAGCGCGCACCTCGCCACGATCGCGAGCTTGTGGAGGGTCGGGACCCGGACGCGCCCGGAGAAGACGTCGAATCCGCGCTTCTCGATGCGGTCGAGCAGCCGTTCGTAGATCCCCTGCAGCACGGAGGGACAGAAGCGGGCATCGGCGTCGACGTACGGCAGGAGCGCACGCCCACGGGCGAAGTGCTCCCGCGCCCGCGCGGCCTGAAACGCGAAGAGCGCGCGCACGCCGTCGGTCATCCTCCCCAGGCGCAGGTCGTCTTCGCCGACGCCGAACCGGGACATCTCGTCTCGCGGCAGGTAGATCCGCCCCGCCTCCAGATCCTCCCTCACGTCGCGCAGGATGTTGGTGAGCTGCATCGCCAGACCGAGGTCGACCGCGCCCGGACGGGCCCGATCGGCGTCGGACGTCCCGAAGATCGCCATCGAGATCAGGCCGACCACCGAGGCGACCCGGTAACAGTAGGGATGGAGATCGGCGAAGGTCTCGTACCGGCGGACGTCCAGATCCATCTCCACGCCGTCCACGAGTTCGTGGAAGAGCGGGATCGGGATGCCGAATCGTCGCGCCGTATCCGCCAGGGCCAGAAAGATCGGACAGGCGCTCGGCCGGTCCAGGCAGCGATCGAGCTCGCGGCGGACTTCGGCCAGGAGCCGGATCTTGTCCTCGCGCGCGCGTGGTTCGTCGACGATGTCGTCGCAGACCCGGCTGAAGGCGTAGGCCGCGACCATGCCGCGCTTCTTGGCGGCGGGCAGGAGCAGGAAGCCCCAGGCGAAGTTCCGGGCCCGGGCGCGGGCGACGCGCGCGCAGTACCGGTAGGCGGCATCGAGATCGAGCGGCGTCCCGGCAACCAGGACGCTCAGGGGGTCCAGCAGTTCGGGGGAAGCCGGGGCCTCGCCCATCGACCTCCCTCCCCCTAGCGGATGACGCGGAAGACGATCCGATTGCTCTTCTTGCCGTCCACGGTCAAGTCGAGCACGCCGCTGGATGCGTCCTGCGGAATCATGACGAGCAGATTCTTCGACTCGGACAGCACCCGGATGTCGGTCGTCGAGGCGCCGGTGAAGTGGGCGATGATCTCCTTGCCCGCGAGCCGGTGACCAATGACCTCGATCGGCGTCCCGGGCTTCCCGTGCGGCGGGAACACGCTCTCGATCACCGGAGCGTTCTTCTCGGGCGGCTCCTTGTGCTGTTCGAGACCTTCCGCATTCACCACCGTGAAGGGGAGCGAGTTGCTCAGGACGCCATCGACCACGACATCGATCTTCCCGGAGAGGGACCCGGCGGGAATCAGCGCCGCCAGGGCATCTCCGGCGGGCGAGATCGTCGTCGGCGCCGCCTCCGTGCCGCCGAAGCGAACGAGTACCTGCTTCTTCGAAAGCAAGTTCGCCCCGCGGATGGTCACCCGGTCCCCCTCGCGCCCGTGAATCGGAAAGACCGTGTCGAGACGCGGTTTGGGGCGCCCGGAATCCGATCCGTACCCCTCGGGGGGCAGGATGACGACCTCGATGGGATCTTCCGTGACCTTGTCGTCGACCTCCACGGTGACTTCCCCGCTCCGAGCCCCCCACGGGACTCGAACCGTCAATCGTCGCCCGTCGATCGACCGGGTGACCTTGGAGGTGTCTTCGCCGGGAAACTTCACGTTGACGTGGCCGCCGTACAGGAAGCGCCCGTAGATCGTGACGGTCTCCCCCGGCCGGACCTGGCTCGGGCTGATCCCCGACAGCATCGGGGGCGGGCCGACGTTGGGTTCGTCCTTGGGCCCCGAGTCCGGCGGCCCCTGCCCGGGGAGCCGGTTGTTGTCGGGGGAAACCATCATGCACGAGGCCAGCAGCCACGGCGCGATCGCCATCAGGAGGGCGGTCCAAACGGCCCGAACGCCCCTCGCGTGGCCGTCGTCGTGCTTCCCCTGCGCTCGCGTCATGAAGGTTCCCTTCCGCGGCCTACTTGGCCGCCGTCGCCGTCCCTAATCCCGCGGCGCTGCGCAGGGCCTCGGCCTTGTCCGTTTTTTCCCACGGGAAGATCTGCGGATCCCGCCCGAAATGACCGTACCGCGCCGTGTCCTTGTAGATCGGCCGGCGCAGATTCAGCCGTTCGATCATGTTGCGGACGGAGAACGAGAAGTGCTCGCGCACGATCCCGATCATCCGCGCCGAGGAGATCTTGCCCGTCCCGAAGGTGTTCACCGCGACGGAAACCGGCTCCGGCAACCCGATCGCGTAGGCCACCTGGATCTCGCAGCGATCGGCCAAGCCCGCGGCGACGATGTTCTTCGCGGCGTAGCGGGCGGCGTAGCATCCGGAGCGATCGACCTTGGTCGGGTCCTTCCCGGAGAAGGCACCCCCGCCATGATGGCCCATTCCGCCGTACGTGTCGACGATGATCTTCCGTCCCGTCAGACCGCAGTCGGCCTGCGGGCCGCCCGCGACGAACCGCCCGGTCGGGTTGATGTGGTAAATGACCTTGTCGTCCAGCAGGTTGGCCGGGATCACGGCGTCGATGATGTGCTTGCGGAAGTCCTTCTTCATCTGATCCAGCGTCGTATCCGCGGCGTGCTGCATCGAGAGCACGACCGTGTGGACGCGCACGACCTTGCCGTCCTCGTATTCCACGGTGACCTGAGACTTTCCGTCGGGCCGTAGATAGGGGAGCGTCCCGTCCAGTCGCACCTCGGCGGCCCGGTTGACCAGCTTGCGGGCGAGCAGAATCGGCGTGGGCATCAGTTCCGCCGTCTCGTTGCAGGCGTAGCCGAACATCAACCCCTGATCGCCCGCCCCAATGTCCTTGTTCGCGGCGGCATTGTCATTGACCCCCTGGGCGATGTCCGGGGACTGGGGTTCGATGCAGGAGAGGACGCCGACGGACTGGCAGTTGAAGGAGGAATTCGGATCGGTGTACCCGATCTCCTGGATCACTTTCTTGACGAGCTGCGGCACTTCGACGTAACCCCTTGTGGTTACCTCTCCTGCGACGATCGCAAGGCCGTTCTTGAGCATCGTCTCGACCGCCACACGCGATTCCGGATCCTGGCGCAGGAGTTCGTCGAGAACGGCGTCGCTGATCTGGTCGGCGACCTTGTCGGGGTGGCCCATGCACACGGCTTCGGAGGTGAAAAGCCCACGTCCCTCGATGAACATTCGGCGTCTCCTCTATGGTCGGGCGGCCTGGCCCGGGAATTGGGGTCGCGGGCCGATCGCAGTCGCACGGGGTTCGGAAGGGCTGAAAGTCTAGCCGACCCCGGGGGAGGATGCAAGGGATTTGTCTGCCGCTCCCCGGGCCACGACGGCGCCGAGGCCTGCTTCGCGCGCGTCTGCGGGGGGGAGAACCGGATTGCCCGATGTCCCCCCCATCCCACGCCTTCAGGAGAGGCTGGGCACCGACGCGATCCGCGCGGCCTCGCGGACGCCGGAGAGGAAGGCGCCGTGGACGGTCGCGGGGTACTTCCGGTGGGTCGCCTCGCCGGCGAAGAACAACCGGCTGACCACGGGTTCCGCCATGATGTCGTAGTCCTTGCCGCGGGAACCCACGGGGATGTACGAGTAGCTCCCTGCGGAGAAGGGATGTGCGGCCCACCGGGCCACCCGGCTCGCGACGGGGGCGGGGATGGCCGGGCCGAAGATCCGGCGCAGAACGACCATCGCCCGTTCCACCACCTGGGGGTCCGTCTGCTGCTCCATCGCGCGGGCGAAGTCGCCTGCGAAGTAGCCCACGAGGATGGGTTGGCCGACGTGGGCGTGCAGGTTGTGGAACGAAGGAAATTCCCCGTGCTCGGGCGGGATCTGGGCGAAGAACTCGCTGTCCGAGGGCCAGAAGCGGTACGGGAATCGGAGCGCCACCTTGTCGAGCACCCCCATGCCGAGCCGCCGGATGGCCCCGCGCTTGCGGGACGGCAGGGAGGGGGAAAAGCGGATCGATCCGGACTTCAGCACCCCCAGGGGGATCGTCACCACGGCCGCATCGGCTTCGAAATCGCCCTGGGAGGTCGTGACGCGCACGCTGCGGGTGGCTCCGTACGTGATGGTGAGAATCCGGTGGTTCAATCGGATGTCCAACCCGCCGGCCAGGCCCTGGGCGATCTGGGCGTAGCCCCCGGGAATCACCGCATCGCCCCCGTTGAACGCGGAGTCCTGGTCCGAGTACCAGAGCGAGAGCTCGCGCATCTCCGCTCCGGACTCGTTCAATCGGGCGTGGGTGCCGAAGGTCACTGCGCGATCGTCGAGCTCCGAGGCCGGGCGGCCGGCGCGGACCTGCCGGATCCCCTCCGCGACCGACACGTCCTGATCGAGGGTCTCGCCCTGCGCTTCGACCGCATCCATGATTTCCTCGAAGACCCGCTCCATCTGCGTGAGGGCGGCGTCGGAGAGGGGGTTGCCGTGCGCATCGAAGACGGCGACGTCGTCGGTATCGCTGCCCCGAACGGACACGCCGAAGTCCGTCGCCAGCTGTCGAATCGGGTTCCCCGTCACCCCCTCGATCCAGCTGGCTCCCATGTCCACCGGCGTCCCCAGGGAGTGGTCCGTCCAGGCGCGCCCGCCGACGCGGGTGCGGCCCTCCAGCACGGTCACGCCGTAGCCGCGCGATACGAGCTCGCGCGCGGCGGCGAGGCCCGCGAATCCGGCCCCCAGGACGAGGATGCGGCGATCCCGGGGGGCCCCTTCCGCGGCACGCCCCCGCCACAGACAGGAGAAGGCGGTCGCCAGCAGCCCGGCCTTGAGCAGATCCCGGCGTCGATAGAACCCCGGGCGGTCGCTCGAGTTCATGGCGGAGTCCTCCGGAAAGAAACGCACACCGCGAGGTGAGACCCGGGGAGTGCCGTTTTCTTACCGGGATGGTGCGGATGCGGCGACCGGAGGCGGCCGGGCGAGATCCCCGACGGATCTTGATTCATCCGGTCAACCGGGCGGGTCAGGGGAAAGGCCGTCGCGCGACCGGAGGCCGGCCTTCCGCGTCTACGCGGGCCGACGCACCTTGAGGGACCAGGTGAACGAAAACTCCGCCACGGGCTGCCCGTCGTCGGCGGTCCCGCGGACCTCGCAGATTACTTCCTGACTCTCGCCGGTGGCGACCGCACGCCGAACCGCGTCGGCGATCGCGCGGCCGGACTCGCAGGTGAAGGTGGTCATGCCGACCGCCTTCTTCACGAATCGGGCGTTCATGGCGGTGATCAGGGTCGCCACCGAGGGGGTCTGGCCATGGGTGTACAGGATCACCATCGCGCCACAGGCCATCTCGGCCGCCATCCCGAGGACGGCCCAGAAGGTGGAGCGGAACGGATTCCGGTTGAGCCAGGAGTAGCGCACGCTGACGCGGCAGCGTTCGTCCGTGATCTCGCGCATGCGCAGGCCGACGAAATAGCCGAGCGGCACCATGGTGAGCAGGGCGAGTCGGAAGCGGAGATTGCTGCTCAGGTACTTCCGGACGTGCGCCACGCGGGCCGCGTCGAAGGTGAATTCACCGGTGTCTTTCTGCGCGGTTTCCATGTCGATCGACTCCAAGCGACTTCGCCGGTCTCGACGGCCGGCCACCGGCCGGGCATGGATTTCCAGGGCGCCGACCGGGCCCGGCTTCCACGCTCAGCATCCCACTTCGCGCGGAGGCGCGCAAGACTGAATCGGCGGGTCTCCGTCCCCCCCGCCGGGCGTTCCCGGAACCCGTCGTCGATGACGAACGTCGCCCCCGCGCGGTCGATCCCGCGCCGGTCTTGCCGAATCCGGTTCGGAGCGCCCCGGGCGCGGATGCAATCGGTTTTCCGTGTCGGCGGACGACTCTCTCGCGGACCTCGCGAATCGCGCCGGGCGGTCGTGCGTCCCCGACGGAGCGGATCTCGGCGGCCCGCTGCGGGCCGATCCGGTCGCGGGAAGGCGAAGTCCGGAGCCGGTCTTTCCATGAGGGCCCGGATCCGCGCGCGCCCCCCCACGGGCTCCGGCTTGACGTGACGGGGGTGGGCGCGGGTCTGCGGGGCGAGGGATCAGGACGGGCGCGGCGTCGAGAGGCGGCGCTCCATGGCCTGTTCGACGATCCGGAGGTTTCGTTCGGTCGCCCCGCGTTCGGCTTCGAGCGCGGCACGCGCGGCGGCCCCGGTCGCGGCGCGCGCGGCGGGGTCACGGAGGAGGCGGTCGACCGCGCGCGCGAGGTCGGTGGCGTGCGCGACCTCGACGGCGCCGCCGCGCTCGGCCAACAGGCGGGCGCCGTCCGTGAAGTTGAACATGTGGGGGCCATGGACGACGGGCTTGCCCAGCGCAGCCGGCTCGAGCAGGTTCTGGCCGCCGTGGGGGATCAGGCTCCCCCCCACGAAGACGACGTCGGCTGCCGCGTAGGTCCGACGCAACTCCCCCATCGTGTCGAGGAGGAAGACCTCGCGCTCGCGCCCGGAGAAGGTCTCGCGGCGGCTGCGGCGAAGGCAGCGAAAGCCGCGCGCCGCGGCCAGGTCGGCCACGCGCTCGAATCGTTCGGGATGACGCGGGACGAGAATGAGGCGGAGCCGGGGGTGGTCGACCGCGAGGGTCTCCCAGGCGCGCAGGAGGGACTCCTCCTCGGGGTCGTGCGTGCTGCCGCCGATCCACACGGGATCTTCCGGGGCAATCCCCAGCTCGCGGCGCAGGGCGGGTCCCGCCTCCCCGTCAACGCCCATGTCGACGGCGTCGAATTTCATGTTGCCGGTGACGGAGACGCGGTCCGCCGGGACGCCGAGGTCGACGAGGCGCCGGGCGAAGACCGGATTCTGGGCGCCGGCGGCGCCGATGGCGGACATGATGCGGCGCCAAGGGTGGATGACCCAGCCGTAGCGGCGCAGCGCGTCTTCGGTGACGCGCCCGTTGACGATCACGACCGGGACGCCGAGGGCGGCGGCTTCCAGCACGTGGTTGGGCCAGACCTCGAGCTCGATGAGCACGACACAGTCGGGGCGGAGGCGGGCGTAGGCGGAGCGGACGCAGCCGGAGAGGTCGAGGGGCATGAAGAAGACCGGCCGGTCGGGCCAGGTCTTGCGGGCGACCTCCTGGCCGGTGGCGGTGGTCGTGCTGATGACGAGATCCCAGTCCGGGTGGGCGCGGGCGAGGTGCTCGACGAGGGGCCGGGCGACCTGCACTTCGCCGACGGAGACCGCGTGCACCCAGACGCACGGGCGGTCGCCGGCGCGCCGCGGCACGAGGCCGAAGCGCTCGCCCAGGCGGGTGCGGTAGGAGGGCCTGCGGGCCAGGGCGATCGCGTAGAACGGGAGCGCAATCACGGCGAGAATGGCGTAGCAAACATCCGCGAACGGGCGCAGGCGCGGGGGCGAGGCGGGCGGCGGTCCCGGGCGCACGGGTGGCAGGGCCGGCGCGGGCGCCCCGGGCCGGGGCCGGCTCAGCGACTTCAGCAGCGCAACGGGACGCACGCCGGGCTACCGCCCCTTGGTGACCGGCGCGGGGTGCTTGTGGCCCCCCTCGGCGCCGTGGCACTTCTTGAACTTGAGCCCGCTTCCGCACGGACACGGATCGTTGCGCCCCACCTTGGGTCCGGCGACGATCGGCTTGGGCTTTTCCTCCGGCGGCGGGGGACCGCCCGCGCGGCCGGGACGACCGCCGGGACCGCCCGCCGCGGGCGGGGCGGACGACGGGGGCGCCGGGGCCGCGGCATGCGCGGCCGCGGGGGCCGATTCCTTGCCGTACTCCGTCGGCTGCCAGCGCTGGTCCATCTGCTCCTCGGTCTCGCGCCCGAGCCGAACCTTGAAGATCAGGTCCGTCACCTCGTCGCGGATCGACTCCAGCATGGTCTCGAACAGCTCATACCCCTCGCGCTTGTACGCCACCTTGGGATCCTGCTGACCGAGGCTGCGCAGCCCGATTCCTCCGCGCAGGTGGTCCATCGTGGCCAGGTGGTCCTTCCATTTCACATCGATCCGGTCGAGGAGCAGGTAACGTTCGGTCAGGCGCATCACCTCGGAAGTGATCTTGCGCTCGTGTTCCTCGTATGTCCGGGCGATCTCCGCCCGCACGTGCTGTTCAATCTCTTCGGGCGTCGACTTGCGCAGGATCCCGTCCACCAGCGTCACGCCGAATTTCCGCTTCGCCCAGTCGAGCAGACCGGCGTAGTCGTAGTCTTCCGGCTTGGTTTCCACCGGCAGGTAGAGATCGACGGCGGAGCCCACGCTCTCCTCGACCATGGTCTGGATCATCGCGCGGATGTCCTTCCCCTCGAGGATGTCCTGGCGCTGCCCGTAGATGATCTTGCGCTGCTCGTTCATCACCCCGTCGTATTCGAGCAGGTTCTTGCGGATCTCGAAATTGTGCTCTTCCATCTTCTTCTGCGCCTTTTCGATCGAGCGCGAGACCATGCGGCTCTCGATCGGCTGGCCCTCGGTCATGCCGAGGCGGGCGAGGATGTTGCTCACCCATTCGGGCGCGAAGATGCGGAGCAGGTCGTCCTCGAGAGAGAGGATGAACTGGCTGGAGCCGGGGTCGCCCTGCCGGCCGGCACGGCCGCGCAGCTGATTGTCGATGCGGCGCGCCTCGTGGCGCTCGGTGCCGAGGACGTGGAGGCCGCCGAGGCCCGCGACCCCCTTCTCCAGGTAGGTGTCGACGAGCTGCTTGACCTCGGACGCGCTGCACCCGGAGCGGATCTTGCTCGCGTTCTCGCTGACCAGGTTGTGGATCAGTTCCCGGACCTGCTCCTTGGTCAAGCCGGAGAGGTCGGCCTTCTCGAAGGGGAGGCCGTGACAATCCCAAAGCCAGTCGGTCAGGCGACGGGTGCCTTCGCCGACATTGTATTTGCCGAGCAAAATGTCGGTGCCGCGGCCGGCCATGTTGGTGGAGATCATGACCGAGCCGATCTGGCCCGCGTTGGCGACGATCGAGGCCTCGCGCTCGTGATACTTGGCGTTGAGGACCTCGTGCTTGACGCCGCGCCGCTTGAGCAACTCGCTGACCTTCTCCGAGTTCTCGATGGAGACGGTGCCGACCAGAATCGGCCGGCCCGTCGCCTGCACGCGCTCGATCTCGTCGACGAGGGCGACGTACTTCTCCGGCTCCGTGCGGTAGACGATGTCAGGGTGCTCGACGCGGATGAGCGGCCGGTTGGTGGGGACAACCAGGACCTCGAGCTTGTAGACCTTGTCGAGTTCCATCGCCTCGGTGAGGGCGGTGCCGGTCATTCCCGAAATCTTCTTGTACATGCGAAAGAGGTTCTGGAGGGTGATGGTCGCGAGGGTCTGGTTTTCCTCCTTGATCGTCAGGCCTTCCTTGGCCTCGACGGCCTGGTGGAGACCGTCGCTCCAGCGGCGCCCGGGCATGAGACGGCCGGTAAACTCGTCGACGATGATGACCTCGCCGTCCTTGACGACGTACTCCTTGTCGAGATGGAAGAGTTCCTTGGCTTTGAGAGCCTGTTCGATGTGGTGCGGCCAGTCCATGTTCGCGCCGGTGTAGAAGGAGTCGACGCCGACGAGGCGCTCGGCCTTCTCGATCCCGTCCTCGGTGAGGACGCAGAGGTGTTCCTTCTCCTTCACCTCGTAGTCGACGCCCTTCTTGAGCTGCCGGCCGACGGTATTGGCCTTGCGGTACTTGTCGGTCGATTCCTCCGCGGGTCCGCTGATGATCAGCGGCGTGCGGG
>CAZWCX010000036.1:43324-58538 GCA_964632945.1 uncultured Planctomycetia bacterium | reverse complement strand
CAACCGGGGCCGGACGACCGGTGCAGCATGACACACCCTCCCGGGATGGCCTCGAAGGCATCTCCTGAACCCGCTCGCATGTTCTCAGGTCCGGTCGCGTCGAGCGGGACCGGGCCGAATCCCGCGCATCCCTCTGTGGTTCCGGCGCCGCGCTCCAGACCCCGTGGTCCCGAATCGGATCGGGCGAATCGGAAAGGACGGAACCGTGAGGCCGACACTGCTCCTTGAGGGATTGCGTGACGCCGCTTCCGAAAATGCCTTATACGAACGACTGGATAACTCGTCAAGAGAGACTAAGCGTATGGATCTTAATGACGTAAGTGCAATGGGGGGGGCGGTTGCGCTTGAGCGGCTGCGTAGAGGGATGCACGACCCATAGACGCGACCGATGGCAACACACCATGCGCACGGGGGTTCTGGCGAAAATGCGAATCCGGCGGACCCCTGCGCGAGGGGGAGACCGAATTCGGGCGTCTGCGACTCCACGGCTCGCATACGGGCGCGTCGAAAGGAGATCCGGGCCGAGCGAGTCCGGGGAGGGGGCGCTTGGATCGTGCGGATCGCGAAGGCGTCCTGTCGTCGGCGCCCGTCGGCTGGGGTCGTTCGAATCGGGGTGGAAACCGGGGATCATGAGCGTCCGGATTGCCGAGTCTGCCGCTCCGGCGCCCGGGCGGAGATCCGTTGAGGGCAGACGCGCTCCCGTCCAGACCTCGCGATGCCGCCCCAGGGTCGAGCAAAGCCGCCGCGGCTCCACGGTTCCCCGAGCGCGACGAGAGTCGATGGGAAATCGACGGGTCGGGAGCTGGGCGCACCGGGTGTGGATCGACCCGATCCGCCGCTCTTCGCGAGGACCCTCGTTGGGCGGTAAGATCGCAGCTCGAGTCGGGTCGAACGGGATGGCCCCATATTCGTTTCGGTCCGACTTTCGGCACGAAGAAGAATCTGCTCATCGCGGCGCCTCCCACACGGGGTCTCGCCGTCGCCGGCAGGGGCCGCCGTACGGACGGAGGAATCGACCATGGCCACGCCACACGAATCGGGCGAAACAGGGCATCCCGCCGCTCCCGACTTTGCGCAGGCGAGCGTGGATGAGATCTTCGGCTACCTGTCCGAGGACGCGTCCGCCGGACGGTACCGCTCCATTCTCCGTCAGATGTCCCGACTCGAGGGCTACGATCCGTACGCGCGCGATCTCGAGGCGATCGCCGTGCTGGTGGATCGGAACGACCCGAAGAAGGCCGGGGAATTGCTGGCGAGGACGATGCGGTCGAATGTTCTGTTGAGCCCGCGGGCGCACTTCCTCGCCGCCGAGGTGTTCGACCGCCTCGACGACTCCGAAACCGCGGAGATGGAAGAGGAGTTGGGGCGGCTCTGTCTCGACCTCATTCTCGCCACCGGGGAGGGGACGGAGCGTTCGCCGCGACTCGTGAGCCGGGTGGACGACGCCTACGACGTCTTGGAGTCGCTGGGCAAGACGCTCGGCGGCGAAGTGGAGACGATCGACCGGGGCTCGGTCGTGCTCGATCGATTCCCCTGCGACGACGGCGAGGTCCTTTGGTTCGACGTCACGATCCCGTATCGGAAACGGGGGCAGCAGCCGCGCGCGTGAGCGGCAGGAGCCGACGGCGTCCATGCAGCGGAAGTCCTCGGAGCCGCGGCCGCTCGCAAGAGCGACGGCGACGGATCCGCGGTCCGGGGAACCCGAACGGGATCGCCACGGGTTTCCCTTGCCGGCGGGCTTCCGGAGGCGGGACCCTCACGGCTCCGGGGCCGGCGCTTCTCCCCTTCCGCGCGCGCGGCGCGTCCGGATCCGCAGCGAAGCCGGCTTGTCGCGGATCCAGAGGACGAAGCGGACGATCGCGGGGTGGGACGCGAGGGCCTCGAGGGTGTTGAACCGGCGCTCGAGTTCCTTTTCCGTCAGGGTCGCATGCACGTGGCTGTGGCACGGGCGGCAAAGCCAGGCGACCCGGTTCCGCACTTCTTCGCGGGTGAAGGTCTTCCGGTTCTTCTTGTTGGGATGGCGGGTGCGCGGGATCAGGTGGTGCTTCGTGCGCCGGTCGACCTCGCGACCGCACAGTTCGCAGCGGGCGTCCTCGGACATGGGGCGCTCTCCTCCGGCGTCCGGGCGCGGCGCAGGGGGCCGGCCGCCCGGATCCTTCTGACCTATCATGCCGGGCGGGGCAGGTCCAGAGGGAACGCGGTCCCAGGCGGTTCGATCCCGGCGAAGCCGTTGAAACCGGTGCGCCCGCGGACCGGTACATCGGGACAGGGGCGCCACAGGAGACCCGGCGTCGCCCAAAGGAGGACCGCCCGATGACGCGTCGCCGAATCTGGATTTTCGCCGGGGTGTTGTTCGCCGCCTTGACGACCGCAGCGGCGTGTCGGGCCCTGGTCCACCGACCGGGGCCGAACACCGTGCGCCGCTCCCTGACGGTGGACGGGCGCGAACGGTCGTACCTCCTGCACGTCCCTCCCGCGTTCGATCGCGCTTCCCGACCCGCCCCGGTTCGGAATCCTCCTACGGATCCTAGCCCGAACGTTTCATGAAGCCGACGGCGTTGTGGCCGGTCCGCCGACCCGATCGCTTCGTTGCTCCTCCTCCGCGATGCACTCGGGCATCGCGTCGTCGTTGCGCCTCGCGCTCGTGCCGGCGTCCTCGCCCACAACGCTCCGGCGATCCGGTGGGCACCCAGGCAGAGCGCCGAACCCATGGGATGCTTCAGTTGTGGGCCATGGGGGCGTCGTTTCATGAATAACCCGGGCCTAGCCGCGGCGCGGCCGATCCGCCCGTCCGCGCGACCGTTTGACCGGGTAATTGCGCCGGTTCCGTTCCAGCGTCGCGCGCATCGCCTCGATCAGGTCGATCCCCAGGAGGTCGGAACACCAATAGGAATCAGGAAACCGCTCATTGTAGGAAACCCGTGGGACCAGCACCCCACCGTGGGGCGGGGGCGCGCCCGCGCCCCACGGTGGTTGTGACTGGCATGGTCACTCGAGAGGTGAGCACATGACCTGCAGACGTGCGTCCTGGACGTGTGCGAATCCTACCCCGGGACCCTGACGGAGGGAACCCGACACCGAGGAGGCAAGGGCGTTGCTCCGAAACGCCGGAGTCTGCGCGGCAGCGCGGGAGCGCCGCCAAGCGGCCCGCGAGGGGATGTCCGGTAGAAGCCGTAGGTGCGTGACCGTTCCGAATGGAGTGAAGCGCCGTGAGGCGTCCATGGCGGGTGAGTCGGCCCACAGCGAGGAAGCCCGGTATCCGTCGGTGCCATGGGCGTACGGGCGACGGGATGGTCACGAAATCGAGTGTCCTTACCCAGCGAGATCTGTTGGGTTCCGCGTAAGCGGTAGGCCGTAGGACCCAAAAGACGAAAGCCGATGATCCAGCAGAAGTCAGAGGACCGCGAAGTACCACCAGCCCGGCGAAAGCCGGGCGTAACCCGTGGCGCCGAGAGCCCCGGGGGAGGGAAGGCGGTCCCGGTCGAGGAAGTCCTCCTCTGTCGCGCCGCTTCCGAACGGCCCACAGGGCCGTTCTCGCGGCTTGCCACCCGCAGCTCTTGCTGCCGTTCGCGACAGCCGAACGCAAGCGGCCCGTCCGCAAGCCCGAAGGCGCGGTGGATTCGGACCGATCCGTCTCCACGGCGTCGAAGGTGCCGAAGGCGGCCGGCAAGCGGAGCATTCCGGGTCCCGCGCGAATGGAACAGGTGGTCGAGCGATTGGAGGTTGCGTTTTCCTACGTCGCGGCGAATCGCGGAGCGCCCGGTCCGGACCGGCAGACGATCGAGGAGGTGCGGGAGCATCTGTCGCGTGTGCTGGCCCAACTCGGACCGTCCCTGCTGGCGGAACGCTACCGTCCCGGAGACATCCGGCGCGTGTGGATTCCCAAGAGCGGGGGCGGCCAGAGGGGCCTCGGCATTCCCAACGTGGTGGATCGGATGGTGCAGGAGGCCGTGCGGCTGGTGCTCGAACCGCTGTACGAACCGACGTTCCATCCGTCGAGCCACCCGATCGCAAGCTCCAGGAGAAGCTCCGCAAGGCCGAGATGCCCAGATCCCGCATCAGACGCCATCCGACCGGAGACCGGCCGGACGGCGGCCCGGTTCCCGGCCGGCCACGGGGGTCGGTGTCTGCGTCGGGGGCGCAGCGGGCGCCTGATTCCAAGGCATGCGTGCGAGCACCATCGCCATCGCGCAACTGCTCGTCAGGGCCGCGAAGGCGAGCCCCGCGCCCATCAGCGCGCATAGCCAGACGATCTCGCCGTGCACGATACGGGCGAGCAGGGCCGCAACCAGAATGATCAGCCCGGCGGTCAAGCGGACCTGGCGCTCGAGCGTCCAGGGATCCCCGGCGGGATGAGGATCAAGACCCGGATCGGGCCTTCGTTCGCCAGAAGGGGGAGACGGACTCTCGGGAAGTGTCCGTCCGGCTCAACGTGGCGACTCTGGAGAGCGCTCCCGACGTGGTTCGCGATTTCGCGAACTACCTGGCGGGCCCGGATGGGCAGAGGATCGTGGCGCGTTATCACGCCATCCCGGCCCAGCCCCGCGGGCCGTAGGCAGGATCGTCTCGGGGTGTCCCAGGTGGACCGGGGTCCGTCGGGCCGCGCGCCGGAGGGAGTTCGGAAGAACCCGTTCGGCCGCGCGGGACCCCGCGCTCCCCACACGCGGGTTCCCGCCCGGTTCGCGGAGATTGCAGGAGACGTGCCGATCCGCGTTCGGGCCCCGAGATCGGGACGGGCGCGAGTTTGCAAGTGGATTTCATGCCCTGGGTTGCGACCGTTCGGTGGGCCGACACCAAAAATGCCACGGCCCGGACCGGATCCCGTAAATGGGCCGTCCCCGGATCCCGAATAGTCGGGGTGTCTCCCGGAAGGGCCCGTCGTCGGCCCTGGGAATCGAGGAAGCCCTGGGGAAGGAGCGAGAAATGAGCACCCGCCTGTCCAAGACCACGCCTCCCGCGACGGCCGGGGTCACCGTTCGACGCGCGCGCAGGCCGATTCCTGCCCGGCCCTCCATGAAGCCTCGTGTCCTCCGCGCCGCCCTCGGCATGGTGCTTCTGGTCCTCACCGTCGCCCTCTACCCGCGGCCCGAGGCCGGGGGTTCGTCGGCGCTGCGCGATCCGGGGAATGGAACGGGACCGTTGGGGGCGGGGGAATCCGGGCGACTTCCGGCCGGCGCTGCGGCGAAGGGGGCGGAAGGTCCGGCGCGCCCGGCGCCCGAAGCCGCGGATCTTCCGGCCGGGGTTCCCGAGTCGGCGACCCGCGCGCAGCCCGGGGATGAGCCGGTCGCGCCTTACCCCTGGCTGCTTCCGGATGCCGTACGCAGCACGCATCAACGGTTGCAGAATCCGGTGACCGCACAACTCGAAGATGCGGATCTGTCGAAAGTCCTCGATCTCTTGCGGGAGGCCTCGGGCGTCACGGTCCTCCTCCGCGGGCAGGCCGCCGGGTTCGCCGGAAGTTGCAACATGTCTTTCGCGGACGCCCCTGCTCAGATGCTCCTCGACTTTCTGCGGGACCTGTGGGGGTTGGACTATCGCATCGAAGACGACGGTACCGTGACCATCGCCGGCGTGGGCGAGATTGAACCGCTCGAGGCGCTCGACGTGCTGGGCCGCCTGGACGCGGCCAAACAAACCAGGACCGGCGACGAGAACCTCCCGGCCTGGTTCAAGGAACAGGAGAAACTGCACACGGACGCGATCCGGTCCGCTCGCATCAACTGGACGGGCGGCGAGAGCACGATCGCGGAGATCTTCAGGTGCATCCACCAGGAGTCGGGGACCTACGTTTCCCTCATGACCGGTCAGAGGGATTTGCAGGGTCCGGATGCCCGCTCCTTTGCCTTGGCAGCGCGGGAACAGAGCGTGGAAGAGATCATGCGGGACCTGGCGGAGAGGTCCGGACTCGAACTGTACGCGGCATCCAACGGCGTATTTCTTCTCGACCCGAGCGAGGCTGCATCCTGGCGGGAGCGCGAGAACCTGCAGGTGAAGTCGATCGTCGACACGCTGTCGCGGCCCGTCTCTTTCTCCGCCGAGGGCATCCGCGGCGACCGACTGGCGCAGGTCCTCGCGGAGCGTGCCGGGATCGAGGTCGTGCCGGACGCGTCGGTCTGGAACCGGAGTCGGCTGCTCGAGGTTCCTCCGGGGGAGCAGCGTCTGGAGGACGTCCTGAACTACATGAGCCGGCAGAGCGGGGTCCAGTGGCGACTGATCAACGGCGTGGTGTACGTCTTCTAGGATGTGCTCGTGAGAAGCCTCGAAATCGCAAGCGCGCGTCCCCGGGCGTGGAGTCGACTGCTGATGGCGGCCGGGATCGGGGGTGCGGTGGGGTGGGGAGCGGTGCTCCTGCGCGGCGAGTCGTCCGCCCTGCCGGCACTTCCGCCCGCGGGTCCGGCGCATTCCGCGCCCCGGACGCCGGCCGCGTCCCCCGGGGAAGAACCGACGAAGTCGCCGGGCCTCGAACCCCGACGGCAGGTCGATTCGTCCGCTCCGGCGATCGTCCATTCGGCTGCGGAGGCATCCCCGTATCCCTGGACGATGTCCCCGGCGGCCCTGCAGACGCTCCAACAGCTCGAGCGGATCCTGGAGCCGGGAACCGACGTGCGTTACGCGACGTTCGTGCGCGTGATCGATCTCCTGCAAGCGTTGGAGAAGGCGACGGGAGTGCGGTTCCGCCTTGAGGAAGAGCGTCTCGGTCTCCGTGCCCTGGGAGGCTACTTCAACTCGAGCGGGACGCCCGCGACGGAGCTCCTGGAGACCCTTCTCTTGCCGAAGCGGCTGGCGTGGACCATCGACGCGGACGGCACCGTCCGGGTGGGAAGCGCCCATCAGATGCGGGTCGACCCCGCCATCGGAGTGAGACGATCGCTTGCGAAAGCCCGCCTCCTCGAGTGCGGCGATCAGGATCGAAGTGAAGTTCGAGCGCGAAGGAGGGAACAGACGCGAGCGCGCCTCCACGGCCTTCCCGTCGTGACGATCGAGACCGAGACGGAGATTGCGGAGGTGGTCGAGCGTATACGCCGGGAGGTGGGAGTGAGCCTGGCCCTCCACGCGGGGTCCCCTCCGGGCGCGGGCGGGGAGCCGGTCCGGGTCACCCTTCCGCGGCGGAACGGCTCGCTCGAGGACACCCTGCGGGACCTTGCCGCCGGCGCCGGGTTGGTGCTGCGATACGAGGAGGGTCATGTCGCGCTGCTCCCGCCCGAGGATCACGAACGGCGGCGTCTCGCGGAAGCTCGTCTGGAGGGTGCGATTCGCGAAATCCTCGATACGCCCGTCGAGGTCGCCCCGGGATCCGGGGGACGCAGCGGCTGGATCGAGACCCTCGGCGCCGCCTCCGGTCGGAAGATCGTGCTGAGCGAAGAGGTCTGGGAGCGCGCAGCTTCCCTCTCGATCCCCTCGGGTCGCTGGACGCTCCAGGAGGCGATGGACCGGATCTCCTTGCAAAGCGGCGTCACTTGGCGGTTGGTCAACGGAGTGATCTTCGTCTACTGATCGGGCGGCATGCCACCGCCGATTCGATCCTCCGCCCGCCCGTGCACGATTTCCCGCGCGCTTCGGACCGGGGCGCTCCGATCTCTCTGCGCCGCCGAACTTCCCGGGGAAAGACACGCGCCCTCATTCTGCTCCCGTGGGTCGACCGGAACCTTCACCGCGAATCGTCCGGTTATGGTACAAGCGGGGCGATCGGGGTCGCGGCGGATTCGCGTCCGGCACCCTCGACCGGGGCCGCGCACCCACGAGACTCCCATCCGGCGGAGGTCGCCTTGGCAATTCGACTTGCGGGCACCAACCACGAACTGGCCGCGGCCGTGGTCCTGCTTGCGGTCGGGTTGGGCTGTGCGGTCTACGCGGGAGAGGAGTTGTGGGCCAGCAGCGGCAGCCGTTCCTGGACCCGCACGGAAGGAACCGTCGATGAGTGTCAGATCCACCGCGATCGCGGGTCGTGGTCGGGGGTGAACCCCAAGGGAACCTACGCGCGACACTCCAGCCATGCAAAGTCGAGCACGGTCACGGTTCGCGTGCATTACACGTATCGCGCCGACGGTGTGTCGCGCCGTTCCAGCCGGATCGGTTGGCCGGAAAACCGCACCTTCAACGATCGGGAATCCGCGGAGGCCTTTGCCGCCCGATTCCCGCGCGACGGAGCGGTGACGGTCTACTTCGACCCGGGCCGACCGTCGATGGCCGTCCTGGAACCGGGATTGGCCTGGAGCAGCATGCCCCTGTTTCTCTTCGGATGCCTGACCCTGGCGGGCGGAATCTGGATGACTCGGCACTGGCATCAGGCCGCGCAGGAACGGATCGGTGTGAGTCCGTCCGGGCGCGATCGGACGCACCCCGACCCGGGATGGTCTCCCGGCGAGTCGCCCTGGGTTTAGGACGGCGAGCCCCGCCGGGGCGGAGCCTCTCCTCGTGGCCCGCAAGGACGAATCGCCGTGTCACGGGGCGGCGAGTCCGCACCCCCAGGGGCGCGGGCGCGAGTCCAAATGGGGCCCGCCGGCGGGACGCACTCACCCCTCCGGATGGGCAGGTGGCGGGCCCGAAATGGCTTCGCAAGCGCTGTTCATATATTGTGTTACGCTCTTCTTTGGTTTTTCCGCACGCTCCGTCAATGGGGCGATCCAGGACCGGGTCTTGGGGGTTCATAGACCACCGGCCGTTTGCCGGACGCTACGTCTTTCGGAGCTTCCTGCCTTGGATGGACTGAAGAACAGGTCGGGCAGTGCCCTCCCGAAAATCGCGGGCATCGGTGTGTTGGGACTCTTCCTCGTCGGCGGCGTGGGGTACAACCTGCAGCAGGTACGCTCACTTCAGACGGAGCTGATGGAACTCCGGACGGCCGTCGAACGGGCGAATGCGCGCCCGGCGACCGCGACGGCCCCGGTCACGGCTGCTCCCGCCCGGACGGCGGTGGCGGCCCCTGCGGAAATCGAGTCCCTGCGCGACGAGGTCTCCGAGTTGCGGCGGGAATGGACGGGATGGCGCGAGCAACAAGCGTCGCCCCTGGCTTTGTCCGCGGCGCCCGCGGGGGACGCCGTCGGCAGCGCCCCGGCGTCTGAACCCGCAACGACTCCGGCGCCGAAGGCGGTCGGCCGGATCCTGGCCACCCTCGAGTCGCAGGACCAGACCCTGCTGAAGGGGGTCGTGAAGGAGATCCTCGAGCTGAACGAGAGCGAGGAGCGGGAGGCCCGGCGCAAGCGGCAGGCGGAAGAGATGACCCGTCAGTATGCCCAGACCCTTTCGCTCACTCCGCAACAACTGGAGAAGGTGACCGCGATCACGATGGAACGGATGGCGGCGATGGAGACCCTGCGTGCGTCCTCCAACGACGGAAATCGGGAGGAAATGAGGACCAAGTTCGAAGAGATTCGAAAGCAGGGTGAGGCCCAGATCGCCCAGTTGCTGACGGCGGAACAGCTGGCGAAGTTCCAGGAGATCCTGGAGCAGCGAGGGAGCGGCCGCAACGATGGTGCGGGCGGACCCGGCGGATTCCGCGGCGGCGGCGGGTCCCGCGGCGGCGGGGGTGGAAGATAGCCGGCGTCGCGCGCCTGCAAGGGCGCAGCTTCCCTCATTCTCCATCCTCTTGGGCAAGATTGGCCGGCTCCCCGCACCGGGGGTCGCGCCGCGTTCGATCGGCCGCGCGGGCACGCCGCGGCGTGGCCGGCCTTCCCCTCTCCGGCGACGCGCCCTTCCGCGTCAGGTCCGTGCATTCCGGAACTTGACCGCGCCGTCGACCGCGATCAGAATGCGGGCGACGGTCGACCCGGCCCGGAGGACAAGCGCATGACGCCGAGAATCGGTTGGTTGTTCACGTTCGCGATGCTGGCGATCGGTCCGGTCGTCGCACAGGAGACGCCCATGGCGACTTCCCAGCCACCTCGACAGGCCCGGGTCGCCCAGGCGATCGAGCCGCTGCAGGGTCCCGATCCGACGCTCCCGGCGCTGGCGCGTGTGATCCGGATTGCCGCCGATCCCGCGCTGTCGGACGACGATCTCCAGGGCCTCACGGGAGCGGCCTTCCTGGCGACCGTCTGCTCGAACAATTGCAACTGTCGGGAGTGGCGCGAGCTTGCCCTCCGCATCGGACCCGCATTGACGGTGCTCGGCATCTCCTTCGAGCAGATGACGGGGGGCGACGATGCGGCCTGGGAACGGGTCAAGGGCTCCATCGCGGACGGGGTCCCGGTCGTTCTGTGGAACGCCTTCGGCGACCACGAGGATGCGCTGGTCACCGGGTACGACCTGGATGCGGATCTACTCCGGGGCTATGGCGTTTCCGCTGCTGGGGCAGGGGAGCGGGAGGGGAAGCTGTCCGCCTGGAAGGCGGGCGGGATCCACGGATTCATCGTGCGGCGCGGAAAGGGCGACGTCGGGGATCGGCTGCGCCTCGAACTCGACGCCATCGACTTTGCCGTGGCCGCCGCGCTTCGACCGGCCCTCGAGGGCGGCTGAGGCGAAGCTCCGGCTCCGAGCCCGAACGCGTGCGGGCTGGAGGCGTACGGGCAGTTGGCCCACAACCTGTCGGTTACCGGAATCGCGCACGGGTATTGGACCAGCCGCCTGGGCAACGGCACGCGCCTGGGGCTCTGGCGGAAGCGACGCTCCCATGCCGCGCCCTTCTTGCGCGCGATCGCCCCGCGGCATGCGGAGTCGATCCGGCCGGCCTTGCTTCGCGCCGCGGAGGCCTTCGAGCGGGAGACCGGAATTCTGCAGGAGCTGACCGTCACGTTGCCGGCCGGGGAGGAGGCGCCGCATTGGCGGGAGGATCGCATTGCGACGGCGCGCGCGCTTCTGGCACGGGCCGAGGCCGCTCACCGGCTGGCGATGGAGGCACTGGCGGAGGCCGTGCCCGGGGGGTTGGCTGCGGAGGTCCGCGCCACGCTCGCGAGCCGGGATGCGGAGGACCTGCAGCGGCGGGTGGGGCACCCGCACACGCTCGTGGCGGAAGCCGCGCTCACGGCGCTCGTGCGGCTCGCTCCGCCGGACCTGGATGCCCGGCTGGCCGCGCTGTGGGACTTGCCGGCAGAGTCGAGGAAGACGGGGGCGGATGGCCCGATTCACCGCCAGATCCTCTTCGCCCTGGCGCGCCTCGACACACCGGTCGCCACCGATGCAATCGGCCGCGCGGTCCTGTTCGAGGGGAAGGGGGATGACGTGCCCCGTGCCATCTGCCGCTGGGCGGCCGAGATGACCTGGAAACGGCGCGGCGTGGATGCCCGGGACTTGTTCGTGCGGGCGTTCGAGTCCGCCTCTCCGGTGGTCCGGGCGGCTGCCGTCCCCTACCTCGGCCGTCTCGGTGATCGCGCGCTGCTTCCCCGCCTCCAAGGTGTGCCGGGTCCAGAAGCCGCGCTCGCCCGGGCCCTTCTGGGGGAGGCCGCCGCGGTCAAGGAGTTGTTCGCCGCCCTGGCGGGCGACCAGTGGTACGGCGCCTATACCGGGCTCCTGGAGCTCGGGGCGGCCGTGGAAGCGGAGTCCCGTTCGCGATTGGAGGCAGGTCCGTCCTCCTCGCAGGCGTTGACGCTGCTGGGGATCCTGATTTCCCGCGTCGGGGGTCCCGACTCGCTGGAGGCGTTGCGCAAGGCGGCGGCTGCCCACCCGGAGATTCCGCGCCTGGCCAAGGCGGTGAAGGATCTGGAGGAGCGGCTCTCGAAGTAGCGCGCGACCGGGCGCGGCGCGGACCCGGGGACCGACGCCGGCGCGGAGACGCCTTGCGCTGGGCGAGAACGTGGCGTTTCGCGCGCCCCGACCGTATCATCCGGGACTGTCGTCCCTGCCGGAGACTCTCGTGCCGGACGCCAATCCCTTCGACCTGACCGGGCCCGAGCTGCCGCCCGCTCCGATTCGTTCCGCCGTGTTCGCGGGCCGATACGAGGCGGAGAGGGTCCTGGGACGCGGCCAGATGGGCGAGGTTCTGCAGGTGCGGGACCGTCGAACGGGAAACCGCCTTGCGTTGAAACGGATCCCGCCCGAACTCGTCCGCGACGCCTCGGTCTTTCACGGCGTCCGCGCGAACTTCGAACTCGTGCGCGCGCTCGACCACCCTCACATTGCGGCGGCGCGCTCGCTGGAGGACGACCCTCGCACCGGCGAGGCGTTCCTGCTCCTGGACCTGGTTTCCGGCGAGGACCTGGCGCACTGGCTGATCCGCCGCCGCGCGGCGCTGGGGGATCCCACGGCGCCCCTGCCCGTCCGCGAGGTGCTCGACCTCGCCGAGCAGATTGCCGCCGCGCTCGACTACGCCCATTCCCGTCCGGCGACCGGCCGGGCCCGCGGAATTCTTCATCGCGATCTGAAGCCGGCCAACGTCATGGTCGAGACCGGGCGCGAGTACAAGCCGGGCGTGCCGTGGGTACGGCTCGTCGATTTCGGCCTGGCCGCGGAAATCCAGGCGAGCATGCTCAGCCTCTCGGCGCACGCGCCGACGAACCGAGCCGCAGGGACGCCCGCCTACATGGCCCCCGAACAATGGGAGGGCCGGACCCTGACCCGGGGCGTCGATCAGTGGGCGCTTGCGGTCATCGTGTACGAGTTGGTCGCGGGGCGCAGACCGTTCGTCGCGCACGACGTGCTGGTCATGCGCGAGCAGGTATTGCGTGTCGCTCCCGAGGCGCCGCCGGCGCTCCCCCGCGAGGCTTGGGCGGCGCTGCGCCGCGGGCTGTCCGTCGACCGGCGGGCGCGCCACCGTTCCTGCCTGGCGCTGGTGCATGCGGTCGCGGCGGCCGACCCGGCGACTCTGGGCACGATCCGCGTTCCGGAGATTGCGCTGCCCGAGGAATTCCCGGACCTCGAGGCCGAACGCGGCGCCGCGACTCCCTCGATCGGCCCTGCCGCCGTGATCGAGCAGTCGCCGGCGGCTTCCCCCCCCTCCGCGCCTCCGTACGGATCCCGGGATCCCGTTCCGGCCGCGCCGGATCGGTCTCCCGTCCCCGCGCCGTCCGTGGCGCCGTCGGTCCGCATCGAGCCCGCGCGTCGGATCCCGTTTGCGGCGAAGGTCCTGCCGATCCTGCTCCTCGTCATGGTGGCCGGTGGACTCCGCTTCATCAACCGGCAGGTTCGCAATGAGCCTCCCCCTCTCGAGGATCCGCCGATCCACGTGCCCGGGCCGGTGAACGACGCGGACGCGCCGCTCCCGAAAAACGAGCCGGAGCACGCGCACGAACCCGGACGGGAGGATCCTGCCGACGACGGAAACGGCGTTCCGGGCGAGGAACGGATCCTGCGGGCCCAACGGACCACGCGTGTCGTGGAGTGGTTCGCGGAGGCAGGAGACCTCGTGGTCGAGGGAGCGGCCATTCTCCGCTGCGAAGGTTTTCCCATGGCCGCAGACCCGCTGGAGGCGAAGGCGGGTCTGGAACGGGCCCGGGCCGCGGTCGCGGTCCGCAGGCGCGAATTCGAGCGGGTCGAGGAGCTGGCCCGCCAGGGCCTGGCAACCGCGGACCAGGTGCAGTCCGCGCGCGATGCCCTCACCCGGGCCAACCGGGAGGAGGGAATGGCCGAGATGCTGCTGCGCGCGGCGGACCACATGAAGGTGGAGGAGGAGGTCATGATGCCGTTCAACGGTCGGATCGTGGCCGTCCACGTCCTGCCCGGAGAGATGGTGCAGATCAACCAACCCCTGGCCACCGTCCGGCGCGAAGACGGGCCCGCGCGACGTCGCTGATCCCCGGTTGCGCGCGGCGGATCCATCGCGGGGGCGCGCGTCAACCCGGCTGCTTGCGCACGGGACGCAGTTCCACGCGACTGATCAGAACGCCGGGGGACGCGGCGGCGACCTGAAAGACGGATTCCGCGACGTCTTCGGGGGTCAACTTCCAGTCGTCTCCCGGGACGGGAGGGCCGCCGAAGCCGGTGTTCACGCTCCCCGGACTGACCGCCGCCACGCGGATTCCGAACGGACGGACCTCCTGCATCAGGGCGTCCGTGAACCCGAGCAGGCCGGCCTTGGAAGCGCAGTAGGCCGCTTTTCCGGCGATCCCGGCGGTGCCGGCGAGGGAGGCGATGTTGACGATCGTGCCGGAGCGGCGCGCGATCATGCCGGGCAGCACCGCCCGGCAGCAGAGGAACACGCCGGTGAGGTTGGTGTCGAGCACGTCCCGCCACTTCGCCGGCGCGAGTTCGGCGACGTTGCCGTTGCCGTCGATGGCGGCGTTGTTGACCAGCAGGTCGACGCGGCCGAAGCGGGAGTGTGCCGCTTCCACGAGCCGCGTGACGTCTTCTTCGCGACGTACGTCGGCGGGGACGGGGAAGGCGCCGAGGGGCGTCGCGACCGCTTCGATCTCGTCCCGCGAGCGCGCGGTCAGGACGCAGATCGCCCCGGCCGCCGCGAGCCGCTGCGCGATCGCCCGGCCGATTCCCCGGCCGGCCCCGGTCACCAGCGCCACCCGGTCCTTCAGTCCCAACATCGGTTCTTCCTCCGCGCGCGGGGTAGGCGTGGCGCCGGGAGGCTCGATCGTTCGTCCATTTCCGCTCCTTGAGGGCGCGCGCGGGTGACGTTGCGCTCCCAGCCCGCGGGCGGATCGGGTCGTCTGCCGGCCGGAGTCGCCCGGCTAGCGTTTCCACTCGAACACGAAGTCCGCGGTGACGTCCTGCCCCGGTTCCACGGTCACTTCCCGCGTCGGTTCCGCGTCGAAGAACTCTCCCCAGGCCCGGACGGTGTACTTCCCCGGGGGCACGTCCGCCAGATCGTAGGTGCCGTCCTCCCGCGTCACGGCATGGTAGGGATGGTCGCACACCCACAGGAACGCCGACATCCACTTGTGAATCTGGCATTCGACGCGCATCGGCTCGGCGTACTCGAACCGCTTGCGCGCGGAAGTGCCGGCCACGAGTTGCACGCCGAGCGTGTTGCGGCGCGGATACGCGTCGGCGGTGTGGGCGACGGAGTCGCTGTTCTTGAACTCCACCTCCGCGTTCACCGCGGCGAGGAGGACGTGCGGCGTGAAGACGCAGGCCTGGTTGTCGAGCACGGCCGGGCCCAGGGAGTCCAGGGGCTTGCCCCGCTCGATTTTCTCCAGGTAGACGACCGCCCAGCGCAGCCCGCCTTCGGGCGAAACGACGAGTTCCTCGCTGTCGATCTCGTGCGCGCCGCAGGCCTCGACGTCGCGGTCCACCCGCAGCTTGCGCCGCGCCGGGACGGCGCCGGACACGGAAACCCGGCCTACGATCCGCCCGCCGTTTTCCACGGGGGCGCCCTCGTAAGTCGCCGCGCGCG
>CAZWCX010000036.1:0-43224 GCA_964632945.1 uncultured Planctomycetia bacterium | reverse complement strand
GCGCGCCGACGGCCGGGGCATTCCACGCGGGCGCAGCATCATTCCGCGGCCCGGCCGGGCCGGCGGCATCTCCCCGATCGGGCTCCGGATCGCAGCCGGCCAGAAACGCGAGCAACAGCAACGCCGATCGCGCAACGCGCATCCCGTCTCCCTCCCCGACGCCTGGTGGGGTTTCCACCTTGATCTCCGAGGTTGGTCCGGTCGCTTTTCGCGCCGGGCTTCGTTGCATGTCGTCGGCGATGCACGGGGGCACCGCCTCCTCCGCGCGCCTTGCCGGGCGCGAACCTCGCCTCGGCCGAAGCCAGGACCTCAGGATGAAAGACCCACTAGCTCAACTGGCCGACGTATTTGCTCATCTCGATCAACCAGCGGAACAGGTCGATCATCTGGGCCGGATCGTTCAGAATCGAGCCTGACTCGAACTGGATCACGTCGCCGCTGATCTTGAGCGCCCCTTTGGGATGGCTCTGCAGGACCTGCATGACCTGCGGACTCGCCACCGACATCGCGCCCCGCTCGGAAATCCCTTGGTAGAGCAGTTGGCCGGTGAAATCGGGGATTTCCCGGGAAAGGTCCTCCAGTCCCATCAGCGTCCCGAGGCCGTCGCTCACGAAGTGGCCCATGAGATAGACCTGGTAGTTGACCGGCTGGGTCAGGCCCACTTCGAGGATGGTCTTGTAGGTCCGCAACACCAGATTGCCCGAGGAAAGCGCGCGCACCTTGTAGCCGCGGTAGCTTCCCGACATGACCGGGCCCTGGAAGAGGAATCCCAGATTGAGGTCGGTGTTCATGTTGTCGGCGAGGCTTTTCCAGGGCTCCGCGACGGCGGTGCGTACCTTCGAGCCGGAGTAGCTCACGCCGTAGAAGATGAGCACGAACAGGACGCAGAAACCGATGATCCACTTGAGCGGGAGGCTCTCGGTCAAGCCGCCCTTCGCCTGGGCGGCGAGCAACCAGGTCAGCACGAGGTCCGGGTCGGGCACGGCGCGTCACTCCCTGTATTGAGGGGCCTCGGGGTCTCGAACGGTCGGGGGATGGGGCGGGGAGTCGGTCGGAAGGACAGCCTCGGAGCCGACTCCCGGGCGGCGCCGTCCGCCCCGGCCTGGAATCGAGGCATTGTACCGGGCGGGCAGCGGGTGGGGCAACGAAATGGGGCGGGTCGGAAGAGCGGGCGGGCGTTGTGGCGGGTGCGCGCGCGTGGTAGAATCACGGGTCGCCCGGGAGGGCGGGCCGGGAAACGGCGCCCGCAGGCAGCAGGGGGCGGAGGCGGAATGCGAGAGTGGCTCCTGGAACATCAGAACGCGGACGGCGGCTGGCCGTATGCGCCCGGAAAGCGCAGCACGCTGGAACCGACGGCGCTGGCGTTCGCCGCCCTCCTCGGACACGCTCCCGCCGAGTCCGCCCGCGCGCGCGCCCGCACCTGGATTCTCGACCGCCAGTTGCCCGACGGCGGATTCGCCGCGCGCACCGGGGAGGTTTCGCCCCATTGGGCGACTCCGCTGGCGGCGATCGCCCTGTGCCGCGGCGGTCTGGATGCGGACGTTCGCGAGCGCGCGCTGACCTGGCTGCGCACGTCGTCCGGCCGTCAGATCGCCAGCGACTCCGCGACGAACGACCTCGACGGCTCGCTGCGCGGCTGGTCCTGGTTTCCCGGCACCTTCTCGTGGGTGGAACCGACCGCCTACGCCATCCTGGCCTTCAAGACGGAAGGCTGGGGGACCGACCCGCGCGTCGTCGAGGGGGAGAAGTTGCTCTTCGACCGGGTGTGCGCGCACGGGGGATGGAACTACGGCAACCGCCGGGTCCTCGGAGAGGAACTGGTCCCGTTCGACCAGGTGACCGCCAAAGTCCTGCTCGCCCTGCAGGACCGACGCGACCGTGCCGAGTTGACGCCGTCGGCGGAGTCGCTCTTCGCGGTCGACCTGCAGGACTTCCAGTCCACGGTCACGCGTGCCTGGGTGTTCCTGGCGCGGGCCGCCTGGGGGAGGACCGTCGGGGAGCGGGAGCGATCCGCCCTCGGGAAAAATCTGGCTCTCGACGAGGAGATGGGCACGGTCACGCTCTCGTACGCGATGGCGGCCATCGCGGCCGCCTGGCCGGAATCGAAGCCTTTCGCGTTCGCCTGAACGATCCGGACGGAGACACCATGAGCGACCGGAAACTGACGCGACGCCAGCTGCTGGCGGGCTCCGCGGCGGGCATCGCCATCGGGTTGCCGCTGGGGATGCTCCTCACCCGCCGCCCGGACCCCGCCACCCCGCGAGTCTGGATCGGACGCGCGCGCTCGTACTCCGAAGACCTCGCGCGCCTCATTCGCGAAGGCTTGCGCGAGTTTCCCGAGCTGGCCGTCCGCGGCAAGAACGTGCTCCTCAAGCCCAACATGGTCGAGTACATCCACACGAATCCGATCAATACGGCGACCGAGGTCGTGGTGGGCGCCGCCCAGGCCTTCCTGTCCTTGGGGGCGCGCGAGGTGATCGTCGGCGAAGGCCCCGGTCACCGTCGCGATCTCGACGAGATCATCAGCGTCATCGGCCTGCGCAGCGCTCTCCGGGAGCGCCGCATCCGCTTCGTGGACCTCAACCACGACGACTGGACCCCGGTGCCGAACCGTGGCCGGCGCACCGGGCTCCCCGAGTTCTGCCTGCCCGACACCCTGCTGGCCGCCGACCTCGTCGTTTCCCTGCCCAAGATGAAAACCCACCACTGGGCGGGGGTCACGCTGTCGATGAAGAACTTCTTCGGCGTCATCCCCGGCGTGGTCTACGGCTGGCCGAAGAACATCCTCCACTGGCGCGGCATCGACGAGAGCATTCTCGACATCGTGGAGACGGTGCGTCCCCACTTCGCGATCGTCGACGGCATCGTCGGCATGGAGGGCAACGGCCCGATTCAGGGCGGCGCCGTCCAGTCCGGCGTCATCGTCATGGGACGCCATCTCCGCTCCGTCGACGCCACCTGCACCCGCGTCATGACCCTGCGACCGGAGGCCGTGGACTATCTGCGCGCCTGCCCGGGAGAATTCGGCCCCCTCGAGGAAGATCGAATCCTTCAGGTGGGCGAGTCGATCCGTTCCGTGCGCCGCCCGTTCGCGGTCATGGACCGGTTTCCCACGTTGGCACAGAGGGAGGAGGGCCGGTGACCGCCGAAACCGACGGGCGGAAGATGATCGCCCGCAACAAGAAGGCGTTTCACGATTTCCACATCCTCGAGACGATCGAGTGCGGCCTCGTCCTGCAGGGGACCGAGGTGAAGTCCCTCCGCGCAGGCGGCGTGAACTTCTCCGATGCGCATGCCCGCATCCTGGAGGGCAAGGCGGTCCTGCTCGGACTCGACATCGCCCCCTATGCGCAGGGGAACATCATGAACCATGAACCGAAACGTCCCCGGACCCTCCTGCTGCACAAGCGCGAGATTCTCAAGTTGATGGGCAAGACCCAACAGAAGGGGCTCACGCTGGTGCCCCTGTCGCTCTATTTTCGCCGCGGATACGCCAAGATCGAACTGGGGCTGGCGCAGGGAAAGAAGCTTCACGACAAGCGCGACGACATGAAAAAGAAGGACGCCATGCGGGATGTCGCGCGCGCCATGGGTCGGAAGGGAGGATCTCGTTGATCGGATCGGCGGAACCCCTTGAACCCCGGCTCGGATCGGTGCGTCCCATCCGGGAAGGAGGCTCTTCATGAACGGGTTCCGCTGCGCCCTGCTGGCGGCGATCCTGTTCGTCCCCCCCGCGGCCGGGACGGACGATCCGATTCTGCTCGAAGGGCACATTGCCGGGGTGCGCGCGATCGCGTTTTCCCCGGACGGGTCGGCGCTGGCGAGCGGCGGGTACGACGGCTCGGTCCGAATCTGGAGCGTGAAGGACCGGCGCACCACGCATGTGCTCATGCCCGGAGGCGAGGTCCGGCATCTCGCCTACTCGGCCGACGGAAAGTACCTCGCCGCCTCGAACAGTCTGGGGGTCGTGCGGGTGTGGCTGGCCCGGTTCGGCACGGAAAAGCGGAAGATCCAGGCCGCGCCGGGTCGTCTGCCGTCGATCATGGGCCTGGGGTTCTTTGCGGACGGCCAGACCTTGGGGGTGGGGCTGGCGGACGGCAGCGTCAAGGTCTTCGACGCGGCCAGCGGTCGTCTCCTGCGGACTCTGACCGATTCCGAACGGACGCGATTGTCGACCTTTGCCGTGCCGCCCCAGGCAGATGCGCCGCTGATCGGGACGCCGGCCCAAAAACTCCACCTTCTCGATCCGCAATCCGGCGCCGTTGCGGAGACGATGGACGTTCCCGAGGATTTTCCGGGAACCGTGGCCTGCTCCCGCGAAGGGGGACGCGCGGCGGCGGCCGCGGGCGTTTCGATCCGACTCTACCGCATCGGCGGCGCGGTGCCGTCCACGTCCCTTTCCGGGCACGCCGGGCCCGTGGAATCGATCGACTTCGACCGCGGCGGGACGTGGCTCGTCTCCTGCGCGCGCGACCGGACGATCCGGTTGTGGGACGTGGCGGGCGGGGAGGAGCTGTGGAAGCGGTACCTCGTCGATGCCACCCCGCTCTCCGTCGCGCTCTCGCCGGATGGGAAGTGGATCGCGACCGGGGACAGCGCCGGACGGATTCGGGCCTGGCGGCTGAAGGGGATCCCCCGCGACCATTGAAGGATCGGCCGGCAACGGGGGGGCCCCGGCGAGCGCGCCTGCCGAAGCGGGCGCAAGGATCGTGGCCGAGGGTGGCCTGCGCTCGTGCGGAAAACCGATCCGCTTCCGCGGGGATCCCCCGGGATCTTCGTCCGGTCCGTGGCGCGGCGCGTTCCGCGTGCTGCCGCCCTGCGTCGTCTGGGCTGGACCGGGCCGGGGTTCGGGACATGGGCCCACCGCCCTTCCCGATCGACGCTGGGGGGCCCTCCAGCATCCCGGGCGCCCCGATTCCGGCGACTCGAGCCGGGGCGGATCGTTGACAGCGGCTCACCCCCCACTATAATCGGGAGCCGTCGCGCGCCGTTTCCGCGCGTCGTACTTCGAGGAGGGTGTCATGTCGTCGCTGATTCGCCCCGGCTTGGTCCTGTCCGCCCTTGTTCTCGGCCTGATCATCAGTGTCGGCGGCGTTCCTGCCGGCGCGGACCTGATCCCCTCCGCGCCGATCGGGTCGTCCGTTCCGGATGCCGCTCCGGTCGCCTCCTCCGACGCCGCTCAGGTGGCCGGGCAGTTGGCGATGGCCGGACTCGCTCCCGCGGAAATCGACCAGCGGCTCCAGGAGATGACCCCCGCGGAGATCGCCGCGCTGGCCGAAGAGCCCCGCCAGGTCCAGCTGGCCGGCGATGCCGGGACGATTGCGCTGATCGTCGGCGGCATCATCCTGCTCGGGGTGATTCTCTACCTGATCCTCGCCGAACAGCTGTAGCGCCGGGACAGTTTGGGGCCGCTGCGCGCTCCGGGGCCGCGGATGCGAGGGCCGTCCGCGGCGGCCGGGCGTGGATGTGGCGCTACTTGGCGCCGTGCCCCTCGCGATCCAGGGCCTCGAGCTCGGTCCGGATCCGTCCCGACTGTTCCTCGTTGAAGATGCCCGCCGCATCGGCCAGGTACTTCACGAGGTAGGCCCGGGCCGCCTCCGGCCCGCCGCGGGTTTCCAGCGTCGCCATCTGACGCTGGACCCAGGGCCACTCCGCGTCGAAGAGCGCGGCGCGCGCCTGGACCAGCAGTTCATCGCGACGGCGGGCGACTCCGTCGTCCCCGCCGGCGTCGAGTTGCGACGCCTCGCGGACGCACTCCCGCAGGCGGTCCCGATCGACATTTCGCCGCGCCTTCTCGAGCTTGTCGGCCAGCCGATCGATCGGGGGCAGGGGGGTGGCGGGGGGGGAAGTCGACAAGGTCCCCGGGTCCTCGGGATCGCGTTGCGCGCGCGGGGGGCGGACCGATTCCGGCAACTGCTCGGGGGAAGCCTCGTTGGCCGGTAGAGGCGCCAGGACCTTGCGGGGCGGATCCTCGGGACGGGGGTCCGCGTTCCGCACCGTGGGACCGGGAGGGTTCGTGGCCGTCAGGTAGCCGCCGGTCTTGAGGAAGTAGACGAGCAAGCCGAGTCCGACGGCCAGTCCGACCGCGCCGGCGACGAGCCACCGGCGGGACTTCGGGGGAGCCTCCGGAACGGCAGGCGCGCCCGGCGTCGATCCGCCCCGCTTCCCCTCGGCCGTCACCGTCCGCAACCGGCCCGAGCTCTGCTTTCCCACCGGCGGGACCGGAAGCCCCGGCTTGCCCTCTCCGGCGACCGCCATCCCGGGCGGGACGTGCTCCCCGGCGAGCAATTTCATGGCATCGCCGCACTCGAGACAATACATGCGGCCGTCGGGACCCTGCACGTGTTCCGCGCCGCTGCGCCCTCCGCTGACGCGCGCGTCACAGGCCGAACAGTAGGAGGTGATCGGAGGCGGGGCCTTTGCCATCATGCCCCCCGTGCCTGTCGCCGCGGATCCCCACCCTGCGTGCGCTCCCAGGTCGACAGCAGGATCTCCGCCGACCCGACCGCCAGGAATCCGCGATCGAGCAGGATCTCCCCGAGAGAGACGGGCTTGCCGGTCTCGCGCAGGCGCTCCACGCGAAGTTCCACGCTCGTCTCCAGGTCGTGCGGGTTGACCATTCGCGTCTCCCGCAGCAGGCCGATCAGGTCCGCCTCCGGGATCTCGCGCAGGCGTTGGCGCAGCCGGCGGTCCGCCTCCATCGCCTCTTCGTGGGACTGGGGTTCCGCGGGCGAAGGCATGCGAAACACGCGGGAACTCGAGCCGCGGGACTTACCGGAGCGTCCCATCGCCTTGACGTAGGTAGTCTCGCAGTCTTCGAGATTGGCCGGAGCGCCCGGCTTGCCGTCGCGGCGAACGGCCGCGAGCGGACCGGACTCGGTCTCGCGATCCTCGATGCCCGGAACCACGGCGGCTCCCTGCCGCAGTTCGCGATCGATTTCGACGAGGTCTTTCCAGCGCACGTAGTTCAACTCGACCAGGACATAGGAGAGCGAGGCCGGGGCGCCGAGTTTCGCGACCGAGCGCAGGATCTGCTGCGCGGCCACGATCTGACCGGTGGTGAGTCGCTGGAGCGCGCAGGCCCGGGTCAGGACCTTTTCTTCGGGTTGTTGGTAGGGGAGGTCGGTGGGGAAGATGTGATCCTCGCCGACGGTCTCCAGGGCCCGATCGCGGTTGACGTGGCCCAGGGTGACGAGCAGGTCGATGACCGGATAGCGGATGCCGAATTCGCCGACACGGCGTTCGAGTGCGCGGCAGTCGCGCAGAAGGTGGTAGTTCCGATTCCAAAGCGCCTCGAGGTCCACCCCGCCCGTCCCGGCGGAGGGCGTCGTCTCGCTCGGAGGATCCATTCGATCAGCGTCTCCCGACATGCAAGGGAAGGTACCGGAGGAGGGAATTGAACCCACACCCCCTTTCGGGGATCGGATTTTGAATCCGACGCGTCTGCCAGTTCCGCCACTCCGGCACTCGAAGGGTTCATCCTAAGGCGTGGAAGCAACTCCGTCAAGTGCGGGCTGCGATCACCCGGAATTCGTTGTCAGCGGAATGGGGGTAGGGGTACAGTATGCGGAATTCCTTCCGGCCGACGGTGGCCGGGGGGCAACACGGGGAGACGAAGTCGATGCGCGTGGCGATCCCGACAGAAGTGGCGCCCGGTGAACGGCGGGTGGCCGCGACGCCCGAGACCGCCGGGAAGATGGTCAAGGCGGGTTTCGAGGTCGTGATCCAATCGGGGGCAGGGGCGGAAAGCGGTTTCGAGGACGAGGCCTACCGGCAGGCGGGAGCGGTGGTCGAGCCCGAAGTCGACAAGGTCTGGGCCGGGGCGAATGTCGTCCTCAAGGTACAATCGCCCCGGAAGCCGGAAGGATCGGGTCCGTCGGAGGTCGAGCGGTTATCGCCCGGCGCCCTGCTGGTCTCCTTTCTGCAGCCGATGGGGTCGCCCGACCTCGTGCGGAAACTCGCGGACGGGAAGGTCGAGTATCTTGCCCTGGAGTACCTGCCGCGGATCACCCGCGCGCAGGCGATGGACGCCCTGACTTCCATGGCCTCGATCGCCGGGTACAAAGCGGTCCTGCTCGGTGCGGCGGCGTCGGGGAAGTTCTTCCCGCTCATGATGACCCCCGCGGGCACGATCGCGCCCTCCCGGGTGCTCGTCCTGGGGGCGGGCGTCGCCGGTTTGGCCGCGGTCGGGACTGCCAAGCGGCTGGGGGCCGTGGTCGAGGCGAGCGACATCCGGCCCGCCGCGCGCGAGCAGGTGGAAAGCCTGGGCGCAACCTTCATCGATCTCGGAATGAAAAAGGAAGAAGCCGAGACTGCGGGCGGGTACGCCAAGGAAATCTCGAAGGACCAGCACGCGCGGGAACAGGAGATCATCCACGAACGGATCCGGAAGGCCGACGTCGTGATCACCACGGCCCTGATCCCCGGCCGCAAGGCGCCGGTCCTCGTCACCGAAGACATGGTCAAGTCGATGGCCCGGGGGTCGGTCGTCGTCGATCTCGCGGCGGAGCAGGGGGGCAACTGCACGCTGACGGAAGCGGGCAAGACGGCCGTGAAGCACGGAGTCACGCTGCTCGGTCCGATCAATCTGCCCTCGACCCTCGCCACCGATGCGAGCCGCATGTATTCGCGCAACGTCCTGGCCCTCCTTCTCCTCGTGGTCAAGGACGGAAAGATCCAACTGGACCTCGCGGACGAGATCGTGAAGGGGGCTCTCGTCGTTCACGAGGGCCGGATCGCCCATGAGGGGCTGCGCAAGGAGCACGGGGGGGATCCCGGGTAAGCCGTGCGCCGCGAGTCCGCGCGCCCCGATTCCCCTTCCCCCCGCAAGGAGCATCGCCATGGCCGAACCCCTTACGACACTCTTCTTCATCTTCGCCCTCGCCATGTTCGTGGGCTTCGAGGTGATCGTGAAGGTGCCGCCCACGCTCCACACGCCGCTCATGTCGGGCTCGAACGCCATCTCGGGAATCACCGTGGTCGGCGCGTTGGTCTGCATCGGCGCCAAGGAATCCAGCCTGGCGAGCATTCTCGGAATGCTCGCCGTGGTCTTCGCCATGATCAATGTGGTCGGCGGCTTCGCGGTCACCGACCGGATGTTGCAGATGTTCAAGAAGCAATAGGGTCTCCGCCGCCATGCCGCTCGCCGTCCGGGAAATCGCCTATCTGATCGCCACCGCCTGCTTCATCTTCGGCCTGAAGATGATGAGCCATCCCTCCCGCGCCCGACGCGGAAACCTGATCGGCGCGCTGGGAATGCTGCTCGCCGTCGTCATCACCCTGCTCGATCTCAAGATCCTGAACTGGGTGGAGATCGTCGTCGGCATGGTCGTCGGCTCGACCGCCGGTCTCTGGCTGGCCTACAAGGTCGAGATGACCGCGATGCCGCAGATGGTGGCGATCCTGAACGGCTTCGGGGGATTGGCCTCGACGCTCGTCGCCGGCTCGGAATTCTCCCGCAGCGCGGGCGTCCTCGAGCCGACGGTTTCGGTCAGCATCGGATTGAGCATCGTGGTGGGCGGTCTGACCTTCACCGGCAGCATGGTGGCCTTCGCCAAGCTGCAGGGACTGCTGTCGGGCAAGCCGATCCTGTGGCCGATGCAAAAGCACCTCAACGCCGTATTGCTGATGTTGGGACTGTTCCTCACGGCGATGGTGGCGCACTGGACGGCGCCGCCGGACGGGATTCCGATCGATCAGCTGGCCGGCATCCATCGCGGTTCCGGGCCCGCGTTCGCCGTGATGGTCTGCATCGCGATTTCGTTCCTGCTCGGGGTGACTTCGACGATCCCGATCGGCGGCGCGGACATGCCCGTGGTGATTTCGCTGCTGAATTCCTACTCCGGAATCGCCGCCTCGATGACCGGGTTCGTGCTCGGCAACCACATGCTGATCGTCACCGGGGCCCTCGTGGGCGCCTCGGGGCTGATCCTGACCAACATCATGTGCAAGGGGATGAATCGCTCGCTCGCCAACGTCCTGTTCGCCGGCGTGGGTACGGACGCCGGGCCCGTCCTGCCGGGGGCCGCGGTCCAGGGAACGATGCGCGCGGGCTCGCCCGAGGAGGCCGCGATCATTTTGGCCAACGCGCGGCAGGTCGTCTTCGTACCAGGGTATGGCATGGCCGTGGCCCAGGCCCAGCACGCCGTTCGCGACGTCGCCGAGGCGATGCAGAAGAACGGCACCGTGGTGAAATACGCGATCCACCCGGTCGCCGGACGCATGCCCGGTCACATGAACATTCTGCTCGCCGAGGCGAAAGTCCCGTACGAGCAGCTCTTCGACATGGACCAGATCAACTCGGAGTTCGAGAACACGGACGTAGCGATCATCATCGGCGCCAACGACGTCGTGAATCCGGCGGCGCGGACGGAGCGGAGCAGTCCGATCTACGGCATGCCCATCCTGGACGTGGACCGCTCGCGCACGATCATGGTGGTCAAGCGCGGTATGGGCGCGGGCTTCTCGGGCGTGGAGAATCCGCTGTTCCTGAACCCGAAGACGATGATGCTCTTCGGGGATGCGAAGAAGGTGATGACGTCGCTCCAGGCGGCCCTGCGAGAACATTCCTAGCGGGTCTTCAATCTTGAGATCCTAGGTTCGGCCGAGGCGATGTTCGCGCCCGGCAAGGCGCGCGGAGGAGGCGATGCCCCGGTGCATCGCCGACGACGGGCAACGAAACCCCGCGCGAACCGCGATCGGACCAACCTGAGAGATCAAGGTTGAAGCCCCACCCGGTGCGGGTACGCGCGCCTGGGTACTTCATCGGAAGCAAGATGATCGAGCTCGAGGGAATCACCCGACACTACTGGCTCGGCGACACCGACATCGCCGCGGTCGATGGGGTGGATGCGCGCATCGAAGCCGGCGAGTTCGTGGCCGTGCTGGGACCCTCGGGATCGGGCAAGTCCACGCTCATGCACCTGGTCGGCGCGCTCGACCATCCGACCTCGGGGCGCGTCCAGGTGGCCGGGCATGACCTGTCCCGCATGACCCGGGGCGAGGCGGCCGCCTACCGCAATCGGAACATCGGCTTCGTCTTCCAGTCCTTCTATCTGCAGCCCCACCTGACCGCGCAGGAGAACGTCGCGCTCCCCCTCAAGCTTGCCGGCGTACCCCCCGCGGAGCGCGGACGGATCGCGCGGGAACGGCTGGAAGCGGTCGGCCTCGGCGCGCGCGCGGACCACCTGCCGAGCCAGCTGAGCGGAGGCGAACAGCAACGGGTCTGCGTGGCGCGCGCGCTTGCGAACGATCCCCGCGTCCTGCTCGCGGACGAGCCGACCGGGAACCTCGACTCGCGCACGGGGCGCGGAGTGCTGGACCTGTTCCTCCACCTCCAGCGCGAGAGCGGGGTGACGCTGATCCTGGTGACGCACGATCCCGAGGTGGCGAAGCACGCCGGCCGCATCATCCGCATGCGCGACGGCAAGGTGGAATCGGACGATCGCGTTCCCGCCACCGGAGGCGCACGGACCGCGGCGGCGGGCGAATCGCCCCCGGGCGGCGCCACGGCGAACGGGACGGGGGGCATGACGCACGAAGCCCGGCCGGCCCTGGCGGCGGCCACGGGCCGGGTCGCGTGGCCGGACCTGGCGCGCGACGTGGCGCTGGGCTTCCGCCGGCACAAGCTGCGCACCGCGCTCACCGGCGCCGGCATCGCCATCGGCGCGTTCGCCATCGTGCTCATGGTCGGTCTGGGCTTCGGCCTCCACGACTTCATCCGCACCCAGGCCGAGTCCGTCAACGAACCGCGCACGCTATGGGTCGTCAACTCGGGGTTCGACTGGAACAGCATCATCGGGGAGCGGGCCGTACTCCTGGGCAAGCCGCCGGCCCCGCTCAAGGAAAAGAGCCTGGCGATGATGTCGCAATTGCGCGCCGGGTTCGAGCCGTTCACCGACGCGCAGGTGGGGGAGATCGCCTCCATCCCCGGTGTGCGCGACGTGCGGCCGCGGACCCTGGTGGTCCTGGATGGCGTGCGCCTCGCGCCCCAGGCACAACTCGAGATGGCGAACCCGACGGCCTCGGATCGCACCGGACCGCCGGAGTCGTTCCCGGAGACGTTCTATGTCGCCTACGGGCTCGTGCGCGCGGACGACACCCCCTTCGACCTGTCCGCGGGCCGGGTGTTCCGCCGCGATGAACCGCGCGGCGTGGTGGTGTCGTACCAGTTCGCCGAGGCCTGGGGGCTTGCGGATCCGCGCGCGCTCGTAGGGCGCGAGGTCGAGGTCATCGTTCCCGCGTTGAGCGACTATGGGGAGTTCTCGTTCATCCAGCCGGAACGGGTGAAGGCGACGTACCGCGGGTTCCGCGCCCGCATCGTCGGCGTGACGCGCAAGACCATGATGTCCACGATGCTCTACCTGCCCGCGTCGTTCGGCGAGGAGATCACGCAGTTCCAGTTCGGCGACCGGATCGGGCGCGTGATGGACGATCGGCTCGGGCAGGTGGGTCGGTGGATGGACCTGCTCCGGCTCGCCGGAGACCCGGAGCTGTCGGGCGCCCTGCGGGAGGGTACTCCGCGGGAGCGCCAACTGGCGGAACTGCTGCGTCCCGATCGCTTCGCGCGGCTGCTCGAGGGGAACCGGGACGAGCCGCCCTCCGCCGGCACGGGAGGCAGGCCGCCTGCCGGCGACTTCCTGGCCCTGGCGGTCGGCGTTTCCCGGCTGCGGGAACTTGCCGGCGACGCCGAGCTGCAGGCGGATCTCGTCCGCCGCGGCGGCGAGGCGGCGCGCCTCGGCCGGATGCTCGCGACCCTGATGCCGCCTGCGACCGCCGGTCCCGGGCCCGGGAACGGCGCCGGCGGCCATTCCGCTCGCGGTGCGGAGGGGGAGGAGAGCAAGCCCTGGGGGGCGCGCCTGTGCGTGCGCGTGGTCACGGAAGAATCTCTGCCGGGCGTGCGGGCCGAAATCGAACGGCGCGGCTATCGCGTCCAGAGCCTTCAGGACAACCTGTCCGTGCTCACCCAGGTCTTCGCGGTCATCGATGCATTCCTGTCCTCGTTCGGTTTGATCGCCCTGTTCGTCGCCGCGTTCGGCATTGCCAACACGCTCATCATGGCCGTGTACGAACGTACGCGCGAGATCGGGGTGATGAAGGCCCTCGGAGCGCCGGAGCAGCTGATCCATCGGCTCTTCGCCCTCGAAGCGGCGGCCATCGGCCTCATCGGCGGGGCGGCGGGAGCGATCGCCGCGGTCGCGGTCGGCTGGACGCTCAATCGATGGGGCGTGGGCTGGATCGTCCCGGGGTGGGAGGGGGTTCCGTTCTTCCAGGCTTCCCCGGCCTTCCTTGCGGCGGCCGTGGTGTTCTGCGCCCTGGTCGGTCTCGCGGCCGGACTCTACCCGGCCCGCCGCGCCGCCCGGCTCGACCCCATCGCGGCGTTGCGCAGCGAATAGGCTGCCGGCGTCGGATTCACGCCCGCGAGCCCCGCAAGCCCGCGCGCCTGGGGCGCGCCGTTCGCGATCAATCGCCCGGGCGCGGACCGGCCGGGGCGGGCAGGACGGAGCGGTAGACGCCCAGGATCCGCCGGGCGATCCGCTCGAGCGACAGTTCCGTGATCGCCTCGCGGGCGCCCGATCGGCGCGTCTCCCCGATCGTCTCCGCAAGGGCGACCGCCAGGTCCTCCGGGTCCCGCGACTCGACGATGCGGACCCCCGCGACGCCGCCGAGCAATCGACGAACGTCCCCGACGTCCACCGAGACGATGGGTAGGTTGCACGCGGCCGCCTCCTTCACCGAGTTCGGCGATCCCTCGTGTCGTGACGTGAGCAGGAGAACGTCCGCCGCATTGTAGTACCAGGGCATTTCCTCCTGGGGCAGGCGTCCGGCGACGAGAAGTTGCGGGTTCGACTGGACGAGTCCGAGCCGGCGCACCGCCTCCGCGGCAAGGGGGTGGTCCTTGACCGGAAGTTCGGGCTGGCCGGCGAACAGCACGATCGGTCGGTCCGGGTCGAGCCCGATCCGGCGGCGGGCTTCGTCCCGCGGCAGGGGACGGAAGAAGTCGAAATCGACCCCGTTGGGGATGACGTGCGCATCCGCGCGCCCGAGCGCGCGCTTGAGTTCCTCGGACTTGACGATGACCGCCTCCGCGCGCCGACCGACGACCCGGCTCATCCGCGCGATGAGCCGGCTCATGAGGGAGTAGCGTCCCTGCCGGTCGGGCGTGCCGTAGACGTCGTCGCCCATGAAGGAGACGACCACGGGAAGTCGGGACTGGCAGAGCGAGACGATTCCGGTCAGGCCGTAATGGGCGTGGAGGAGGTCGAAATGCCCGTCCCGGGCGAGACGACGGACGCGGAAGATCGCCCGGAGATACTCGGACTTTCCCCGATACCCGGCGATCGTCTCCACGTGGACGCGCAAGCCGAGCCGGCGCAGGGAAGCGATCTGGCTCTTGATGAAGGCGCCGCGCCAAGGTTGCGCGTGGGTGGGGAAGGCGTTGGTTACGACGAGCACGGCGAGTCCGGACTCGGCCCGGCCGGTCGCCGGTCCCGCCGCGGGGTTCGCCGCGGGGGCGTGGCCGACGACGCCGGTCGCCGGCCCGGTGGGGCGCACGCCCTCGAGGCCGGCGCAGTGGAACCAGGAGGAGAGTTCGTCGTTGGTGTGACGGGACTGGTATCGGGGGGAGAGGTTGTCGTGGAGGCCGAAGACGATCTGCCGCCAGGTCCGGGCCCCTCCCGGGCGCAGCCAGCCGCGGATGCGGGCGGCAACCCAGAGGGGACCGGCGAGCAACCGGCAAAGGACCATCATGAGCCACGAGGGGAGCGCCCACGTCAGGGGAAGGAATCTCCGGACGAAACGATAGGCGTTGAAGTCGCGCGGGTAGAGCCAGACGTAGACCCGACCGCGGTCGGCCGCGCACGTCGCGAGGCTGAGGAAGGCGGCGTGCGCGTGCGGGGTGTGATGAAGCACTCCTTCGCTCCAGATCAGGTCGAACGAGGCGGGGCGCAGGGGCGGATGGAGGAGGTCCCCCTGGAGGATCGCCACGTTCGGGAGGCCGGCGCAATGGCGCGCCGCGACGTTCACGCCCTCGCTGATGTCGAGTCCCACGACGAGGTCGGCGCCGCAGCGGCCGAGTCGCGCCGTCAGGCGGCCGCTTCCGCAACCCGCGTCGAGGATGCGAAGCCCGCGCAACGAGTCCGGACGCGGCGGGAGGGGGAGGTCGAAGCGTTGGAAGAAGGAGGTGACCTCTTCGTCCTCGGTTTCCCCGTAGAGGGTCTCTTGTTCGAACGCTCCTCGGGATTGCTGTTCCCACTGGAACCCGAAGGATCGGGCGACCTCGCGCATGTCGCCCAATTCGGCGGAGAAGCGGGGAACGCCGCGGACGATGGGGAAGGTGCGTCCGCAGGGGACGCAGGCGAGGGAGTCGGCCGCGCCCGGGGCGGGACGTGGGATGGAAGTCCGGCAGACCGGGCACGCGAGAACATCGAAGAGGGCTGCCGGGAAGGCTGCCGGGGGCGCCGCGGCGGCGTCGGACGGCGCGGGGGAATCGGCCATGAAGGGCTCCAGAGGTACGGCCCCGGGCAGGGACCGGGTGGATACTCCGACACGGGCGGGACGGCCGCGCAACTCCTCGGCGCGGTCTTCCCGGCCGGCGCTTCGCGGGAGCCGGATGCTCCCGGTCAGTCCTTCCCGGCCTCCAGCCGGAGGCGCACGGGGGCGTACTCCGGGCGATTGCGCAGCCGCTCGAGGAGAGGATGGGCTTCGATCGCTTCGGGCTTCCGCAAGCCGCGGTCGAGGGCCTGGAGGAGGAGGTGGGCGGCGTAGTCCCACTCCTGCCGCTGGGTCCACACCGCCGCGAGGCCGAGGAGCGCCCGCCAGGCGCGGGAATCCACGGCCCGCGCGCGATCGAAGGCGGCTTTGGCGTCGTCCCACTTCTTCTCGCGCAGCGCGGCTTCGCCGCGATGGGCGAGTCGCGCGGCCAGGCGGGGCAGGAGTCCGGCGGCGAGCTGGCGCACGCCGTTGTCGAGCTTCTCGAACCAGCGCGCGGGGACGGGGGAGACCAGTTCCTCCCGGATCTGCTCCACCTCCTCGACGCTGGACAGGAGCGTCACCTTCTCGATGTCTTCCAACATGCGATCGAGCTTGAGCATTTGCGCGTATCGCATGGCGCGGCGGAGGTGCAGGTCCCGGCTGTCCGGGTCGAGCTGGATCGCCATCGTGAGATCGTTCACGGCGGCTTCCAGGTTTTTCAGTTCGCCGTGGCAGCGCGAGCGGCGGACATAGGTCTTGTAGTTGCCGGGTTCGAGGGCGATGGCAACCTCGAACGACTTCAGCGCCTCGGTGAACCGGCGGCGCCGGTGGTGGATCACCCCTTGCAGCGCGATCAGGTCCGTGGTTCCGGGGGCTCGTTCGAGAGCGAGGGAGATCCAGGACTCCGCTTCGGACTCGAGGTCCAGCTCGATCAGGGCCTCCGCGATCTCGCCGACCAGGGCGGGGGAGTAGTGCGCCGACCGATCGGCGGCGATCAGCGCTTCCCTGCACTCGGCGAAGTAGGCGGCGGGGTTACGCAGCGCCGGGTAGCGCTGGTAGAGTTGGAGAAGTCTGACCGCGGCGGTGGGATCGTCCGGAGCGATGCGCCGGGCTTCGAGGTAATCCCGCTCCGCCGCTTCGGGATTGCGGACTTTGTCGTCCCGGTAGTAGTTCGCCCGGCTCAGGTAGGGATGGGGGGAGTCGGGGAGAAGTTCCTGGTGGAGATGGAGGAAGGCCGTTTCGAGATCGCTCCACCCGGCCCGGAGGGAGAGGATCATCGCCTCGAGGAGGGGCTGGGAGGGTTTTTCGGCCAGGGCGACCGCGTTCACGAAGGTCCGCAGGACGGCCGCGTCCGGGTGTTTGGCCTTGCGCTGCCAAAGGGCCAGGACGTTGTAATCCGCGGTCGAGGCGGGTCCCCCGTCGAGGCACTGATCCAGGAGATCGGCGGCCTTCTCCTTCTCCGCGTCGGAACCCAGGGAGCCGATGGCGAGGGCCTTGAGGCGCAGGGCCTCGTGTCGATGTTTCGCGGTGAAGTCCCCCGGGACGAGCGTGGCGATGTCGCGCACGGACTCCTGGCGGAGCAGGGCGCTGCGGGCTTCGGCCAGCCGGCGGAGGTCCTCCACCGGGCTGGATCGCGCGAGGTCGCCGAGGATCGCACCGGCCTCCGCGTGCGAGTCCGGGCCCCGGTTGTGGAGGGCGCGCGCCAGCAGGTAGCGGGCCTCGTGGTCGTCGGGGCGCCGTTCTACGACCTTGCGGAAAGCCGCCGCCGCGCCGGCGAAGTTGCCGCGCCGTTCATGCAATTCGCCCTCGAGGAGCAGGGCTTCGGCGCTGGCGGGGTCCAGGTCCAGCGCCTCGCGCACTTCTTCGAGGGCCGATTCCATCCGGACGCGCACGTCGAAGATGTACTTGCGGATGTCGTCGGGGGTCGGGGAAGGGGTCCCGAACCGGCCCACCTGCCGGGTTCGGTCGAGCTGCGCGGCGACGATCTTCACCGCGCGAATCCGGTCCAGGGAACGGGAGATCTCGATCCCCAGGATCCCGACGGCGACGGCGCAGAAGAGGACGAGCCCCGCGAGAGTCTTGACGCGGTGCTTGCGCGCCTTGCGCAGAATCCAGTTCATCCAGCCGGGACGGCGGGCGCGAATGCGGGCGCCGCTGGCCCAACGCTGCAGGTCCTCGGCCATTTCGCGCGCGGTCGCGTACCGGTGCGAAGGTTCCTTCGCCATCGCCTTGAGGCAGATGGTCTCCAGGTCCCGGTCGATCTCCCGCGAGGAGGCCTGAAAGGGCTGCGGATCGTCCAGCACGACCTTGTTCATGATGCTCAGCGGGCTGTCGCCGTCGAACGGGGGCTTCCGGGAGAGGGCGTGGTAGAGGACCGCCCCGAGCGAGTAGATGTCGCTGCGATGATCGATCTCCTGCGTCCGTCCCATCGCCTGTTCCGGCGACATGTACATGGGCGTGCCGAGTGCGACCCCCGACTGCGTGAGCATGGTGGCACGCGTGAAATCCTTGGCGAGCCCGAAGTCGGACAACTTGGGCTCGTTCTTGGCGTCGATGAGGATGTTCTGCGGCTTGATGTCCCGGTGGAGGATGTGCTCCTCGTGGGCGAAGGCCAGCGCGTCGGCGATCTTGCGCACGACTTCCGCGGCCTGCATGGGCGCCACCTTCTCCTTTTCGATCATGTCGAGGAAGGTCCGCCCCTCGACATACTCCATGGCGTAGAAGTGGACGCCCCCCGACTCGGCGACATCGTAGATCGCCACGATGTTCGGGTGGTGAAGGCGAGCCGCGGCCGTGGCTTCCAGGTAGAACCGTTTGACCTGCGCCTCCGAGGCCCCCTCGCCCTCGAGCAGGGTTTTCAGGGCGACGATGCGGTTGAGTTTCCGGTGTCGCGCGCGATAGACCACGCCCATGCCGCCGCGGGCGATTTCCTGGACGATCTCGTATTCGCCGTAGACGGTCGGACCCTGCACCCGATAGTGGTGCGCCGCCAGTTGGGTCCCCTTGGCATCGGAGAACTGGTACTCGAGCGGGGAGGTGTTCATCGGGTCGAGCGTACGCGGGGCATCGGGGATCTGCACATTTTCGGGCAGGACGACCGTGGCGTGGTGGGGGGAGACGAGCGGCATCCGTTCCGACGCGACGGGCGGCGGCGCGGAGTCGGAACCCGGCGGTTCCGGCGAATCGGAGGCGGGCTTGCGGTCTACCGTGCTCATGGACTCTCCCCGGCGATGCCGATGTCCGGCAGGGGCGCTGCGGACGGGTCCGCAGGCCCCCGAATCATCTTATCGGCATTCCGGGGCGGGGACAATGAGGGGTCCCATTACCCGGCGGGCTGTGTCGCGGCCGCGGGGGCCGCGGCCGCGCTCGGAACGACCGGCGTTCGCCGCAGCGCCTCGAGCGCCCGACCCTGGCGTCCCTTCTCCATGCCGCGCAGGAACTGGAGCAACTGGCGCACCTCGGGAGTGGCGTCCGGCTTCCGCTCCAGCATTTCCACGGCGGTGAGCCGGGGATACTGCGAGCGGTAGATGAGTTTGTAGGCTTCCTTGAGCGCCTCGATCTGCGCCGGGGAGAAGCCCCGCCGCTTGAGGCCCACGGTATTGACTCCCTTGACGCGGGCGGGGCGGCCATCGGTGGTCATGAAGGGCGGGCAATCCTGGTGGACGCCGGTGGTGCCGCCGATGAACGCCTTCCGCCCGATGGTCACGAAGTGGTGCACCGCGACGAGGCCGCCGAAGGTGACGTCGTCCTCGACCTCGACGTGGCCGCCGATCTGCACCCCGTTGGCCATGACCACGTTGTTGCCGATGTGGCAATCGTGAGCGATGTGGCAGTAGGCCATGAAGAGGCAGCGGTTGCCGACGATCGTAGTCTTTTTTTGCTTGGTCGTGCCGCAATTCATGGTCACGTACTCGCGGACCACGTTCTCGTCGCCGATCCGCAGGTATGTTTCCTCGCCCTTGTAGCCGAGATCCTGCGGCTCCCCGCCCAGGACCGCGTAGGGGGAGATCCGATTGTTGCAGCCGATCGTGGTATGGCCGAGCACCGTGACGTTGTTGGCCAGTTCGGTGCCCGAGCCGATGGTCACCTTCGGGCCCACCACGCAGAACGGGCCGATCTTGACGTCGTCCGCGACTTGCGCCTTCGGATCGATCACGGCCGTAGGATGGATTCGCATCCGGGACACCCTCGATGGATCGAGTCTGCTGCCGATCGCTGCGCACCCTCGGCGACCTTCGCCGGGACGGAGCGTCGCGCCCGCGGGCTCACCGGGGCGCCTCGCCCCGCCCCGCGCCGGGCGCGGGCCGGGGAGACTTCGCCCCCTGCTGTCGTAGTTTTCGGCGTTTCCCCTATTCCGGGTCCACCAGCATGAATTTCATGTAGGCCTCGCACACCAGTTTCCCCTCGACGGTGCACCAGGTGTGCACGAATCCGGTTCGGTTTTTCACCCGTTCGGCCTCGGCCTCGATGCGCAGCTGGTCGCCGGGGACGACCGTCTTGCGGAGCTTGACCTTGTCGATGGAGAGCAGGACGGCCAGCTTGTTGGCGTTCTCCGCCTTGCGCAAGAGCAGCGCTCCCGCAAGCTGGGCCATGGCCTCGATCTGCAGCACCCCGGGCATGATCGGCTGGCCGGGAAAATGCCCCTGGAAGAAGGGCTCATTGTAGGTGACGTTCTTGATCCCGGTGGCCTTCTTGTAGCTGTCGAGCTCGATGACCTTGTCGATGAGGAGGAACGGGTAGCGGTGGGGGAGGATCTTGAGGATTTCCCGCACGTCGAGGAAGGTTTCCTGCTTGCGGCGCGCGCTCTGGTCGGCGAGGGCCTTCTGGAGCGCGCGCACCAGCCTGGCATTGGAAGCATGCCCGGCGCGGATTGCGACCACGTGGGCCTGGAGCGGGCATCCGAGCAGGGCGAGATCGCCGATCAGATCAAGGATCTTGTGACGGACGAACTCGTCCTTGAAGCGGACCTCGTTCTGGATCACGCCCTCGGGGCCGATGACGAGGGTATTCTGGTACGACGCCCCCTTGCCCATGCCCTGGTCGAGCAGGGCCTTCACCTCGCTCTGCAGGCAGAAGGTGCGGGAGGGGGCGATTTCGCGCAGGTAGCGGTCCTCCCCGACATCGATCGTGTAGTGTTGGGGGCCGAAGTAGCTGAGCTGATAGTCGAGGGTGAAGGAGACCGAGAGTCCGCGCTTGGAGGGCATCGCGACGAGGCTGGAGTCGTCGTCGACGACGGAAACCGGCTCGCGGGGGGCGAACACGAAGCGGGGGGCGTCGAGATCGACGAGTTCGGCGCCGCGCAGGAGTTCGGCGAAGGGGGCGGCGCTGCCGTCGACGCCCGGGACTTCGGGCGCGTTGATTTCGATGTCCAGGTTGTCGACCGCGAGGCCGTGCACGGCGCTCATCAGGTGCTCGATGGTCTCGACCTCGGCGTTCTCCCGGGCGACGGCGGTGCGCCGGGGCTTGGCCGAGAGGTGGTCGATGTGGACCGGAATGCGCGGTCGTCCCGGCAAATCGGTGCGCACGAACGCCACCCCCGCGTCGGCGGGCGCAGGGCAGAGGCGGATGCGGACCGGGACGCCGGAGAACATTCCGACGCCGGACAGCTCCGCCGCTCTACGGATGGTGCGTTGCCTGGTTCTCACCGGGAGCGATCCTCGCCGCAAGGCGGTCCACCTGGTCCTGCAGCTCGCGCAGGGAGCGTTGCATCTCCGGCAGGCGGTGGGAGGCCGCCAGGATGCGTTTGGCGAAGGCATGGGGCCGGGCCGGCAGGCCGAACACGATCGCGCGGGCGGGCAGGCTCTTGGTGACCCCCGAGCGGGCGCCGATCACGGCCCCGTCGCCGATCTCCAGGTGCCCGGCAACTCCGGTCTGTCCGGCGAGCACGACCCCGCGGCCGATGCGCGTGCTGCCCGCGATCCCGACCTGGGCGACCAGCAGGCAGCCTTCCCCGATGCTCACGTTGTGCCCTACATGCACGAGATTGTCGATCTTGGTGCCGCGTCCGATCACGGTGCGGCCGAAGCGGGCGCGATCGACCGTAACCCCCGCGCCGATCTCCACATCATCCTCGACGACCACCGTGCCCTGCTGCGGAAGCTTGTGGTGGACGCCGTTCACCGTGGCGTAGCCGAAGCCGTCGCAGCCGATCACGCTGCCCGCGTGCACGATCACGCGGGCGCCGAGGGAGACCCCGTCGTAGAGGACGACGCGGGGGTGGAGGACGGATCCGGGTCCGATCTCGGCCTCCGCGCCGATCACCGCGCCCGCATGGATCCGGCAGCCTTCCCCGATCGAGCTGCGCTCCCCGATCACGACCTGCGGACCGATCCAGGCGCTCTTGCCGACCACGGCGGAAGGCGCGATCACCGCCGTGGGATGGACCCCGGGTTCGGGGAGCGCGGTCGGCGGCGCGAAGTGCGCCATCACCTGCGCAAACGCGAGACTCGGATCGGAGGCCACGAGCAGCGGCGCCTTCCCCAGTCGCGGGGCATCGCCGTTGACGATCACCGCGCTTGCGCGCGTAGTCTGCAGGAGCGGCGCGTACTTCGGGTTGGCCAAGAACGCGATCTCGCCGGCGACCGCCTCGCGGATGCCGTTGAAACCGCGGATGCGCACGGTGCCGTCGCCGACCACGCTCCCGCGGACCAGCGTCGCCAGTTCGGCCAGCGTCGTTTCCACGCGCGCATCCTCGAGCCCATCCGCGGCCGTCCCGCCGCCCTCGTCCCACCGCGGGAAAGCCCCGGGCAGGGCCGCGCGCCGGACGGTTCGCCCCGCCGGCCCGGAGCGGAGGGCGCCGGCCCGGCCGGCACCCCCGCGTCCGCGCGGCATTTCGCTACCGCCCGCCCGGATTGCCCGGAGTCGAGCCACCCGCCGCCTTGTAGGCCGCGTTCAGCCGCTCCGCGATCCGGTCGGACAGGTCCATCCCCGAAGAATGGTACAACACCGTGCGCCGATTCACCCGCTGGTTGGCGCTCTCCCGGCTGTTGACATCCAGCTTCCCGCTCTCGGTCTTCAGCACGAGGTCGTACCCGTTCTGCTGCGCGAACGCGTCGATTTCGGAGCGGATTTCGTTGTAGATCTGGGCCGTGTTCGAATTCAGCCGCGTTTTCGTCCGGTTGTTCCACTCCTCGACGCGGAATTTCGCCAGCGCCTGCAGGCTGATGAACTTCTCGATCTTCTCTTTGCGCAACGGGCTCTCCGGGGTCAGGACCTCGATCTCGGTCTTGAGATCGTTGAGTTCCTTCTCCATCCGGTCCATGTATTCCTTTTCCTCCCGCGCTTCCTTCTCGAGCTTCTCCTCAAAGTCCTTGGCCTTGGCGTACTTCTCGAAGACCGTCTTGATGTTCACGACTCCGATCTTGGGCGTGGCCGCCTGGCCGGCGCCATCGCCGGGAACACCGACCACCAGGACCAGGGCGAGGATGAGCGCTCCCGTCGCCCAGTGAGCGAGTTTCTGCATGAATCTCCTCCTTCGTGACTCCGGCGGTCCCCGGCGCGGAGGGAACTCCGCGTTCGTGGGCGCCGATACCCATGGTTCCACCGGCGGCCGGGATCCCGGGATCGGGCCGCCGAGAAGGACAGGGTCGCACTCCGCGCCCACCCTTCCCGGCGCCCGTCGCCGAATGGCCCGCACCGGTGACGTCGTGGTTCCTAGTAGCTGTACCCCAGGTTGAGGTGGATCAACTGCTCGTCGTCATCCTCGAGCTGCTTGAGCGGGAACCCGAAATCGAGCGACACCGGCACGTTCCCCAGCTGCGGGATCGTGAAGCGCAGCCCGAATCCGGTCGAGACGCGGAGCTCGTTCATGTCCATCTCGCCGAAGTCCTTCTGCACGTTCCCCGCATCGACGAACACCGCCCCGCGCAGAATGTCCTGCGCCTGATGGTTGATCTCCGTGCGGTAGAGGGGGAACGTGTATTCCGCGGTCATGAACACCATCGCATTGCCGCCGACCGGCTCCCCGAATTCCTTGGGACTGATCGTGCGGAATTCGAACCCGCGCACGCTCCCCGTGCCGCCGCCGAAGAACCGCTCGAAGATCGGCACGTTCTCCGCACCCGCGATCTCCGTCGCGTATCCGGCCTTCGCGGACAACACCAGCACGTGCTTGCCTTCCGTCTCCGTCGTGTGCACGGTGAAGAAATGGTCGATGTCGAGCAGCGCCTTGTAGTAGTCGAAGTCGCCGCCGAAGGGGCCGCCTGCCACTTCGTGCGTCAGGGCGATCTGATACCCCTCGGTCGGGAAGACCCCGCTGTCGCGCTGGTCGTAAGCGAACCGCGGCGTGACCGCCGACAGATAGTTCGTCCCCTCGACGTCCTGAACCTCCAGCGGAGCATCGTTCTCCAGGTCGCTGATCTTGATCTTCTCCAGCCGGTAGGAGAGCCCGACCGAGAACCCGTCGAGCGCGCCGTCGAACCGCTTGTCGAACCCGATGCTCCCGCCCGTCCGGCTCTCGGTGTAGAACTCGCGGTCCTTGCTGGTGCCGAAGAGCGAGAGCGAAAATCCGAGCGGATATCCGAAGAACCACGGCTCCCGGAAGTCCACGCCCCAGCGCGTGCGCCGCTCCCCGGGCTGGAAGGAGGCGCGGAAGAACTGCCCCGCGCCGGCGAACGCATTGCCGGAAAGAAAATCGTCCAGGCTCTTGGGCATGTCGGTGATGTCGAAGTTCCGCTGCGTGATCTCGAAGAGGCCGAGGAAGCCGAAATTCGAACTGAACCCGCCGCCGAACCGGATCGCCCCCGTGGATCCCTCGGTAACGTCGATGATCACGTTCTTGTGTTCCTCGTCCCGACCCTCCTCCCAGCGCAGGGCCGCCTGCTCGAAATACTGGCTCTGCTCGAGCCGCCGCATGCTGCGCTTCAGCGCGACCATGTTCATCTCTTCCCCGGGATAGACCCCGATCGTCCGCCGGATTACGTAGTCGCGCGTCTTGGTGTTCCCCTGGATGACCACCTTGTCGACGTAGGACTTCTGCCCCTCCTGGATGCCGAGCACCAGGTTCACGTATCCCTTTTCCTCCGCCACCGGGAGGTCGATCTTCACGTCCGCGTTGATGTAGGCCTTGGCCCCGTACATGTCGCGGACCTTCGTCACGTCCTTGTCCAGGATGTTGCCGGTGTAGTACGACTCCGGCTGGGTCTTGAGGTCGGCCAGCACCTCCTCGGTCTTGAACAGGGTGTTCCCCTCCAGCAGGATCTTCTTGATCCGGTAGCGGGTCCCCTCCTCGACACGGATGGTGATGAACACCTCCGACTTGTCGTCGCTGTAGCGCAGATCCTCGAGGTAGACTTCGGCGTCGAGAAACCCCTCGGAGCGGTAGTACTTCTTGATCCGCACGAGGTCGTTCCGGAGCTTGCGCTCGACGAACGGCTTGCTCGAAAACAGCGTCCCCTCGCGCGTCTCCATCACATCCTCGACGTCCCCGTCGTCGAGGCCGCGGTTCCCCTTGATTTCCACCTCTTCGACGTAGGCCTCCGGACCCTCTCGGATGATGTACTCGAGGATCACTCCCGCCTGCCCCGCGCGGCGCTTGTCCTGGATCTCCACGAAGGGATACCCCTTCTCCAGGTACTTCCCGCGCATGCTCTCCAGATCCTGCTTGAGATAGTACTGGTTGAAGATGTCGCCGATCTGAAGCCGGAGATCCTTCTTGATCTCCTTTTCTTTCAACGACTTGAGACCGAGGAAGACGATGTCCTCGAGGATGTCGTTCTCCTGGAAGACGAAGATCAGCCGGACGCCCCCCTCCGCCGCCTCTTCGCGCAGGTCGATGTCGGCAAACAGCCCCGTCGCATACAACCGGCGAATGTCCGCCTCGACCGTCTCGCGGAGGAACGGCCGTCCCTCCTTGGATTGGATTTTCGACAGCACGACGGTGGGATCGTTCCGTTCCAACCCGCGCAACTCCACGGCGAGGATGTTCTTGTCCTGGGCGCGGGCAACCGGACCCCCCGCGAGGAGGGCCAGGACGAACCCGGTGGCGAGCACCGCAGATCGCAAGACGGAATGCTGCACCGAAACCAGACCCTCATCACGCGGGAACCGGACAAGACAGGGGATGCTAGCAAAGGGGGGTGGTCGCGGCAAGGAAAAACGCCGCCCTGGTTGTCACATAAAGCAATCTCGTACAAACGGTTAGGTCATTTTCATCGCTGCGAATCCGCGCCCTAGGGGGGCGAGGACCCCGGCGGCCCGGGCGCGGAGGCCTCGAGTATGTACGCCGGATGGCGTTCGGGATGGAGCGGGCGGTCGCGGCGAGGCGTCCGGAGGCGGTCGAGCCGGGTGGCGGGGCGGGCGGCCGCAGCGCGCCCGGGGCCTGCGAGCGGGGGTGGCGGACCGGGACGCGGGGCGCGGCGCGCTGCCCGGTGGAGGGCTGGATGGCCGGCCGTTCCGAGGGCATTCCGGGCCGTCCGGGTCGGCCGCGGGTGGGTGGGGACACCCGGTCCGGCGGGCCGCCGCCGCGGCCGGCCCGCCGGATCCGGAATGTTCGTCAGTGGGAATGGACCTTGCCGGGGCGCGTGACCTCCGGTCGGGCCTCCGACTTCTCCCGCACGAAGAACCGATGTCCCTTGTCGAGCGATTCATAGAGCCGAGCCAGCCCCGTGTATGCGAGCTCGGCGTTGTTCGCCATCGCCACTCCGAACCACCCCTGTTGGCGCATCTGGATCCCCTTCTGGAAGGCCGTGCGACGGACTTCGTCCCAATACGGGTCGGCAAAGAAGTCGACGGTCTCCTGGGAGAAGAGCCCCTCGCGGTCGATCGACAGTCCGAGCGCGGAAACGATCGGCTGGCAATAAGGGCCGCGAACGCTGCTGTTGAGGGGGTAGGGGGCGATGGGCATGACGTGGGAGCCGCGACAGTCGCCGGTCACGTAGGGCACGACCGAGGCCCAGGGCATCAGGATCTCCTCGGGGGCCGGGAAGATCCCCTGCGTGCGCACGATCGCCACGGGGTCGTCCTTGCCGGTGTATTTTCCGGCGATGTTGTGCAGGCGCTGCGTGGCGACGGCGGCCACCTGCTGTTCGGGGAAGGCGCGCGAGTAGATCGATTCCACCGCGAAGCGGGTCTCGTCGCGCAACAGGGCCACGAGCTCGTACGACTCGTGGGGCGTGTGGAGGTCGATCATCCGATCGGCCTTCGCGTGTTCCATGTCCATGACGCGGAACGTGAACCCCTTGGTCATTTCGGGCTTGAGGATCAGTCCGCCGCAGTACATGGGGTCGGCGAAGGCGAGGTAGAAGGGCAAGTTGTAGGCCCCGGGCCCGCACTTGTCGGCGGCGAACACCATCACCGCCTCCGCCGGCCGTTCGTCCTTCAGCTTATGATCGAACTCGAGTTCTGCGACGGCGGGTCCGGCGCCGCGCAGGTTGCCCGAGGGCGCATCGACGAGGAGGTCCTGGCCTGCCGCGTAGTCGCCGCGCCGCTGGGCGACCGCCGTGCCTTCGCGAAAGGCGTTCCATGCGAGCCGGTGAATCTCCGGGTGGTCGACGCCGTGGCGATGGCTGAGCAGGATCGCCACGTCGTCGCCGGTGTGCGTCACCAGGTGGTCGAGCACGAGGCCGCCCTGGGCCTCGGCGATGACCGCCCGAACGGCTTCCAGGACCCGATCCGCGGGTTTCGTGTGGCCTCCCGGGGAGCCGATGTCGGCCTTGAGCACGGAGAGGGTCAGCCGGTCGCGTGGGGATGCGGTCGGGCGTACGGTTCGGGACATGGATCACCTCCGCGTCCGAAAGGGGGCCGGGACGCGGGCGCCTGACGGGGTGGCTGCGCAGTCACCCGCCGGCAGACGCCGGTCGGGTCTCGGGGCCCGTATGGACATCGTAGCCGGGTGGGGGGGGACGGGCAAGGACGGGCCGGAGGACGGGTGGGGGGTGTCGGGACCGGCGGGTCCGCGGTCCCGGCCGGGATCGCTACCGCTGCGGGGCGAGGTTTTCGAAGCGCATGAAATTGGCGAGGAAGGCCAGCTTCACGGTGTCGGTCGGGCCGTTGCGCTGCTTGGCCACGATCACCTCGGAGATCCCCTTGTCGCTGCTCTCGTGGTTGTAGTACTCGTCGCGGTAGAGCAGCATGATCACGTCGGCGTCCTGCTCGATGGAGCCGGACTCGCGCAGGTCGGACATGCGCGGGCGGTGCTCCTCGCGGGCTTCCACGGCGCGGCTGAGCTGGGAGAGGGCGATGACCGGGACCTTGAGTTCGCGGGCGAGTCCCTTGAGCGATCGCGAGATGATGCTGATTTCCTGTTGGCGGCTTTCCGCGCCGCGGCTTTCCATGAGCTGGAGGTAGTCGACGATGACGAGCTCGATCTTGTGCTCGGTCATCATGCGGCGGGCGCGGGCGCGGATCTCGAGCGGGGAGAGGCCGGAGGAATCGTCGATGTAGATCGGGGCCTCGGCGAACTTGCCCGCCGCCATGAGCAGGCGCTGGAAGTCCGCCTCGGCGATCTTCCCGCGACGCAGGTCGTGGGAAGAGATGCGCGTGTGCGAGCAGAGCATGTTCTGGGCGATCTGGTGCTTGTCCATTTCCAGGGAGAAGATGAGCACGCCCTTGTTCTGCACGAGGCCGACGTGTTCGGCGACGCGCATGGCGAAGGAGGTCTTACCCATCGACGGGCGGCCGGCGATGATCACGAGCTGCGACGGCTGGAAGCCCATGATCAGGTCGTCGAGTTCGTAGAAGCCGGACATTGCGCCCTGGATGCGGTCCTTGCGGTCGACGATGTCCTGGATGCGGGTGAAGGCGTCGCGGAGGAGGTCGCCGATGCGCAGACTTCCCCCCTGGTTGCGATTGCGCGCCACGTCGAAAATGGCCTGTTCCGCGCGGTCGAGGAGTTGGTCCGGGTCGCCCTGGGGCTTGCCGGCGTCGGTGAGGATGCCCTGGCAGGCCGACATCAGGTGGCGGCGGACCGCCTTCTCGCGCACGATCCCGGCGTAGTATTCGGCGTTGGCGGACGAGGGGACGCTGTCGGCGAGATGGGCGAGATACTCGACGCCGCCGACGCGGTCGAGCGCGTTGCGGCGGATCAGTTCCTCGCGCAGGATGACGAGGTCGCACGGCTTGCGGGCGTCGTAGAGCTCGACGATGATCTCGAACAGGATCTGGTGCGCGGGCCGGTAGAAGCTCGCGCGGTCGACCAGGCGGATGACGTCGGCCGCGACCTCGTTGTTGAGGAGGAGGGCGCCGATGAGCGCGACCTCGGCCTCGGTGCTCTGCGGCGGGGCGGGGAGCAGGGTCTCTTCGGGGGCCATGGGCGCAGCATCGCAAGGGGGCCGGAAACGGACCGGCAGGGGAGGGGTCCCGGTGCGGACCCCTCCGCCGCCCGCGCGGAAGACGCGGAGCGGCTACCCTTCGGCGGACTTCTTTTTGACCTCGCCGGCCTCCACCACCCATACGCGTACGGGGGCGACGACGTCGGGGGCCAGGCGGATGTCGACCGTGTAGACGCCCAGTTCCTTGATCGTTTCGCCGGCGGGCAGTTCGACCATCTTCCCCTCGACCTCGTAGCCGTGTGGCTTCATGGCTTCGGCGATCATCGACGGGGACACCGCGCCGAAGAGCACGCCCTCTTCGTTGGCGGCGACTTCGAGCGTGATCTGGATCTTCTCGATCTTCTTGGCGATCGTGGCCGCCTGGGCGCGCAGTTCGGCCAGGCGCTTGCCCTCACGGCGCTTTTCGTACTCGAGTTCCTTGAGCGCGTCGGGCGTGGGCACCGAGGCGAGCTTGCGCGGGATCAGATAGTTGCGGGCGAACCCCGCCTTGACCTTGACGACCTCGCCGCGCTTGCCCAGCTTGTCGACATCCTTCCACAGGAGCACGTCCATGGGGAGATCCTCACTTCTTCAGCAGACACACCGGACCGCGGGCTAGCCGACGTACGGGAGCAGCGCGACGTAGCGCGCGCGCTTGATCGCGCGCTTGACCGCGCGCTGGTGGCGGGCGCAGTTTCCCGAGCGCTTGCGCGAGAACAGCTTTCCCTGCGCGGTGGTCAGCTTCTGCAGCACCTGGATGTCCTTGTAGTCGACGTAGGTCGTCTTGTCGCGGCAGAACCGGCACCGGTTGTCCTTGCGGAACTTCCGATACGTCTTCTTGGCCTCGAGGCCGGCCTCGCCTTCCACTTCCACTTCGATTTCGCTCGCCATGTTGTTCGTCTCCTGTGGGTTTGAATCGCCCCGGGGGCGATTCGCGGGTTGAGGGACTCAACCGACCGCCGTTCTCCCCTCAAAAGGGAAGTTCGGCGTCCGCTCCCCCCTCCTCCGGACCTTCCGGGGCGGGGGGCGGAAGTGCGCCTCCCTCGCTGCCGCGCGCCCGGCCTCCCTCGAGGAACTGGACGTTCGCGGCGACGATGCGCAGCTTGCTGCGCTTCTGGCCGTCCTTGGTCTCCCAGTTGTCCATCTGGAGGCGCCCCTCGATGAACACCGGGCTTCCCTTGTGCAGGTACTCCGCGCAATTCTCGGCCGCCCGCTTCCAGACGACGACGTCCACGAAGCAGGCCTCTTCCTTGCGCGCGCCGTCCGGGCCCTCGAACGTGTGGTTGACGGCGAGGCGCAGGTCTGCCACCGCCAGGCCGCCCTGCGTGTATCGCAGTTGCGGGTCCGCCGTCAGTCGCCCGATCAGCAAGACCTTGTTCAGGTTGGCCACCGACCGCCTCCCGCACCGGTTCCACGCGCAGGGAGGGAAAAGTATAGGCTCCTGTGCGCCGTTGTCAACGGTTTCTCGCCGTCGGCGCGCACCGGGCGCCGAAAACGGAAGGCCCCCGCGACATCGGTTCGCGGGGGTCTTCGAGGGTTACGTGGAATGCCGTTTTCCCGTCGGCCCGCCTACTTCTTGGCCTTCTTCGTCTTCTTGGCGGCGGCCTTCTTCTTCTTGGCGGGCTTCTTGGTGGCCATAGTGACCCTCCTGGTGAGGTCGCCGCGGGTCCGCGGTTTCCAGACCGCGCGACCCCTCGGCGCACTCCTCGGGCGTGTATTGTAGGGAGGGTCAGAGCAAAATGCAAGCACCGGCCGGCAAATGATATCCTGAAGACGGACCCGGTTCCCGGCTCAAGTGCGCGACACGCCACGGCCGATAACATCCCGGGGAGTGTCCCGGCCTCCCCCGCCGGGGTTTCCGTCGGACGACGCCATGGAACTCAAGGACTACCTGAGAATCCTGCGCCGCAACCTGCTCACGTTCTTCCTCGTGAGCGGGATGGTGATCGCCGGCAATTTCTACCTCGTGGGCAAGCAGCCCGTGAACTACGAGTCGCGGGCGCAGATGATCCTGAAGGAGCCGCAGTCGCCCTGGATCGTCTATACCGCCAGCAACACCCCCACCGTGTACGAGACCCTCACGCAGGCAACCCGTCTGAACCTGATCGAGAGCGAGCCGGTGATGCGCCGCGCGGTCAAGGCGCTGGCCCGGCACTTTCCGGTCCCCGTCTCCGCGTTCGAGGACAAGCCCGACCGCGGCGGCTCGCGGATCCCCTCCGCGGACGAGGCGGCGCTTTACGATGCCATGGAGCAGTTGCGCCGGCGGCTGAACGTCGAGTCCTCCAAGGACACCGAAATCGTCTCGCTCACGGCGCGCGACCGCGACCCGGAGCTCACCCGCGACGTCTGCAATGCCGTCGCCGTGGCCTTCAGCGAATTCATCGACGAGGAGTCGCGCCGGCGCTTCCAGGAGACCGTCCGCTTCCTCGAGGAGCAGGAAGAGCAGCGCCGGGAACAGATCAGCCGGCTCCAGATCGAACACGAGAAGTACCGCGTCATCACCCAATCGATGAAGGGACCCGGCGACGTCTCCGACCTGAACGAGGATCTCCAGTCGCTGCGACGCACCTTCGAGGAGCTGTCGACCCGCCTCGATGCGAAGCGTGCGGAAGCCGAACCGCTCCGGATCGCCCTGCAGCAGGGGGTGCCGTACAACTTCGATGTCCAGGAACAGCTGCCCGAGCCGGTCGGCGGCATGGGCGCGCAAAACCTCCAGGTCGAGCTCGAGGGCCTGCTCACCCGCTACACTCCGCGGCACCCCCGGGTGCAGTCGATCCTGCGCAAGCTCGAGACCGAGCAGTCCGCGGAATCGAAGCGGCGCGGCCTCACCGAGGAACGCCGGGCCGCGTTCGAGGCCGCGCGCCTCGAGCGCGCGAAGAAACGCGATTACGACGCGCTGGTGGTTCTGGAGCTCGAAAGCAAGTCGTTGCAGGGGCGCCTGGACGGGATCTCCAAGGAGATGGAAGCGTTGCGCGCCCGCATGACGGCCGAGCAGCGGACCAGCGGGCCCTCCGAGCAGGAAGTGCTCAAGGCGCAGCAACAGATGGAACTGCTGGGGTACCAGCTCGAAATCGCCAAGCGCGGTCTTTCCTATCTGCTCGACCGGCGCGCCGACCTGGACCTCCAGCGCAGCCTGCAGGCGCCGAGCGTCCAGATCGTCAGTCCCGCCAAGCTCGGCGGGGCGATCGGCAAGGCGGGAACCGCGAACTGGATCTTCGTGTCCCTGATCGGAGTCATGATCGGGGTCGCCAGCGCCTACTTCCGCGACTACCTCAACACCACGATCCGCACCGAACACGACGTCCGGCGCTACCTCAACCTTCCCGTGCTCGGCTCGATCGTGCGCTTGCGCCGGGACGAGCCCAAGCTGCTCCTCGACGTCGCGCCCAAGACTCCGCTCCACGAAGTCTTCAACACCATCACGGCGCTTCTGGAGGCCTACGCCTCCGAGAACCAGGCGCGCCTGTTCACGGTCGCCAGTTCGCGCCCCGAGGAAGGGAAGTCGACCGTGACCAGCAACCTCGCGATCGCCCTGGCGCGCAGCGGCGAGCGGGTCGTGCTCATCGACTGCGACCTGCGCAAGGCGGTCCTGCACCGGTTCTTCTCCCTGGACAACGGGGCGGGGTTGGCGGTGCTGGCGGAGCGCGCCCAGGAGTGGGCCGCCGAGCACCCGAACGACTTCCCGATCCACCTGGTCCGCGAGGCGTTGCTTCCCACCGCGGTCGAGAACCTGCGCGTGCTGCCCGCCGGGCCGAGCCTTGCCAACCCGGTCACCCTGCTCAAGAGCGACTTTTTCCACTCCCTCCTGCGCGCCCTGCGCGACGAGGCGGACATGGTGCTGGTCGACGTCCCCCCCGCCAACCTCGCGGTCGACACCATGCTGGTGGCGCCGCAGGTCGACGGGGTGGTGCTGCTGGTCTCGGCCGGAGAGGCCAACAAGGAGGAAGTCACCTACGCCAAGCGGTTGATCGAGTCCTCCCACGGCAAGTTGGTGGGGTGCGTCCTCAACAAGGTGACGCTGGAGAGCCATGGATACTACTACTACCCCTACTACCGCGAACGCACGAAGCAGTTCCGCGAAGGGTAGACGGACCGCGGCGCGGCCGCGGTTCCTGGCCCTGGCTGCGGCGCTCGCCGCCGCGGGATGCTTCCAGCCGCGCCTCCTGACCGGCCTGCGCTACCACGAGGCTTCCGCCGGCTTCTCCAACGGCTCGCCGTGGAGCGTCGAGCAGATCGTCAAACGCTTCCCTGCGCTCGAGGGGATCGTCATTACCGCGCCGGACTTCCTCCTCGAGCAGGAACGGATGCGGCGCGAGCGGGAGAAGGAGGGGAGTCTCTCGGCGGCGGAGGAGTACCGCCTCACCGCCGGGGCGTCGATTCGCGTCGAGATCGCGGGGGAAGAGGACCTCAATCGGGATTTCACCATCGGCCCGACCGGGTACATCGACTATCCGTACATCGGTGAGATCCAGGCCAAGGATCGCACGCTGCGCGACATGCGCGAGGAGATCCGCGCCAAGCTCACCGAAATCGTCCGCGACCCCAAGGTGTCGATCAACCTGGTGACCCTGCCGTCGATCTCGGCGACCCAGGTGACGGCCGGCGACATCCTGGTGATCACCCAGGGGTCCTCGCAGACGTTCAACTACACGGGCGACGAGACCGTGGCGCAAGTGCTGGCGAGCGTGAACGCCATCACGGACGAGCACGAGTGGCGACAGGTCCGCGTGATCCGGCGTCCCGGACCGGGCACCCCCGGACGGTTCGTCCTCGTCGACATGTGGCGGCTGCTCAACATGGCCGACTTGCGTCAGGACATCCCGCTGGCCGCGGGGGACATCATTTACGTCCCGCGCCACTGGACGATCGGCGAGCAATTCAACCAGGATCTCGACCTATTGCTCAAGTACTTCGACAATACCTACCAGATCGACGACTTCGTCAAGTACCTGGAATCGAAGAAGTAGCCGATCGCGCTACCCGACTGCGACGCGGCCCCGCTTGACCACGCTCCGTGCCAGATTCACGCCGAAGTGATAGGCGAGGTGGCGGTAGCCCGGGGCGTCCCAGACGACCAGGTCCGCCTGCTTGCCGGGGCGCAGGCTGCCGACCCGGTGCGCGCGTCCGATCGCGTGCGCGGCATTCACGGTCGCGGCGACGAGCGCCTCCGCGGGCGTCATCCTCATCTGCATGCACGCCAGCGCGATCACGATCTGCATCGACTCGGTGAAACAGCTTCCCGGATTGAAGTCGGTCGCCAGCGCCACCGGGACGCCCGCGGCGATCAGGGCCCGGGCGGGGGCGTAGGACGGCACCCCGAGCGTCAATGCGGTGCCGGGCAGCAGCACCCCGATCACCCCCGCGCGCGCCAGCGCGCGGATTCCCGCGTCCGAGACGCGCAGGAGATGGTCGGCCGAGACCGCCCCCACCCGCGCGGCCAGCTCCGCGCCGCCCGTGTCGGCGAACTCGTCCGCGTGCAGCTTCGGCCGAAGCCCGACCAGCGCCCCCGCCTTCAGGATGCGCTCGGTTTCGTGCGGGGTGAACGCGCCCTCGTCGCAGAATACGTCGCAATACTCCGCCATCCGGGAACGCGCCACCTGCGGGATCATCTCTTCGATCACCATCCGGACGTAGGCGGCGCGCCGGCCCTTGAACTCCTCGGGGATCGCGTGCGCCCCCAGAAACGTCGGGACCAGCTCGACCGACTGAATCTGGTTCAGCCGCTTGATCACGCGCAAGGAACGGAGTTCGGTGTCGAGGCTGAGTCCGTAGCCGCTCTTGGCATCGATCGTCGTCGTGCCCGATTCCAGCATCCGCGACAGGTGCGGAGCGACGAACTCGGTGATCCGCACCGGCGTCGCCTTGCGCAGCGATCGCGCCGAGGACATGATCCCCCCGCCCTGCCTCGCGATCTCCTGGTACGGGATCCCCTTCACGCGCATCTCGAACTCGTGGTCGCGGTAGGCCGCGAAGATCGGATGGGTGTGCGGATCGACCAGCCCGGGCGTGACCAGCCGCCCGCGCGCGTCGATCACGCGGCGGCCCCGATAGCGGCCGTCGATCTCCTTCGGAGTGCCGACGGCGACGATCTCGCCGCGATGGACGGCGACCGAGCCGGGGGAGAGCAGACCGAGATCGCCCATGGCCGCGCCGGTACGGGGAGCGTCTTCGGCGGGCGTGGACGGCTCGAGCGTCGCCAGCTCGGCGGCCTCGGCCACCACCAGGTCCACGTCGCGACGCATGGGGGAACTCCTCCTCGACCCACGCACCCAGGGTAGCATGAGGAGGGGAGAAAGTCGCGGAAAGCGTACCCGAGGGGGAGGTCCGGCACGGACCAATCGATCCCGCCCGCGGCGGCGCGCCGACGGGCGGGCCGCTGATGCGCCAACTGCCGGCGAAGGTTTGCGGGAGGCCCGGAGGCGCGACGAATGGCCCCCGAACGCGCGGGTTACCGGCGCGTAACGCGGGCTTACGCCGACGCTACATTCGCCGCGCGATCGGATCCCGGAACGGTCGGGAGGTTCCGATGTTCAGGCCTCGGGAATCCGGCCGCGGCGCGGGACTTTCCCACGCCGGGCGGTTCGACGATCGAGCCGGCCGACCAGGTTGGCCCGGGCGTCGCGAGGGAACTCACCCCGCGGCATGTCGCTTGCTCAAGGACCCAGACGGCACCGGTCGATGGCGACGCGGTGCGCGAGAGGCCACGTTGAGCCGGCCGCCCCCCCGCCGGGGGGAACGCCGGAAAGGAGACCTCATGTCCCTGCGAAGCCGGTTCCACCCGCGCGCCGGATTCACCCTGCTTGAACTCCTCGTCGTCATCGCCATCATCTCCGTCCTTGCGGCCATGTCGCTCTCCGCGTACATGGGCGTCAAGTGCACGGGGAAGGAGGCGGTCGCGCAGGCCACCATCCGCGACCTGGAGACCGCCCTCTTCAAATACCAGTCCGACTTCGCCGCCTTCCCCGCCGACATGGGCTCCTCCGGAGCGAATGCGAACAAAAACCAGTCGATGGTCTTCGCGCTCGCCCGCCCCGGGGCGCGCGGGGTCCCGTACTACGATTTCCGCCGCACCCTGCAGGGGAATCTGACCGGCGGTCCGCCCGCCGCCTACGTCTCGGACCTGGTGGCGGCCGGCAACAACGACCCGACGGCCTATCCGTGCTTCTATTCGCCGCTCGCGCAGTTCTCCCTCCCGTCGACGGCCCACCTCTACCAGTTCTTCTACCGCGAAAACACCTCCGAACCGTCCAAGGCGGGGCTGTTCAACCTCCACTCGTTCGACCTGTGGACCGCAGGCTGCGTGGAGACCGCGTCCGGGCCGACGGAGGACGTCCGATTCGGTGGGAGAACCACCCCGCAGAACTCGCGGATCAACAACTGGCGGTAGCGTCGAAGAGGAGGGGAGCGTGCCGGCTGCCGCCCCCGGGGAGCCGCACCCTGGCGCCCGGGGGGCGGCTTCGTGTACGGTGGGGGTTGCGTCGGATCGAATGACCTGCGCGTTCCCGCAACCCCGTGATCGGAGACCGGCCGCCGTGTCACGACTCTTCGCGTTCCTCCTCGTCGTTCCGCTCCTGGCAACCGTGCCCCCGACCCACGCCTGCAATGCCCTCCTGGTCGGCAAGCAGGCATCCCGCGACGGAGCGGTCCTGTTCGGACACCTGGAACAGAACTCGGGCGACCGCATCCTGAACTTCCGCTGCGTGCCGCGGCGAACGCACGCCCCGGGGTCGATCGTCCGCCTGCGGAACGGCGGTACTCTGCCGCAGGTGGAGGAGACCTGGGCCTTCCTCTGGTCGCAGAATCCAGGCCTTCGCTTCAGCGACTCCTATCTGAATGAGTGGGGCGTCGCGGTCGCGTCGAACGCCTGCCCCACGCGCGAGGATTCCTTCGAAGAGCTGGTGAAACGCGGTGAGATCGTCGACGGGGGCATCGACATCATGCTGCGCCGGCTCGTGGTCGAGCGCGCGCGATCCGCCCGCGAAGGCGTCCGCATTGCCGGCGCGCTGCTCGACCGGTTCGGCTACACCGACTCCGGCCGCACCCTGGTCATCGCCGATCCGGACGAGGCGTGGCTGCTCGCGATCGTGCGCGGGAAGCATTGGGTCGCGCAGCGCGTCCCGGACGACGCCGTCGTCCTGCTGCCGAACGTCCACATCATCGGCGAAGTCGATCTCGATGATCCGGACCACTTCCTCGGCTCGCCCGACCTCATCGATTATGCGATCCGCCGGGGCTGGTACGATCCCGGGAGCGGTCCCTTCCGCTTTCGCTCGGCGTACAACGTCCCGGAACAGGACCGGATCGACGTTCGCCAGTGGCGCGCCCAGTGCCTGGTCCTGGGACGGGCCATCCCGATGCAGGATCGCCAGCAGCTCCCCTTCGCCGTGCGCCTCGATCGAAAGCTCGACGTGAGCGACGTCGTCCGCGTGTTGCGCGATCACGGCGACGAGCAGGGCCAGGGGGCGCTGTGCAGCGCGCGGACCCAAGAGGCGGCCGTCTTCCAGCTGCGCACCGGGATGCCTCGCGAGATCGGGTGCGTCTATTGGCGGACCACCGCCGAGCCGTGCACAAGCGTACTCTTGCCGTGGTATGCCGGCCTCACGCAAACCCCGGCCGGGTACGTTCGGCCCGTCGGCCTGGAAGAGCAGCTCGGTCTGGAGTACCAGCTCAACCCTCCTGCGGGCACGTTCACGCCCGCGCCGGACTCGGAGTGGTGGCGGTTTCGCACCCTGCAGGAGTGCGTGAATCAGGATCGCGCCCGCCGGTTGGGCGCGGCCCGAGCGGTCTGGGACGCCCTCGAGGATCGCATCTTTGCAGGGCAGGAGGAGGTGGAGGCCCGCGCGCGTGCGCTTCTCGCCGAGGATCCGGACCGGGGCCGCACGTTCCTCACGTCGCACTGCGCGGCGCTGGCGAAGGAGGCGTCGTCGGCGGCGAAGGGGCTGATCGAGCGGTTCGAGGGGGAGCGGTAGGAGCGGGGCGGGAGGAGCGCAACGCCCCTGTGTCGCTCACGGGAGGGAGCGGGATCCCCGGCGGTCGAACGCCCCCGGCTCGTGTCGCCCGGCACCGGTTCACGGGGGTGCGGGCCTGCGGGCGATCCCGGCTCGACCGACGGGCTCACAAGCTATGCCCCGCTCGCCGGCAGGGACGCGAGACACTCCTTCGCGGTCCGCGCCGCGGTGCTCTCCGGGTCCCACTCGTCGACCATGCGGTAGGCCGCGCGCGCCTCCTCGAAACGACCGAGCCGGTTCAGGCATTCGCCGAAGTGGACCAGGTACTCACCCCCCTGGCGTACGTACGGTTCGTCCGTGGCGGAGCGGAACCAATGAACGGCATCGTCCAGCGCACCCGCGCGGAAACGGACGAGGCCCAGGAGGAGCTTGCCGTCGCGGCGCGACTTGACGAGTCGTGCGCGTTCCAGCCCTTGCTGGACCGAGGCCCTCGCCTCGTCATGGCGTCCGAGCGCGCTGAGTGCCCTGCCGCGGATGTAGCAGAGAAGCGGGTCATTCCAGGGAATCCACGAACCGCGTCCCCGGTCGATGGCGTCGCATAGCCGCAGTGCCAGATCGCCGTCGCCGTCGCGCGCTCGCTCGTGGGCATCATTCAGGAGCAGGGCGTTGCGGATCGCCGGATGGAGTCGCTCGTCGTTCTCGAGGGTCCTCAGACGGTCGCGTCGCTCCGTTCCTGCGCCGATCAGGGCTTCCGCGCTCGCGGCATGAAGTTCCGCCACGATCCGCGAACTCCAGGCGAGCGACCCGCGCGGATAGCGTTCAATCGGCTCCAGGGATTCCACCACGCAGACGGCATCGCGATACCGCGCCGCCGCCACGAACACCCCCGCGAGCGTGCTCGCGGTTGACGTCCGTTCCGTCTTTGCCCGCGGCTGGACCCGCGCGGCCCGTTCCGCCCATTGCACGGCTTCCGTCAAGCGGCCGGAGAACGCCTGTGCTTCCGCTTCCCAAGCGAAGCCGGCCGCGCGCTGGTCGGAGCTGACGCAGGTGGTGCGGGCGAGCCACGCCACGCTGTGCAGTCGCGCCACCGCTCCGCCGGTCAGGAAGACACGCGAGCGCCAGGCCGCCAGGAATGGGGGCCACAGGACGGTCCAAAGCAGGGCGAGGATCCACGGCGACAAGGGTCCCGGCATCCGCGCCGCAAGGCCGACCCCGACGGCGGCAGCCGCGAGGTATCCGGCATCTCTCCAGCGTGTGAAGCCCCAGCCATAAAGCAGGGCCACCAGCGTGGGGGTGGTCGGATCGAAAGCCACGGGCAGCGATCTCCCATCGCTGGAGGTGAATCGTCGAGGGGACCGGACGCGGGATTTCGCCGGGAATGCGACAACGCAACTGGGGGCGGCGGAGCGTTCCCGACGAGTGGTCGAGCGTGCCATCTCCGTTGTCGCCGTGCAAGCATCATTCACACCCGATTCCCGTTCGAGCAAAGGCTCGGTGCGGCAGGCTCGAGCGCTGCTTCCATCTGGACGGGCGGCCGCAGACGCGATAGCATTCCGGAACTCATCGGCGCGAGGTGACTCGATGGGGCGGATCGACGAGCGGGGCGTACCGGAGCCTGGTCGCGCCATGACGATCCCCCGCGTCGTCCGCTCCCTCGCCTTGGCCTGGGCCCTGGGCTATCTCGGATGGATGGCCGTGCCGTTGGGGGCACCGTGGCGGGATTCCCTGGCGTGGGGAGTCCTGGCGGTCGTGGGGTCGACCGTGTTCTTTTTGGTGGGGGTCCCGATTGCGCTCGGATCGTGCTGGGCGGAATTGCGCTCCCGCGATGAACACGTGTCCTGGGTCCTTGCGCCGCGTACCCGCGAGTCCCTGTGCCACGCGATGATCCGGACTCGCGTGTGGTCCTGGGTCCCGGTGCTCGGCCTCCCCTGTCTCGGGGCAGGGCTGCGAATCGAGACGGGGGATCTCGGGGTCTTCCTCTTCCTCCTTTTCGCGTGGCTGTGTGCCGGGACTTTTATCGGTTACTTCATCATCCAGGCGTGCCTATGGTGCTCCGTGCGATTTCGCGGAATGGCACCGTGCGTGGTGGCGGCCTCTCTCCTGTCGTGGGGGAGCGTCGCCGCGATCATCTGCGCCATCCTGCTGGTCCGAGAGGTCCAGCAGCGGATCGGAAGCCCGCTCTACGCGCTCTTGGTAGTGATCGTCGCGGGCGCGTGCTATCTCGGCGGGCGGAGGCTTCGCTTTCAGGCGATCGATCGCCTCGACGCGGCGCTTTGCGATCCGGAATAGTTCCCCTGCGCGCTCGGTTCCGTCTCTCACCCGTCCGCGTCTCGTGAGTTCCCTTCTCCCCGCTGCACCGCGTCGGGGGGGCGCAGGCTGCGAATGCGGGGCAAGACCCCGGGCGGCCATCTACGCGCCGTCGGCGGGAGTGTTCCATCCGCCCCCGCATCCGAACCGCATGCCCGGAATTCGCCGGCGCCGCCCACCCGCCGGCTCATGCGCGGAAGTACTCCTCCCGCGTGATTCGGACCCCCGAGCGGATGGCGTCGTGGTAGAGCTCCGAGGTCGGTTCGACGGGCTCCTCGGGCTGGCCGTAGAATCGCCGATAGACCCGTCGCGTCGTTTTTTCGTAGCGGAACTTGACGTCCTCGAACGGGAAGTCGATGTAGACGTCGCCGGTGCGTAGCGCCAGGTCCAATCGTCGGCCGTCGGCAAGGAAGGCGGTGTCCAAGTCGCGAATCGGCATTGCCGCGGCGAGCGACTCGAACGAACCCGTATCGGCGATGTTGCCGGCGGCACGGAGGAAGGCGGCCCAGGCGACGCGCGCCAGGGCGGATCCCACGGAGATCCGCCGCACGCCGAGGTCGGCGAGAGCGGCCACGTGGAGGCCGGGGCCCGGGGACGAGACGAGGATGTTGACCGGTTTGGGGGCGACGGCGCGGACGAGGGTCGCGATCGCATCGGGCTCGCGGAGGCCGGGGGCGAAGAGACAGTCCGCGCCCGCTTCGGCGAAGGCGGTCAGTCGGTCGACGGCGGTCCGCAAGGGGTCGGAATCGCCGACCAGGGCGGCCTCACAGCGCGCGGTCAGGACGACCGGGATTCCCGCGGCATCGATCGCCGCGCGCGCGGCCCGGACCCGTTCGACGGCGAGCCCGCGATCGAAGAGCGGTTTCGCGGGGTCCCCGGTCGCGTCTTCGATCGAAAGCCCGGCGACGCCCAGGTGCACGCAGCGCGTGACGTTCACCGCCAACCCTTCGGGATCGTCCGCATACCCGGCCTGGAAGTCCGCGGATACCGGCAGGTGCGTCGCCGTGACGATCTCCCGGACATGCTGGAAGACGGCCTCGACCGGGAGCGCCTTCACGGTGTCGGGCTTGCCGCAGGAGAACGCCGCCCCCGCGGAGGTGGTGGCGAGCGCGCGAAAGCCGAGGGATCGAAGGAGGATCGCACTCCCGACATCCCAGGGGTTCGGCATCACGAAACAGCCCGCCCGGTGCAGGCTGCGGAACACACTCACGGGCGAGGTCGGGTGCAGGTTCGTCATCCCCGAACTGTAACCGCCGGGGAGGGGCGAAGCAATCTCTCGTCGTACGCGGAGGCGGGCGGGGCCGCGGATGCCCATCCCGCCGTTTGACGCTCGGTCGACGGGATCCGCCCGAGGGCGTCCGGTCGCGGCCGTTGTGCCATGGGATGCGCAGCGGCCGGATCCGTCTTCCGCCCCCGGCTCCGCCCTGCCTCGGTCGCATTCACCCGGATTTCTGGCTGAGAACGGCTCTTCTCGGTAGGCTCGATCGCCGCACGTCGGCGCATCCGTCCCCGTGTGGAGAGACTCCGCATGTCCCCCGAACGCAAGAAGCGCCGCGCGAAGCCGGCGGCCACAACGCGCCGCAAGCCCGCGCGAGGACCCCGCAGGCATGCCGCGGCAAAGGCCGCACCCACGCCGATCCGCTCACTGCGCGATTGGCTTGCGACTCCCGATGGCTTGACCGACGCCGATCTCGCCCGCCTCCAACAGGAAATCGTCGCCGCCCCCGATCCGGCGTGGCTGGATCCGTTGCTGGACGCGATCTGGCGGCCGGGGGCCGCGGGTCCCGCCGCTCGCCTGCTCACGATGCTGGCGCCGCACCTGCCCGCCGGCGGGGACGAAGGGGTCGATTTGCGGCCGATGTGGCGCGTCATCCGGGAATTCGGGGTGGATGCCTACCTGAAGGCGTTTTTCCCGCACATCCCGCGTCCGTTCCTGATTCGGGGGCTTGCCCACGAGGGAAAAGGCTCGGCGGAGGCGGCGGCGGAACTCCTGATGCACGCCCGCTGGCGGCCGGCGACCGAGGAGGATCGGGCCGTCGTTCTGGATGCCGCACTCACGGGACTGCGGATGGGTCGCGACCGGTCGGTCGCGAAGGCCCTGGCGGCGATGCGGCCGGGATCGGCGTTCGACGGGGCGTTCATCGTGGCGGCGGCGGCCGGAGAGTCGGCGGTCGCGCGATTCCTGCTGTCCATCGCGGCCGACGCGCAGGCGATCGACGCGGAGGGGTGCACGGCGCTCCTGCGTCATCTGGATCGCGCGGCCTGCTGCCGAAAGCTTTGCGACTTGCTGATTCGCCCGGGAGCGGTCGCCGCCGGGCGCAACGCGGAGGGCGAAGGTCCGTTGCACGTCGCCGCGCGCCGCGGACACGACGAACTCGTCGGCAAGTTGCTCGCGGCGGGCGCGGATCCGCGCGCGATCGATCGCGCCGGTCGAACACCGCTCGCGACCGCGAGGCGGGCCCGGGCGCCCGTCGCGCTGCGGCACCGCCTCCTCGACGCCCTGGGCCGCCGGCGGTTGACCCCCGAGGCGTGGGCGGCCGCATGCGAACGCCAGCGCGTCTGGGTCGCGGCCGGGCATGGCGGCGGGCGCTGGATCGAATCGCGGGACGGCGAGTGGGGCTACGAGCCGATGCCCGCGCTGCCGACCGGCCCCGAGGACCTCTCGTTCCTGGAACTCGAGGGGCTCCCCCTGAAGGAGATCACCCTCGAGTGGGCCGACCTCCATGGGGCATCCGGGGCGAAACGATCGTTCGCCGGGTCCCGGCTCGCCGGCTGCCTGTGGGCGGACGGGGACTTTCGCGGCGCCTCGTTCCGCGGGGCGGATCTGACCCGGGCGGACTTCACGCGCGCGCTCCTCGGAGAGTGCGACTTTCGGGAGGCGAACCTGTCCGGGGCGGTCTTCGCGGGTGCGGATCTCGCGGGGGCGCGGCTCACCGACGCGCGCCTCGACGGCGCCCGGATCACGGCGGAACAGCTCGCCCGGACGCGTCGCCATCGCTGGCGCATCGAGTGCGTGAAGGTCCGGGAGGAGAGCGTGGGTGGACCCGACTACGACGTGGAGTACGAATTTCGGGTCGTCGATGAACGGAACGATCGTGTCTTTCGCAGTTTCTCGCGCTCGGTCGAGGAGATTTTCCTCGCCGGCCACTACGGAAGCGGAGCGAAGGAGGTCGTGCTCTCGCCGGACGGATTGGACGTGATCGTCCGGTACGAGGGGGATCGGCCGGAAGAGCGGATCCGGCTGCCCGAGT
>CAZWCX010000035.1:39437-59260 GCA_964632945.1 uncultured Planctomycetia bacterium | reverse complement strand
GGGGTTGACCGTGAAGTACGCTCCGGCGATCGCCCGGGCGCTCGGGTTGAGCAAGTACGCCACGGTCGTCCGTTACTGGGAATGAGCCGGCGCGTCGCGCCCCCCGGCGGGGGGGCGCGGCGCGCCGTCGTTTTCTCCCCCGTCGAGACCCCGCGACCGCGTCGGGTCAGCGGTAGAAGATCAGGGTGATGGCGACGTAGAGGGGGGTCAGGACGAGCATCGCCCAGCCGAAGAAGGCGAAGAAGGAGGGCATGCGGACGCCGCTGCGTTCCGCGATCGCCTTCACCATGAAGTTGGGACCGTTGCCGATGTAGGTGTTCGCGCCCATGAAGACGGCCCCGACCGAGATCGCCGAGAGCACCAGGTGGGGGATTTTGACCCCGGGGACCTCCGCCGGCAGGTTGAGCCCCTGCGCGAGCGAGAGGAACGTGAGGTAGGTCGGGGCGTTGTCGAGGAATCCCGAGAGCAGGCCCGTGGCCCAGAAGAACTGCCAGGGCTGGCTGATGCCGAGATCGGATCCGCGCGCATTCAGGATCGCGAGCGCGGGAATCATCGCGGCAAAGATTCCGGCGAACAGGATGGCCACCTCCTCGATCGGATGCCAGGTGAACTCGTTTTCCTGCCGAAGACCCTTCCGGGTCCATCGGAGGGACGCGAGGACCAGTCCGACGAGCGCCGCCTCGCGCACCCCGAAGGGCCAGCGGTAGGTCCCGCTCGCGAACGCCACGAACACCACGCCGGCGAGGAGGAGGAGATTGATCTTCCCTTCGATCCGCATCCGCCCGCGCGGCTGGACATCCTCGATCAGCGAACCCGGCGTGGCCAGATCCTCGCGGTCGAAGAACCACTCGTCGACGAAGTGGAAGAGCACGAGCAGGTATCCCAATCCCAGGCACCACGGGAGCACCAGGTTCAGCGTCCAGAAGAACGGCACGCCGCGCAGGTACCCGAGGAACAGCGGCGGATCGCCCAGCGGGGTCAGGCTTCCCCCGATGTTGGCGACCAGGAGAATGAAGAAGAAGATGATGTGCGCGCGGCGGCGACGGCGGGCATTGGCGCGCAGAAGCGGTCGAATCAGCACCATGGCCGCCCCGGTCGTGCCGATGATGCTCGCCAGAATCGCGCCGACGGCCAGCGTGCCGGTGTTGACCAGCGGCGTCCCCGCCGGGGCTCCCTCGATTTTCACTCCGCCCGCAATCACGTACAACGCGCCCAACAGCAGGATGAAGGATGAGTACTCCTCGGCGACCTCCCCCAGGTGGTGCAGGTCGAGCATGCCCATCCATACGGCCATGGGCACGCCCAGGATCACGCTGAGAAGGGCCTTGTTGCGGTTGGATTCCCACCAGTGCGGGGCGGTCAAGGGGAGGATGGCGATGGCGAGCAGCAGCAGCGCGAACGGAGTCACGCTCCACAGCGGCAGCGAGGCGGCCGCTTCCGGGGACATTCCCGACGCGCCGGCCGGCGGGACCGCGACCATCCCCAGCCCTAGGGCCGCGAGCACCGGCCCGATTCGGCCGAGGAGGCTCCCCGTGGACTTCCGCTCGATTGCGTCGTGTTCCATCGGTTGCTCCCCTTCGTCGCAGCTTTCCCTTTGCGGCGCATGGGTGATAACACGGGAAGAAATCTTCGCCAAGTCAATTTGGCCGGACCCGAAACGCCGATGCAGGGTTATACTGTCGCCGATTCCACGCGTGCCGGACTACGAATCATTCGCGGGAGATTCCCATGGCCGGAATCAAGACCGTCAACGTGCCCGGTTCCATGCTGGTCGGGACCGCCGTCCTGTTCGCTGCGACGCTCGTCAGCGCCTTGTACGCGGTCGGGCGGGCGCGGGGGTTCGAAAGCGATCTGGCCGAGACCCGGTTCCAGCTCGATCGGCTCCGCAAGACGGTCGCCGAGCAGGCGGCTGCGGTCGCCTCGGCCGCCCGGGGACCGGTCCGCTCGGAAGTCGCCTCCGCCACGGCGGGTGAACTGGACGAGTTGCGCGCGGAAATCGCCCAGGTGCGGCAGGAACTCCAGCACGCCTTGGACGAACCCGCCATGGCGCTGGCATCGGTGCCCGAGCCAGCCTCCTCGGCCGGTCCCGGGACGTCCGAACTTGCCCCACAGGCGCGCGCGGCCGACGAAACGTTGCGGCGGGTCCTGGCCACCCTGGAGGACCAGGACCAGGCGTTGCTGAAGGAAGCGGTGAAAGAGGTCCTCGAGCTGCAGGAGCAGGAGGAACGCGACGCGAGGCGCAAGCGCCAGGCGGACGACTGGGTCAAGCAGATGACGAAGACGCTGTCGCTCTCCGCGTCCCAATCGGACCAGGTGGGAGCGGTCGTACTCGATCGCATGCGGCGGACCGAGGAGCTGCGCGCGGGAATGAACGACGAGAACCGCGCAGGCGTCCGCAAGCAAATCGAGGAGGTCCGCCAGTCCGGAGAACAGCAGATCCTCTCCCTGCTGACCGCGGAGCAAACCGCCAAGTACAAGGAGTGGCAGTCCAAGCGGCAGCAAGCCGAAGTCCGCGCGCAGGGGAAGCGCAACGGGGGAGGAAACGGCGGGGGCGGCGCGCCCCGCCGCTGACCGGAGGCGCCTGCCTTCCACGACACTTCGGCTGCCGACGATCCGCCCCGCTTGTTACCGGCGACGTCCTTCGCCTGTCCGCCGGCGTCCGGGGCGTTCACAATCATCCCCTCCGATCCGCGGGAGCCGGCTCGACCCCGGCGGGTCGGGTCGGCTCGCGGCGCTGGGTTTCCCCCGGCCGACCGTCTAACCCCAGGGCTTGCGCCCGATTTGCGCCCGGGGTTATCGCGGTCCGAATCCCCTCCGGGGCGATGCCGGCTCCCGACCGCCTGCAATCCTGCGGTGACCGCTCCGGCAGCCCCGCGCCTCCCGATCGGCCGCGGAAACCCTGGTAATTCCACGGAGCGGGGGCTATCGTACCCTTCCGCACTTCGGATCCCTTCCGCTCTTGCAGGAGGCGATTCCCCATGCCGGACTATTTCACCGAAACTCACTCGACCGGATTCCTCGGCAATCTCGGGGGGTCCATCAAGGGGGTGTTCGTCGGGCTCCTCTTCTTTGTCGCGAGCTTCCCGGTCCTCTGGATGATCGAGGGCTGCGTGAACATGGGGGAGGTCGCCAAGGCCAGCCTGGTCGCCCCGGCCGATCGCCCCGATCCCGTCCTCGACGGTCGTCTGGTTTCCGTCACCCAGTCGCTGGAATCCACGGAGACGCTCGGCGATCCCCGGTACATCATGCCCGGTCCGTACATCAGCCTCGACCGAAAGGCGGAAATGTACGCCTGGGTGGAACGGAAGGAGTCCAAGACCGACAAGAACGTCGGGGGAGGCAGCACCACCACCACCACCTACCGGTACGAGCGGGAGTGGACGAGCCACCCCGCGTCGTCGTCCTCGTTCCACCATCCCGCCGGACATGAGAACCCGCAGCCCCGCGAGCGCAACGAACGCTTCGTGGTCCGGGAAGCGACGGTGGGGGCCTATTCGTTCGCCCCGGCGGAAACCGAGGGCGGACTGATGGGGCACGGCCTGCCCTCCGGCGAAGCGCTGGCGTTGAGCCCCGAGGTGTTGGCGATCCGGGCCGCCGCCGATTCGTCCGATCCGGAGCGGCCGCGTCTGATCGACTCGTACCTGTACTTCGGGACCGGCACGCCGTCCTCGCCGGCCTTGGGGGATACCCGGATTTCCTTCTCCGTTCTCAAGCCCGGTCGCACCGTGACCCTTTTCGGCAAGCAGGCGGGGACGCGCATCGTCGCGCACCTGCACGACGGGAAGCACAAGCTGTTCCGGGCGCTGAACGGTTCCCGCGAGGAGGCCATCCAGGCCCTGCTCACGGAGCACTCGATCATGGTGTGGATCGGCCGGGCGGTCGGGTTCATCCTCATGTGGGCCGGCATGTGCATGGTCTTCGGGCCGATCTCGGCGGTGATGGACGTGCTGCCGTTCCTTGGCAATGCCAGCCGCACGCTGATCTCCATCGTGCTGTTCCCGGTGGCGGCGGTGCTTTCGATCGTGACGATCGTGGTCGCGAAGGTGTTCCACAGTCCGATCGCGTTGGCCGTCGTCGTGGGGGGAATCCTGCTCGGTGGATTCCTGATGATCCGCGGTCGCCGTCCGCGCACCGCCTGATCGGTCTCCGGCGGCTCGGGCGTTGCGCCTTGACCCTCTTCGCGCGTCGCTCCTAGAATGGAGGGCGTCGAGTTTCCACTCGTCGAAACGGAGCCCAGCCATGGTGGAAGACAACCGGGAAGCCCTGATCTACGACTGGAACACCTCCGGGCCCGAAAAGCCCGAGAAGCCCCCGCAGCGGATCGAGTTCGATGACGAGACCCTGCGCGACGGGTTGCAATCCCCCTCGGTGCGGAATCCCACGATCGAGCAGAAGATCGAGATCCTCCACCTCATGGACAGCATGGGGATCGACTCCGCGGACGTCGGCCTCCCCGGGGCGGGCCCGAAGGCGTGGGAACATGTGACCCGCCTGTGCCGGGAGATCCGGGCCTCCCGGCTCAAGATCACGCCGAACTGCGCCGCCCGAACGCTGGAGGCGGACATCCGCCCGATTGCGGACGTGCAGCAGAAAGAGGGGATCCCGGTCGAGGCGTGCCTGTTCATCGGCACGAGTCCGATCCGGCTGTATGCCGAGGACTGGACCGTGGACAAGCTGCAGGAGCACACCGAGAAGGCGATCACGTTCGCGGTCCAGCAGGGGCTGGACGTCATGTACGTGACCGAGGATACGATTCGCTCCCAGCCCGATACGATCCGGCGGTTGTACACGGCCGCCGTCCGCTGCGGTGCGAAGCGGGTATGCCTGTGCGACACGGTCGGGCATGCCACCCCGAGCGGAGCGCGGAACCTGGTGCGGTTCATGAAGCGATTGCTGCTGGAGATCGGCGCCCCGCACGTGAAGGTGGACTGGCATGGCCACCAGGACCGGGGCCTCGGCGTGATCAACACGATCGCCGCCATTGAAGCGGGGGCGGACCGGGTCCACGGCTGCGCGATCGGCATCGGGGAGCGGGTGGGGAACACGCCGCTCGACGTGCTGCTGGTGAACCTCAAGCTCCTCGGCTGGATCGGCAACGACCTTCGCAATCTGGCCTCCTACTGCCGCAAAGTATCGGAGTACACCGGGGTCCCGATCGCCAACCAGTATCCGGTCGTGGGCCGCGATGCGTTCGAGACCGCGACCGGCGTTCACGCGGCGGCCGTGATCAAGGCGCTGCGCAAGAACGATCCCTGGCTGGCCGATCGCGTCTACTCCGGGGTTCCCGCCGGCGACTTCGGGCTGAAGCAGGTCATCCGCATCGGGCCGATGAGCGGCCGATCCAACATCCTGTTCTGGCTCGAGCAGCACGGCGTCGCCGCGGAGGATGGCCTGGTCGATCGCATCTTCCAGGCAGCCAAGAAGTCCGACCGCCTGCTGGAGGAGCAGGAGGTGCTGGACCTGGTCGGCGGGAAGTAGTCCGTCGCTTCGGGGGGGGGAAGGGTCCCCGGGGGCATTCGCGGCGGCCCGGTTTGCACTCCGGGCCGGCGGATGCGATCGGCGCCGGGAGTGCGGGCGCGGGTTGCGGCGCCGGGCGCGCGCATCGGGAGGGTGGCATGACGGACGCCGCGGAGCGGAACGAAACGGCTTCGCCCTCGCTTCATGCCGTGGCCGGCATCCTGGTCGTGTTCCTCCTGCTCGGGTTCAACCAACTCTCCTCCTTCAGCTTCTCCGACGGCGAGGTCGCCGCGTTGGAGGCCGCCCGCGGGCCGCTGCGCGAGATCCACGCGTCCGCGGCCGTCGACCGCTCCCCGGCGTTTCTCCACCTCTTGCGGGCCTTGATGTCTCTCGGGTTGTCCGGCGAGTTGCCGATCCGGGCCGCGTTCGTGCTGCTCGGATGCGGAGCGGTCGCCTGGTTGTGGGAGGGGGCGCGCAAGACTCTGCCGGCCGAATTCGCCCTGGTGGCGGCGTTCCTGTGCGCCCTCTCGCCGGGGTGGCTGGGGGCCGTACGGCAGGTGGGTCCGTGGGCGCCCGGCCTGTTCTGCGCGGCGGCCGCCCTGGCCTGCCTGGCCCATGCCCTGCGCAACGTCGCCGCCCTGTCCACCGGCGAGGAACTCGCCGCCGAACGGAGGGTCTCCCTCGTCCGACGGATGGCGGCCTGGTGGGCGGGTTTCGCCGTGGCGGCGGCCGGCGCCGCCTCGCTCCATCCGTACGGCGGTCTCCTGGCGCTCGGCGGGGTGGCGCTCGCCGCGCCGTCCTGCGGCGACCGACGCGCGCTCGCCGGACTCGGGGCCGGGCTCCTGCTCGTCGGCGCCACCCTCTGGGCCTCGTCCACCTGGACCGCCGCGGCCTACCCGGCGGTCTTTCAGACCCTCGCCGACGACGCCCCGGTCCCCCGCTCCGCCGCGGGACTTCCCGTCACCGGGGCCCTCGCCGCCTTCGTCGCGCTCGTGCGGGGCGAATCCGGAGCCGTCCCGGAGGCCCTCGTCGTGCCCGCCGGACTCGCCTACTTCGTCGCCCTCGCCCTCGGACTCTATCGCCTCTGGGAGGCCGGTGACCGGGGCGTGCGCATCGTCCTCTCCCTGCTCGCGGTCGCCCTCGCCGCCGGCGTGTTCGCCCCGGGCACGCACCTTCGTTCCGCGGTGTTTCTCCTGCCCGCCTTCGTGCTGGCGACCGCGACCGGCTTGATGTTTCTCCATGCCCGCGTGCGCGCGGTCGCGCTCGCCTTCCTGCTGGCCTGCCACCTCTTCGCCGCGCAGGGACTGGCCCGCGGGGATCGCCTGCTCGATCCGTCCCTCGCCGAGCCCCATCGGGAAGTCGCCCGCGCCCTCGCGTCGGCGCTTCGGCCGTCGGACGCGCTGCTGACGGCCGGTGAGCTCGCCCCCTTCTGGTTCGCCTTCCGCGAGCGTCCGGTACGGTACGCACTGGAGTTGCGCCCGGAGGGCGCGGTCATCCTGGGACGCAAGGACGGTCGGCCCGAGTCGTTCCTCGATTCGATGCGGTACGAGCGTCGCCGCTTCTGGCTGCTCGTCCGATTGCCTGCCGAGCCCGCTCGGGCGCGAGAGTTCCATGCGCGTCTCGGCGTACTGGTGGACTGGCTCGCCACGACGACCCGGATCCTGGAACGCCGCACGTTCGACAGCGAGATCGCCCTGCCCGCCGATGCGGGATCGCCTGGGTTGGAGCGCGTGGAACGAATCCGGCTCTTCCTGATCGACCCGCTGTCGCGTTGACGTTTCGCGGGTTGCGCTGCTAGAATCCGCGCGACCGCATCCGGCCCGACGTCGCGGTGCCGGTCGGATCACGAAGCGCCCCGGGCGGGCGTCCTCGCAACCTCCGGAGGTGGCAACGATGCGTAGAGCGATTCTCGGGATCGTGGTCGCACTGGCCCTGGCGGGGAACGTCCGCGCCCAGGAGAAGAAATACACGTTCGTCCAGCCTTCTCCCGTCGCCGGCCTGCGGGAGGTCGGGGATGCCCAGTGGAAAAACAAGACCGTCGTGTTCCCGATCAACGTGTGGGGCGGATGGGCGCCGATCATTGCCGCCAACGGCGGATTCAAGCCCAACCCGGAGAGCCTGTTCGCCAAGGAATTTGGCTTCCAGGTGGACTTGCGGGTGATCGACAACCCTGCCGATGCGATGACCGTCTACGCCTCCGGAGAGGCGCAGATCCTGTGGGGGACGGTCGACATGCTCGCCCTCTACGCCCCCATCCTGTCACGCGACCCGCGCACCGCGCCGCAGATCTACCAGCAGATCGACTTCAGCAACGGCGGGGACGGCATCGTGGTGCGTCCCGGAATCAAGTCCGCCGCCGACTTGAAGGGCAAGGAGATCGTCCTCACGCAGAATTCCCCCTCGCACTTCTACCTGCTCACCGTACTCAAGGACGCGGGCCTCAAGCCGGAGGACGTCAAGCTGACCTTCACCAGCGATGCGTTCGGCGCGGCCGACGCCTTCGTCGCGGAGAATCGCTTCGCGGCGTGCGTCTCCTGGTCTCCCCGCATCTATGAAATCGTCGACCCCAAGCAGGGCGGCAAGCCCGACGGAGTGCCCGGGGCACGCCTGCTGACCACCACCCGGGACGCGTCCAACCTGATCGCCGATGTCTGGGCCGTCCGCGCCGATTTCGCCAAGGCTCACCCGGACGTCGTCCGCGGCCTCGTGATCGGCATTTTCAAGGGCATGGACCTGGTCAAAAAAGACCCCACCCAGGTCGCCAAGATCATGGCCGAGGGGTTCGGCATCCCGGCGGAGGACTGCCGAAACATGATGCTGGACGCGCACTTGACGAATTTCGCCGAGAACAGGCGGTTCTTCCTCGACACCAGCAATCCGGCCAATTTCGACCGCCTGTGGCGCTCCGCCTCGGAAAAGTACATGAACGTGAAACTGGTTGCGACCCCGGTCGTGCCCGACCGCGTGCGCGTCTGGGACGTCCTCAATGACGCCGAACTGGCGAAGGCGTTCGCCCATCACCGTGACGACTACGCGCCCAAGTTCGGGGATCCCGGGAAAGGGGGAATCCTGGCCGAGCGCGAGCCGATCGTCATCAAAAAGATCATCATCCAGTTCCCCTCGGGGAGCAATGTCCTGGACGCCACCTACGACCAGTCGATTCCCGCCGCCCTGGAGGAAATCGGGGAGATGGCCGCGCGCTTCGGCGCCGCGCGCATCCTCATCGAAGGGAATGCCGACGGATCCATGAAGGCGCAATTCAAGGACGACCCCCAGATCCTGGAGCAGATCGGGATCGGGGTCAAACAACTGTCCGAGCAGCGCGCCGACGCGGTCAAGGCGTCCCTGATCGAGAAGTTCAAGTTCGATCCCAACAAGTTCATCACCCGCGGCAATGGCTGGAACAACCCGGTCATCAAGGACGCGCGTTCCGAGGAGGATCACGCCAAGAACCGCCGGGTCGAGATCAAGGTTCTGCCGCTGGAAGGAGGGTAGGCCCCGCGTTCCAAGGGCCGAAAACAGGAAGGGCGACCGGACCCGAAGGTCCCGTCGCCCTCTTTTGCGTCCCGCGAATCGGCCCGCCGCAGGCTACTTCTTCTTGGTCATCCGTCCGGACACCTTGATCTTCTTGAACTTCTCGAGGCACTTCTCGGCCTCGCCCTTCGGCACGTCCTTCAGGACCGGGATCACCATTCGGCTCGCCAGTTCCTTGGCCTCCGCCATGGAAACTCCGCGGATCTCGGAAATCAGCTTGGCCGCCTGATTCTGCTTGTCGGGCGTGGGGATGCGCGACAGAAAGACGCTGAACTGAACGTCGTCGCCGTCCCCTTCCCCGTCCTCGTCGTCCGAGTCGGCCGCCGGTTTCACCGGGGCGCGCGCTGGTGCCCGGGCAGGCGCCTTCTCTTTGGTGGCCGCAGGTCCCCGACCCCGGCCGGAGGCGCGCGGCGCAGTCTCCTCTTCTTCTTCTTCTTCTTCCGACTCTTCCAGGTCATCCAGCTCGGCGACTTCCTCGATCTCGTCGGCCTCTTCGACCTCCTCGGCCTCCTCGGCTTCCTCCGTCTCCTCGACTTCCTCGGCCTCTTCCTCGGAGTCCTCGAGTTCCGGCAATTCCGCGGCCTCTTCCTCCTCGCCGCCGAGGTCCATTTCCTCGTCGAGATCGTCGGGGGAGACCTCCATGGCGGGCTCGATCTCCTCCAACTCTTCCGCCTCCTCGACCTCGGCGAGTTCCTCCGCCTCCTCGACTTCCTCGACCTCCTCCTTCGCCTTCGCGGGCGGGCGCTTGGCCGGAGCAGCCGGGGCGCCCCGTCCGCCCTTCTTCGCCGGGGCGGGTTCGGTCTCGTCCTCGTCGATCGATCCCTTCTCGAGCATCTCGATGGATTCGAGGGGGACGACGGCTTCGAGCGGTTCCTCTTCCCGCGGGGGCGGCGGGGCGGCGGTCGCCTTGGCGCCCTTCGCGGGCGCCGGCGCGGGCGCGGCGGCGGCCTTGACGGGCTCCTCCGTCGCGGTCGAGACGGTCAGCTTGCGCGCCAGGTTCCCCACCCGTCGAAACAGGTAGGTCTCGCCGCACGAGGCGCACACGAAGGCGTTGTTGCCCAGATCGAATCGCACCTCGGTCAGCGCTTCGCCCCCGGCCCCCTCGGAGAACTTCGGCCGATGCGCCCAGACGACCCGGGGGAGACTCGGCGCCGCCTGCGTCGTGATCGTGAATTCCGCGCCCTGCGTCGACAAATCCATGAGACGCTTCTTGATGCCCCGCAGGTCCGACTTCGCTACGCCGTGCATGAGGACGATCGGTGCGCTGCGCAGGATGTACGACGCGTTCTCCGCATCCACGGACAGAGCCGATCCCAGAACCGGCGCCAGCGTCTCGATACAAGACGGGTCCACCTGGGAGACGATCACGTCGAACGTCTTCTCGTACTTCTTCGTCCCTTCCGCTCCGGGCATCGATGGACTCCTGTCGGTGGGGGCTGGGCCGGTCGATGGGTGCGACGCGTAGGCGCCGCGGCTTGAGGCCCGTAAATTCTCCCCAATTCCGGACTACTGTCAAGACAAAAGCGCGGGCGGGAAGGCGTGCCCGGATGGACGAGGGCGTCGCAATCGGTTATGGAGACGATGGTTGCGATTCCGGGTCCGCGGGGGTCACGGCCGGCTATCCGAGCTCTTCCTTGCCGAGGTAGGCCTCGATCACCTTGGGATCGTTGCGCACCTCCTGGGGCACCCCCTCCGCAATCTTCAGTCCGGACTCGAGAACCACCACGCGGTCGGAGATTCCCATGACCACTTTCATGTGGTGCTCGATGAGCAGCACCGTGATTCCGGCATCGCGGATCTTGCGGATCAAGTCCATGAGGGCGGAGCTCTCCTGGGGGTTCATGCCGGCGGCGGGCTCGTCCAGGAGGAGCAGCGTGGGGCGCGTGGCCAGGGCGCGGGCGATCTCCAGGCGGCGCTGCGCCCCATAGGGGAGGTTGCGCGCCCACTCGTGTTCCGACCCCGCCAGGCCCACGAAGGCCAGGAGGCGACCGGCCTCCTGCGCGCAATCCTTCTCCTCGCGGCAGACACGAGGAGGCCGGAGCAGGGCGCCGAGGACGCCCGCGCGGGTGCGGCAGTGCATGCCGACGATGATGTTCTCGAGGGAGGTCATCTCCCCGAACAGGCGGATGTTCTGGAAGGTGCGCGCGACCCCGAGACGGGTAACCTGGTGGGGGCGCATTCCGGTGATGTCCCGTTCGCCGAAGCGGACGGAGCCTTCCGTGGGGGTGTAGATGCCGGTGAGGCAATTGAAGAAAGTCGTCTTGCCGGACCCATTGGGCCCGATGATGCTGAGGATCTGGCCGGGCTCGACCTGGACGGCGACCTTGTCGACGGCGGTGAGGCCGCCGAATCGCTTGGTGAGGTTCAGGGCCTGCAGGATGCTCATGGGGCGGCGGCCCCCGCCGGGGCGGTCCCGTTTCCGGGCGGGGCCGCGTTCGGCTGCCCGAGCTCGATCTTGCGGCGCTGGCCCCCCAGGAGCCCCTGGGGCCGGAAGATCATCATCAGCACCATGATGAGGCCGAACAGGAGGAGGCGGTAGTCGGAGAAGTTCACGTCCCAGCCCATCTTCTGCAGGTCGTTGGAGTAGTCGCGCAGGAAGCGCGGGATGCTGTAGAGGATGGCCGCGCCCAGCAGGACGCCGATGTTGCTGCCCATTCCTCCGAGGACGACCATGCTCAGGACGAGGACGCTCTCGTTGAACGTGAAGCTGTTGGGGTTGACGAAGCCCTGGTAGCGGACGAAGAAGACGCCTGCGATTCCGCCCCAAACCGCGCTGAGTGAGAAGGCAAGCAGTTTCATCCGGGTGGTGGGGACTCCCATCGCTTCGGCCGCGATCTCGTCTTCGCGGAGCGCGATCCAGGCCCGGCCGATGCGGGAGTGATTGAGTCGGCTGACGGCAAAGACCGTGAAGGCGACGAGGACCAGGACCAGGTAGAAGTAGTGGACTTCCGACTCGATGCGGAACCCGAGGAGGCTCGCGTTGGGGACCTTGGCGCGGACGTCGATTCCGTTTTCCCCGCCGGTGAGACTCGGGACGTTCTTGAGGAAGTAACGAACGGTCTCCCCGAATCCGAGCGTGACGATGGCGAGGTAGTCGCCGCGGAGCCGGAGCGAGGGCAGGCCGATGAACAGGCCGACGGCGGCAGCCAGGATCGCGGCCAGGGGGATGGAGATCCAGAAGATGCTGCCGGACTCGTGGAGGAACACGATCCAGCCCGGGGCGTCCGCGGTCGCGGCCCAGTCGGCGGTGCGCGTCGCCAGGATCGCGAAGGTGTAGGCGCCCACGGCGTAGAAGGCGGCGTAGCCGAGCACGAGCAGGCCGGCCATGCCGACGGTGATGTTGAGCCCGGAGGCCATGATGGACCAGATGCCGATCCAGATCAGCCAGTTGAGCGCCTTGTCGCGTCCGGCCTCGCCCAGCGGGGCCAGCAGGGTGGGTGCGACCAGGAGCAGCGCGAGGACGATTCCGCCGAGGACGAGGGGGAAGCGGCGGTGGTGCAACGCGGCGGTCGCGCGTTCCCTCAGGGCCTGATACCCGGCGCGGGCGCGTTCGCGCACGCCGCGGGCCCGCTTCCATCCCCAGAGCGCCCCGCCCAGGACGCCGACCACCCCCAACAGCGCAACGGTGAGCCCGAGCCCCGCCCCGCCCTTGCGGAAGACGAGCAGCGGATCCTGGAGCTTCCGGCCGTCGACGCGAATCAGGGCGAAGTAGGATTCGTGCTCCAGGTTTGCCGTGGATCGGGGCGTCACTGCGAACGAAAGCAGCGGGATCGTGATCAGGAAAATCCACCCCCCCGCCAGGAGGGCGGACCCCAGCTTGCCCGCGATCCGCCGCATCAGACCTTCTCCGCCACGCGTTCGCCGAGGATCCCCTTGGGGCGGAAGATCAGGATCAGCATCAGGAGCACGAACGAGAAGACATCGGTCCAATCGCTCCCCTGCGGCACCAGCCAGGTGGCGAAGTTCTCGACCAGGCCGAGGAAGATTCCGCCGAGGACGGCGCCGGGGATGTTCCCGATGCCCCCCAGAACCGCCGCGGTGAATGCCTTCATCCCCGCCACATACCCGGCGTCATAGCGGGTGAGCCCGACGTTCATTGCCACCAGGATCCCGCCCGCGGCCGCCAGGACCGATCCGATCACGAAGGTGGTGCTGATCACCCGGTCGATGTCGATCCCCAGCAATCCCGCCATCCGCTGGTCCTGGGAGGTCGCCCGCATCGCCTTGCCCATGCGCGTCCGCGAGATGAAGAGGTGCAGTCCCACCATCAGCAGCACGCTCGTGACCAGGATGAAGACCTGGAGGGGCAGGGTCTTGGAAAGGCCGAATACGGGATCGTCCGCCTTGAGGAGGTCCCGGAAAAGTGTGGGGAAGTCGACCTTGTTCTTCCCCTGGGCGATCATGACGAAATTCTGCAGCAGGATGGACATCCCGATCGCGCTGATCAGGGGGGAAAGGATGGGCGCCTTCCGCAACGGGCGGTACGCGGAGCGTTCCACCGTGAACCCGAAGCCCGCCGAGAAGGCCATCGCCACCAGGAAGGCGCCGACCAGGCACAGGACCGGGCTCCAGGTGTGAAGCATGAGCACGGTGGCGACCTGCAGGGCGATGATCCCGATGTACGAGCCGATCATGTAGATCTCGCCGTGGGCGAAATTGATCATCCCCAGGATCCCGTAGACCATCGTGTAGCCGAGCGCAATCAGGGCGTAGGTGGCGCCCAGCGTGAGCCCGTCGATGGTGTGGATCAGGAGGTTCTGCACGGCGGGAGGATCCTGCGGATGGGGGAACCGGAAAGGGGACCGTGGCCTCCTGCGGCGGGTCGGCCCCTTCGGGAGGGGGCGGGTCGGGAGGGACGGGCGACCGTTCCCGGGCGCCCATCCCATATCCTGTCGGACCGTGCCCTAGTTCGACTTGTAGAGCTGGAACTTCCCGTCCTTCACCGACCAGATCACGTAGTAGGAGCCCTTCAGGTCGCCCTTCTCGTCGTACTGGATGGTCCCGATCGCGCCCTTGTGCTCCAGGGCATGGATCGCCTTCGCCACCGCCGCACCGTCCGTGGACCCGGCCTTCTCGATCCCCGCGAGCAGGATGTGCGCGGCATCGTAGGCGTAGACGGAGTAGGGTCCGTGCTCGCCGTAGGTCTCGTTGTACTTCTCCAGGAAGCCCTTCGCGGTCGGGATCTGCTCCGGGTCGTTCGCGAAGGTGAGGAACGCCCCCTCCGCGGCCCGGCCGGCCGTCTTCAGGAACTCCTGGTCGATGGTGCCGTCGCCGCTCATGAACTTCGCCTTCAGACCGATGTCGTCGGCCTGCAGGACCATCGGCCCGGCCTGGTCATAGATTCCCCCGAAGTACCACAGCTCCGGGTTTTTCTCCTTCATCGTGGTCAGGACCGCCTTGAAGTCCACCTGCTCGCGCGCTACGCCGGCGTAGAACACCACCTCTCCCTGCGGATTCAACGCCTTGAAGGACTTCTGGAACTCGTCCGCCAGTCCCTGACCATACGTCGTCTTGTCGTGGATGATCGCCACCCGGTTGATCTTCAGCGTCTGCACCACGAACTCCGCGCCCACCCGCCCCTGGGCATCGTCCCGACCGCAGACCCGGAAAATGCCGGGGTAGCCGCGGTCCGTGACCTGGGGATTGGTCGCCGAGGGCGTGATCATGGGGATCTTGTTCTCGTTGTACACGTTCGACGCCGGGATGGTGCAGGAGGAGTTGAAGTGCCCGATCACCCCCACCACCTTCTCGTTGACGAGTTCGCGGGCCGCCGCCACCGCGAGGTCGTCCTTCGCCTCGTCATCCCGGCGAACGATCTCGATCTTCTTGCCCAGGACCCCGCCCTTCGCATTCCACTCCTCGATGGCCAGCGTCGCGCCATTGAGGACGTCGTTGCCCATCTTCGCCTGCCCCCCGGTCATCGGACCCACCACGCCGATCTTGATCGTATCCGGGGGCGGATAGGGCGTATCGCCCGCTTGGGCCGGGGTCGGAACGGCGGGGACCAGTACCGTCACCGCCACCATGGCCAGGATGATGCCGACAAGCCGCAGGGTCGACATGGTGTCCACCTCCTAGTGCGGGCGGGGCGCCCGATTTCCCCCTGGCGAGAGCCTCGCAGGCCCTTCGGTACTCAACCCATCTTGAAGTGCGGTAAGATTATAGGGAGGAGACTCACAATGTCAACACAACTTTCCGGGACCGTATTCCGGCCGCCACCGCCCCCTCGTTTCATCCCGCGGCAGCCCCCGGATAATTTTGTTGAATCCCGCCGATCGCGTCGTTCGGCATCCGCACGCTCCGTTCGCTGACCCCGTGGAACGCCCGATAATTGAGTTGCAATCGCCAAAATCGCCCTGCTACCATGACTCGCACGTGCATCCAGCCCAGCGGACCCGAGCCCTGCCTGCTCCGCCATGAAGTGTTTCGCCGACTCCTACCGTTTCGGGACGCTCGAGGTCCATGGCAACCTCCTTCCGCGCTTCCTGATGGGTACCTCCCCGTTCACGGGAGCCGGGTACTTCTGGGACAAGGCGTACAGCTACCACCAGCAGTTCTTCCAGCAACCCCCGAACATGACGCGTCTCATGGTCGAGGCCATCCACAACGGCTGCTCCGCATTCCACGTCATGGCCTACCCGCCCATCATCAAGGCGTTGGAGATGGCCATCGAGCGCACCTCCACCGAGGTCTACGTGGCCGCCAGCGTAGGTTTTACCGATGTTCGGGCCGAAATGGAGGAATTGCGCATCCTGTCCCCGAAGGTCGTCATGACCAATGGAACCTTTACCGACAAGAACCTGAGCGGCCTTCACCGCTACCTCTCGATCCTTCGCGAAAGGCGGCCCGAGGCCCTCATCGGCGCCTGCACCAACACTCCCGGGACTACGCTGGAAAGGCTCGCGGACTTCCCCGAGATTCAAGTCCTCATGAGCCCCGTCAACAAGAACGGATCCTACATGCGCCCCTCCCAGGAGGCCTCGATCAGCGGCATGGAGCACGCCCGGAGCCGCGGAAAGATCCTCATCGGCATGCAAACCCTGGCGGCCGGAGAGATCCGCCCGGATGACGCATTCCCCTACGTGCGGGATCGGGTCGACGCCGTCACGGTCGGCATCACCTCCTCCATCGAGATCACGGAGACCTTGCGTGTAGCGCGTAAAGTGTTTTACTAAAACATCTTGTGATCCGATTGGAATTTCCCTTCCCATCCGTTCACGCCCCCGGGTACACTGTCCTCCCACGTCATTCGCCGCCGACATGGCGCGCCCCCCGGGGGCGCGGAGCATGCCGGGGAGATTGGGAGCATCTGTCAGGTGCCGCATGATCGAAGTCAATCGTGAGCTCGTCCACCGAATTGCCCAGCTGAGTCGGTTGGAGCTGGGGGAAGAGGAGGCCGAGCGATACACGGAGCAATTGCGCGCCATTCTCGCCTACGTGGAGCAGCTTGCGAAGCTCGACGTCGAGGCGGTGGAGCCCATGGTCCACGCCCGCGAGGCGTGGAATGTCCTGCGCGACGACCAGATCGGGGACTCTCTCCCGCTCACAGAAGTCTTGGCCAATGCGCCGGAGCGGCTCGAGCGCTACTTCAGGGTCCCGAAAGTCATTGAGGACTGACATGGACCCCGTGAACCTGAGAGCCTGGGAGATCGCGGCGGCGGTCCGGCGCGGTTCCCTGCGCGCGGCGGACGTGGTGGAGGCCAGCCTCAGCCGGATTGCCCGGCTGGACGGGCCGTATCACGCGTTTCTTCATTTGATGGCAGGTGCCGCCCGCGAAGCGGCGGCCGAGGTGGATCGAAAGGTGTCCGCAGGGCTGGATCCGGGCCCGTTGGCAGGGACCCCGGTGGCCCTGAAGGACAACCTCTGCACGGCCGGGACGCCGACCACGTGCGGATCGAAGATCCTCGCGGGGTTCGTGCCACCCTATGATGCCACCGTGGTCGCGCGACTCCGTGCCGCAGGTGCGGTGCTGATCGGCAAGACGAACATGGACGAATTTGCCATGGGCTCGTCGTGCGAGAATTCGGCCTACGGCCCCACCCGGAATCCCTGGAATCCTTCCCGCATCCCGGGGGGGTCGAGCGGGGGGTCCGCGGTCGCGGTCGCTGCGCGCTTCGCTCCCCTCGCCCTGGGCTCGGACACCGGAGGATCCATCCGGCAACCTGCCGCGCTCTGTGGGGTTTCGGGGCTGAAGCCCACCTATGGCCGGGTTTCGCGGTACGGTCTCGTCGCTTTTGGTTCCTCTCTCGATCAGATCGGCCCGTTCGCGAGGGACGTCAAGGATCTGGCGCTGATTCTGCAGACGATCTGCGGGCGTGATCCCCAGGATTCCACCTCCGCGGACGTCGCGGTGCCCGACTGGTTCGCCGCGACTTCCGCCGGGGTAAAGGGCCTCCGATTGGGCATCCCACGCGAGTACTTCGGGGGGGGGATCGATCCGGAGGTCGCCGCAGCCGTGCGGGCGGCGGTTTCCGTGCTCCAGGAAAACGGCGCCTCCGTCGAGGAGGTCTCGCTCCCGCACACCGACTATGGCATCGCCGCCTACTACATCGTCGCACCCGCCGAAGCCAGCAGCAACCTCGCCCGGTTCGACGGGATCCGCTATGGATTCCGCAGCCCGGGAGAGACTTCCCTTCTGGAGCTCTATCGGCACTCCCGCGAGCAGGGATTCGGTGCCGAAGTCAAGCGCCGGATCATGCTGGGGACGTTCGTGCTCTCCAGCGGGTACTACGATGCCTACTACAACCGTGCGCTCAAGGTCCGCCGCCTGATTCGGGACGATTTCGAGAAGGTGTTCGCCCGGGTGGATGCCGTCGTCTGCCCCACCAGCCCGGTCGCCGCCTTCCCTCTCGGGGAGAAAGCTGCGGATCCGCTTCAGATGTATCTTTGCGACGTCTTCACGGTATGCTCCAACATGGCAGGGATCCCGGGGCTCTCGATCCCCTGCGGCCTCACGCGCGACCGACTTCCCATCGGCTTGCAGATCCTCGGAAGGCCCTTCGACGAATTGACCGTGCTCCGAATCGGAGCGGCATATCAGGCAAGCTCGAGGTGGCACGAAGAGTTGCCCGCGAACGTGTGAATCGATTCGTCGGAGCACGGAACGTCAATGGAAGGAGTGCCGGGTGGCACGCGACGACTACGAACTGGTGATCGGTCTTGAAGTGCACGTGCAATTGAAGACCCGCACCAAGCTGTTTTGCGCCTGCGCCAATCGGTACGGAGCGCAGCCAAACTCGCTGGTCTGCCCGATCTGCCTGGGCATGCCTGGGGTGCTCCCCGTCCTGAACCGGGAGGCCGTGGACCTCGCCCTGCGCGTGGGCATGGCCTTGAACTGCGAAATCGCGCCGTGGACCAAGTTCGACCGGAAGAACTACTTCTATCCGGACCTTCCCAAGAATTACCAGATCTCCCAGTTTGACCAGCCCATCAACGCGCGGGGTTTCCTGGAGGTGCCGGGAGAGCCCGACCGGGTACGGGTCGGCATCACGCGGGCGCATCTCGAAGAGGACGCCGGCAAGCTGGTTCATCCGGAACTCCGCCTCGAAGCGGAGGAGGGTGGGGGCAGCACCGGCAAGCGCATGGACTTCAGCCTGGTCGATTTCAATCGGTGCGGCGTGCCGCTACTGGAAATCGTTTCCGAGCCTGATCTTCGGTCTCCAGAAAGCGCGACGGCCTACCTGACCACCCTGAAGCAGGTGCTGCAGTACCTCGACGTATCGGATTGCGACATGGAAAAGGGGTCGCTCCGTTGTGACGTGAATGTCTCGGTTCGCCGGCGCGGGACGGAGGCCTTCGGCACCAAGGTTGAAGTCAAGAACGTGAACTCGTTCAAGTTCGTGGCCAAAGCCCTTTCCTTCGAGGCCGCCCGTCAGATCGAGGCGGTCGAAAGTGGGGGCAAGGTCGTCCAGGAGACGAGACTCTGGGACCAAGGGGCGGAGCGGACACGCCCGATGCGCTCGAAAGAGGAAGCGCACGACTACCGCTACTTCCCCGATCCCGATCTCACTCCGCTGCGGATCGATGCGCCCTGGATCGACCGGATCCGGAAGACTCTTCCTGAACTGCCTCATCTGCGGCGGGAGCGACTGGTCCGGGACTACGGCATTCCTCCGTACGATGCGGGCGTGCTGACGGACTCCCGGCCGTCGGCCGACTATTACGAGACCTGTGTCCGTCTGCACGGGAACGCCAAGACGGTCAGCAACTGGGTGATGTCCGAACTCCGGAAGGAGATGAACGAACGGCACCTGGACTTCGGGGATCTCCCGGTCTCGCCCGAGCCGTTTGTCGATCTCATCCGATTGGTGGACGAAGCCAAGATCACCCGCTTGGTCGCCAAGGACGTTCTTGGAGAGATGTTCACCGCCGGGAAGGGCGCGATGGAGATCGTGATGCAGCGGGGGCTGCTGCAGATCTCGGACGAGGGTGAACTTGGCAAGGTGGTGGAGGAGGTCGTGCGCACCTGCGAGAAGGGGGTGCAGGACTACCGGGGTGGGAAGAAGTCGGCAATCCAATCTCTGATCGGGCAGGTGATGCGTCTCACGAAGGGGAAGGCCAACGCCCAGTTGGTGCGGGATCTCCTGGTTCGCCGCCTGGAGGAGTAGGGTGCGTACATGACGGGAGAGAGCAAGCGAGACGGGCCGCGTGCCGGCAAGGGCGACGCGCCGGCGCGCTCGACCGCCTCCGATCCGGCCCTGCCGGCCATCGGAAAGGCGGGTGCGTCGGCGAAAGTTGATCCTCCCCCCTCCGCGAAGGAAGCGGGCGGCAAGGGAGTGGGCGCCAAGGAGGCGGGCGCCAAGGAGGCGGGCGCCAAGGAGGCGGGCGCCAAG
>CAZWCX010000035.1:0-39337 GCA_964632945.1 uncultured Planctomycetia bacterium | reverse complement strand
AAGGAGGCGGGCGCGAAGGAGGCGGGCGCGAAGGAGGCGGGCGCCAAGGAGGCGGGCGCGAAGGAGGCGGGCGCCAAGGAGGCGGGCGCCAAGGAGGCGGGCGCCAAGGAGGCGGGCTCGTCCGAGGTCGTCGGCAGGGAGGGGGCGGGGGCCGCGGAAGAGGTTCGTCCTCCGGCATTCGAATCCTCGGCGGACGACCAGATTGCGCTCGAGGTCCTGAATCAGCGCATTTGCGATTTCGACCTCCGGCTGGAAGGTCGGCCTCTGGGGAAGGTGGTGGAGCGGTTCCTGCGCGAATTGCGCGCGCGCGGGATCCAGAAGCTCATCCCGCGATTCTACATGACGGACGAGTGGGGTGTACCGGAAGGGACGATCGCCATCGGGATCCCGTTCTACCTCGCGGATGAGCGCCTGAAGCGCGTGCAGAAGATCAAGGGCGGCCGCGTGGAGGGGACGACGGCAGAGGACATCCTGCGGTATCTCCGGCACGAGATGGGTCACGTGGTGAACTACGCCTATGGCCTGTACACCACGGAGGAGTGGACCCGGCTTTTCGGGCCGATGGCGCGACCGTACATCGAAGACTACAAGGCCATGCCGTTCTCACCCGACTACGTCCGGCACCTCCCGGGCGGCTATGCGCAGAAGCACCCCGACGAGGACTGGGCGGAGACGTTCGCGGTCTGGCTGACCCCGAGGTTGAACTGGCGCGAGCGATACTCCGACTCTCCGGGCGCGTTGCAGAAGCTCGAGTATTGCGACCGGATGCTGCAGCAGTTGAAGGACCGGGATCCGATCGTCACCGTGGACGACCTGGACGTGGAAGCGAGTTCCATGTCGATCACGGTGAAGGAGTACTACGATCAGATCAAACTGGGCGAAACCACGATCTCGCGCAGCCTGGACGGGGACCTGCAGGTCATTTTTGCGCATGACCTGAATCCGGACGAAGGTTCTGCGCGTCTGGGGTTCGCGTCCCTGCTGCTCAAGCGCCACAATGACGCGCTTTCCGAGACCGTCTACCGCTGGACGGGAGTGGGGCCGGACTTGATGCGTGAACTCGTGCTGCACCTGGCCCGGCGCGCGGAGGAGATGCACATCGTCTACAAGCTCTCGGATCGCGACACGATCCTGATCGAGCTCTCCGGGTTCCTCACGACGCTGGCGATGAATTTCGTCTACCGGGGCAACTTCCTCGCGAAGTGAGGGACGCTCGACCGGGGGCATCGAGGTCCGGTCGCGCCGTGCGCCCCCGGGGGGAGACGCGGCTGCCGGCGCAAGGCTGCCCGCTACTCCCAGGGAGCCTTCATTCCCGTCTGGGAGAACTCCGGTCGTCGCGACCGGTAGCGATCCCGGGCCGAGTTCCAGGCCTCCCATTCGCGCCCGACCGGGTCGCCCGGCTTTTTCGTCGGGCGAGCGGCCTCGAGGGCCTTCCAGATCTCCGGATGAATCCGGTGGCGGTGCCACTCCATCGGGTCCGGCGGCCGGTCGGTGCGACGGTCGACCGAGGCGGCCTGCTCCACCCGCTCGACGAATCCGGTGACGACCTCCCGGGCGAGAGCGGCCTTTTCTCCCGCCGGCAGCGCCCGCCACGCGGCCCAGAAGAGCGTCTCCGGTTCGATCCAGTCCGACTTCAGCCGGTTGCGGGAGGCCTCGAGGTTGGCCTTGCGCGCCTCGGCTCGCAAGCGTCCGAGCACTTTCTCGCCGGCGAACTTCTTCACCGTCGCCTCGGCGTCCCCGAGGATCTGGTCCTGGAGCAGGCTGGGGATCACGCGCACGTGCGGGTGTGCCTGAAGGTACCGGGCGTGATGGACGTCGAGCAGGAGCGCCTCGACGAAGTCCCGGGCGCTGGTGCGTCCCATCTGACCGCGGTTCTCCCAGCTTGCCTCGTCGTACAGCATGCCCGGATCCAGCGGCATGGCGGCCTCCGGGATGCGCTCGGGATCGAGCACCTTCCCGCTCTTGACGTGGAATTCGCCGCAGATCTGCAGCCGGTTCAGGTTCCCCTCGCTGTACCGCCCGATCTGGTCGGATCGATACCCCTCTTCGGCCGGGTGCGCGGACTGCCAATACCCGGGGTGGACGATCTGGGCCTGCGAACGGATGGCTCGACCGAACGCGAAGTTGTTTCGAAACACGTCGATGGGCGAGCCTGTGGGGCCCGCTTGCGGATTCACCAGCGACGGGGGAGGGTCGGGCGCGGGGCCCCAACCCCGATCCAGGTAGACGTCCTCGGCCGTGAGGGTACCGATTGCGCGCGGGTGGAACCCGCCGGCCCAGTAGGCGTCCAGGACGCGGCGGAAGGCAGCGAAACGGTTGCGGGTGGCGCGAAACGGTCGATCATCGGGATTCGGCCAATCCAGGATCCAGGTCGAGAGTTCCGGGTGGTTCAACTTGGTGGCGATGTCGTCCGCGAGGAGGCTTCCGCCGAGAAAGGTCTTCGCCGACAACGAGAATTGCGCTCCTCCGTGGGCGATGGACGGCGTGAGCCCGTGCTTGACCGGCACTTCCCAGAGGAACTCCTCGAGAAACCGGACGAAGCGCTCGTCGTAAAACCAGACCAGGGGGACGGGCTTGATGCTGTACTCGAACGTCTCCGGGTCGATCGTCCATTTCACTTCGAACGCAGGGAGATCGGTGTCCCGCCATTTGAACTTCAGGTTCTGTCGCGTAACCTTCCACTGGTCGAGTTCCGTCTCGAGTTTCACGCTCTGGAACAGGCAGTAGGCCTTGTCCCCGTCGCGGGACTTTTTCTCGTACTTCTTCTGGATCTCTTCGGCGATTTCCCGCTGGGTCTCGAGCATGTACTTGCTGGTGAAGTAGGCATCTTCTCCGCCGGGCTGCGACGCCATTTCGTGCCACATTTGAACCGACTTCCGGCTCTGGAAGGTGGGTTCCATGCCGACCCAGGCATCCTCCCAATCGGCCTTCAGCGGTGATCGAAAGGTAGCCAGGTTGCGGGTCATCGGGTCGCGACCCTGCGGCGGCTTCGTCTCGCTGGCGGGCTTCCTGGTTTCGCCCATGATGCTCTCCCGAATCGGTGGTCACGGAAGCGGTCGTCCGGCGTCGCCTCCGCAGCGAAGAAACCGATCAATCTCGACAGAATTCTGCCGCCAGGATTGCATCGACGATTCGTTCGGCGGCGTGCCCGTCCCACAGTTCGGGGACTCGGCCTTTCTTCGGCCGTCCGGAGAGGACGGCCGCGCAAGCGGTCCGGATCCGGGACGGATCCGTTCCGACGACGGTGTTCGTGCCCTCGGTCACGGTGACCGGGCGTTCCGTGTTTTCCCGCACCGTCAGGCAGGGAATTCCCAGCACGGTCGTTTCTTCCTGGACGCCGCCGGAATCCGTGATGGCCACGCACGCCCCCTTCATGAGGGCGAGGAAGTCGAGGTACCCCGCCGGATCGACCAGGATCACACCTTCCTGGAGGGGGGTGATCTTCGCGGTCGCGCCGGTGCGGTCGAGGAACTGCTCGTGGAGGCCCGAGGCGGCGAGTCGTTTCACCGTGCGCGGGTGGGCGGGGAACACCACGGGCATTGCGCGGGAGAGGCCGTCGAGACCCTCGAGAATGCCGCGCAGGATCTCCGGTTGGTCGACGTTGCTCGGCCGGTGCAGGGTCATGACCGCATAGCGCTGACCGGTCAGACCGAGGGCGGACGGGTACGCGGAGCCTTCGGCCTGCGGGAGATGGCGCAGCAGGGAGTCGATCATCACATTGCCCACGCGGCGGATCCGGGCGGCGGGGATCCCCTCCGCCCGGAGGGCCGCGTCGGCGTCCGCGCTCGGGGTGAGCAGGAGTTCCGAAATCGCGTCGGTGAGGAGGCGGTTGATTTCCTCGGGCATGGTCCGGTCCCGGCTGCGCAGGCCCGCTTCGACGTGGACCACGGGGACGACCAGTTTGGCGGCGACGAGCGCGCACGCCAGGGTCGAGTTGACGTCGCCGACGACGACCACGGCGTCCGGTTTTTCGCGCTCGACCACCGGTTCGAAGGCGGTGAGGATCCGCGCGGTCTGCACGGCATGACTGGCCGAACCCACGCCCAGGTGGACGTCCGGTTCGGGCATTTCGAGGTCGCGGAAAAAGGCGTCGGACATGGAGAGATCGTAGTGCTGTCCGGTGTGGACGAGGACGGCGGAGCATCCGGGGCGGGAGCGGAGGGCGCGGAGGATGGGCGCCGCCTTCATGAAGTTCGGGCGCGCGCCGACCACCTGGAGGACTTTCATGGCGCCTCCGGGGGGGCCATGCGGAAGACGTTGCGGCCGTCTCGCTTGGCGGTATAGAGGGCCTCATCGGCGCGTCGGAACAGGGCCTGGGCATCCCGGGCGTGATCGGGGAAGCACGCGCCGCCGACGCTCGCCGAAATCGGGACGCGCACGTCGCCCGCCCGGATCACCAGGGTCTGAATCGCTTTCAGGAACCGTTCGGCGACGATGCGAAGTCCGTCCGGGCCCGTGTCGGTGAGCAGCACCTCGAATTCGTCGCCGCCGAAGCGGCCGAGCATGCGCGGGTCGACCGCAGGCTCTCCGGACCCGGTGCCGGTGCGGCGCAGGGCGACGGTGTCGGAGCCGCGCACGTCCTCTTGAAGTCGGCGCGCCACCTGCCGGAGCACTTCATTGCCGAAATCGTGTCCGTAGGTGTCGTTGATCCCCTTGAAATGGTCGAGGTCGACCATGATCAGTCCGCAGGACCGGCGGTGCCGCTGCGCGGACGAGACCGCGTTGGCGATCTGCTCGTGCAGGAACGCGTGGGTGTAGGCGCCCGTCAACTGGTCGCGGGTGATGCGCGACAGGAGCCGCGCGTGTTCCATGGCGAGCGCCGCGTGGGTGGCGAGGACCTGCACGGCGTCGAGCATTCCGGCGGAGAACACGGCCTCCCGCCCCGGATCGTCGAGGTAGATCGCTCCCCGTTTCTGGCCTTCCAGGAGGAGGGGAACGCACAAGACCGAGCGCAGTTTGTAGGCGACCACGCTTTCCCTCTGGCCGTACTCGTCGCTGGCCGATGCGTCATCGAGGAGGACGGGGCGTCCGTCGCTCGCGACCCGCAGCGCGATCGACCGGGACAGCTGCAACTCGTCCTCGTCGAGCGGACGGTGCTCCCGGTGGCGCGCCCGCTGGACGCGCACCGCCCCGCCGTCGACCAGCACGATGAGGCCGCGACGCGCGTCCGAGAATCGCACCATGGCGTCGAGGGCCCGATCGAGGAGCGCGTCCAGGTTGCCCTGGCGGCCGAGATCGAGGACGCCCTGCAGGAGCGCGCCGAAGGTGGTCATCAGCCCGGCGGTCGGGACCGCGTCGACCGCGACCTGCGGCAGTCCGAGCACCGTCGAGGCGGCTCCCTTCCGGCCGATCTCGGCCAGTCGCGCACCCATGGCCTGCCGGGCCGGGCCATCGAGGTATCCGCGCCGGTACTCCGCGGGCAGCGATTCGGCCACGCGTTCCATGGCGCGATTCGCGTCTTCCAGGCGCGCCAGCGCCCCCTGGACGTCGCCGCGGAAGAGCGCCAGTTCGCCGCGGAGTCGCTGGATCCTCCAGGCGCTCCCTCCGTCCGCTCCGTCCCCGGCCGGAAGGCTACGGATCATGCGGTCGGCGTGGGCGATCTGGCCCTTGCGCAGCGCCAGTTCCGCGTTCCAGAGCGCGAGATTGCCGCTCAGCATGTCGGCCGACTCCGAGGTGGCCGACTCGCGGAGATCCCGGACGAACTCCTCGGATTCCGCAAGATCGTTGGTCGCCAGGGACACCTGGATGCCGACCCCGGCGCGGAGGATCCGGAGCGGGACATCCACGGCTAGATCGACGGGTACTTCCAGCGCGCGTCCCAGCTGTTGCCGGGCCGCGCTTCGATCTCCCTGGGTGAGCTCGAACAGCGCCTCCAGGAGATGGCAGCGGAGACGCGCGGCGGCGCCGGCGACGGTCGCCGTCGACCACGCCGCATCGAGAAGCGCGCGGGCCTCGGCTTGCGCGCCGGCCTCCATCAGGACGGCGATGGTTTCGCCGCCGTCCCGCAGCGGGTCCTTCCGATCGAGGCGGGACAGGCAGGTCCGCAACCGCTCCGGCAGGCGTTCGCTCGGCAGCCCGGCGCCCGGGGGAACCGGCAGGGTGGGTTCCATTCGTTCGCCCCGTCTCCTCGTACTTCGCGGGGTTCGCGCCGGGGGGCCGGCGTCCGGGTGGACACGGCTCATTCTAGGACCGTTCGCAGCGGCCGGTCAAGCGACGCGGGTCGTACACCGGCGGCTCAGGGGGAGGGCCGCAGCGTCCCCAGGATCAGGTTCGCCACCTCGCCGACGAGCCCCGGATTGCGCATCCGCAGCCCCGGGACCTTACGGCGGAATTCGAGCCGGGCGACGTCCTCCGCGGTCCGCAGCGCCGACACCTTTCCCTCCTCGATCAGGCGGCGATCCACCGCGCCGATCGTCCCCGTGAAGATCGTGGCGGCCGGCGTCCCCAGGACCGCCGCCTCCCGGTTCATGGTTCCGCCGGCGCTGATCACCAGGTCGGCGTGGCTCATCGCCTCGGGACCGTCCAGGGGCTCGAGCGGAAGAACCACGTTGCGCGGGCCCAGCGTTCGATACTCCGCCTGCTGCTCCGGCGTGCGCGCGAGCAGGATGCCGACGGTGTCTTCGCGCTCCGCCAACCGTTCCAGCACGCGGGGAAAGAGCGGATTCTCGAACGAATGGTAGGCCGCCATGGTGGGCGGCGGACGCAGGACGACGACGACCCGTTCCTCCTGCCCGAGGTAGAGCACGGTTCGCTCCGCCGGCTGTCCGATTCGGGGCGCGCACGGTTCCACGGGAACCTCGAGTCCGCCGGGCCGCGGCTCGAAGTCCGAGAGATAGATCTCCTCCTTGAGGCCGTCATAGGTGGCCACGCGATCGGGCGTCGCGCCGCACCGCCGCAGATCGTCCTCGGGAAACACGCGGGGCACGATGACGCGGTCCGCGAGCCGGAACGCCACGTGGTTGGCGGGCTGGAACTCGTAGTCCATCAGGGTCGCGCAGGGAATACCCAGGCGCCACGCGGCCACCGCCTGCGCGTAGCTGTTGTGGCTGACCGCCAGGTCAACGCGTTTTTCGCGGGCGAAGTCCCGGAGGGCGCCGGCGCGGCCGAGGAGGTTGAATACCTTCACGAGCCGGTTGGCGCCCCCATGCCGGCCGATCACGGCGCAGTCCATGTCGAACTTCCGCGCCAGCGATACGGTCTGCGCGAAATCGCGCGCCGTCAGCGTCACTTCGTGTCCGCGCTCCCGGAAGATCCGCAGGAGCGGGCGAAAAAACAGGACGTGCGGCGAATTGGCCAGGTCGATCCAGATCCTCACGTCGGGTCGCCCCCATCGAGGAAGCGGCGCGCCCAGATCTCCAGGGACAAGAGGGTGAACAGTGCGCGGTGGTGGTCGGCCGTTCCTTGGACATGTTCGGAGACGAGGGCTTCGACGGGAGCGGTCTCCAACCAGGCGCGCACGCGCGCATCCGGCGCCAGGAGGTGATCGCGGAGGTACTCCCGCAGCGAGGTGCGGAACCAGACGTCCAGCGGCGGCGCGAAGCCGCGTTTCGGCCGGTTCACGAACGCCGGCGGAAACCATTGCCGGGCCGCCTCCTTGAGGAGCCACTTCCCGGTGCGCCCGCGGATCCGGAAGGGCGGCGGGACGGTCTCGAGGAAGGCCAACAGGTCCAGGTCCAGATAGGGGACGCGCAGCTCCAGGCCACAGGCCATCGACATCTTGTCCCCGTAGAGCAGCAGGTCGTCGGGGAGCCACATCCGCGTATCGACGTACATCATCTGGGCGACCGGAGGGAGATGACGCGCGGGGGCCCGCCGGTCGTCCACCACCTCTTCCGGAGACTCGGCCAATACCGAGTCCCGCCACTCCGGGCGCACGGCCGCGGCCGCGAATCCCGCGGGAAAGACGTTGTAGACGCGGACGAACCGCCGCGCCGGATCCGACTCCCCGAGCGATTCGAGGGCGCGGCGCGGCTTCTCACTCCGCGTCAGCGCGCGTACGGCCGGCAGGGCCACGGTTTCGCGCAACAGTCGCGGGATCCAGCGGACGAGGTGGGCATATCGCTCGCCCAGGTACCGGTCGTATCCCCCCAGGGGCTCGTCCGCCCCCTGTCCGGTCAGGACCACCTTCACGTGGCGGCGGGCCTCCCGGCACACGGCCTGCAGGGCGAGGGCCGAGGACGAGGAGATCGGCTCCTCGACCTGCTCGATGGCGCGAGCCAGGCCGAGCCGGAAGTCGTCGGGCGGAAGGCAAACCTCGACGTGTTCCGTCCCGAGCCTTCGTGCCGTCTCGCGGGCGTCCGGGAGTTCGGAGGCTTCGCCCTCGTCGGTGAAGCCGACGGTGAACGTGCGCACCGGTCCGGCGGCTGCGGCGCGCATGTGGTGGACGATGACGGCGGAGTCCAGCCCGCCGCTCAGGAGCGCGCCGACGGGGACATCGGAGACCATCTGGCGTTTGACCGCGCCCGCCAGGCGGTCGGAAAATTCGGTCACCCACTCCCGGGCGCCGCGCCCCGAGTCGATCGTGGGCGGGGCGGCGGTCCGGCTTTCGACTGCGACCCCGCCCGGGTCGGCCAGCAGCAGGCCTCCCGGCGGCAGCCGCCGAATTCCCGAATAGAGCGTGAGCGGGGAGGGGACGTATCGGAAGGCGAGGTAGCGGCCGAGCGCCGCCGGATCGAGCCCGGGCCGTGGCCAGGGCAGCCGGAGCAGCGCCCGCACCTCCGAGGCGAAGGCGACGCAGCCGGCGTGCTCGCGCCAGTAGACCGGCTTGACCCCGACGGGGTCCCGCGCGACCACGAGTCGGCGCTCCCGCGCGTCCCAAATCGCGAAGGCATAGATCCCGTTGAGGCGCCGCAGCACCTCGAGACCCCAGGCCTCGTATCCCGCGAGGATGACCTCCGTGTCGCTCCGGGTGCGGAAGGCGCGGCCACGACCCTCCAGTTCCGAGCGCAATTCGCGGTAATTGTAGATCTCGCCGTTCAGGATTACCTGAGACCGCCCGTCGGCCCCCGGGATCGGCTGACTCCCGCCCTCGACGTCGATGATGGAGAGCCGGCGGTGCCCGAGCGCGATCCCGGCCGCCGGGTCGTAGAAGGTCCCTGCGCCGTCCGGCCCTCGATGGGCGAGCGCGCCGGTCATGGCCTCGAGGTCCGCGGGTCCCGGGAACGGGGCGTCGGCCTGGATTCGTCGGAAACCGGTGATGCCGCACATGAGGCGGCATTGTAGCGGCGCCGCGGAGGGGGCGCAATCAAACCGTCCGTGCACGCCGTCGCGCCCCCGTCGGGCCGGGTCGTGCAGGAAGCGGTCGCGGCGACCTCCCGGGGGGATTCGTGCGGACCCGTCGGTCGCCGGGAAACCCGCTCAGCGGATCTCGCGCCGCTTCACCAGGCCCCGCGCCCAGTCTTCCGCCTTCGGCACGTTTCCCGTGTCCTTCTGGGCGAACGTGTGGATGGTCCCGGTTTCCGTGTCGAAGAGGACCAGCCCGGCCGAGCCCGTCTCATGAAGGCGGAAGCGTTCCCGGACCTGCTCCTGCGCGTCGACGCCGACCCGGGAGGTGGCGACGGCCAGCAAGAGGCAAGCCAGCATCAGAAAGAACAGGATCGCGGCGCTCGTCCAGGTGGGGGAACGCATGGGGACACCTCCAGAACGGAAACTCCCTGCGTCCGATCGGACCGGCCGCTCGGCGGGTCCGAGACGCGTGCCCGCATTGTAGCCGTCGCACGAACGCCCGCAAGCGACGCCCGCCATCCGGGTCGTGGGTTAGGCCGTGGGAGGCGCTGCCCGGGGGCGCTGACGGAGCACCTCGTACAGCGCGATGCCGACCGCGGTGGACAGGTTGAGCGAGATCCCGGGCTTCTCGCGCATCGGGATGGCGTAGGTTCGCCCCGGATTCCGGAGCCGGATTTCCTCCGGCAACCCGCGGCTTTCGTTGCCGAAGACGAGCACCGCCCGTGCGGGGAAGCGGGCCTCGCGCAGGTCCTTCGCCGCGGTTGCACTGAAGTAGAACGGCTCTCCCAGCCCGGGAAGCGCCGCCTCGAACGCTTCCCACCGGTCCCACACCGTCGGACGGATGTCCCGCCAGTGATGCACGCCGGCCCGCTTGACCGCGTGCTCGTCGACGGAGAAACCGAGCGGACGGATCAGGTGCAGGTGCGCGCCGGCGGCGAGGCAGGTCCGGCCGGCGTTCCCCGTGTTCCAGGGGATCTCGGGCGCGACCAGGACCACGTGCAGCGCGGCGGGGGGGTCCGACATGGACGCGGGGCTCCGCATCAACCGGCGAACAGGCGCAGCCAGGTTTCCACGCACAGCAGGGTCCACACGCCGTGCCCCGCATCGACCCGCCCGGACGCGTGGCGGTCGAGGAGAGCCGCCACCGCGGTCGGATCGAAGAAGGCGCCGATGCGCGCCCCCGGGGCGGTCAGGCGGGCGCGCGCGTAGGCCGCCAGGTCGTCGCGGAACCATGCCGCGAGGGGGACGCCGAACCCCTGTTTCTTCCGGCCCGCGATCCCGGGCGGGAGCAGGCGGCGCGCGAGCCGGCGCAACAGCACCTTCGTCGTCCATCCCTGGAGTTTGAGTCGGGTCGGCAGGGAGAGCGCGAATTCGACCAGGGGATGGTCCAGGAACGGCGTGCGCACCTCCAGCGAACAGGCCATCGATGCGTGGTCGACCTTCATCAGCATGTCGTGGGGAAGGTAGAACCGCAGGTCCATGCACGCGATCTGGCGCACGAAGTCATCGCACCGGGCGACCTCCCGGTGGAACTCCCGCACCACCGCGCGCGGCCGGTCGGAGAGCCGCGCGGCGAATTCCGGACGATAGAGGGCGCGACGGTCGGCGTCGCGGAGCAGGGATCGCTTCCGGTAGAAGCGCTCGGCCATGTCCACCTGGCTGTCCCGCAACACGCGTCCCGCCCGGCTCCAGGCGGCGCGCGCAGGCACTCCCGGGGCCCGGGCCAAGGCCTCGGTGAACCCGGGCAGCATCCACCGGATCGGCAGCGGCAGTCGTTCGAACTGGCGAGCGATCCGTTCGCCCAGGTAATGCGTGTACCCGGCGAAGAGCTCGTCGCCGCCGTCCCCGGACAGCGCCACGGTGACCTCCCGGCGCGCCAGGCGCGAGACGAACCAGGTCGGCAGTGCGGAGGAGTCGGCGAACCCCTCGTCGGTGTGGTGGACGATCGTCTGGAGCGTCTCGTCCACGTCGGCCGGGCGGACCACTTCTTCGTGATGCTCGGTGCCGAAGTGTCGGGCCACCGCGCGGGCGTGCGGACGCTCGTCGTACCCCGGCGTGTCGAATCCGATGGAGAAGGTCTTGATCGGCCGCGGCGAGAGACGCGCCATCGCCGCCACGACCAGGCTCGAATCGATGCCGCCGCTCAGGAAAGCGCCCACCGGGACATCCGCGACCATGCGCAGTCGGACCGACTCCTCGAACCGGGCCAGGAAGGAGTCCTCGATCGTCCGATCGGCGGCGACCTCGGCGCGGCTCTCGAGGAACGCCGTCGGGCTCCAGTACGCGGAGACGGCCGGCGTGCCGGAGCGGTCGAACGTCAGCCGGTGTCCGGGGGGGAGGGCGAACACGCCTTCGAGCAGGGTTGCCGGGGCCGGCACGTAGCCGAAGGTCAGCAGTTGGTCCAGTCCGTCCGGGTCGATGGCGGGTGTGCGGGGAAGCGCCGCGAGCAACCCCTTCACTTCGCTGGAGAACAGGATCGTCCGGGTCCCGGGGGGGACCGTCCAGAATACCGGCTTCTTGCCGAGGCGATCGCGGGCGAGCAGGAGGCGGCCGCGGCGGGCGTCGAGGAGGGCGAAGGCATACATGCCGCGCAGGCGCAGAACCAGGTCGTCCCCCGCCTCTTCGTACAGGTGGACCAGGCATTCGGTGTCGGTCCGGGAGCGGAACCGGTGGCCCGTCGCCTCCAGCCCGTTCCTTAGGTCGGGGAAGTTGTAGGTTTCCCCGTTGTAGGTGATCCAGATCGAGGCGTCCTCATTGGGGAGGGGATTGTGTCCGGCGGGGGAGAGGTCCAGGATCGACAGCCGCCGGTGGCCGAGTCCGGCGTGGAGGTCGGTCGGCAGGGGCGGGGCGGGGGAAACCGGCGCGCCGTCGAGTTCGAGGCGTCCGCCCGCCAGCGTGAGCAGGCCCTCGTCGTCGGGGCCCCGGTGCGCGAGCCGGCGGGTCATCGCGGCCAGCGCGCCCGCCGGGATGGGGAGCGTCGGGTCGAACGACAGGTAGCCTGCGATTCCGCACATGCCGTCACGAATAGCACGAAGGGCGCCCGGGGGTCACGGGTTGGTTGCGCTCCGGGCCGCGGAGGCAGGCCCGGTTTCACGACTTGGCGACGAGGAGGGGGCCCAGCGAGAGCCAGCGCAGGCCCGAATCCCGCAGCACCTCCAGCGCGTCCTTCGGGGTCTCCACGATGGGGTAGCCGTGCAGGTTGAACGACGTGTTCAGGACCGCGCCGATGCCGGTTCGTTTCTCGAAGGCGGAAATCAGCCGGTGGTAGCGCGGGTTCCAATCGGCGATCACTTCCTGGGGTCGTGCGGTGCCGTCGTACGGGTGCAATGCGGACTTGATTTCGTTGCGCCGATCGGTGGTGTTGTAGCAAAGGATCATGTAGGGACCGGGCACACGCTTCGGGTTGAGGACGTAGTCGTTCATGCGCTCGGAGAGGATGGAGGGGGCGAACGGCATCCAGAAATCGCGACTCTTGATCATCTCGTTGATGGTGCGCACCACGTCGGGGAGGGACGGATTGGCCAGAATCGAACGGTTGCCGAGCGCGCGCGCGCCGAATTCGGCTCGTCCGGCGAATCGGGCCACCACCTCCCCCTTCTCCAGCAACGCGGCGACCGCGTCCTCCAGGTCGTCCGGCTGCGTCACCGTGTACGATCGCTTCCCCTTCTCCTCCGCCAGGAAGGCTTCGACCGCCCGACCGATCTGCTCGGGAGAGAACTCGCTGCCGAGCGTGAATGCCGCGATCGGATGGGTGCCGGGACCGTCGCCGCGCTTGAGCGATTCCTGCGCGTGTTTCCACCAGGCGGCGCCGAGGGCGTTGGTCTCGTCGCCGCAGGAGGGGAAGACGAACAGCGATTCGACGTCGTCCAGCGCCAGGATGAGCTGGTTGGCCTTGACGTTCATGAACACGCCGCCGGAGAGCGCCACCTTGCGAACGCCGGTCTTGCGGATGCAGCGGGTCACCCATTCGGTCAGCATCCGCTCGGTGAAGTCCTGGAGTCCGGCCGCGATCCAGTCGAAACGCTTGAGCCGGAAGAGGTCGGTGAGGAACTCGTAGCTGTAGTAGGTGGCCGGGCACCCGGGATTGCGCTTCCAGATGCAGGGCGGATCGGACGGGAAGGACATCAGGCGGCGCAGGTCGGCGCTGACGGCGTCGCGCCCCTTCTCCGGGGCGTAGGGGGCCAGGCCCATCAGCTTGTATTCGTGTTCCAGCGGGACCATGCCCATCAGGAACGTGGTCATGGCGTAGAGGTTGCCGATCGAATCGGCCTCCGGAACGGCGGCGCGGCGGTCGAGCTTGCCGTTGCGTCCGACCGAGACGGTGGCGCACAGGCCGTCGCCGGCCCCGTCGTTGGTCAGGACCAGCACGGGGTCCTCGAGATTCGCCTGTCCGTAGTAGGCCGCGGCCGCATGGCAGGTGTGGTGGTCGACGAACTCTACCTTCTCCTTGGGCAGCCCCAGCGCGACCGCGGCGGCCAGCCGTTCGCGCTTCCGGCGTTCGGTGTGCAGGGTCCGAAGGCCGATCCCCTTGAGGGCGCGCTTGAGCGTGGTCTTGAGGGAACCGGTTTCCCCGTATTCGCGGAGAATCTCCTCGCGGGTCTTCGGGTAGGGCATGTGATGGCCGTTGAAGACCGCGGCATCCAGGTCCTCGATCCGGCAGCCGCCGAGCTCGAGGACCTTGCGGATCGAGCCCTCGGGGAAGCCGAACCAGTTCTTCACGCGCGTGAGCCGTTCCTCCTGGACCGCGGCGACCACGCGCCCGTCGACCAGGAGCGCGGCGGCGGCATTGTGTCCGTCATGGATGCCGAGGATCTTCATGAAGTCACCTTCTGCGGCGGGTCTGCGTCCGGGGGTCGTTCCGGAAGGGGTTCAGGCAAGACTGCGGACGGTCCCGCGGAGGGTGCGACGATCTCCGGGACCATGTCGAGGACCTTGTAGACGAATACGCCGTCGTCCGAAACCGTCACACCCACGTGCCCTTTGCGGGCGAGCCGGTCGAGAAGTTCGCGCGCCTCGTCGAGCGAGGAGCCGCACTCGGTGGCGACGTCGACGGAGGTCACGCGCCCGTTTCGGCGCTGCGCCAGTCGGAGGACGTCCCGCTCCAGTCTCGCGATCCTCCGCCGCTCCCGTTCCCGGCGGCAGTCCACGTCCACGCGGAACGCGCGCGCCACCATCGAACCGCCGAAGGCGACGGGGAACAGGCCGACCCACCACGGCACGTACGCCGCCACCGACGTCCAGGACGGAAGATTCAGCACCCACATCGCCCCCAGCCCGAGCAGGAAGACGACCAGCCCGAGCGCCTTGTACGCGCCGGTGGCGATCGGCGGCAGGTCGGCCAACGGATCCGGCGGACCGGCGGCCGCGCCCGCGCCGGCCGGCAGCGCCGCCCGTGCGGGCGCCGTGTAGTTGTACGCGTCGATCACGCTCCAAGGCCAGAAGATCAGCGCGAGCGGTAGGCAGAGCAGCGACCCGCCGAAGAACGCGGCGGCCTTGGCGAACTCGCCCTTGACCACCTGCCCGAGGCCGGGACAGAAGAGCGAGCAGACCGCGGCCAAGTCATGTTTGTCGTCGGCGGCCAAGTCCTACTTCTCCCTCAGGACCCAGCGGTCGCCGTGCCTTCCCCAGCGCCAGGTCAGCCGGCGGCGCACGTGCCCGCGTCCACCCCCCTCGGAAGTCGACCCCTGCACGGAGGCCCAGAGTTCCGCCAGGGCGGCTTCGGGATCCGCCTCCCGCGAGGTCCTGATGCGCGCTTCCACGCGGACGTAGGCCACCGCCTCGTCTCCCTCAATGCGCGACTGTTCCACTTCGGCGGACGCCACCACGATCTCCTCCATGGATGACGGCGCGTGCAGGACCGCGCGAAAAAGGCGATCACGGGCGGCGACCGCAGTCTCGTCCGCGGCGGCGGGAGCCACGACCCAGGCCGGATCCATCACCGCCCGGACCCCGCGGTCGTCGGCATACACCAGCGCCGCGCACAGGTCCGACAACGCGCGGTCCAGCCGGGTCCGGTCCGCGCCCAGCATCACCGCCCGTGCCGCGCGGCCGATCTCCGGAAGATGGAAGAGGGCGACCCCCAGGCCCAGGAGCAGCGCCGCCAGGAGGATCTTCCCGGCCGCGGAGCCGACGATCGGCGCCGCGTGGGCGACCAGCCACCCGGCCGCGCGTCGCAACGGGGGCGCCGGCCGTCGAGTGCCGCAACGATAACATTGTTCCTGCCCGTCGGCCAGCAGCGCGCCGCACTCGCCGCACGGAGTGTCGCGGCGGGTCGAGGGCTGCCGACCCGTCACCAGGTTGGCGCCGCAGTGCGCGCAGAATTCCCCGCCCGGTTCCTGCGCCTGGTGACACGCCGGACACTCGGGTCGGACCGTCACCTCACCGAGGAAGATGTTGCATCGATCGCACCGCTCGGCCCGGAAGTCGATGAACTCGAAACAGCCCGGGCACTCCTTGACGCCGTAGAGCACCGACGTCGTCGAGGCGACCGTCCCTTCCCGGCCGTGGATCCGGTTCAGCGCGCGCATCACCGAGGCGTGCTGCTGCGACTCGATCCACCCGCGATCCAGCAGGATGCGTCCGAGCGACACCAGGCCGTGTCCGCCCCGGTACGCCTCCTTTTGCGCCCGCAGCGCCTCCTCGGTCCGATCCGCGGACACGAACCCGCACTCCCGCGCGATCCGGCCGTAGTCGCGGCTTTCCAGTCGCTTTTCCTTGTAGGCTTGGGCGTGCAGGACCTCGCGGATGCCCCGGTCGTCCAGGTGGCCCTGCTCCTTGAGAATCTCGCCGATCGGCTTGCGGACTCCGATCCGCGCCCACTCCTGCTGGAGCTCGAGCCCGCGACGGAGCTGGTCCGCGGTGACCTTGCCGAGAGCGACGGCGATGCTGCCGAAAAGGATGGATTCCTGCGGCATCGTCGGGCCTCTCCGGGCGGCTATTCGAGTTCTTCGCCCTCGGCCGGCTCGCCTTCCTCCTCGGCCGCGGCGGCGCCGGGGTTGGCCGCGGCGGCGGCCGCGCGGAGGTCGGCCGCCTTCGGCAGCGGCTTGGTGTTCTTGCAGTCCGGGTAGGCCTTGCAGGCGAGGAACCGCCCCCGCCGTCCGCGGCGCACCACCATCTCCGTGCCGCACTTGTCGCACTTCTCGTCGATCACCAGGAGCGCGCCCTTGTCGACGTGGATCGATTTGGTGTTGCGACAGTCGGGGTAGCCGGAACAGGCGAGGAAGCGGCCGTTCCGGCCCGAGCGGACCACCATGTCCTTGCCGCACTTCTCGCACTTCTCCTCGCTCATCTCCGGCGGGTTGATCCCGCGCGTCTGCTTGCACTCGGGGAAGCCGCTGCAACCGAGGAACTGGCCCATCTTGTTCCAGCGCACGACCATCGGCTTGCTGCACTTCTCGCACGGGGGAGTGCCCTCGGGCGTGTGCCCGCGCTCGGACTCCATGTCCGCGGTCGCCTTGTCGAGGTCCTTCTGGAAGAGCGTGTAGAACTGGCTCAGGACCTCCTGCCACTGGACCTTGGCATCCTCGATCAGGTCGAGCTTCTCTTCCATCTGCGAGGTGAAGTCGCTGTCCATGATGTCGTTGAAGAACTTGATGAGCTTGTCGGTCACCAGCATCCCCAGGTCGGTGGCGTGGAGCTTGCGGTCCTCGGAACGGACGTAGCCGCGCTCCTGGATCGTGCTGATGATCGGGGCGTACGTGCTCGGCCGGCCGATGCCGTTCTTCTCCAGCGCCTTGACCAGCGTCGCTTCGGTGAATCGCGGGGGCGGCTGGGTGAAGTGCTGGGTCGGCAGCAGCTCCTTGAGATTCAGGATCTGCCCCTCGCGGAGCGGGGGGAGGATCTGCTCGTCCTTCTTGAGCCGATGGCCGGCCACGAGCGTGTAGCCGGGAAATTTCAGTTCGCGGCCGCGCGCCTGGAACGTCGCCCGCCCGGACTGGACTTCGGCGTCGGTGTTCAGGTAGACCGCCGGCGACATCTGGGTGGAAACGAACCGCTTCCAGATCATCCGGTACAGCTTGAGCTGGTCGAACGACAGGTACTGGGCGATCGAGTCCGGGTCGAGTTTCACGCTGGTCGGGCGCACGGCCTCGTGCGCTTCCTGCGCCCCGGAGCGCGACTTGAAGCGACGCACTTCGGGATTCAGGTTCTCGCCGCCGAACCGCTCTCCAATGTAATCGCGCATCTCCCTCAGCGCGTCGTCGGAGATGCGCACGGAGTCGGTACGCATGTACGTGATCAAGCCGACCGCGCCCTCGGAGCCCAGCTCGACGCCTTCGTACAACTGCTGCGCAATCGCCATCGTGCGCTTGGTGGTGTAGCGGAGCCGGATCGAGGCCTGCTGCTGGAGCGTGCTCGTCGTGAAGGGAGGAGGCGGCTCTTCGGAACGCTCCTTCTTTTCGACCCGGACGATCTTGAACGGTCCGCCGCGGATCTCGTCCACCAGGGCGTGGGTCTGTGGGCCGGTCTTGAGATCCGCCTCCTTGTCGTCGACCTTCTTCAGCTCGGCGACGATCGGGCGCGGTTCGACGTCCCCCTCGTGGAGCGCCACCTGCGGATCCCCGGGCTTGGGGAAGAGGTGCGCGGCGAGCCGCCAGTACTCCTCGGCCTTGAAGGCGCGGATCTCCTTCTCCCGGTCCACGATCAGGCGCACGGCGACCGATTGCACCCGTCCGGCGCTCAGCCCGCGGGCGATCTTCTTCCACAGCAGCGGGCTCAGTTTGTAGCCGACGATGCGGTCGAGGAAGCGTCGCGCCTGCTGCGCAAAGACGCGATCCATCGAGATTTCGCCGGGGGTCTTGAAGGCCTCCTGGACCGCCTTCTTCGTGATCTCGTTGAAGGTGACCCGGTGGACCTTGACCTTCTTCGGCAGGGCGAGGGCGGCGACCAGGTGCCAGGCGATCGCTTCCCCTTCGCGATCCGGGTCCGGCGCCAGGTAGACGGCGGTCGCCCCCTTGGCCGCGGCCTTCAGTTCGGAGATCGTCTTGGCCCGCGTTTTCAGGATCTTGTAGTCGGGCTCGAAGTTGTTCTCGATGTCGATGCCGAACTTGCGCTCGGGCAGGTCGCGGACGTGGCCCATGCAGGCCTTGACCACGAAGTCCTTGCCCAGGATCTTGCCGATCGTTTTCGCCTTGGCCGGCGACTCGACGATGACCACGTTCTTCGCCATGCATCCATCCCGGGAAGGGGGTTCCGTCGCTGTCCCCGTGGGGAATCCCATGGGGGGGCGGATTATAGCCCTGACCCCGGGGGGTGTCAAGCGCGGCACCCGATGGCGTCATGGGGTCGTCGTACGCAGCGGGCGCCGGCGGGGGGTCCGCTACTTCTCCGGACACCCCCGATGCCGGCGCGCGAAATCGCCGAGGAGGCGTTCCCGGATCGGCTGCGCCTCCCGCGCGGCCGCGCTTTTCGGAGCGTCCCTCGTCAGCGCCACCAGCAGCGCAAGCGCTTCCTCGTCCCGCTTCAACTCGATCAGGGAGTGGGCGGCATACAGACGGGCATCGGGGACGCTGCCGGAATAGGGAAAGTCCCGAACCACCCTGCGAAAGTCCCGCAGCGCCCCCTCCCAATCCCCGCACGCGAACCGGCACCGCCCGGCGTAGTACAGCGCCTCGTCGATCAGTCCGATGCCGCCGGCGTCGCGGGCGAGCACGTCGAGGAATCCGTCGCGTGCTTCCTCATACCGCCCGCTGAGGAACGCGCACTTCGCCCGGTAGTACCGCGCCAGGCCGGAGCAGTAGGCATCGGGGTGAAGGGCGAGAAAGGCCGCAAGTCGCTCGGCCGCCTCCCCGTGTCGTCCCTGGTCGTAGAGCCGGATCCCCTCCCCGTAGACCTGGGCGATCCCCTTCTCCAGGAGCCGAACCGTCGTCCGGGAGTAGCGGCGGGCGTTCGCCCGATACCGCTCCCAATCCTCGCCGGTGTGGCGATGGATCGCCTCCCGGTAGTCTCCCCGACCGTGGACGATGTCCCGGGCGATCGCCCGCAGCGCCGCGACGCCGTGTTCGTCTTCGATGTATTGAAAGGCCAGGTAGTCCTCCGCATAATCCTCGAGGCCGTGGGAGCCTTCCTCCAGCCCCTGGACGAGCGAATCCGGCCCCTCCCCGATCCGATCCTGCAGGAGGTAGCGGATGCGCGCCGGACCCTGTCCGGCGGCATACACAGCCAACCCTTCGCGCACCCAGCGCGGCACGGCGACGTAGGTTTCGCGCGGGACGTGTTCCCGGTGGATCGCATGCACGAATTCGTGCGTCATCTCCTGCAGGGGGTCGGCCTGGCCGGTGACGATGTGCTCCCAGTAGAGGACGACCACCGCGGTCTCCGCCCCGTCAATCGTCTCCGTCAAGCGCTCCGCCAGGCGGGAGTCCCGGGTCGACTCGCCGTCCGGGGCGAGGTCCTGGAAGCGGACGAGAATGGTGCCGCGGTCCTCGTATTCGAGTCCGAGGCGATCCCGCAGGTCGGCGAAGGCCCGGGCACGCCACGTCGGGGCGGCGGATCGCACCTCGTGGTACCGCGGCGTCCCTTCGTACTTGGATGGGCGGAACTCGAATCCGCGCGGGGTCGGGTCCGCGGCGGCGCGATCCTCCGCCGCGACGGGAAGGGCGGACGCCAGGATCGCGACCGCGACCAGCCATGCACGCATGTCGGTGCCTCCTCGAGCCGGGCGAATTCCCGCGACAGGCCCGCCCGGCGACCGCTATAGTTGTACCAGAGCCCGCCTCGGGGAGGAAATCGTGAATCGCCTGTGCGACGCCGCCACCGCGCTCGCCTCGGTGCAGGACGGGATGACCGTGGGGATCGGGGGGATGACCCTCTATCGCCGCCCCTTCGGCCTGGTACGCGAACTGCTGCGCCGCAAGACCCGCGACTTGACGCTCCTCGGGCTCACGCTCGGCCTGGAGAGCGACGTGCTCGTCGGCGCGGGCCGCGTGCGGCGCGTCCGGACCTGCTACTTCGGCCTGGAATCGTTCGGGTTGGCGCCGATGTTCACGCTGCAGGCGGGCGCCGGCGGGATCGAAGTGGTCGAGGAAACCGAGGCGACCCTGGCGGCCGGACTCCGGGCCTCGCTGGCGACCATCGGTTTCCTGCCGATCCGCGGCATCCTCGGCAGCGAAATCCCCCGCGTCCGTCCCGACCTGAAGACGGTGCGCTGTCCCTACACCGGCGAGGAACTCCTCGCCGTCCCCGCCCTGAAGCCGGACGCGGTCCTCTTGCACGCCCAGAAGGCGGACGCGCGCGGCAATGCCGTCCTCACGGGCAACCTGGCCCTGGATCGGGAAATGGCCACCCTCGCGGACGTGACCATCGTGTCCGCCGAGGAGATCGTGCCGACCGAGGACCTGCCCGAGGGGGAGTGCGCGGTGGCGGGGATCGACGTGACCCACGTCGTACACCTTCCGGGGGGCGCGGCGCCGGGGTCCTGCTATCCGGTCCACGGCGTCCGGGCCATGGCGTTTCTGAACTACATGCGCATGCTGTTCGAGCGCCGGTTCGACGACTACCTGGAAGGGGTGCTCGCCGGGACCGAGTGGGTGACGGAATCGGGAGCCGGCAATGGGCAACCGGAACCCGCCCCGGCCCGGAAGGAGCATGAATGAGCGGCATCACCGCGGCGGAACAGATGGTCGTCACCATGTCCCGCCTGATCGAGGACGGCGAAGTCGTCGCGCACGGGATCGCCACGCCGCTCGTCGCCGGTGCGGTCCTGCTCGCCAAGCGGACCCACGCGCCCGAGGCCTACCTGGCGTGCGCGGTGGGAAACTCACTGACGTTTCGCGGCGGATGCGTGTCCCTCACCGATCCCGAGGCGCACACCCTGCGCGGTTGCCTGATGGCCTGGGGCTTCGCCGATGCCGCCTGCAGCATCCTGCCCTGGCATCGTCCCAAGGAGTTCTTTCGCCCCGCCCAGGTCGACGCGGGCGGGAATTTCAACAATGTCTGCCTCGGCGATTACGGCCGGCCGCGCGTCCGCCTGCCCGGCTGCGGCGGGATCGCCGACGTCACCAACTATTCGCCGCGGATCTACCTGTATGTCCCCCGCCACACGCCGGATGCCTTCCCGGCGCGGATCGACTTCCGCAGCGGCATCGGTTTTCCCCCGGACGAAGGCGCCGCGGGACGCTGGCCCGGATCGACGTCTCCCGGACCCCGCCGGGTCATCACCGACCGGTGCGTCCTGGACTTCGCCGACGGCCGCCTTCGCGTCGCCTCCCTCCATCCGGGACAGACCCTCCGGGAGGTGAGGGAACAGACCGGTTTCCCCCTGGCCGCCTGCGATCCCCTGCCGGAAACGGCGGCTCCCACCGCGGAAGAACTCCGGCTGCTGCGCGAGGAGATCGATCCGCACGGCCTGCGCGACCTCGAACTGCTGGGGACGCGCGACCGGCTGTTCCGCATCTACGGGCTGGTGAGCAGCGGGGTCCGCGTGTAGGGCGGAATCCGTTTCCGCTACGCCCCGCCGGCCTGCCGCTTCATCAGCGGGGCGAGGCGCTTGCGCAGGTTCTCCCGGGCGCGGGAAAGGAGCGACTTCACGGCGGCAGCGGAGAGGTTCATCCGGGAGCCGATCTCCTCGTAGGACAGATCGTGGTACTTGTCCAGGATGATCGCCATCCGTTGCGTGTCGGGAAGCCCTTCGATGGCCGCCTTCACCGCCGCCCGCATCTCCTCGTCGGTGAGGGCCTGCGCGGGGCCGTCTTCCACGGCACGGTCGGGATGCTGGGAGAGGATTTCGTCCGGCGCGAGGGAGAGGATGCTGTGCCGCTTGCGATCCCGGATCTCGTTGAGGCAGAGGTTGGTCACGATGCGGAACAGCCAGGTGGTGAACTTCGCCTGCGGCGAATAGCTCTTGCGCGCGTTGTACACCCGCAGAAAGACGTCCTGACTCAGGTCCTCCGCTTCCGCGCGATCGCCGACGTAGCGGTAGATGACGCCGACGACGGTGTGCTGGAAGCGCTGGACGAGGGAGGAGAACGCCGAGTCGTCCCCGCGCTGGAAGGCGAGCATGAGGGCGACGTCCGGATCCTCGGCGTAGTTCATGCACGGATCTCGCGCGCGGCGGACGGGGCGGGCCTGGGGGGATTCCTGGATTGTGCGTCCGTCCGGCGTCTCTGTCAACCGTGGGGCGGTCCGCTCCGAATTGCTCGACTTCCTTCGGGCTGGGGATATACTCCGGCCACGACCCTGCCTTGTCCTGCCGAGACCCGGAGGTGAGTCATGCCCATGGTTCGCGCGTTTCCCTCGTCGTTCACCGTGGCCGGCCTGTTCCTCTGCGCGGCCGCCCTGTGTTTCGCCCAGACCTCGTCGGGCCCCGTGTCGATCAAGGACCTCAAGGACGGACCGGTCACGGTCCAGGGAACGGTTCGCTGCGACGCCCCGGTGACGGCCCCCCTGAGCGGCACGCGCGCGGCCCTGGTGCGCACCGAGGCTCGCCTGAGCCAGTCCGACGGGTCGCACACGGTGGGACCGAAGAAAGGGGCGAAAGAACTGGCGGCGGACTTCACCGTGACCGACGGCACCGGCACGGTCAAGGTCTTTGCCAAGGCGGCCAAGCCCGAGCAACTGAAATGGAAGGCCGACGCCTGGGACCAGGAAGTCACCCGCAGCGGCCGCAAGATGACCCAGGACGGCCAGCGCGCCATCCGCTCGATGATGGGCGAGCCGGAGGCGATGGGGTTGCTGTCGACGACCGGAGAGGTGGTGGTGCGGGAGGCGTGGATCGCCCCGGAGCAGACCGTGACGATCCGCGGCGTGTACAAGAGTTCGCCGGCGCCGGGGATCTACCCGGTGGACGGCGGATCGCTGACGATCGAGGCGCCGACCGCGAAGTCGGGCGGGAGCGGCGGCGGGATTCCGACCTGGGCGATCGGCGCGGGCGTGGCCGTGCTCGTGATCGGCGCCCTGCTGTTCCTCAAGAAGTAGGAAGGGCGGCGGGAGCATGCGTCATCGTCCCCGATTCCGGTTGCGCCCCACGGCGACGCCTGATACGGTGACTCTTTCCCGCCGGGCGCGCCCGCCGGGCCGCCGACCGCAGACCTTTCCAGGAGGCACCGATCCATGCGGGCCGAACTTCGCCGCTTCGTCCTCACTTTCGCCGCGGGCGCGGCCCTGGCCCTGTTCATGTGGGTCCCGCTCCACGGTCAGGCCGGCGGGGGAAAGATCAAGGTCGTCCTGTCGCCCACCGGAAAAGACCGGGGCATCCACAGGGCCCTCAGCGAAGAGATCGACTCGGCGCGCAAGGACATCCGCATCATGCTTTATCAATTCACCTCGCGCGACCTCATGAACCGGCTGCGGAACATGAAGAGCAAGGCCCGCATTCGCGTGCTCTTGGATGCCGAGCAGGCCAAGCGGGTCGGCATCAGCGTTCACGAAGAGCTGACCAAGATGGGCATCGACGTCCGCTTCGTCGACCTGCCCGGCCACGGCCCCGAGGCGGCGAAATTCCACCACAAGGTGCTCATCGTGGACGACCAGGTGGTGGCCACGGGGAGCTACAACTGGTCCGTGCTCGCCGACGAAGAGAACCACGAGAACATCGTCATTCTGCGGGACGTGCCGACCGCGCGAACGTTCCTGGCGGAGTTCGACCGCATTTGGGAATCGGCGAAGGAAGGAATGTAGCCTTCGACGCCGATTCGTCGGTTGCGGTCACAGGGCGATCCTCCCGCCGTTCGGGCGCGCGCGGATTCGACCTCGTTCCCGCCCCCCCGCCATGCGATTCCCGGGACTCCTCGATGGCCCTCCGTTCCGATTTCCGATTCGATCTGCCGCCGGACCGGATCGCCCAGATCCCGGCGGAGCCGCGCGACCACGCCCGCCTCATGGTGCTGGAGCGCGCCACGGGCGCGATCACCCACGCCCGCTTCGATGATCTCGGCAAGTGGCTCCGGCGCGGGGACGCGCTCGTGCTCAACGACACCCGCGTGATTCCGGCCCGGCTCTACGGACGCAAGGACACCGGAGGCTGGGTCGAGATCCTGCTGGTGCGCGACGAGGGGGGCGGTCTCTGGCGCTGCCTCGTCCGCGGTCGCGGACGACTCGAGGCGGGGCGGGATGTGCGGTTCGAACAGGGATCCCGCGCGCGTCTGACGGAGAAACTCGGGGGCGGGGAGTGGCGCGTGGCGTTCGATCCGCCGGACCTAGGGCCGCTGCTCGAGGCCGCCGGGCGAATGCCGCTGCCCCCGTACATCGCCCGGCCGCGCGGGGAGGATCCGTGGCGGGAGCGGGACCGTGAATGGTATCAAACGGTCTACGCCTCCCGGGCCGGGGCCATTGCCGCTCCGACTGCCGGCCTTCATTTTACTCCGCCGTTGCTGGACCGGTTGCGCGGCGACGGGGTGGAAATCGTCACGATCACCCTTCATGTGGGTCCCGGCACCTTTCGTCCGGTGAAGGCGGATGACCTGCGGGACCACCGGATGGATGCCGAAGAGTTCGAGTTGTCCGCCGGGGCGGCCGCCGCGATCGCGGATGCCCTCGCGGCGGATCGGCGCGTCGTCGCCGTGGGAACGACGGTCACGCGCACGCTCGAGACCCTCGCGATCCGCGGCGGAGTCCGGGCAGGAACGGGAAGCACGGACCTCTTCATTCACCCCCCGTACGCGTTCCGGTCCGTGGGGGCGCTGGTGACCAATTTCCACCTCCCCGAGGGCACCCCGTTGATGCTCACCGCGGCCTTCGCCGGCCGCGAGCGGCTGTTGGATGCGTATGCGGTTGCGGTCCGCGAGGGGTACCGGTTTTTCAGCTACGGGGACGCAATGCTGGTCGTCTAGCCCGGATTATTCATGAAGCCGCGCCAGCGGCTTCGTGAATAATCCGCCCGCGGGCTCCGGGCTGCGTCAGCAGCCAGGAAGCCCGCGGGCGGATTCTTGTGGGCTCGGGGGGAGCGACTCGCCGCAGCCCCCGCTGCCGGGGTCCATTCGCCACCGGCCGTGCGGGACGCTGGATCCCGACTCTGCGGCCGGAATCGGACTCCGATGCGCCGGGACCGGGCAGGTCAGCGGGGCCCTTCACGCACTCGCCCGCGGGGTTCCTCTTCGGCAGGCGGGCTCCCCGCTTCCGACGCCGGGTCCAGGGTCGCCGGGTGCGGCGGCGCCGGCTCTGCGACCGGGGGGAGGGCCGGAGCGCTCTCGGCGCGCTGCATGCGCCTTTGGGCGATCGCCTCCTGAATCTCGTGCGGAACCGGTTCCGCGGCACCCTCGAAGTCGCGCACGGTGCAGTCCGCGAAGACGGCGAGACGCTCGGCAATCGCGTGAATCTCCTCGGAATTCTGCAGCGCGGCGTTGAACGTCTCCCGGTACAAGGCCTGCCTGCGACCGTCCGCAAGCAGCCCGAAGATCTTCCACTCGACGAATCCGCCGGTATGCTGGTGCGGGATTCGGTGCAGGTGAATCTCCACGATTTCGTCCGCGGACATCCAGCGGTCCTGGACCTTGAGGACCCGCCCGAACGCCCGAACCGTCCGGTGGATCGTGCCGCTCTTCGAATCGACGTGCAGCAGGTCGCGGCTCGACAGGTGTCGCAGAAGGAAGTAGAGCAATCCCCCGAGGCTCAGGCTGGCGGCCGCGGCGATGGCCGGTTGGCGGGCCACCAGGCTCAGGAGCAAGCCCAGCGCGAAGATCACGCCGAAGGCCGCCACCGGTCGGAGGGCGCTCCCGGACAAGGTGCGGCATTCGATGTCGAAGATGTCGGCGCCCGCCAGGTCCAGCGCGTTCGGGGGTTTCATGGAACTTCGGGACCCGCACGCGAACATCGAGCAGCCCTTGTTGAACCGCCAGCACTCGAGGTGGTGGAGCGTGCTGCACTTCCGGCACTGGACGACGGCACGCCGGCGGAGCGGCTCGCCGCAGACCTGACACAGCGGCTCGTTGGCGCGGATTCCGGCCGTCGGCTTGGCGCAGCCCGGGTCTTCCATCCGGTCTCCTCTCGTGCCATCCTGTCCGGCCGGGGACTTCCGATCGCGTTCGATTCGCGTCCGTCTTCTCGGCCGGGCCGCATGATACCGCTCCCGGCGAACCCGGACAAGGGAGCCGACAGGATCCGGACGGATTCCGGGATGCGGGGAGCGCCTTCCCCCCCGGTCGGGCGGGTCCGACTTTGACCGGCCGGGAGACCGGACACGAGTCTCGGAGTCGGGGATGGCGGATTACTTTCGCCGCAATCGCGCCAGGTTGATCTCCGCCTCCCCCCGTCCGCGCCAGTTCGCGGAGGCGGATCGCAGCGCCTCCTCGAGATCCTCGATCGCCCCCGGGATGTCGCCCGTGGCGGCGCGCGCGGCCGACCGGGCCGACCGCGCATCGGGCCAGCCGGGTTTGAGGCGCAGGGCCTCGTCGAAGTCAGGGAGCGCCTCGGCGGGCCTGCCGGCATTCAGGCGGGTCACGCCGCGATTGAACCAGCCGGCGGCGAAGCCTGGATCGACCTCGAGCGCGCGCGCGTACTCCCGCTCCGCCCCGACCGGATCTCCCTGCATGAGCCGGACGTTCCCGCGGTTGGCGTAGAGGTCCTTCTCGCGCAGGCCCGCGGCTTCCGCTCGATCGTAGTCCCGGAGGGCCGCGGGCCAGTCCTTGCGATCGACGTGGACGCGCGCGCGATTGTAGAAGGCGTCGGCGAAGTCCGGTCGGAGCCGGATCGCCTCGGTGAAGTCGGCTTCGGCCCCGTCGAGGTCCTCGAGCGCACGCCGGGCGTTGCCGCGCGTATTGTAGGCGGGGGCATGCCCGGGATCGGCCTGGAGGGCCTCCTTGCAGGCCTCGACCGCGCCGCGGTAGTCTCGGGCTTCGAGTCTGCGCCGCGCGATCCCGCAGTGCGCGAGGACGTCCTGCGGTCGGATGGCCAGGGCGCGGGCGTAGTCCTCGAGGGATCCGGAGCGGTCGCCGCGCCGGGCGCGCAGGTGGCCGCGGTTCACGTAGGCGTCGGAGAATCCCGGGGCGAGGTCCACGACTCGATCGTAGTCCCGCGCCGCGCCGTCGAGGTCCCCCGACTGCGCGCGGGCGAGGGCGCGCAGGAACAGGGCGGGCGGGTAGTGGGGCCGACGCGCCAAGGCGCGCTCGAGGAGGGGCGGACGCTCCTCGCCGGGGACGCTCATCGCGTGAATCAGCCAGAATTCCTCCGTCCCCAGCGCCTCGCCCCACCGTTCGAGCCCCTCCCGGGAACGGCGCAGCGATTCGTCGCGCCGGCGCTCCAGCACGGCCCGCCAGGCGGCCGCGACGTCGCGTTCGAGATCCGCGGTCACCCCCCAGCCCGCTTCCGCGCTCGCCAACCATCGGGCCGCCTCGTCCGCCCATGCCCGTGTGCGCGCCTGTTCGTCGGGCGGGGGACTCGCACCCTGGGACGCGGTGTCCAGGATGGCACGCTCCAGCAGGATGCGCCCGAGTACCGGGGCCGCCCCGGGGGTCCGGGGGTCCCGTTCCAGCGCCCGGCGCAACGCCGCCTCGGCCTTCGCCGGTTCGCCGACGAAGTACCATCCCAACCCGCGCATCGCGTCCGATTCCGCCCGGGCCGCGGGCGAGTAGTCGTCGGCCGGCCGGGACTCCAGGACCTCGATCGCCTCGCGCGCGAGTCTCAGCTTCTCGTCGATCGCCGATCCCGGGATGTAGAGGAAGGGGCGCGCATCCCGCACCGCGTCCCGCACCGGACGTAGCGAATCGCGCCAGGCCAGCTCCCGTTTCCGGTCCGAGAGGGTGGGCAGCAGCCCGGCCAGCACGGCCGTGACGACGAGCAGCGCCGCTCCCGCGACCGCGACGGCACGGCGGTCACGGGCCAGGCGCTTTCCGAGCCGGTAGAAGAAGGCGGGTGGCCGCGCCTGGATCGGCTCTCCACAGAGAAACCGGTCGCAGTCGTCGGCGAAGGCGGCGGCCGAGGCGTAGCGCCGGGCCGGTTCCTCCGCCATCGCCTTGAGACAGATCGTCTCGATGTCGCAGTGAATGCGGGGTTGGATCCGGCGCGGCGGGGGAAAGTCGACCTGGAGGGCCGACAGCCAGGCGTCGACCGCGGCCTCCCCGACGTACGGCGCCCGCCCGGTGACGAGGTGATAGAGGATGGCGCCCAACCCGAAGACGTCGGCGGCGGGGCCGATCTCCGCGGAACGGCCGCGCGCCTGTTCCGGGGCCATATACCCGGGAGTGCCCAGGATCTCGCCCGTGACCGAGACGCGGCGGTCGGTGAACTTGAGGTCGCGGGCCAGTCCGAAGTCCCCGACCCGTACCCGGCCGTCCCGTTCGACCAGGATGTTGCCCGGTTTCAGGTCGCGATGGACGATCCCCTGCTCGTGCGCGTGATGGACCGCGCGCGCGACGTCGCGTACGATCTCGAGCGCGCGATTCGGCGCCTGCGGTCCGCGACCGAGCAGGCGATCGAGATCCTCTCCCTCCACGCAGTCCATGGTGAAGTAGTGGCGCCCCTCGATTTCCCCCACTTCGTGGATGGGGACGATCCCCGGATGACGGAGGCGCGCAGCGGCGCGGGCCTCGGTTGCGAAGCGGGCGACCGCGCGCGGATCGTCGTGGTTCTCCTCTCGCAGGACCTTGAGGGCGACCACGCGGTTCAGTTCCGGCTGCTCGGCGCGAAAGACCACCCCCATGCCGCCCTGGCCGAGGGGCGAGAGCAGCCAGAACTTGCCGAACTCTCGCGCCGTGGGCGCGGCGGGCATCCGCGCCCCGGCGGAGGGCGGAGTCACACCGGCGCCGCCTTCGGCATGTGCCGGTGCGCCCGCCGCGTCGGTACCCCCGCCCCGCGAGGGGCCCGCGGGACCCATGGCTGCGGGCGGATCGCCTTCCGTCCGATGGGCAACGGCGGAGGCGTCGCGGGAATCCGCGCCACCGGCCGGTCCCGGATCCGGGGAAGGCCCTCCAGCCGGGACCGGAGACTCTTCCGCGGGCGATGGGGGAAAGCGGCTCGCGGCCGCGAGGTCCCGGACGGCGGGGTCGTCGAGCAACGCCAGCAGCGCGCGGCGCATCTCCGACGCATCGGCGGGCCGATCCGCCGGATCGCCCGCCAGCGTCCGATCGAGCAACGCCGCCAACGAGGGCGGCAGGTTCGCCCGCGCATGGCGAGGCGGGAGGGGGCGGGCGGCGGCGACACGGCGCACCAGTTCGTCACGCGAGACACGCTCGAATCCGTCCGGTGCGTACGGATGCCGGCCGGTCGCGATCTCGTAGAGAATCACGGCGACCGGGTACACGTCGCTTTGCGCGGTCGCTTTCTCACGGCGCGCCTGCTCCGGGGAAAGGTAACGGGGAGTGCCCATCAACGCGCCGGAACCCGTGATGGTCGTCGCCTCGGCCATCCGCGCGAGTCCGAAGTCGGTGAGCAACGGCGTCCCGCCGGAAATCAGCACGTTGGCGGGCTTGACGTCGCGGTGGATCACGCCACGGGCGTGGGCGTACGCAAGCGCGCCACAGACCTCCGCCAGAATGCGAATCCCGTCCGCCGGCGCGAGCCCGCATTCGATCCGCTCCGCCAACGTCGGCCCCTCGACCAGGCGCATGGCGAAGTACAACAGGCCGTCGTCCTCCCCGGTGGCATAGACCGGCACGATGTGCGCATGCTCGAGTCGCGCCAGAACCTCCACCTCGCGGACGAAACGTTCCTTCCACTCTTCCAGGGTGAAGAGACCGATCTCCAAGACTTTGACGGCCACGGTCCGACGGAGCGAAATCTGGACGGCGCGGTAGACCTTGCCCATGGCGCCCTGGCCGATCTGAGCCTCGAGGCGGAAGTCGCCGAGGGTGCGTCCGACGAGGTTCTGGCGCATCGCCGCTCCCGGGCAAAGGCGGAGGGATGTCGATCGCGACACCAGAGTAGCGCGCGCCCGAGCCCGGATCAATGCGCGTGTCCGCGTGGGGACACGGGGAGAGCGGATCCGGCCGCCGCATCGGGGGGGGATCCGACGGCAGAGAGTCCGCGTTCCGGCACCCCCGATTCGATGCCCGGGCGGCATCGTGCGCGTGGGGGAACGGGCACGCGCGCGTCCGGCCCGTTCCGCGGAGCGGGTCGGCGGAGCGCAGAGCGATCTCGATTGATTGTCAGAGCCGCGGGACGCGGGTAGGATGGCGCGGGGATCGCGGCTACTCCCTTGCGCCCGTCGTTCCCGAACCGTGCGGCGCGCCGGGGGGGATCGTCCCGGCGGCCCTCCGTCGGCCGCTTCCCGTCCACGCCCCTTCCACCCGGCCGGAGAGCGGCGCCATGGTCGATCTCGGCGTGCTCGAGGACCTGCTGGTCCTGCTCGGCATCGCCATCCTCGCGGCCTACCTCCTGAGCCGGCTCCGGATCTCCCCGATCGTCGGCTACCTCGTCACGGGGATGCTCGCGGGCCCCCACGGCTACCATCTCGTTCATGCGGAACACGAGGTGGAGATCATGGCCGAAGTCGGGGTCGTGCTCCTGCTCTTCACCATCGGACTGGAAATGTCCTTCTCGCACATCGTGCGGTTGCGTCGGCCGCTCCTCATCGGGGGGTCGGTCCAGGTCGTGCTGACCGGGCTGGTGGTCTTCCTTCTCGGCTGGGGACTCGGTCTTGCTCCCGCCGCCGCGGCCGTGCTCGGCATGGCGGTGGCGCTGTCGTCGACCGCGATCGTGCTCAAGATGCTCATGGAGCGCGGCGAGGTCGAGACCGGACACGGGCGGACCTCGCTCGCGATCCTGCTCTTCCAGGACCTGTGCGTGGTGATCTTCCTGGTCCTGCTCCCCCTGCTGGGCGGAAAGCTCGGTTCGATTTCGGTTTGGGGGGTGGTGGGGGCGATGGGGCTGCTCGGAGCGCTGGTGCTTTTCGCGCGCTACCTGATGCAACCCCTCCTGCGCGCGGTGCTGGTCGCCCGGTCCGCGGAGCTGTTCCGGCTGACGATCCTCGCGCTCGTCCTGGCCACGGCGTGGTTGACGTCGCAGGCGGGTCTATCGCTGGCCTTGGGCGCCTTCCTCGCCGGCTTGGCGCTCTCGGAGTCCCCGTATGCCCATCAAGCGCTTTCCGACATCCTCCCGTTTCGGGACTCGTTCCTGGCCATCTTCTTCATCTCGATCGGCATGCTGGTCGACGTGAGGCTCATGATCGACCAGGCCGGGCTCCTGGTGGTGTTGTGGATCGGTCTCCTCCTGGCGAAGACGCTGACCGGGACGGTCGCCGCCCTCTTCTCGATGCAGCCGCTGCGCTCGTCCCTGCTGATCGGAATCGTGTTGTTCCAGGTCGGGGAATTCTCGTTCGTGCTGCTCAAGCAGGCGGTCGGCATGAACCTGCTTTCGCGCGAGGTCTACCAGACGGCGCTGTCGGTGATCGTGCTGTCGATCCTGGCCACGCCGTTCGCGGTTCGCCACGCGGCCACGATCGCCGACGCCCTGACGGCGCTGTTCGGTGTTCAGGGCCGGGTGCCCGCGGACCACCTGCGCGGCAGCACGGGAAACCTGGTGGGGCACGTGGTGATCGCCGGATACGGACTTTCGGGGCGGAACGTGGGGAACGTGCTCACCCAGATGAAGATCCCTTGTCTCCATGTCGAGCTGAACGGCGAGGCCGTCGAACGGGGAAGGGCCGCCGGAGACCTGGTCGTGTACGGCGACGTGACCTCTCGCAGCGTCCTCGAGGGGGTCGGATTGGAGCACGCCCGCGCGTTGGTGATCGCGATCAACGATCCGGGCGCGGTCCTCCGGGCGATCCGGGTCGCCCGCGACGTCAATCCGGGTCTCTACGTCCTGGCGCGGACCCGCTACGTGGCGGAACTCGACCGGTTGACGGAACTGGGCGCGGACGAAGTCATCCCGGACGAGTTCGAGGCCAGCCTGCAGTTGGCATCCTGCATCCTGCGCCGTTTCCAGATGCCGGATGCGGACGTCGTGCGCATCATCTCCTCCCTGCGCCGGGAGCACTATCAGAATCTTCGCCCCGAGGCCCGGCCCTCCGGCACGTTCTCCAGCTTTCTCTCCGTCCTCGACGGCGCGGGGGTCGAGGCGATCGCCGTGCCGGACGATTCTCCCTGCCTGAACCGCACCCTGGCCGAGATCGCCCTGCGCACGCACACGGGGGCGACCGTCGTGGGCGTCGTCCAGAAGGGGCAGGTGCAATACGGCGCCACCGCCACCTTGCGGCCGGAGCGCGGCGACACGCTGCTGGTCCTGGGCGCTCCGGACGAGGTGCAGCGGGCCAAGGATCTGCTGGCCGGGAAAGCGGTCGAGCCGAAGCCTTCGCCGACCGCCGGATGATCCGCATGCGGGAGGGCGGGGCGCGGAGGCGATCCTGCCGGGGTCATTTCGGTGGGGTGGCGGATTCCGCGGCCTTGCGCGCCCGTTCCCGGGCTCCCCGAAGGGCGCAAGGAGAGCATGCCCACGCGCCGGTTCACCGCAGCGTCCCGCACTCGATCCGCCCGGTTGCGTCCGGTCCCACCGCGACCAGGGCCACCGGAGTCCCGAGACCGTTTGTGCCCTCCAGAAAGTCGATGAACTCGCGCACCGGGCGCGGCAGGTCGCCGGGAGTCCGCGCCCCGCGCAGATCTCCGCGCCATCCCGGGAGTCGGATCCATTCCAGGGGGCGGCACCGACGGAGGGCCCGCGCCAGCGCGCCGCCCTCCGCGTCTCCGGAGTTGCCCGGTCGGCGCAGCCCCGTCACCCGGGCCCGTCCCGGTTCCAGCCGGTCCCAATCGAAAATTTCGTCGAGCCCGGCGAAGTCGCCCCGATACTCGTACGAGGCGCATACACGGATCTCGCGCAGGCCGCTCAGGCGATCCAGGCCGCTCACCGCGAGGCGGTCCACGCCTCCGTTCAGCGTGATGCCGTATCGCAACGTCACCCGGTCCAGGCGACCGACCCGAAACAGCCCCTGCCATCGATTGGCGGGATTGTACGGATCGGCGAATCGCCCCCGGAACCGGGCGTCCTCCGTCGGGAACGGCCCCGGACCGTGGCGGTGTCCGTAGGCACGCAGGAGACCGAGTCGGGTGGCGACCGGCGTCGGGCCGTCGCGGCGGCCGCGGGTCGCATCGGCGAGGAGCGTCAGGGCGGGGGCGCAGGTGGTGGGAGTGCGGGTCACGAAGGGGGCCAGTCCGGACTCCGGGTCGAGCAGAGCGCCCTGGGCCCCTTCGAAGACGACGTTGCCGGACTCCAGCGTCGCGCGCAGGGCCGGCGCTACCGGGGCGATCCGCAGTCCGAGCCGCTCGCACACCTCCCGGTAGCGGCGGAGAAGGAGCGCCGGCCTGCAGCGCCGCCGGAAGTGGGCGCGAATCGCCTCGAGTTCGAGAGAGGGGTGAAGGCGGGCGATCTCCGCGGCCTCCGCTTCCCGCTCCGCGGCGATTCGCTCCAGGAGGTCCCCGCCGCGGGCGGTGAGCAGGTCCCCGAGGCTGACGCCGCTTCCGCGCGCGCGGTCGCGCACCGCCTGGCCGACCCCCAGCCCGCACGTGCCGACCGCGCCCCGTCCGCGCGCGACTTCGCGCATCTGGCCGATCATCTTGTGCATCGGCGTGATCAGCGCGCAGTGCGGGTCGATCTGCAGCCGTTCGGCCGCATCGGCGACCCCTTTCGCCCGCAGGACCGCGGCTTCCGCCGCGAGATTCTCCAACTCCACCAGCATCCCCGGCGCGAGCAGTGTTCGGCACCCCGGGACGAACGTCCCGGCGCCGAATTGCGCGAAGCAATGCCAGCGTCCCTCCGGGTCGACCACGTTGTGCCCCGCCTGGGGACCGCCGTTGAAGCGGACGACCGCGCGGACGCCGCGTTCGCGCGCGAGAAAGTCCGTGAGCGCGCCTTTCCCCTCGTCCCCGAAGCCGAGGCCGCAGACGATCCAGGCCCGTCCCGTCGCCATCCCTTACCTCGCCGCGGGCAGCCGACGCTCGAGCAGGTCGATGGCCGCGCGAAACGACTCCTCCCGGAAGCAGAGCATGTCGCCCAGCATGAGGGTCCGGTAGCCGAGGCGGAGCATCCACTCGAGGTCCGAGAGGTCGGCGCACGTCACGGCGTCCCCCGCTTCGAGGGAGGAGAGGAGGCGGGAGGCCACGATCGCGTCCGGATCGGCCCGCAGGATCGTCTCCAGGGCAGGCAGGAAGGCGGACTTGTCCGGCCCGATCTGGACGAAGAGATCGTCGCGCGCGGCCATGAGGCGGACCCGGTCGCGCACGCGGGCGTACTCGCGCTCCAGGAATTCCAGTCCCCGCCGGGACTCGATCTTGGCGACGATCCGGGCCTTCGGGTCGAGCCCCTCCAGTTCCTCGATGTCTTCCGCGCGCTCGGCGAAGGACAGCAGGTAGTCGTGCAGGCCCAGCCCCCGGGCGGCGGCGACGTACTCGCGGTCGCTCGCGGTCAGCGTGCCGAGGACTTCGAGGGACCGGTCGAGGATGTTGATCGGCTCTCCTTCGCCGACCACGCGCGTGGGACGGCGGTTGAGGATCAGCTTGTTGCCCCCCGCGATCTCGACCACCCGGCTGACGCCGTCCCTGAAGTGCACGTCCGCCGGCAGTTGGACGCGGATGGGGTGGCTGATCTCGACGTAGGCGTAGGGCAGGTAAGCGAACCGCGTGATGCGCAACTGGCGCCCCTTGAGGTCGATCCACAGGGGCTTGCCGGCGCACTCGCGGCGCAGGCGGGTCAGGACGTCGCGCCGGGACTCCGCGAGCGGCGAGATCGTGTTGTAGCGGAGTGCGTCCACCCGCGGGTGCTCGATGATCCGCCGCCGGTGATCGACATGGGGAGGGATCGTGGCGATCACCCGCACCGGCGCCGCCGGCCGGGGCGTCGTCGGACGGGAGCGGCCGCGTCCCTCCTTCGGCATCGGGTCCTCCGTGATGGGCCGGTCAGAAGATCCGTCCGCGCTTCTTTCCCTTGGGCGGGTCGCCGTCCTTGGGCTTGGCCTTCCCGGACTTCCCGGACTTCTTTCCTTTCGCCGGGATCTTCCCCTTCTTCCCCTTGCCTCCGCCGGGGGACGCCGGCGCCGGGGCGCCCGGGGCGACGGATACCGGCGGGCTCGTCGTCGGCGCCGGCAGGCCCGCCAGGCGTTCGAGCGAGGTGCGTACTTCCTGGATGCGCTCGTCGGTCTGCGGCACCGCGCGTTTGGTCTTCAGATCGTCCAGGTACGTGTCCAGCGTGCGCGCGCCCGTGCGCAGGGCAAAGACCCCCAACGTCACGTCGGCGATCGCCTGGTCGGATCCGAGCGGCACCACGTACTCCGGCCCGAGCGCCTTCTCCCACTGCGATGCGATGGCGCGGTCCTGCGTCCCGTTGTAGCGGCGCCGCACGAGGAAGACGTTGCCGAGGAACTTCTTCTTCAGTTCGGCGAACACCGCCGACGCCTCGATGTTCTCGTGGGTACCGCCGAAGTGTCGCGCCAGGTCGCTGCCGTACAGCGTCTCCCGGAACCCCTCGTCCCCGGTGATCAGGAAGAAGGGGGTGACGGCGCCGGTGAGGTCGCACATGCGGGCATAATAGTACGCCGTGTACTCGTACGATTCCTGCGCCTGGCCTCCGCCGTTCCCCTCCAGCCAGATGCGCTGGAGCCAGTCGTCGAGCTTGCGCACCTCCGAGAACTCCGCCACCTGGATGGGGGCCCGGTCGGACAGGATGTCGCCGACGGCCGCCAGGCTCATGGCGGGGTCCTGGAGATAGCCGCACTCCACGATCTGCCCGGCGATGAGCGGCATCTTGTCGTAGATGATGCGCGGCAGGTTGCCCATCGACCCGGTGACGTCGAAGGCATACACCACCGGAGCGGCGGCCGCGCAGGTCAATCGGCGGTCCTTGGGGAGCATGCCGGGATCCGCCGCGGTGCGTCCCATCTTCTCGGCCGCATCATTCGAGAAGCCCGCCGACCCGCGGTTGTAGCCGTCCTGCACGTCGCGATCGTAGTAGCTTCCGCCGCCGCCCATGGTCATCCCTCCGCACGATTCCCGGTGCCTCCGGTCCCGGCGGAACGCGTCCGCCGCGCCGGCCCGATCTCCCTCAATTGTCCGACACCCCGGCCGCCGGATCGCCTCCGCGCGGATCGGGGAGCGCCGCCGCGGACGGAGACGCCACCAGCAGGTTGCGGGCCGTCAGCCCGGTCAGGATGTCGCTCAGATTCGCCACCAGACCGCGGTCGCGGATCGCGGCCACGATCGCGCCGGTGTGGGGCGGCAGCAGCCGGCGCGAGGAGCACTCGGCCAGCCCCGCCACCGTCATCGCGTCGATTTCGGCCTGGCTCGCCGAGGGGATGAAGTCCGAGATCGCCTCGCGCAAGGCCACGGAGTCCACCTCGGAGGCCCCCCGCGCGCGCGCGAACCGGTAGGCGCTGAGCCCGATCTTCTCCAGGTCCGCGCCGGAAAAACCGTCGGTCGCTCGCGCGAATGCGGCGAAATCCCGGATCGAGGTCGGGATCGCGTGGCGCCGGAACTGCACGCGCAGGATCGCCGCCCGCTCGGCCTCCGACGGCATCGGCATCAGGATCCGCTCGTCGCTGCGCCCGCTGCGCTTGAGCGCGGGATCGATCCGGTCGGGACGGTTGGTGCAGTGGATCACCACGATCCGCCCCCGGATGCGCGGATCCGACAGCAGTTCCATCCACATCTTCATCAGGCGTTCGGACACGCCCGAGTCGCCGCGGGGCGCATCGCGCCCCCCCTCGGCCAGGTCGGCCTCGTCGTTCATCACCACGACCGGGGCGAGCGAACGCAGCCCGTAGACCAGCTTCTCCATGCGCGCCTCGGACTCGCCGACCCACATCGAGCGGACGTTGCGGGTCTTCACGAAGTTGAACCCCGCCTCCCGGGCGAGCGCCTCGACGATCGCGGTCTTGCCGGTGCCCGGCGGGCCCATGAGCGTGATCCCCATCGGCACCAGCCGCGCGTCCCCTTTGCGGATGGCGTCCAGGACCTCCCGGAAGTACCCCTTGATGTGCTCGTGCCCGCCGATGTCGTCCAGGCCGAGGCGCGGATCCACCACCTCCATGATGTCGCCGTACTCGGCGTTCAGAATCTCGCGCTTTTTCTCCTTCACGAAGTCCGGCTGCACCGGCTGCCCGGAGTCGCGCGCGCGCACGAGGATCTCCTCGACCTGCCGCAGGCTCATCCCCTGCGTCGCGCGGGCGCAGGCGTCGGCATCGAAGCCGTCGGGGAGGACCATGCCCCCGCCCCCGGCGGGGCCCGTCGCGGCGCGCAGGAAGGCGGCGCGCTCTTCCACCGCAGGCTTGGGCAGGAAGACGATCGGAATGCCGCCGTCCGCCAGGCGGAGTTCCGCGGATACCTTGGCCGCCTGGTCGGTGAGCAGAAGCACGAGCGTGCGGCGGTCGCGCAGGGTCTCGTCTCGCGCCCAGTTGCGCAGGCGCTGCAGGACCGCGCGCTCGGCCGGCGGCAACGGGAGGCCCGGCGACACCGTCGGGGCGACGAAGTGGGCCGACTCGATCACCAGCGCGGAGCGATCGACGGACCGCAGCACCGGCTCGATGAGGGGAAGACAGGCCTCCGGCTCGCGCGGCGGGCCGCGACGGGCGGCCAACGACCGCTTCGCTTGCGCCACCGGGTCGGATGGGTCGGATCCCCCCGGATCGCCGCCGCTCAGGCGGGCGAACCGCGCCGCCATCTCCGGGCGGAGAAAGCGCAGCCCGGAGGCGACGTCATAGAACGCGACCCACTCGCCCCCGTCGAGCACCTTCTCGAGAAAGGCGCGCAACGTCAGATAGGGACGGTCCGGCTCCTCCGCCGCGTCCGGGTTCGGAAAGAGGCCGTGCAGGTCGCCGTGGAGGAGGAAGACGGATGCCAGTCCGGACTCGAACGCGGCGCCCAGGTCGTCGCGAAACCACGCCGGCAACGGGATCTCCGCGGGCGGCGGCTTCCGCCCGGCGGGCTTCCGGCGGGATCGGTCGCGTTTCACGCGGTCCCCCCTTGGGCATCGGGATGGCGGTGGACGGTCCCGTCCGGGATCGCTTGCCCGGCGCGACGGACGTCCACGACCGCCACCGGTACGCCGAGTTTCTGCGCCAGCGCAAGGAGCTTGGTCTCTTCGGTCGCGAGCAACGCGGCCGAAGCGAAGTGTTCGAATTGGATCTGCACGCCTCCGGCGGTGTCGGAGGTGATGCGCAGCCACTCCCGCACACCGCCGGACCCGGTCTTCTCTCCCTCGATCACCCAAATGTCGCGCCCGTTCTCGCGCGCCCGGGAAACGGTCACGACGAAGTCGAGCAGCTCGGCGACCATGCGCAGGACCTCGATCTGCCATCGCTTCGACACCGCCGCGGCGGTCTCTTCGGCGCGGACCCGTTCCGCATCGTTGCGGGTGGTCGCGCGTGCGGCGAGCGCCCCGCCGCGGATCGCGAACTGCATGGATGGAAAGGCGAGGGGAGTGGACGCCGCCAGCGCCCGTTCGAGCGCCGTCGCGAGCAGTGGCCCGGCCTCGAGGTCGCGAAGCCAACCGAGGAAGGCCGGATCGTCCTGGCCGAGGCGGTCGAGCAACTCGGCGTCGACCGCGGGGGCGGTCGCGCGGCTCTCGAACGTCTGCGGCGCCGGATCCGGAAGGCGCGCCCGCGAGACGCTGCGATACCCGATGTCGCACGGCATGGCGCACCTCGCGGGGCGGACCCGCTGTAACCAAGGGGGGCGAGCACGATTCGCACCTGCCCGTCGCGGGTCCGAACACGGCATCAGCGTAGCCGAGCCAAGGGCGGAGGTCAACGAAGTGGACGGATGGAGCGGGTCGAACGCGCTCGACGGGGGCCTGCGAACCGTGCCGCGGGCGATGGTTGCGGAGGCGCCGCGCAGGCCTTGGCCTACTCGATACTTCTCGTGAAGAACGTCTCTCGGGCGCTCCCCTTCGGCACGAAAGCGCCCTCCCGGGTCATCCTGGGCCTGCAGGACGAGATCCTCGAGGGCGCGCGCCTGCTCGTTCTGCCGAACCCGCGCGGGCGGAACACGAGCGTGTCGCTCGCCGAAATACGCGAGGGCCTTCCGTTCCCTGAGCGACGGGATCCGGTCCCCGCGGGAGACGTGACCGATGGGATCCTGGGGAGACCGTGCCCGACGATCGTCAGGCCCGGCGCAATGACCCGGACGCCACGGTTGTCACCGCCGGTCGGACGAGGGGGGGGGGCGCGGCCCCACGACGACGCATTCGGCCGCGTTCGACGGGGGTGCACTTCCGTGTGCACGGGTTCGGGGTTCGCCCCGCCTCGCCCGCGGTCGCGCCGGAGTCG
>CAZWCX010000034.1:0-60689 GCA_964632945.1 uncultured Planctomycetia bacterium | reverse complement strand
CCCGCGACTCCGGCGGCGCCGTCTGCGGCGCCCGCCCCCACGGCGGCGGCCGCCGCCGATGCGCCCGCCGCGGCCCCCGCGCCCACGACGCCGGCCCCCGCCGATCCCCCGGGCGCCGCGTAGCCGGTCCTACTTCCCCGTCACCGTCCGCAGGTGCCCCTTCTTCAACTGCAGGATCAGCAGATACGAGCCCGTGGTCCAGTGTGGACCCATGTCGCGGTCGGAGTTGGAGTGCATCTGCTGCGACTCCTCGGTCGGGCGCGCGCTGAACGAACCGTCCGGACGCCGCGCCGCCATGATCTCGAGGTGGAAGAGATCCATGAAGGCGGTCCAGTAGTCGGGCGGAAGCTCCTGGCAGGCGAACGCGGCGGCGAGGAAGTGCATGACCGGGGAGACGTGGCCGTTGGGCAGGTCTTCCATGTGGGTCTTGAAGAAGGACATCATCTTCTTGAAGAAGGGGTGGTTCTTCTTGCCCAGCCGCGCGAACGCCACGATCGCGCCCGCGGTGCGGCCCGGATCGCCCATCCCCTTCTGGCCCTCGCGGTGGCTGTAGCCGACCCCGCCGTCGCCGGCGCTGGTCGCCTCGATGTACGCCAGACCCTTGTCGATCACGTCCTGCGGGGCTTCGAGCTCCAGCCGCTTGAGCATCCCGAACGTCGCCAGCGCGTAGTTGGACATGATCTCCAGCTCGAGGTAGTTGAGCGCGTTCGGCCCCCCGGGCCCGTGCGCCCATCCGCCCGTGCGCTCCTGGTTCACCGCGAGCTGCTTGCCGAACGACGCCAGCTTCTCGCGCACCTCGGAGTCGGTCGGATCCTGCAGGGCGACCTCGCAGAGGAACCACGGCGCGATCGACAGCGGCCAGTTGGTCTGGTTCCAGTTGCTGCCGCGACGGCCGCCCATGCCGCCGCCGCCTCCGCCGGTCGGACCCGTGCCGGTGCCGTCCCCTTCCCCGTCGCGCGCGGCGCCCGGGAAGAACGCCTCCCGACCGCAGTGGTCCATCACGTAGCGCGCGGCCTTGCGGATGTTCTCCGCGTACGGTCCCGTCTTCGGCGTGCTGCCCGACGCCAGAAAGGCGAGCGCGCACCACGACGTGACCACCACCTGCCCGTTGATCCCGCCGGTGCCGGCCTGGAACGACCCGTCCTCCCCCTGCCCCTTGGCGAGGAACTCCAGCGACTCCGCGGACATCTTGTCGCACCGGTCGCAGCCGGTCGGGCAGCCCTTGGAGTGCTTGCCCAGGAACGGGACCTTCACGGTCACGTTCGCCGGCTTCCCCTCGCGCAGGAGCATCAGTTTCAGCGACCCGTTTTTCTGGGCCGTGGCGATCTCCAGGTGCGAGATCAGCGTGTAGATCGGATCGCGCTTCTTCGCGAACATCCCCTTCTCGGTGCCGACGATGATGTCTTCGAGCAGCAGGCCCGCCTCCGCAGCCGGCGTCCCGTCGGGTACGTTGAGCACGCGCACGCCCAGGGTGTCCTTGGGCAGGCCGTAGTTCTTTCCCTCCTTGCGGCCGACCGGGAACCCTTCCGCGCCGAGCGCGCCGAGGTTGAAGAGGTCGGGCTCTCCGCGCGGGTGCGCGGGCGGGATCGCCGTCCAGAGCGCGGCCAGCGACAAGACGGCGAGGACGAAGAGGGCGGGGCGACGGGCCATGGGCGAGCCTCCACGAAGGGCGGATCCGAGGTCCGGCGAACGGTTGATGATAGCGGCGCCCCGGGTCGAAGTCCAGCGGCGGCGACCGGGCGGGTCCGGCCGGCCCGTTGACCGCGCCGGCCCGGGCGGGGTAGACTCGCGTGCGACCGCCCCGGTGTCCGATGGAGATCCGCCCATGACCGCCGGCCGACCGCGCGACCGCCGATGCCCCCGCCTCGCCGCCCTGCTGCTCGTCCTGACGACGCTCGCCCTGCCCCTTTCCGCCGAGGAACCCGACGCCGCCGCCGCCGACGCGAAGGCGGCGCTCGACGCCTTCCACGCGGAATGGAAGGAGGCCAAGGACGCGGACGAGCGCAAGAGCGCCGTGACGCGACTCTCGGCGGTGCGCCATCCGACCGTCTACAAGGCGCTCGCCACCGTGCTGGGGAGCGGCGAGGACGCCGCGGTCCGGCGCGCGGCCGCGAAGTCGCTGGGCTCCTACCACGACCGCCGCTGCGCTCCGCTCCTGATCTCCGCGCTGGAACGCAGCCGGAAGGACGAGGAGGTGCACGTCGCCGTGCTGACGGCGCTGGGCGACAGCGAGGATCCCGCGGCGATCGAACCGCTGGGGAAGATCGCGCGCGCCGGGGCCTCCGCGCTCGACAAGCCGACCTTCGCGCCCACGGCCGCGGCGATCGACGCGCTGGCGCGGCTGCGGTTCCGTCCCACGGTCGAGGGGCTGTTCAAGATCGGCGAGACCGTCGAGTCGTCGGGCAAGACCACGGGGGCGCCGGACCCGGACAAGATGGCCGCGCGCTACGGCCTGATGGACCGCGTGCTCGCCGCGCTGCGCGACCTCACCGGGCAGGATTTCAAGGAAGGGGACGCCTTTCCCACCTTCCAGGCGTACCAGAAGTGGTGGAAGGAGAACGGGAAGAAGTGGGATCCGAAGAAGCGGCCCCAGGGAGAGGAAGGAACGAAGTAGCGTCGCGGGCCGCGCGTCACCGGACCCGCCCCAGGACGCCGAGGACGAACTCCTTCGCCTCCACGGCGTGCAGACGATCGCGCGCTCCCTCGCGCTCCGAGCAGATCAGCAGCGGTCCCTCGGCGTCCCCGGCCGGCAGTCGGCCGTGGCTGCCGCGCACCAGCCGCGTGTCGAGCGGGATCACGTCCATGAGCGTGCGGAAGCCGAGGGCCTTCCGCGCCAGTTTCGCCGCCACGCGCAGCGTCATCAGCGGCTTCGCCGGGTCGGTGAAGAGCTCGACCGGGTCGTATCCCGGCTTGCGGTGGATGTCGACGGTGCGGGCGAAGTCCGGGGCGAGCGCGTCGTCGTGCCAGTAGTAGTAGGAGAACCAGCGATCGGGGGCGGCGATCGCGACGAGTTCGCCGGCGCGCGGGTGATCGAGTCCGGCGTCGCGCTTCCCGGCCTCGTCGAGGACGCGTTCGATTCCGTCGATGCGTTCGAGACGCTCCTTCACGGCCGCCACGTCCCCCGGGTCGCGCACGTACACGTGGGCCACCTGGTGATCGCTGACCGCGAACGCGCGCGAGGCCCCCGCGTCGAGCAGCTCGCCGCCGACCGCGGGCCGATGCACGGCGAGGAACCCGGCCTCCCGCAACGCCCGGTTCACGTGCACGGCGTCGCGCACCGCGGTGATGCCGTATTCCGAGAGCGCCACGACCGCGTATCCCGCCTCGCGCGCGGCGTCGGCGAGGCGACCCGCCTCGGCGTCGACGGCGCCCACCTCCGCGGGAATCGACGGATGCGCCGGCCCCAGCCGCTGCAACCCGTAGTCGAGATGCGGCAGGTAGACGAGGAGCAGCCCCGGACGCTCCTGCGCGAGGATGCGCAGCGCCGCGTCGGCGATCCAGCGGGTCGACACGAGGTCCGCCTTCGGTCCCCAGAAGCGGAAGAGCGGGAACGGTCCGAGGGCGTCCTGGAGCGCGCGTCCGAGGTCGGCGGGCTGCGTGTACACGTCGGGGATCTTGCGGCCGTCGGCCGGATACGCGGGCCGCGGCGTCACCGCGATTTCGCAGGTCGTGTGCATGTTGTACCACCAGAAGAGCTGCGCCACGCGCAGCCCCGGATGCCGCGCGCGCGCCGCATCCCACAGCTTCTCCCCGCCCACGAGCCGGTTCGACTGGCGCCAGAACCAGACCTCCGCCAGGTCGCGAAAGTACCATCCGTTCCCGACGATCCCGTGAGCGCGGGGCAGGCTGCCGGTCAGCAGCGTCGACTGGACGCTACAGGTCACCGCCGGCAGCACCGGCGTCAGCGGGCAGGAGAACCCGTCGCGCGCGAGCGCCGACAGGCGCGGGGCGTGCGCGAGCAGGGCGGGCGTCAGCCCGACCACATTCAGCAGCAGGACCGGGCGCATCGGCTCACCGGCTCAGGTAGTTCGCCCGCCGGTTCAAGATGTAGTCGGCCTGGCGGGTGGCGAGCATCATGATCGTCTCCATCGGGTTGACGCCGATGGGGGTGGGAAAAAGGCTGGCGTCGGCGAGGAAGAGCCCGCGCACGTCGTGCGACTCGCCGTAGCTGTCCACGACCGAGCGCCTGCGGTCGGAGCCCATCCGGCAGGTGCCCATCAGGTGAACCGTGATCAATTCCATCTCCGCCGGGGAGATCTCCCGTTCCCACAGGCGCGGGATCTGGTCCGGGCGGGTCAATTCGGGGATGAAGTGGAACGGCATGAGGATCCGCTTCGCGCCGGCCGCGAAGAGGAGTTCCGCCAGGATCGCCGCCCCGCGGACCACCTGGCGCGCATCCTGCCGGTTGAGGAAGTAGGAGACCAGGGGCGTTCCCCCCGGACCGGCGATCACGCGGCCGCGCGTGGTGTCCTCGACCAGCACGCCGGAGATCACGGAGCGCGAGAACTGCTCGAAGATCGCCAGCGACTCCTCGCCGATGACGCGGGAGCCGAGCGCCACGATCGAGGGCGGAACGTAGGCGATGGCGAAGTTGAGCCCTTCTTCGAGGTAGGAGTGGAGCTGGTGGGCCTGGTGGACGCCCTCCCAGGGGCGCACTTCCTCGTCGAAGATTCCCAGCAGCTTGGCGTTGGGGTGGATCATCAGATTGCGCCCGACCTGGCCGCTGGAGTTTGCCAGGCGGTTGCGCAAGAGCAGCGCCGGGGTCTGCACGGCGCCGCAAGCCAGGACGACGATGCGCGAGCGCACGCGCGCCTTGCGGATCGGACGCCGCGTGGCTCGGTCCAGAACGTCCCCTTCCACGCCGACCGCGCGGCCGTTCTCGGTCAGGATGCGCACGACCTTGACGTCGGAGTAGATGCGCCCGCCGGCGCGCTCGACGCGCGGGACGTAGGTGACGAGCGTCGACTGCTTGCCGCCGGTGGGACAACCGAGCGCGCAGTTGTTCGAGCCCATGCAATGGTGCTGGTTGCGCCGGTTGGGCGTCGGCTCCTGGCCGACCGCGCGCGCCCCGCGGACGAACAGTTCGTCGTCCTTCCCGGTCGTGCCGGGGTCCTGCGGCGCGACGTGGATGCGTTCCTCCACCTTCTGGAAGTAGGGCACGAGACGCTGCGGATCGACGTCCTGGACGCCGGTTTCCCACGCCCACCGCTTGAGGAAGCGCTCCGGTGTTCGCCAGCACATGCCGCCGTTGATGACGGTCGAGCCGCCGACGCAGCGCCCTTCGACGTAGGGGATGCCGGGACGGCCGAGCATGAAGGTGGCGCCGCAATCGCGATAGAGCGTGCGGATCATCTTCCCGGCCTCGGCGGTGAACTCGCGCGTGCCGTGGAAGCCCCCCTCCTCGAGCAGGACCACCGACAGCCCCCCCTCGGCCAGTTCCGCGGCCGCGCATGCGCCGCCGGCCCCCGAGCCGACCACGACCACATCCGCGTCGACCTCGAGGTCCCGCGTGTGGTCACGATATTGGATGACCAAGCAGCTTCTCCCGCTCGGCGCGCTTGCGGTCCAGGTACTCCTGATGGTCGATGCCGAGGTGGCGCAGCACCTCGGGCAGAGCGTAGTACCCCATCAGGACGATGCCGGTGAATCCCTTGATGAAGTCCCGGCGAAGCGACCAGCGGCTTTCCAGCCACCCGCGCACGTAGCGCCGGCGATCCTCGCGATTCAGCCCCGACATCCGGCGCGGGCGCAGGAGGAACACGGGCGGGAGGAACTCCAACACCCACAACCCCACCGGGAACAGGCGCTGGAGGTGCCGCGGGAAACAGACCATCATCTCCTCGATCCAGCGAACCACCGGCTCGACGGGATCGATGGCGACGCCGGGCGAGTGCGGAACGACGGCGTCGACGAGAGCGCCCAGCACGCGCCGTGTGTGGGGCGGGAATGCAAAGGAGGCGGACGAGTCGGCCATGGGAGACTCCGGGGCGCAGGGTCGGGCGGGCCGATTCTAGCGGCGCCGTTTCCGGGGTGTCAAGGAAGGCCAAGACTTCGGCACGAGCGCGGCAATTGGCTTGACCCCGGTCCTCCCCGCCCCGTACAGTCCGACCGGACGCAGCCCGCCCGCCGACGGAGAACCGCCCGTGGCCTGGAGAGATCCGCTCGACTCCAAGTATGCGGGGAACCCGTTTTACGAAGTCGAACGCGACCGCCGGGGCGGCATGGCGACGGCCACCCGCATCCTGGCGTACGGGTGCCTCGGGTTGATCTACCTGGCCCTCGCCGCGATCGCGATCGACCGGTTCCACCCGGCGCAGGACCTCGGCTGGCCCGCGGCCATGATCGTCAACCTGCTCGTCCATCTGGTGTGCGTCTTCTGGTCGCCGGCCACCACGGCGGTCTGGCTGGCGGGCGAACGGGAGCGGGAGACGCTGACCCAGCTCCTGGTGGCGCCCTATCCCCGCGACCGCATGGTCGCGGGCGTCCTGGCCGCGCGCATGCGCCCGATGATCCACATGCTCGCCCTCGGCTTCCCCGCGTACCTGGTCGGGGGAAGCCTCCTGGGCGCCTCCTCGGGATCGGGTTGGCGCGCCGGCTCCGACCTGCTGGAAAACGCGCTCCCGCTCCTGTTCTCGCTGCTCCTGTGGGGGAGCACGGCGCTCGTCGCCTGGTTCGGGGCCGCGGTCGGGATTTGGGCGTCGGCGAACGCGCGCACGGTCGGCGGCGCGATCGGGCTTTCCTTCGCCATGCTGGTGGGTATCCTGATCGCCGCCGGATCGGTCTGCGGATGCGTCCCGCTGGTGATGGTCATCGTCCTCCCCCGGCCCCTCCTCAACGCGGCGGTGAAGCGGCTCGACGCGGAGGATATCCTGTAGGCGATCGGGGCGAGGCGCCTACGGCGCGGTCCCTTCCTTCACGAACACGTAGTACAGCTTTCCCTCGTTCTGCGTGAACCCCGCCAACCGTTCCGCCGGGGGCCCGGTGCCGAGAAAAATATCGCTGCGCCCCGCCGAGCGGATCGCGCCGCCGCGGTCCTGGTCGAGCGCGAACCGTCCCATCGGGGTGAACCCGATCGTGTCCGGGCTCGTGTAGGCCGGCACCACGGTATCGTAGAAGGCCATCGACCCGGCCGGAAAGACCGCCTTGTCGGTCGCCACGCTGTGGTACGGCGTCACCGCGACGCCCAGGCACCCGAACGGGCCGCCCTGGTTCTCCTGAAAGAATACGTAGCTGGGGTTCTGGTACATGTAGTAGTCCAGCTCCTCCGGGTGCGCGGCGAAGTACTCCTTGATCGCGGTGAGCGACATCTTGTCCCGCGGCACCCGGCCGTCGTTCACCAGCAAGGCCCCCATGCTCGTGTAGGCGTGCTCGTTCTTCCCGGCGTAGCCGAGGCGCAACTCGGTGCCGTCGTCGAGCTTGACCCGCGCGCTCCCTTGCACATGGCAGATATACGCTTCCAGTTTGCTCGAGAGGTAGGCGATCTCCAGCCCCTTTCCGGCCAACGTTTTCAGCGTATCGATCTCCCGTCGCGTGTAGTAGGGCACGAGTCCGCCCTCCGGGGTCTTGCGGCCGAGGCAGACCCCGCCGTCCCCTTTCACCAGGTCGGGAGGCAGGCGATAGATCGGCACGTTGAACGTCGCCGTCGGCGTGCGGCTGCCGCGATAGATCGGCTCGCAGTAGCCGGTGTAGAAGACGGTGCCCCGGCCGTCGTACCCGACCGACCGGTAGACGTCGAACCCGGACACGATTCCCTGATTCAGCTCCTCCGGCGACTTCGCGGTCTGCACCAATCGCTTGAACGACTCGAGCGAGCGCTTCGCGCGGTCGTGGCTGACGTCCAGGTACGGATACGGCTTCTTGGACGACGGTTTGCTGAACCAGAGCATGCTGTTCTCGATCGAGGCAAGCAGCCCCGCGGGGTCATGGAGGAATCCGCGCCCGAAGTCCGGGTACTGCGACGGGTCGATCTTCTCCAACGCCATCATGCCGGCGGGCAGGGGGCGGGCGTAATCCTTGACCTCGGCGGGCGCGGGCTTGCTGCGACAGCCAAGCAGAAGCAGGGGCAGAATGAGCAGGGCCGTCCAGCGGGCCGATCGGGTCATGGCGCGTCTCCTCGGCGTACACAGGGGGAGTCCGCGTTAGTTTAGGATTGCCAGGCCGGGGTGAAAAGATTTACTGTAGCCCCGCACTCGATATTCGGAGGCATGCCCGCCATGACCAACATCGGCTACACGAAGGACTTGCTGGTCCTTCCGTTCGACCACCGCGGATCGTTCCAGTCCGGCCTGTTCGGCATCAAGGATCGCGCGCCGACGCCGGCGGAGACGAAGGAAATCGCATCCTACAAGGACGTCGTGTACGACGGCTTCAAGGCCGCCCTCGAGATGGGCGTGCCGCGCGACCGCTCGGCCGTCCTGTGCGACGAGCAGTTCGGCGACGCGGTGCTGCAGGACGCGCGCAAGAACGGGATCGCCTTCGCGATGCCGGTCGAGAAGAGCGGCCAGGACGAGTTCGATTTCGAGTACGGCCCGGAATTCTCGGCGCACATCGACAAGTACAGGCCGACGCTGGTGAAGTGCCTGGTGCGCTGGAACCCCGAGGCGGACGCGACGATGAATCAGCGCCAGGGCGCGCGCCTGAAGACGCTCGGCGACTTCTGCCAGAAGCAGGGCTACAAGTACATGTTCGAACTGCTCGTGCCGGCGACCCCGGCGCAGTTGCAGAAGGCCGGCGGCGACAAGTCGAAGTACGACATCGAGCAGCGGCCCACGCTGATGGCGCAGGCGATCGGGCAGATCCAGAAGGCGGGGGTCGAGCCCGACGTCTGGAAATTGGAGGGCGTGGAACGCCCCGACGACGCCACCAAGGTCTCGCGCGCGGCGCGCACCGGTCCCGGACGCTCCGCGGTCGGGATCATCGTGCTCGGGCGCGGCGAAAACAAGGACAAGGTCCGGGAGTGGCTCAAGGTGGGCGCGAAGATCGAAGGCGTGATCGGCTTCGCCGTCGGCCGCACGGTCTTCTGGGACGCCCTGAAGGGATTGAAGGACAAGAAGTTCGACCGGGCCGCGGCCGTCCGCGAGATCGCGGGAAACTACAAGGCCTTCGTCGATCTCTGGATGGAGCACCGGAAGTAGCGCCATCCTTCGCACCGGCTTGGCGAATCCGGCGGGGCGGCGGGCAGGGCCCGTCGTCCCGCTTTTCTTTCGAGGAGAGTGTCCATGGCGGCGAAAAAGACCTTTGAAATCCAGGTCCAGATGCAGCACCGGCCCGGCGCCGTCGCCGAGGTGCTCGAACTGCTCGCCCGCGAGAAGATCAACGTGCTCGCCTTCTGCGGCTACGGTCATCCGGGCAAGGACGGCGAAGTCGGCGAGGCGCACGTCTACCTGGTGGTGGACAATGCCGCCCGGGCCAAGACGGTATTGAAAAAGGCGAAGTACCCCTACAAGCTCAATCCGGTGGTCACGGTGACGACCGGATCGGGTCGCGGCGCCGCGGCAAAGATCGCCCGCGCCATCGCCGACGCGGGCGTGAATCTGGAATACGCGTACGCGAGCACGTCGGGTTCGGGAAAGAGCACCGCCGTTTTCGGCTCGCAAAAGCCGGCCGCCCTCTTGAAGGCGGTGAAGACGTTCTAGCAGCGGGGGGGACACCATGACCCCGGCGGAACGCGAGGACTTCGTTTCCGCCCTCCGCGGATACGACCCGTTTTCGGCCCTGCCCGTCGATCCCCTCTCCCCCATCGTGGACGCCCTTTGCCGGGGCGAAGATCGAACCGGGATCTTGCGGCTGCTGGAAGGGGCGATCGATCCGGACCTGCCCGGGTCGTACGCGGCCTGGGCGGTTGCGGAGACGCTGAGCCGCGCGGCCGGGAACGGCGCCGGGCTTTCCGACGCCGTGGCTCTGCTGGGTCGTTTGCTGTCGAATCGGCAACAGGGCGCGAGAATCCACGCCGCCGAAGCCCTGCTGCGGCTGGCCGAGCAGGACGATTTGTCCCCGATCCGCGCCGAATTGGAGCGAGCCCTCGGCGACCCGGATCCTCAGGTCCGCGAGGCGGCACAGCGGGTGTGCCTGCGGATGGGCGGCTGACGGGGGGCCCGACCGTCCCTCCCGCGCGCCCCGACCCGCGCTCTCCCGCCGCGGATGCGCGGGGGTGGACGCCGGCCCCGACTCGGCGTATGCTGCAGAGATCCTGGTGGAGCATCGCCCATGAGCGTCCCTTCGAGCGCCCCCGACGTCGCCGCAAGGGTTTCGACGGGGGGCGGCGCCCGCGACCGCGCGAACGACCGGCGCGTGACCGCCGCCCGCTCGACACGGATCGGCGCTGCGACCCGCCGAACGCGAGCCGGTGAACCGTTGCGTCCCTCCACGAGCGGGGGCCGTCCATGAGATCGCCCGACACCGCCATGGGCGGACTCCAGCGGGACTTCCCGCACACGACGGGCGTGCTCCTTTCCCGACTCGCCGACCCCACCGGCACGAATACCCGCGCCGCCCTCGAACTGATCGGCCGTCGCTACTGGAAGCCGGTGTACGGCTGGGTCCGCGCGGCCTGGTCGAAGTCGAGCGAGGATGCGAAGGATCTCACCCAGGCGTTCTTCCTCCGCCTCCACGAGGGAGACGCCTTGCGGAACTACGCGCGGGAGCGCGGATCCTTCCGTCGCTACCTGAAAGTGCTGTTGCGGAGTTTCGTCCGCGACCAGGAGAAGGCCCGCGCGGCCGGCAAGCGGGGCGGCGGCGTGACGATCCTCGACCTGGCCGCGCTCGAGGACGGGGTGCCCGAAGATCGCGGACTCGGCCCGGAGGAGGCCTTCGACGCCGCCTGGGCCGCCGGCCTGCTGGAGCGGTCGGTCGAACGGGTGCGGGAACGATGCGCCCACGACGGACGGGCGACCTGGTTCCGGGCCTTCGAGATCTACGACTGGACCGGCGAGGCCTCTACGTACTCGGAGGCCGCGCAGCGGCTCGGCGTCGCCACGAGCGACGTGCGCAACTGGCTGCATGCCATGCGCGAGGCCGTGCGCGCGGAGGCGCGGGCCGAGCTCGCGGAGACGGCGCCGGACGAAGCCACGCTCGAGGAGGAATGGAATGCCCTCCTCGGATCCTGAACGGAGCGCGGATTCCCTGCGCCGCACGCTGCGTGCCCACGAGCGGGAACGCCGGGAGCGCACGGAGGCGTTGGATCCGGTGGTGGGAGATCCGCTCCTCGCGCGCCTGGCCGTCGAGCTCGGAGCGGTGCCGGCGAACCGGATCGAAGAGTGCCGCCGCGAGATCGACGACGCCCGGCGGCGCGGGGAGGAATGTACGCTCGCGGACGTGCTGCTCACCCGCGGGTGGATCGAGCCGACGGAACTCGAGCGGCTCGAGGGGATCCGGCGCCGGCGACGGGAGGAGATCCCGCGCACGGAGCGGTACGAGGTGCGGGAGTATCTCGGGGAAGGCGGGATGGCCGTCGTCTACGGCGCGTGGGATCGGCAGCTCGCGCGTCCGGTCGCCCTCAAGGTGCTCAAGTCCTGGGCCGAAACCGATCCGGCCGCGCGCGACCGATTCGCCCGGGAGGCGCGCGCGGCGGCGCGGCTGAACCATGCGAACGTGGTGGCGATCCACGACGTCGGGGAGGTCGACGGCCGCCCGATGCTGGTGCTCGAATGGGTCGATGGGCCCTCGTGGTCCCAGGCGATCGCGGGCGGCGGCCTCGACCTGCGGGCCTCCGCCGCGATCCTCGAATCGGTCGCGCGCGCGGTGCACGAGGCGCACGCGAAGGGGATCATCCACCGCGACCTGAAGCCGGCCAACGTCCTGCTGAACGCGGCCGGCGAGCCGAAGGTGGCGGACTTCGGTCTGGCGCGCGCCTGCGTCGGGGACGCACCGGTCACGCGCAGCGGCGCGATCGTGGGGACTCCGCCCTACATGGCGCCGGAGCAGGTGGAAGGCCGGCAGACCGAGACGCCCCGGACGGACGTCTACGCCCTGGGGGCGATCCTGTACCAACTGCTGACCGGCGAGCCGCCGCACACGGGAGATTCGCTGGTCGGGATCCTGCGCAAGATCCTCGAGGACGAGCCGCGACCGCCGCGAGTTCGGAACCCGAAGGCGCCGGTGGAACTCGAAGCGGTGGCGATGCGCGCGCTCGACAAGGACCCCGGGCGACGCTACCCGACCGCGCTCGCGTTCGCGGAGGAGATCGCGCGCTGGCGCACGGGCCGTCCGGTGGAGGCGCGGGCCCCGGGCGCGATGGAACGCGTTTGGCGCCGCCTGCGGCGGCATCCGCGCACGTCGATCGCACTGGCCGGATGCGCCGCGCTGGCGCTCGGTCTGGGCGCGTGGGGCTGGTCGAACGCCGCCTGGCGCGCGGAGCGGGATGCGGCGGAGGCGGCGCGCGCGCAGAGCGGACTCGCCGCGGTTGCTCTTCTGGAGCGGGTGCAGGCCGCGGTGCAGGCGGGCGAGTTCGTCGCGGCGGAGACCCTGGCTCGAGAGGCGGTCGGACTCGCCCCCCGCGCGCCCGGGGCCCGGCGGGCGCTGGCCGGGATTCTCTTCCGGCGCTGGATGGTCGAGGTGGCCGCGGAGCGTCTCGAGGCGCGAACGCCCGGCGACCCCGAAGCCCGGGCGCGACTTGGCCGCGAGATCGCCGAGCACGCCGGCGCCGCCCTTGGGGGAGCGGAACCCGGCGACGACCCGGCCCGGGGCGAATGGGCGGCCGCGCTGGTCGCGCTCGTCGCGGGCGGCGTCGAGGAAGCGGGACGGCGTGCCGCCGCGGCGGCGGAAGCCCACGCCCACGCCGCGCCGGACCTCCACGCCCTCGCGGGATGCGCCTTCGCCATCCGCTCGCTCGGCCTCTTCACCAGCCTCGAAGCGATGCACCAGGAGCGGGACCGCGCCCTGCGCCACCTCGGCGACGCGATCCGGGGCCGGCCCGACGCCCCCCTCCCCCGCCTCGTACGCGCGGCGCTCCTTCACCACTTCGGCGGGTCCGCACGCACCGACGCGGTCGCCTGGTCCGAAGACGCCGAGGTCGCCGTGCGCGGCGATCCGCACAACGCCGAGGCGCGACTCTTCCGCGCAATCGCCCGCTTTTCCCGCGGGGAAGCGGAAACCGCCCTCGAAGACGTCGACACCGCCCTTCGCCTGGTCCCCGGAGAACCGGCCGCGCATCTGCTGCGCGCGCGCATCCGACTCGACCGGGACCGCGATCTCCCCGGCGCCCTGGCCGATCTCGACGCCGTCCTCGCGCGGATCCCGGACTCGGTGACCGCCCGGTTCCAGCGCGGCCATGCGCGCCTCCAGGCCGGGCGCGCGGATGCCGTCGAGGACTTCGACCGCGTCCTCGAACGCGCCCCGGAGACCCTCTACGCCTACTTTTACCGGAGCCTCGCCCACGAGCGGGCCGGCAACCACGACGCGGCCCTGGCCGATGTCGACCAGGGCCTCGCCCGCGCCGCCGACGAGAATACGCGGAAGGTCTTCGAAGAGCGCCGGCGCGCCCTCCGCGAACGGTAGGCGCGCCGGCCGTCCGGATCAGTCGGGGGTCGCCGACCGCGGCTTCACCCGGAACTCCACGACGATCCCCGCAGTGGACAGTTCCCCGCGACCGGCGCCGGCCTGAAGGTGCAGCACCTGCCGCCCGTCGATCTGCTCCAGCGCCGCCATGCACGTCCGGGCCAGCGGAATCGCCTTGCCGTCCCGGCCGCGCGCCGCCGCCGCCACCGATTCCACCGCGGGAACGAACCCCTCCGGGACCGGGACGGCAACCCGCACCCGCTCCGGATGCTCCCGGTCCCCGCCGAACATGTCCCAGCCCTCGAAGGCATCCTCCTCGGCCACCGTGCACGTGATCCGCAGCCCGTCCCCCTCCCGGACCACCACGGGAGCGAACGGCGTCCGCCCGCCCGCCGGGAAGGGACGCAGGGCCGGATCCCCGTACAGGACCCGGTTCACCCCCCCACCCCGCATCGGATCTTCGTGGAACTCGGGCTCGCCCGGCCGGTAGATCTCGGGCGACAGCGGCAGCCCTTCCACCAGCACGATCTCGTTGTAGCGCCCGCGCATCACCTCCCCGAGCGATTCGCCCGTGGCCACCGCGCGGTTCTGTTCCACCAGGCAGGAGTAGCCGTGGTTGGGTCCGATCGGCGCCAGGAACGCCACGGGACCGCACGCCAGGATCGCCCGCGCCAGGCTGCGCTCCGCCGGGACCCGGTACTCGGTCTGCCGGTCGACGCGGCCGAAGGTGGATACGATGTCCCCTTCGATGAAGGCGCGGGAGAGTACCCCGCTGTGGCACGTCCCGCTCCAGACCACGGCTCCCGCCAGGTCGAGTCCGCGGAACGCCTCGGCCGTGATCCGCGGCATCGTCCCGTCGGGATCATGGCCGATCTTCGCAGGGTCGAAGGCCCAGTGCTTCTCGCGATCGACGTTGCGCTGATCATGAAACAGCCAGATCCCCTCCGGATCCCCGTTTCCCGAGAGGCTCATGACGCCGCGGCCTGCCAGGAGCGGCAGGTGCTTCCGCACGAAATTGCGAACGTCGGGATCGTCCTCGACGCAGGCCCAGTGGATGTCCCGACCCGTGAACCCACGGGATCGGGCCGCGGGCGGTCCCGCCGCCGCCGAGACGAACGAGCCGGTCTGGCTGACCACGGAACCCTCGTTCCAGGTGCGCGGGAGCCCCTCGGCTTCCACCCGGATCCCGTGCTCCACCATCTCGATCATCCGCTGCGGCGTGTCGCCGGTGACGTAGCCGAATGCAAAGTCCACGAACGGGTCCGCATCCAGGCGGCACGCCAGGGCCAGGATGCTCCGGTGCAGGTTGAGGTCGATGACTTCGGGCGGAAGGACGAAGGCGACGTGTCGCGGACGGAGGGCCGCCAGCCGGGCCTGCAGCGACGCCCATTCCCCGGGACGGAACCGCACGATCGTCCCCTTGCGGTGCTCCGCCAGTCGCCGCACGGCGGCGTACGCCGGATCGGCTTCCGCGCGGTCGGTCGCCACGACGTACTCCGCGGTCTCGGCCGCGGGCGGATCGCCGATCGCCGTCTTGTCCGCGAAGACCAGGAACCGATCCCCCATCCCGCGCATCGTGGCGTCCAGCCGGAGCAGGAACGAACCCACGCCCGCCGCGCCGGTCATGTAGCCGGTGCCGAACCAGGTCTTGCCTTCCCCGTCCGGATGCTCGGCGTTCGTCCACTTGAACCCGTCCCCGTCGGCATGCGCCTTTGCCGCCAGGTGGCGTCCCACCTGCGCAGCGGCTTCCAGCACACGGCCGTCGCCGACGGCGCGATGCAGGTCCAGCAGGAAGTCGCCCACACCCGCCGCCCCGCAGCACATCGACAGTCCGTAGAACCGGGGCTCCGGACTCCCGGCGGCGACTTCCGACATCAGCCACCGTCCCCCGCGCACGGCGGCGTCAAGATGCTCCCGCCGGCCGGTCACCTCATGAAGATCGAGGAAGAATCGGCCGGTCCCCGCCGGACCGTGACACCATCCGGTTTGGAACCGGTCCACCGCTCCGGGCTGGTAATGGCACCACTTGCTCCCCTCGCCGTCGGGGACCGCCGAGCGCAAAAGCCAGCGCGCCCCGGCCTCGGCGGCCTGCAGGTAACGCGCCTCGCGCGTGGCCTTGTGAACCCGCAACAGGAAGTCCGCAATCCCGGCGGTCCCGTGCGACGCGCCGGTGTAGAAACGGTCGAGCGACGCGGACGACTTCCACTTCATCCCGTCTCCGTCCTTCACCCCCACCTTCAGGAGCCCGTCCGCCGCTCGCGCCGCCCCGTCCAGATAGCGGCCGTCACCGGTCGCCCGATGAAGGTCGAGCAGGAACAGCCCGAATCCGGCCGGGCCCGAGATGATGTCGGTGTCGTCTCCCCACGACCAGGCGGCGCCTTCCTTCCGCGCGGCCGCCAGGATCCCGTCGGCGGCGCCGCGCGCCGCGTCGAGCCAGGAGCGCTCGCCCGTGTCCGCATGCAGCGCCAGAAAGAACCAGCCGATCCCGCCCGCCCCGACATACAACGCCGGAGAGGGTTGCAGGGCGCTCACCTTCCCGTCGTCGGATTCATGCTCCTCGCGCCAACTCGTCCCCGATTCCGTGCGCTCGGCGCGGTCGAGCAAGCCCCGTCCGGCATTCCGCGCGAGGTCCCGGTACTCCGGCTTCCCCGTGACCCGGTGGAGGTTGAGGAAGAAAAGCCCGATTCCCGCCGCCCCCTCGTAGAAGCCGACCTTGCGCGCGCGGGTGCCCTCGTACTCGGGCCAGACCACCCCTTCCCCACGCGCCTCCGCCAGGCGGGCCAGCCAGCGACCGGCCCCTTCGGCGGCTTCCGTCCACTCCCGCGGTCGCGGAGCGGGCGTCGTCCGACCTCCGGAGACTCCTCCCTCCAGCGCGGCCCGGGCGTGTTCGACCATCCCCCCGTTCGGGTGCTCCTGGATCACCTTCGTCCATGCGGCGCGCGCTTCTTCCGTCCGGCCCAACTCGCGCAGATGGAGGCCGAGGAAGTAAAGCGCATAGTCGCAGGAACGGTGCGTGGGGTGCTTCTCGAGAAAGACCCGCGTCTCCGCGATCGACTCCTCGAGGCGACCCGCGCGCGCGAGCGAGGCCTGCAGCCAGAATTGCGCCTCGCCGGCGCGGACGAACGCATCCTCCGGCGCGCGGTCGCGCAAGTCGCGGTACCGGGTCGCGGCCTCATCGAAGGCCTCGCGTTCCCAGGCGGCGCGCGCCTGCGCAAGCATCGCCTGGGCCTCCGGTTCCTGGGCCCACGCGAGGCCGACGAGCAGGCAGAGGACGGTGATCACGAAGGGCAACGGATTTCTCATGCCGGTCTCCCTAGGCAAGCGGTTCATCGCACCACCCACCTATAGGAATTCTGCGGCCGGACCGTCTTGCGGAAATGTGGATTTTTCGGACCGTTCTTGCCGAAAGCGAACCGGACGGACCCGACCGGAATCCACAAGTCAATCCGCAACGGCATGTTACGTCTATTCTGGGAGCGGACGCGATCCCAGAAAGAAACCTACTTGAGACGACGATGAATGGGAGGCCGCTTTGGTTTCAGAGGCTGCAACTCGACGGGCGTAACCCGACCGTCGAGAACGCCGTCCTCGAGGTCGATCTCCCTCATGATCCGGTCCATGGCCTCCGGGTTGAGGATGCCGTTCTCGCGCAAGAGGGTGAGCATGGTCCGGCAAAGCAGGGTCAATTCCCCGACTTCCACCTCCAACGCCTCGATGCGTTTCTTGTGAATCGAGGCGCGGTCATGTTGTCGTTGCGCCATGTCAAGAGACCGGCGCCGCAACTCTTCGATATCGGCGCGTTGCTTGATGTTGCTGTCGAAGACGTGATTCCAGACGCTCATCGAGTCGTCCCCCCAATCGGGATCCATCCGGGGCGGATTCCGCCGGACGTGCGCCGCTCACCATCCGCGGACCACTCCGACTCCCCTTCCTTCCGCCGACTCACCCAGAATAGTCGGTACGAACGTACGGTGCGAGCACAACCACTCTCTCGGGAGATGTGGACGATTCTCACCCGCGGACCGGGATCCCCGGCAGGGACTGCGGAGCCGGCATGCGGATCGGGAGTTCGAATTGTTTCGGCTGCGCGGTCACCTTCGGGAACCCGAGGTACGCGGTGAACGTCCAAGGTCCCGTTCGATGACCCGGTTCGTCCGCTCGTGAAGGAGGTTGATCGTGATGACGGGAACCCGGCGGCTGGTTGGCCTGTGGTTCGTCGCATGGCTGGGACTGGCCATGCCCGCTCTCGCCAAGCACTCCGCACTCTCATTGGAGGAGAAGATCGCTCAGAGCGGATGGATCCTGGTCGGAACGGTGGAGGCAGTCCGGGACGCTCCCGGGGGACCGGCCTCGGAGGAGCCGGACCTGCTCGAGACCGCGAGCAAGGTCGCCCTCGTCCGCGTCGAGGACCTCTTGCACGGGTCGTCCCCGGGGGAAGTCGTGTCCGTGGGCTTCCGGTACGCCTACCGCTGCGGGTCGGTGAATCTCGAAGTCGGGCAGCGGGTGCTTCTGTTCCTCCAGCGCACGGCGGCCCCGTATCTCGCGCCGGTGAACTGGCAGTTCGGGGTTTCCGTGATCGAACAGGGTCACCTGCAGGACCCGCGGGATCCGTATTCGGACAAGAGGATCTCCGAGGAGGAGGCGCTGACGTGGGTCCGCCTGTGGACCGCGATTCGCAAAGGCGGCCTGGAACCGGACGGCGAGCCGCGCAAGGCGCCGATGGTCTCCGGCGGTCGGGTGGACATCGACGGCCGGGAAGCCCTGGTCCTGGTCGCCGGGCAGGGGGAGGAAACCCGGGTGCTGATCGTGATGCCGGATCCCGATCGATCCGCCGCCGTTCCCGCGGATCGCATCGACGTCTGGATGCTCGCGCAGGGGGGACAGGCGATCTCCCGTTCCGGTGCGCCGATCCATACGGGCGGGTCCGTGGAGTACCGCTTCCCGGTCCGGGCGGATCGTGCCGACCTCGCCTTCGTCGTCGTCTCCGTCGACGGATCGGCCACCGCGATCCCGGTTCCGCGCCGGTAGATCCACCCCCGAATGGATCCGGCGCCGGCGACCGGGGGGGCACTCGGGGAACGGAATCGCGAGCGAGCGCCACCTGCACAACCATATCACCGCCCCGCGACGGGCCGGCGCCGCGCGCCCGCCCTCCCCTCTCCGAACCGGTCCTTTCGGACGAAGGAAATTTCTCGCGGCGCGATTCCGGGACCGATAGGCTGTCCGAGTCCCCTGTGGAGGAGCCGACATGACCCTTCGATCCGGCCGCCCGGCCCTGTTCGTCCTGACCGCCCTCGCGCTTGCGACCTTCGGGGTCCGCGCGCCTTCCCCCGTCGATGCCGCCTGCTGCTACTTCGCCGCCAAGGAGAAGGACATCCTCCAGCCCGGCCAGAAGGCCTTCATCCAATGGCGCCCCGACGAGGGGATCGAGTCGTTCACGGTGCAGCCCCGCTTCGAGGGCAATGCGCTCGACTTCGGCATGGTGATCCCCACCCCCGCGCAGCCCAAGCTCGACGAGATGCCGCGCGACTTCTTCCAGGACCTCGCCCTCTATACGATCCTCCTCCCCCTCCCCGAACCGATCGAGTCGTACGATCTGCGCATCCAAAAGGAGGCCCTGGAGGGCGCGGTCGCATTCGGCGCCGACTCGGAGGGGGAGATGGGAGTCGAGGTGCTCGAGGCGGGCGTGGTCGGATCGCTCGACTACAAGGTCATCACCGCCGCCAACGCCGAAGGACTCTTCGAGTGGCTCAAGGTGAACCAGTACCACTACGCGGGCGACGAGGGCACGCTCGACCACTACATCAAGAAGAAGTGGTTTTTCACGGTCATGAAGATCGACCCCAAGCAGATGAAGCGCAATGCCGACGGCTCCTACGCCGGCGAGGTCACGCCCACCCGATTCACCTTCGAGAGCAAGGAATGCATCTACCCCCTGCGCATCACCCAGATTTCGGTCAAGGATCAGACCGACGCCCTGTTCTACGTCCAGGCCCCGGGCCAGATGGACCTCGGCGGCGACCTGTCCTGGATGCACTCGTATCGCCCGATGTTCCTGACCTACATGCTCGGATGTTCGGCCGACGCGGCGCAACAGCAGGAACTCGACGAGCGCACCCGCTGGCTGGAGGCGAAACGACGCCAGGACCCGGCCTTCGAGACGACGAAACTGGAGTGGGCGAAGCGACTCGGCGACGCGGAGATGTCGGTCCTCGACGATCCGCTGGCGCACTACGGTCAGGCGGGCGGCGGCGACCTGCCGCCCGGAGCCGTCTGGATGAGCCACGCCGAGTTCCAGGCCTGGGTGAAGGCGGAGATGGAAAAGGCGCAGCAGAACAGCGATGGCGGGTCGGTCACGTGGTTCCGGAATCTGCCGGAGCAGTACCCTCCGGACAAGGGCCGGATCGCGCGGCTGGCGGCGACGAACTCGTTCTACTGGACAACCCATCTCTGGTTCCCGAACCGGGAGGCGCCCGAGGAGGAAGTGAAGGGGCTCGCAAGGCTCAAGGGACACCTGCAAAAGGGGCAGTGGTTGACGAAGTTCCGCCGGCAGATCCGCCGGGACGAGATGACGGACGACCTCGTGCTTCGCCCCGTGGATTCCGGCCGGGAGCAGGAATACGTGCGCATCATGCCGACCTCGCCTCCGTAGGGGAGCCGGAGACCGGTTCGCCCGCGTCCCCGGTCGCGCGCTCCCGGCGACCGCCCGGAGGGAGCGCTTCGTTCCTGCCGGGGATCGCCGCGGGGGGCAGAGGCATTCGGGTCGGCCCTTGAAGGGCGGAAGCCGGGAAGGCATGATGAAGGGATGGACGCGGGTCGAGGAACCCGCACGATCCGATTTCCGGCATCAAGGACGAACCCTCGGATGATCACCCACAAGGGCCGACTCCTGGTGGCCGTCTCGAAGCTGCGGGATCCCAATTTCTTCCGCAGCGTCACCCTGCTCGTCGAGCATGGGAAGGCGGGCGCGATGGGCCTGATCCTCAACCGCCCGACCCAGACGACGGTTCGCGAGGCGTGGATGCAGGCGGTGAAGACCGAGTGTACGATCGAAGGGTGCATCCACCACGGCGGTCCCTGCCAGAGCATCCTGACCGCCCTGCACGCCGATCCGGAACTCTCGGACATCGAGGTGATTTCGGGGCTTCATTTCACGCAGGAGCCCGCCAAGCTGGAAAGGCTGGTGGCCCTTGCGCGGCAGCCGATCCGATTCTATGTCGGGTTCGCCGGTTGGGGCGAAGGGCAACTGGAGGGCGAGCTGAAGCAGGGGGCGTGGCTGACCATCGACGCCACGAGCAACGACGTGTTCGGGGACCCCCAGGGGCTCTGGGACACGACGTCCAGGAAGATCACGCGCCAGGACCTGCAGGCGCGGCTGGGCACGAAGCACATCCCGCCCGATCCTTCGGTCAACTGAGCGCCCCCCCCCGCCGACTCCCGCCGCCGCCGCACTGGGCGCGATGGCGGAGGGCGTGATCCGCGAGCACGAGGGCGACCATCGCCTCCACCATCGGAACCGCGCGCGGCAGCACGCACGGGTCGTGCCGGCCGCGGGCCTGCAGGACGGCGGCGCGCCCTTCCCGATGAACGGTCTCTTGCGGCCGCAGGACCGTCGCGGTCGGCTTGAAGGCGACGCGGATGACGATCGGCTCGCCGTTGGAGATGCCGCCCTGGACCCCGCCGGAGCGATTCGAGCGGGTGCGTACGCGTCCTCCGCGAAGAACGAACGGATCGTTGTGTTCCGAGCCCTTCAGGGTCACCGCCGAGAACCCGGAGCCGATCTCGAATCCCTTGGAGGCGGGCAGGGAGAGCGCGGCCTTGGCCAGATCGGCTTCCAGCTTGTCGAATACGGGTTCCCCCCAGCCGGCCGGGACGCCCCGCGCCGCACAGCCGACCACGCCGCCCAGGCTGTCCCCGTCCTTCCGCACGCGTTCGATCAGGCGGATCATCGCGGCGGCCTTGTCGGGGTCGGGACATCGCACGGGAGTCCTCTCGACCTGACGTCGGGTGACGCGGAGCGGATCGACGGCCGCCCGCAGGCGCTGCACCTGCTCCACCCAGCCGACGATCTCCACGCCCCACTGCTCGCGCAGAAGCTTGCGCGCGATGGCGCCCGCCGCTACGCGCCCGACCGTCTCGCGGGCGCTGGCCCGGCCGCCGCCCTGCCAGTTGCGACGGCCGTATTTGGCCTCGTACGTGTAGTCGGCGTGGGACGGGCGGTAGAGGTCCTTGAACGGGGCGTAGGACTCCGGACGCGCGTCCTCGTTGCGCACGAGCAGCGAGATCGGCGTGCCGAGCGTCCTGCCCTCGAAGATCCCCGAGAGGATCTCCACGCGGTCCGACTCCTGCCGTTGCGTGACGATCCGGCTCTGCCCCGGGCGGCGCCGGTCGAGCTCGGCCTGGAGGTCCGCGTCGGACAGGGCAAGCCCCGGCGGGCAGCCGTCGACGACGACGCCGACCCCCCCGCCATGGGACTCCCCATAGGTGGTGATGCGGAAACAGTGACCGAATCGGTTGCCCAAGGCGCATCCGTTCAGTTGGGGGAACCGGCGCAGCGGGCGCTGGTGCCGTCGGCCATGCCGAGTTCCACGATCTTTCCCAGGGCCTCGCCCATGGCCAGGCCGATCCCCGCATTGGCCTCGTCCAGAGGGACGCCGAGTTCACTGAGCCGGTCCCGCACCCTCCAGCCCCGGACGTTGGCCTCGTGCAGGGCCTGGGCGGACCCGATCCATTCCCGGCCTGCCATGTATCCGAAAACGTAGCAATGCAGGATCGCCTCCACTTCGAGGTGGGTGATCCGTTCGCGCATGGGGTGAACCCCGACCAGGTTCGTGTAGTCGCGCGCGCTCTTGTCGATGGTCTTGCGCCAGATCAGCCAGCTTTCCTTCCGACGCGGAGTCGGCGGGAGCCCGCTGAGCTCGTCCTGATGGGCCGACCAGATCTCGGCCAGCGAGGGTCGCGGTTCCGGATCCAATTCGACAGGGCTCCGACAAAGCCGGGGTGAAACGCGCGACCCATCCGGCGCAACGCGACAAGTCCGGGTCCGCCGCCGCAGGCGGCCCGGGTCTTCCGTAGGTTTGGGACGCCGGCTTCAGCGCCGGTAGGTGCCGACGAGTTCCCCTTCGGCGAGGATCTTTCCCTTCATCGCCGCCAGGAGTTCCGCCTTGGTCTTTCCCGGCGCCAGCCCCAACGATTCCCGGAGGGCGTAGAGCCGGAAATGGTAGTGGTGGACGCCGTGGCCGGGTGGCGGCATGGGTCCCCCGTACCCGATCCGGCCGAAGTCGTTCTTTCCTTGAGCCACTCCCGGCAGCTCGGGGGGGTGGACGACGGGAGGGATCTTTTCAGGCAACCCGCTCGACGAAGCGGGGATTCCGTACATCACCCAGTGGACCCAGGGTTCCGCGCGCGGCGCATCGGGGTCGTCGCACAGGAGCGCGATCTCCCGGGCTTCCGCGGGAACTCCCGTCCAGGAAAGGGCCGGGGACACATCCTCTCCCTCTCCCGTGTATTTCTTGGGCACCGGCGCGCCGGCCGCGAAGGCCGGGCATTGGATCTGGATCGCCATGGCGGCCTCCTCCGATCCGAAGATGGGAATTCTAGGCACGATCTCCCGGAGGTGTCAAGCGCGGCCCAGACGGGCCTCCGCTTCCCATTGCTGCAACATTGCGTCCACCCCGTTCCGCCGGCGCCAGCCGGCCGGGCCGATCTCCACGACGCGTCGCCCGTCTTCGAGCGCGCCGGCGGCATCTCCCTCGCGCCGCTTCAATTGCGCGCGCGCCCACAGGGCCACGAAGTGCCGGGGGTGCAGCCGCAGTGTCGTGTCATAGTCGTCCATCGCCCCGGCGAGGTCGCCCGCGCGCTCCCGGAACCAGGCACGATTGGCCCAGGCGGCATAGCTCGCGGGATCGAGCCGGATCGCCACGCCGCACTCCTCCATCGCCGCGCGCAAATCGCCCTGCTCGGCCACCACCAGGGCGAGGTTCACGCGCGCCGGGACGTGACCGGGCTCGAGCGCGAGGGCGCGTTCGAGGTCGAGCCTCGCCCCCGCGAGATCGGCCTCGATCATGCGAAGCGAGCCGCGCTCGAAGACCGCTTGCGCGTGGTCGGGCGCCAGCTCGAGGGCGCGATCGAAATCGGCGAACGCGCCGGCCACGTCCAGCGCCTCGGCACGGGCGCTCCCGCGAAGGTACAAGGCCTCCGCGGCGTCGGGCGACAGGGCGATCACCCGGGTGAAATCCGCGATCGCGGACGCGAAGTCCCCTTCCGCCACGCGCAGAACGCCGCGGTCCCGGTAGGTCTGCGCGTCGTCGGGATCCAACTCGACGGCGCGATCGAGATCGGCCCGGGCGCCCGCGAGATCCCGGCGAGCGGCGCGACTCCGCCCGCGCAGGACGTAGGCTTCCACACACTCGGAGTCGAGCTCCAGCGCCCGGGAACAGTTCTCCGCGGCCTCCGCCCATCGGCCCGCGTCGGCATGCTCCCGGGCAAACCGCAGCGCCTCCACCACGAAGTAGTCATGGGTGGACATGCGAGTCCCTCCGCATTCAGGCGGGAATGCACCGACAGGGTCGTCGGCACGATCCCGCGGTCGAGGGCCTCGTCCTCCGATGCCGACCCGTCGACGGCACGGACCGCGCCGGACGACCAGGTGGGCAGGGACGGCATCTGCCGGTGGCCCCTCGGCCATACCCGGCATGAAGGTCGAAGCCGGTGTTCGGGGGTGCGCGGAACGGCGGCCGTGACCGCCTCCTTCCGCCGGGTCATCCCCTTCCACCTTCCAGCGTACCTCGTTTCGGGACCGTAGACCAGCGCAATTCGGGATCGGCGTCCCGGAGCGACGCAACCTCCCGGGACACCCCGGTCCCCCGCCGCCTGATCCCGGTCCAGGCGGGCCCACCCCGGCCCTCGATCCGGCGGAGTGACTGCACGGGCGCCCCGCTTTCCCTCGACACCCTCCGCCCCCCTGCCTATACTCGAATTCCCCGGTCATTTGCGCGGAGCCCCGGTCGTGCTCGTCCTCGACAACCTCCAAACCGGCTACGGCCCGGCCAATGTCCTCAAGGGCATCCGCCTCGAAGTCCGGGAAGGCGAGATCGTCACGATCATCGGGGCGAACGGCGCCGGCAAGACCACGACCCTGATGACCATCTCCGGCGTCAACCCGCTGCGGGGCGGGCATATCGAGTTCCAGGGCGGCCGCATCGACAATCTGCCGCCTCACGAAATCGTTCGCCGGGGCATTTCCCATGTCCCGGAGGGGCGCCGCATTTTTCCACGACTCACCGTCCTCGAAAACCTGGAATTGGGCGCCTATATCCACGATGACCCCGATCGGATCCGCGAGGACATGGAGCGCGCTTACAAGCTGTTCCCGATCCTGCGGGATCGCCGCGAGCAGCTGGGCGGGACCCTCAGCGGCGGCGAACAGCAGATGCTCGCCATCGCGCGCGCCCTCATGGCGCGGCCGCGGCTGCTGCTGCTCGACGAACCCTCGCTGGGACTCGCGCCGATCATCGTCTGCAGGGTCTTCGACATCATCCGGGAGTTGAACCGGCAGGGGGTCACCATCCTGCTGGTGGAACAGAACGCCCGCATGGCGCTCAAGGTGGCCCACCGCGGGTACATCCTGGAAACCGGTCGCATCACCCATTCCGACGAGGCCCGGAAACTCCTCGAAGACGCGCGCGTCAAGGAAGCCTACCTCGGCGAGTAACCGGCTCCCCCGACGATGCTGGGTAGCCATGCCTGTGGAGGGTCGTCGCGCCATGATCCGCCTTTCCCCCGTCACCCTGGCCGGTCTGGGGCTTCTGTTCGCGATGACGGCTTCCCCCGCGGACGCGGAATGGGACCGCCGCCGGCCCGCCGAGAACGGGAGCCGGAAAACCCTGGCCTATCCGGTCGACGCCCACACCTGGCGCGTCGTCGCGCGGGTGGAGTTCCACGGCGACGGGATCCCGGCCGGCGCCGCCGGGGATGCCCTGTTGCGCTGGTGGGTGAGGGGCGTGGAGCGGCACTGGAACCGGGGGGCCGTCGTCGAGGTGACCGAAGGCCGGTCCGTGCGGACCGTGCGGCTCGAGTTCCGCGTCGTCTGGCGCCGACGCGCCCCGGGGGAGACCGCGGATCCGTCCTTCCACCCGGTCGAGGTCGTGCGCTTCGTCCCCGAATTCCTCGGCCGGCTCGCCGGACGCGAAGGCCGACTCATGGACGGTTACCGGTCCTGGGTCCGCTACGATCCCCGCACCCGCACCATGACGGGGTGCTGGGCCAACCTCAACTGGCCGACCATCATCGCCCACGAGTTCGGCCACATCTGGGGCCTGGATGACGAGTACGACACGAAGACGAAGGGACTCGCGCGCTACTTCGGGGGAGGCCGCAAGGAGTGGCCCCCGAGCCTGATGGACTGGAGCTGGATGCCGTTGGCGCGGCCAAAGCCGCGGCATTTCCGGGCCATCTGGGAGAACATCGACCGCATGGGGTGGAAGGCCGCCCCGCCGGAGCCAACCGGCAATCGGGGACTCCGCTTCCTGCTCTAGCCCGGATTCTTCACGAACCGCTTCGCCGTTCGCGGACCATCCGGCTCCGGCCGGCCATGAAGGCCGTCCGGAGCAGGACCGCCGCGCGCGGGTCCCGCTCCCGTCGCCCGACAGACCCACATGCCCTCCGGCCGGCCAAGCGACGCGCCCCGGACGCCCCCTGCCCGGCCGCAGGAGAAATCACAGCCACTGCTTGAGCCGAGTGCGCAACCGGTCCAGGATGGTCGGATCCCCCAACTGAGCCAGTTCGCCGCCGTCGAGCCAGCGTCCGTGGCAGACCATGCAGCCGTCGAACGTGACCTTGGCGTTCCCCGGCGCATGAATGCGAATCATCTTTGCACCCGACCCGCACGCCGGACACTCGAGATTCGATTCCGTGTCCACGCCGCCCACCGGGCGCGACGCAATGCGCCGCGTGTAGTCATGGGTCTTCTTCAGGAGGGGCTCGAGGGTTCCGACCTCGAGCCAGAGACCCTGACATTGACTGCAGCGATCCACTTCGACCTCGCCCACCGTCTGGCGCTTCAGTTCGACCTGCGCGCAGCGCGGACACTGCATGGCCCTACCCCTCCACGGACAACCAATCGCCGATCGACCCGACCGGTCCCGGATGGGCATCCTACACGACGTCCCGGGGACAACGCGAGGTTCCGTGGACCGTGCCGAAACCGCCCACGGCCGGGATCCTTATCCCGGCAGACGATATCCGAAGGCCTCTCCCCGGGCGTCCACGCGCGCACGACCCTCCTGGTGCGGGCCGGGGCTCTCCTCCGACTAGTGGGTCTTCAATCTTGAGATCCTGGGTTCGGCCGAGGCGATTTTCGCGCCCGGCGAGGCGCGAGGAGGAGGCGATGCCCCAGTGCATCGCCGACGACGAGCAACGAAGCCCGGCGCGAAAAGCGACCGGACCAACCTGGGAAATCAAGGTTGAAGCCCCACTAGGGCCCGAATTGGAGAGCGAGTTCGGGAGGATGGCTCCCCTCCTTGGAGCTGTACAGGACGCTGTTCGAGGAGGTGCTGGCCAGCGCGAAGCTGTACGTCCCATCCCCGAGGATCGCCACCGTGACATCCATCTCCACCCATTCTCCCAGGGCCACGACGCCGACGTTCGCCAACGGCGTGCCCGGACCGGGCGCGTTGTTCCAGGTGAGGCTTCCCTCGTCCCAGGGCAGCCCCGTGTCGGTACGCTCGTTTTCCGCCAGGAAAACCGCGCCTCCGTCGGGGCTCGGGTCGGTGACGAAGAGCCGGAGCACCGCACTCTGCACCCCTCCCATGGCCCCGGCCACCTCGAACTTGAGGAAGCTGCGATACGGCTCGCCGCCGCCCCGGGCGCGCAGGGTGGTCGATGATCCATAGCTGCGGTCGGGGCGCGTCGAATTGACGAGAGCGTCATCCCGAGGAGTGAGGTTCAGGCTGGTCGGCGGCATCGTAACCTGGAAAATCCCCGCGCTCACCCCGTTCCCGACCGGACCGATCACCTGGATCGAGCCGCTGGTGGCCCCTTCGGGAACAACCGCGGTCACCTCCGTGTCGGATACGACCGTGAACGTCGACGGCGTCCAATTGAACTGAACCTGCGTCAGACCGAGGAATCCGCTGCCGTTGATCGTGACCGAGGCGCCCGGGTGACCGGTGGACGGGGAGAATGAGGAAATGGAGGGGATCCGCAGCACATCGAAGCGCCCCACGCTCCAGGTCGACCAGACGCCATTGCTGACGCTGATCGGACCCGACGCCGCCCCGGCCGGCACGATCGCCCGGATCTGGGTGGCCGAGTCGATCGAGAATCCCGAAGAAGCGGTCCCCTGGAACGTCACTCGCGTCACACCGGACAGGTTCACTCCGGTCAACACGACTTCGGAGCCCACGCCTCCGCTCGCCGGAGCGAGTCCGTCGATCCGCGGCGCCGCCGGATTCGGCGGAATCGCGACGTGGTTGTACAGGTACCGTCGCGTCACCTGGTCGCTCGCCAGGACCGTCATCCCGGTTCGACTGCTCAGGTTCTGATTCATGGCGGTGGCATTGTTGATCTTCAGGTCCGAGAAGCTGCGGATGAAGGGCGTGCCGACCCCGGGCGCGAACTGGACGTTCTGCATGCCGGACGTCTTGAGGTAGATCGCCCCCCCCGACGTGGGGGCGGTGGAGAATACGTGGAGCAGTCCGTTTTCCTCGTCGATCTGGAGGATCGACCGCGTGTGGTCCGTCGACCCGTTGGCGACCACGTGCCTCGTCCAGGCGCCCGTCGCGCTGCGCACCAGCAAGACGACGAGAGGGGACGAGGATCCGGAGAGCGAGGTTTTCGCGACCGCGAATACGCGACCGCTGCCGTCCGCCAACGAGGTCTTGACGCTCAAGTGATCATCCGCCCAGGCCAACGCCGCATCTCCGGGAAGCGGCAGCGCGGTCTCCACGGGTTGCCAGACGGCCGGGGGGTCGACGTCCCAATGGACGGCGAAATGCACCTTCGCCGTGCGCTCATTGCTCCACAGGATGCCGATCTTGTTCCCCTGAAAGGCGACGATCGCCGCGATGTCGTCATCGCTCGTCAGCGTCGCATCGGCGTCGACGGGCAGGGCAAACGGCGTCCCCCATTGCCGGTGGTCCCCGAGGCTGTGATTGACCAGCACCCGGTTGTCCTCGATGTAGGTGACCCACAATCGGCCGGTCGAGTCCTTCGCGAGGGTCAAGGTCTCCGACTTTCCCAGCGTGACATCGACCGGAAACCCCGTGTCCAGGGAGTAGGTGCCCGTGATCCGGTCATACGAGTAGCGCAACAGGCTCCCCCATCCCGACGAAGTCGGCTTTCCCCGGGTCGTGAAGAAGTGGGAGACGACGTAGAGCTTGTTGCCGTCCCATAGATGATCGGCCTTGGTGCCGTTACGCCGGTCCAGCGCGACCCCGGTGTCGACCCAGAGCTGCTGGGTCGCGTCGAGGCGATGGATGCGGTTCTCCTGAACCGAATCGTTGTAGAGGCACCCCCACCAGGCGCCGTCGTTCCACCACAGTTTGTGTTCCGGCTTCTCTCCGGTCGGCGTGGAGTTGCCCGTGAGTCCGTACGAGGGTCCCCCCTGACCGGTCTCGATCGGTTCCGATCGCGCGCCGGGGCAGAAGAGCAGCGGCAGGATGGCGGCCAGGAGGATCCACCCCATGGTGGTCCGCCCGGCACAGCCTCCCTCCTGGGATGACGGGAGTCTGGGTCTCATGTCGACCTCCTTCTTCGACGACGAATGTCGAGTTTCGTGAACGGGGAAGAAGCAGAGCCTGCGGAGCCGGCCGGGGCCGGACCGCCCACGATCCTCTTGGGGGACATCGCCTTCGGGTTCTCCGCGGGCGGGACGGACTCCGGCCGGTTGCTCCATCCGCGGAGGAGGCAGGCGCATTGCTCCAGCAGGGGCCGCCCCGGACCGGGACAGATTCCGGATGCGATCAGCTTGGCCCGAAGCGCCAGAACGTCGTCCCGCGGACCGACCGGGATTCGTCGCATCGTGAGCCGTTCCTGGGAAGGCACCAGGTTCGTTCCCTTCCTCGTGGTGAAGGCCAGGGCGAACCGGGAGCGACGCAGGGCCTCCACGAGTTCCGGGTCGTACCGACCGTCCGGGTACGCGAAGAGCGGGATGCCTCGTCCAACCTCGCGTTCGAGATCCTGAAGAGATCCGAACACCTCCTCCTCCGCCTCCGGCAGCAGGAGCCGGTCGAGGAACGGATGAGTCCGCGTGTGCGCTCCCAGCGTGACGCCGTCCCGGGCAAGTCCGCGCAGGTCGTTCCATCCCAGGACCGCTCCCGCGAGCGGAGGCGGCCGGAGCGCTTCCATCAATTCCTGCACCTGGTGTTCCAGTTCATGGATCTCGAGCGATTTCATGTGTGAGCGCAGCGACCGGAAGGCGTGCTCGCGGTTCCCCGGGGTCGCCAGTTCCACCCTGCCGAACGAAGTGTCGATCGCGTCGCGGCGTTCCGTGGTCCGGACCGAGTGCTCCAGCCGGTCCCACCAGAACACCCGCTCGGGGTGATCCGGAAACGCCGTCGGGACGAACAGGACGGCGGGCAGTTTCCGGCTCCGCAGGTGGGGCCACGCGCACTCGGCGAAGTCCCGATAGGCGTCGTCGAACGTGATGAGAACCGAACGGGGGGGCAGGGGTCGGCGCCGGTCATAGGCTTCCAGCACTTCCGGAACGGAGACCACGTGGTGGTGCTCGGCCAAATGCTCCATCTGGCCGGCGAATGCCGCCTCGTCGAGGACCCGGTGGTACATCAGGACGCGCAGCGAATTGGGCCGGTGCCGGTCCAATCGCTCGAGCGCGCCGAGCATCCGCTCCAGGAAGCGTCTTTTCCCGTTGCATGCCGGCGCTTGCCCGGCGGCGGGTCGACCACGGGACCGATCCGACGCGAGCCCCCCAAACCGCGGGTCCGGGACCGACGACTCGGCGCGCCGGGAGAAGTCTCCGCGACCCGATTCGCTTCGCTCCCTGCCGCCGCCCGCTTCGGGGGTCCGGGCGGATCCGTGGCCGGGCGCGAGCGCCGCGACGACCCCCCTCACGTCTCGCCACACCTCGTCCAGGGGACGCGAAACGTCGATCACCGTCATCGGCGTCGGTCCCCCCCGCAGGCGGAAGAAGTCCCGCCGACGCTGCTCGAGCAATTCCGGCCGTCCCTCGTGCTTGCGCGAGAAGAGCACGTCGGCCGGCGCGTCGAGGAGAATCCACCGGTCCGGCCGCGGATACCAGCGGTCCAACGCGGCGGCATGGATCCGGTCCGCAATTCGTCCGCGCCCCCGGCTGCGCAGACGTTCGACCGGATAATCGGCGCACACGTGTCGGTCGAACAGGACGACGAATCCCCGCTGCTGATACCACCAGGCCAGCGCTTGCCGATACCACTCCTCAGCGACCAGGATCGCGACATGCGCCAGGGCGCGCAGTTCCGCGATCGCCGCCGACCCGAAGCCGGGCCGCCGCCGCTTCTTCGCTGCAGGGTCCGGGGGCCCACCCACACCCGGGCCGCCCCCCCGCAGCCGCCGCAAAGCGTTGAAAACGCGCGTCGTCGGCAGCGGGCGATCCGCATGCTCCAGGTTCGACCCCAGGTAAATGCGTTTGACCGGAGGAAGCGTGGATTCGTTCTCCAGTCGTCGCGCCAGCGTGGTCTTCCCGGCGCCGTCGGGGCCGATCAGCGCAATCGTGGTCATGACTTGCGCCTCCCGCAGTAGGGACGCATCCGCTCATAGAGCGTTTCCAGGCAGACCGGGTCCGGGTGATAGACGGCAAACGACTCCTTGCCCCGGAGCGCACGCGACAGCAATTCCCGCTGACGCAAAGCGGATTCCTCGAGGAGGGGATTGCGCAGGTGGGGGAAAGCGAATCGGAACTTCCGGTAGTAGGAAGTGAGCCGGCTCTGCTCCTCCTGCAATGAAAACGCCATGCGCCGAGCGATTTCCTCCGCTTCGACCCGTTCAATGCGCACGGTTTCGGAATCGTGGCTGGCGACGAGGAAGACCTTGTCGATGCCCCCGCTCATCGCGCACCGTTCCCCCCCGAACAGGCGATGTGGTTCGACATGGACGAACGCCTGGCGGGACACCGCGTGAGCGAGCCGGCGGATCGACGCGGGCTTCGGGGTACCGTTCGGGAAGATCCCCGACAGCGCGTGACCCATCCATCGCACCGCCCCCAGACGGGCGCGCTCGACCCGCGACAGCGCGGAGCGAAAGACCGGAAGCGAGCGCAGGTGCCAGTCACGGACGTGGATCGGCTCCGGCAAGCCGGCCATCCGCTCCCCTTCCGCGGTCACGTACACCCACTCGTCGCCGACGTACCGGGCGCCGTGGGCCATGAAGGCCAGGAGCGACTCGGTCTTCCCCCCTTTCGACCATCCGGTGGTCAGGATTCCGGTCCCCTCGTACACAAAGGCGGCGGCATGGAGCGGAAGCGCTCCTCTCGCCAGCGCCGTCAGGTTGACGATCGGCACCAGCAGCGGGACCGCGGACATGCCCCGCTCGCAGACCAGTTCGCAGCGATTGCCGATACCGGCAAACGGAATCTGCACGGTCGCCCTCGACTTTCCCTGGGCGCGCAGGCAGAAAAAGGCGTCGCGCGTGAACGCGGCATCGTCGTGACCGAGCAGGCACAACCGGTTCCGCAACGGGATCCGATCGACAAAACGGATCGTGATGTCGGGCTCCCGCCGCAGCCGCCCGTCGACCGGACCGAGCTGGCGGGACACGGCTCCCACTTCCGCGGGCCCGGCGTCGAGCAATCGAATGCCCACGATGCCGTGGATGTCGTAGTCGTTGACCTCGGGCATGATCATGGACTCCGTCTAAGACCGAAGAAGGACCGCCATCCCGGGCAGCCGAAGGAGCTCCGGAAACGTACGTTCCACGTCCAGGGGCCGGCGATTGACCCGGAGGAGGACGAAGGATGCCGCGGCGGCGAGGACGAGGCCGGCGAGAAGCGGCGGGGACCACAGCCGCTGCAGCAGGAACAGGACGCCCGCCGCCGCCAGGATCGAGGCATACGCGATCGCGTGCGGCCGATGGTAGAGGCCGACCCTCGTGGCGATCGCCATTCCCACCTGGTGGATCCCGTTGTGGGCCACGATCGTGGCGCAGAACGCGATCGCCCCTCCCACCGCTCCGTACCGGGGGACCAGCAGCAACGTGACCAAAACGCCGATGAACCCGACCAGCACGTTGGCGAAGACCACGAATCCGACTTTCCGGTACACCTGCAGCATCTGCGTATTGAGGCCGAACACCGCATGCACGTACTCGCCGAGCGCGAGGAAGGCGAGCACCGTGGCGGAGTCGGCATAGCGCGGGTCGAACAGGAACACCGTCAGCGGTTCGGCAAAGAGCACCGTGACGGCGAACACGGGAAAGGTGAGGAACGCGATCCAGAGGGTGGAGTGGCGATACAACCGGGCCAGTTCCTTCCCCTCCTGGCGCACGAACATCCGGGCAGCCACGGGAATGAACAACAGCTTGAAGCTCTGCAGGACCATCTCGTTCAGGCCCGCGATGGGAACCACCGCCCGGAATTCCGCCACCTCCACGGTTCCGCAGAACCGCTCCAGGAGCAGCACGGCGAACGACGTACGGAGGACGTGAACCAGGTCGATGGTCATCAACGGCGCGCCGAAGGTCATGAGCTCGCGGACCGGCATCCTCATTCCGCGGAGCGGGCGGGTTCGGGCAGGCGCGAGATCCGCGACGATCCGGTAGAGGAGCCCGACATAGACGAGGACGCCGAGGACCCCGCCCGCGAGGAATCCCCAGGCGAGCATGCTCACGTTTCCCTGCAGACCGAGGACGGCGAGGACCGCCCCGAGTCGGAGGGCGGGTCCGACGACGTGACGCCGGAAGAAGAGCGCCCGGGGGCGTGCGAACACGGCCAGGAGGCTCTGGAAGAGGCTGTCGAGCGCCTGCAGGGGAATCAGAGCGACGAGAATGAGGAGCAACCCGACGGCGGCGGGGTCATCCACGACCTGTCCCAGCAAGACACCGCGGAAGCCGAAGACCATCGCCACCATCGCCAAGCCGACCCCGAAGACCGCCGCCGAGGCCAGGAACAGGGTACCGAACAGGGACGGGAGATCTCCGCGCTCCTGGTAGATCGGCAGGTACCGGGCGACCGCCCGGTTGAAGCCGAGGAGCGCAATGCTGGTCCCCATGCCCACCACCGCCAGCGCCCAGGCGAACGCCCCGAATTCGCTCTTCGAGAAGTGGCGGATGATCAGAATCTGGACGAGGAAGTTTACCCCCAGCGAGAGGAGGCGCCCGGCCAGCAGCAGCGTCGAGCCGCGCAGGTGCCGGCGCGAATCCCGGGACGCCGTCGACGCGGCGGCGACGGGAGCGTGGGAGTCCGCCGGAATGTCGAAGATCGCTTCGGAAGCGGCATCATCCGTCGCGGCTTCGACCGGGACGGGACGGCGCCGCAGACGACCGGCAAGCCGGCGGATCGCGAGCGGAACCGCCCGGGCCAGACCACAGAGAACCGCCGCGCCCACCCCGACGGCAATCCAACCCAGCCATTGCCAATCCCCCCTCATGCGACCTCCTTTGCGCCCGCAAGCGGCAGGCGCAGCACGGCCTGCGAGACGGCGAGCGACAGGAGGAGGTCCTTGTGGACGACGTCGCTGAAGATCAGCAGGTAGAAGACCACGATCACGAACGACAGCCGGTAGCTCCGCACCAGCGCGGCGTCCCGTTCATTGCCGTCCGCCTCGAGCCGACGGATCGCCCGCGTGAAGTTCCCCTGCGCCCACGCCAGGGCCCCCAGGAACAGGAACAGGCCCAGCAGCCCCGTTCCCACCAGGACCTCGAGGTAGCTGTTGTGCGCGTACCGTCGGATCGGGTCCCGACCCAGGGCAAAGCGTCGCGACTCCTCGGAGGCGGCGTAGCGCTCCCGGAAGGTCCCCGGCCCGGACCCGAGCACGGGGGCGGTCCGGACCGAGTCCCAGGCAACGGCCAGATAGGTGACGCGACGCGAAAGGGAGCGGTCCTCCCAACGGGCGAGGCTGGACTGGCGCTCCCAGTACGACGACGGCACGAGGGTAAGGACCAGGAAAAGCGCCACGGCGAGGCCGGTGGCCACCAGTCCGATGTTGCGGGGCGTGAGGAGGCGGCGGTGCTCGATGCCCAGGAGCAGGGCGGTGACCGCCAGCATGACGGCGCCGCCGCGCGAGTAGGTGGAGCCGATGGCGGCGAGTTGGAGCACGAGCAACGCGCCGCAGGCCACGCGTGTCGTCCGGGAACGAGCCCAGACCAGCCCATAGGCGAGGAGCGGGAACACGTACAGGATCATCAAGGACAGGTTGTTCGGATCGATGGCGCCGCCGATCCCCCGGATCAGGCGCTCTCCGTGCGTCTCGGCGAGTGAGGCGAGTCCCAGGCGCTGCCCCACCAGCCCGAGCAGCGAACTCAGTCCGACGCTCGCGACCAGGAGGACGGGCAGCGCGCCCCGCAGCCGATCCGGAGTGAGGAGAAGCATGCCGACGGCGACGAAGAGCACCGCGGCCGCGAGGATCGCCAGGTTTTTCATGGCCGCGGTCGGGTATGGGGATGCCGCGGCGGAGATCAGGCTCACCGCGAGCCATCCGAGCAGCCACGGCCAGAGACCGGACCGCAGGGAGGACGGGAGTCGACGGCTTGCGGCGATCCTCGCCCCGAGGACGGCGACCAGCAGGATCGCGAGAATCCAGGGCAGGTTGAGCGGGACCGCGCCTTCGATCTTGCGGAATCCGGCAAAGGGGATGAGGGCGACGATGCCGTAGAACCCGAGGACGGGCGCCTCGGCGATGACGACGAGCGCCACGACGGCGAGGGCGGGGGCGAGTGCCCACTCGACATGCGGCCCGGTCAGGATCGCCGCCGACACGACGGTCAGCGCGGCCAGGGGCAATGTGATCGCGGGCAGGCGCGAGTTGCTGGCCAGGGCCGTTCCGCCCTCCGCAAGGCCGCTCCCGTCGCTTCCGAACTGGCGGGCCATGTCGCTCTCCTGGTCCCGATCCCGTGGACAAGCGGCCGACGTTACGCGCGCCCGGCGCGCGGCCGGATCCGTGTCCGTTCATAGGCGTCTTGGGTGACCGGTTGCGGAATCCACACGACCGTCTCGCGGAGTTCCTCGATTCTCGACAGGATCTCCCGGACGCCGTCCTCGAAGCGGACCTTGGGCTCCCACCCCAGCTCGCGGCGGATCCGCGTGATGTCGGCGCAACTGCGGCGGGGTTCTCCGGGACGGCGCGGCACGTGAACGACCGGGCCGCCGAGCAGCCGGGCGATGTCCAGAACGGAGTGTTCCTCGCCGCTGCCGACGTTGTAGGCGGTGCCGCTGTGCCCGGACTCCGCGGCGCGCAGGAAGGCGTCGACCACATCCGTCACGTGGACGTAGTCCCGGGTCTGACGCCCGTCCCCGACGACCGTGAACGGCTTGGACTGGATCTTCTGGGCGAGGAACGTGCCGAAGACCGACCCGTACGCGCTGTTCATGCGCGACGGAGGACCGAAGACATTGAAGAGGCGGAGCGAGACGACCGAGAGGCCGTAGGTCCTGGCCCAGTACAGGACACACTCCTCCCCCAGCATCTTGGTGTAGGCGTACGGAACTTCCGGACGCAGGGCGGCCTGTTCGGTAGTCGGAACGCGCGTGGGCAGTCCATAGCAGGAGGCGGACGCCGCGTAGATGAATCGGGCGACCTTCGCCCCCCGGGCGGCCTCGAGAGCGCCGATCGTGGCCGCCACATTGGCTTGGTAGTACACCCAGGGCCATTCCAGCGAGGACGAGACTCCGGCCAGGCCGGCGACATGAAACACGCACTCCGCGTCACGGAATTCGCCGGCGTACTCCTCCGGCTGACTCAGCGTCGCCAGGTGCAGGCGAAGCCGGGGATGCCGTTCCACAGCCCGCAGGTTTTCCCGCCGCCCGGTCGCCAGGTTGTCGATGACCAGGACCTCATGACCCTCGGAGAGCAATCGCTCCACCAGGTGGCTGCCGATGAATCCGCACCCGCCCGTTACGATCGTCTTCATCCTTCCCTCCTCGGAACCGCGAACCCGCGGTCCGACTGTCTCCCCCGCCCGCGCGCACTACACCTGGCGCAGCGAGCACAACAACGGCAGTCGGGAGAACCGATTCACGTCGCTCGACCGCCGGTAGGTGTGATCGAAGAACTCCATGAGCAGGGTCAGGCACGCGCCGATGACCAGGCCCACGAGCAACCCGAGTCCCAAGGTCGTACCCTTCTGCGGGAAGACGACTTCCGCGGTGTTCCGCGCCCCGTACAGGATGCTGACCTCCGCCGAGAAGTTGGCGGCCGCGATGTCGGCGTTGATCCGCGCCTCCTCCGCACGTTTGCTGAAGGTCTCATAGGAGAAGGCCAGCAGCCCGGCCTCTCGATTGACCCGTTCCATTTCGGTCGAAAGTCCCTGGAGCGAGACGTTCCGGGCCTGCAGCTCCCGGATCGACTCCTCGAGGGCGTTCCGACCCGCCACCAACCCCTCCAATTCGACCTTCCGCGTCTCCAGCACCTTGCGGGCCTCGTAGCGCAGCTCGTCGTAGGTCGCCCGAATGCCGGCATCGAGCGCACGGAGTCGGGGACTTTCGACCGGGTAGATACGCGCGAGCCGCACGTATTCTCCCCGGAGCTCCTTGAGCCGGGAGGCGATGGAGTCGAGCGTGTGCAGGTTCAGGAAGGCGAAGTACTGAACCTGCTCCTCCGGCACCGCCTCCATCAAAGGGCGGAGTCCGTTGGCCAGGCGCAGGGACTCCGTGTGCAGATCGGCGAGTTTCTCGCGCAGGTTTCGGGACAGCGTGATGTTGGCCGACATTTCCTGTTCGGCGAGACCGACCGACGAGATCGTGGACAGCCGAAGGAGCCGATCCTCGGCTTCCCGCAGGTCGGCGCGATACGACTCCGCCCGTTTGGCCAGGAATGCCTCTTGCGGCCGCGGATGGAACACCTCGGAACGGAAGGAGAGATAACGGCGCAGGAGGTCGTCCAGGGTTGCCTCGGCCCAGACCGGATCGCGGTCGAGCAGGCGGATGGAGATGACGTTGGTGCCGGGCACCACCTCCGCCTGCAGCCCTTCCTGGATGCGGGTGAACTCCGCGGTCTGGTCCTCCTCGGTCGCCAGGCCGAACCGTCCCCGCACGATCCTCCGAATGAGCTCGGGAGAGGAGAGGATCTGGAGCTCGCTGCGGATGTTCTCGTCGGACGGCGTGACGCTGCGGGCTTCCGCCGTTCCGAGCGTGTCCGGGCTTCGCTGCAGAGGAGCGCCGCGAACGAGCACCGAACCGCCGGCGGCCCAGGTGCTCGGCCAGAAGAGCACGATGCCCACCGCCAGGACGAAGGGAGACAGCGTCCCGGCGAGCAGCACCTTCTTGTGGATGAACACACTCTCGACGAGGTGCCGCTTCCAGTCTTCCTGGATCTGCGGGCGGCTTCCGCTCAGGGCGGTGATCACGGTCGCTTCCTCCGGATCGGCGTTGGGACGGCGGAGATCATCTTTCCGACAGGATGCTCTCCCGCAGGAAGTACTGATGAACGAGATAGAGGTGGTACGAACTGCGCGGCAGGTAGCGGACGACGTAGTCGTATCCCCCGTTCGGCAGACGCCGGCGTTGGGCGAGGTGACCGAGGCACTCCGCGATCCGCTCCCGGGGTCTCCCGGAACGCCGCCCGATCTCGGTTTCGAGGCGGAAACGGGCGGGGAACGGCAGGCGGATCTCCGCGGGGCTGTGCATCCGGAAGGCGGTCGGATTGACGTCGAGCAGCCGGGCCCGCCCGCCGCCCGAGGCGCCGATCCAACTCACCGTCGCCCCGTTCTGGGAGAGCCGTTCCGCCCCCCGCTGCTCCTGCCGGCGGGTCGTCGGCCGCAGCCGGCGCGCGGCGCTCCCGATCCCCTTGGCGACTCCGCGCATCACGTTCCGCATCACGGCCCAGGCGGCGATGGCCACGGTGGAGAATTCCCCCCGCAGGGTGCGCCGACTCCCGACGAATCGGTTGTCGATGAACGCGCGAATGCGCTTCGGCGTCGCATGGGGCGTGGCGAGTTGCGAGAACCCGACCAGGCCCGGCCGCACGGCGAACCGGTGGTCATATCCGGGCACCTGCCGGCAAAGACGGTCGTAGATTTCCGGGCGTTCCGGACGCGGCCCGACCAGGTTCATGTCCCCCCGGACGACGTTGTACAACTGGGGCAATTCGTCGAGCCGGGACCGGCGCAGGAATGCTCCGAGGGGCGTGATCAGGGGACTGTCCGCGGGGAGCAGTCGCGCGCCGATGCAGCGCTCCGCGTCGGGCACGAGGGTGCGAAACTTGAAGAGGATGAAGGGGCGCCGGTGTCGGCCGAGCCGGACTCCCCGGTAGAAGATGGGACGACCCTGAACGATCCACAGGACCAGGGCGATCGCCCCGAGGAGCGGCAATCCCGTCAAGAGGAAGAACCAGGCGAGAGCGGCTCCTGCGATCCGGGCGGGCGTTGCCGCTTCCCTTGTCGCTCCGACTTCCGGCCAGCGGATGGCCTGTTCGTTCTGCACGTCTTTCCCTCCCGCATGCGTGCCGTCGCGGCGGCGAATCCGTTGATTCCTTGGTGGGCCGGGGGCGCGGCGCCGTAAGGCGACCGCGCCTGGCGCCACACCCGGATGGCGGACGCATCCGAGGCGGCGCCCCCCGGCCCACGACCGTCCAGACACTCCTCCCCGCCTCCCACGCGGCGCGCCCTGCGCCCGCGTGCCCATGGCCGCTAGTGATTGTTGTTGAAGAAGGGGTCGACGGGATCGATGGTGATCCCGCGGAAGAAGATGATGTTGGCGACTTCCCGCATCGCCTCGGCGGTGAGCGAGAGCCCCGACCGCGGCACGTACAGGACGTCGTCCGGGCGGAGGTAGAAGTAGGCGGCGCCCGGCTTCAGCCGCAGCACGGCGTCCATGTCGATCTTCGTCGCCACCACCCGCTCCTCGTGCCGGCGAAACACCAGGATGTCCTCGACGCTGCTTCCGGGCAGGAAACTCCCGGCCAGCGCCAGGGCCTTGATCACGGGTGTCGGCTGCTGGATCGGATAGGCGCCCGGACTCTTCACGTTGCCGAGAACGAAGATCCGCGATCCGGGACTTTCCTGCAGCGCGAGGTCGACTCGGGCATCGGGCATGACCTCCCCGTATCTCTCGTTCAGGACGCCGGCCAGGTCCGGGATCGTCCGATCGGCCGCCTTGAGGTCGCCGAGGAGCGGGAAGGTGGCGTAGCCGTCCGAACGGATCGTCACCAGGCGACCCAGTCCCCGCTGGGTCGTCCGGAGGTCGTTCTTGAATTCCTGCAGGGCGTCGCGGAATCCCTCCACGACCACGTGGATCTTCGGCTCCTGCAGCTTCTTGCGGACCTCGACCCAGACGCTGGCCGGTTGGGTGTCGACGACGTACAATTCCGGGTCGTTCAGAATCCCCTTGTAGGCCGCCTTCAGCTCCGCAGTGAACTCCGCAACCGTCTTTCCGGCCGCCGCCACGACGCCGAGATACGGGAGCGAGATGGTCCCGTCCGGGCGCACCGTCTGCATCTCGCTCAGTTCGGGGACCGCGACGAACTTCACGCCGACCTGGTCGTCCACGCCGATCCGGAACGGCTGGCGGGCGATGGCGGCGTACCGGCCCTCGAGGTCTCGCGTGATCCCGTCGACCGTCATCCCCGCGACCGGGACCACTCCCAGGTAGGGAAGGGAGATGGTCCCGTCCGGCCGGACCCGTTGCGTTTCGTTCAGCTCCGGGATGTCCACGAAGCGGACGGTCACCTGGTTGTCGATGGCGACCTGGAACTCGTTCGTCCGCGTGGTCCGGAGGTGATAGAGGACTTCCAGGACGTCTCCGGGCATCAGCCGATGGTCCGGGAAGCGCGCGAACGACGCGTCCTTCCGATCGAAGGTGAACGTCATTTCGGAAATCGGCACCTCCTCGAGAGGCCGAATCCTGGAACTCTGTGAGCATGCGGACTGGGCGAGGAGCAGCAGGCAGGCCAACGACCCGAGGGCGGTCGGGGTCCGTTTCCGCGCCGGTCCCGACGTCCGTCTAGAGCCGCGAGTAGACGATGTTGGGCACATAGTACTTCCTCTTGTTCAAGATGATTCCGAGGACCCTTCCACCGGCCTTGGCGATCTGTTCGTGGCACTGGTCGACGACTTCCCACTTCGTCCGCTCGCACTCCACCACGAGGATGGTCGCGTCGAAGAGTCGCGCATGGACCCACGTCTGCGAGGAGGTGAGGACGGAGTCGCCGTCGAAGATCACGGTGTCGGCCCGCATCTCGAGATCCCGGAGCAGCGCTTCGAACGCCACCGGGTCGAGCGCGGCGTCGTACCCCTCCAGTCGGGACCCGCAGGACAGGATCCGCAGACCCGGGATATGGGTCGGCCGCAGCGCGCCTTCCAGGCCGTCGTTCCCGGCCAGGAGATCGGAGAGTCCGCGGGTCAGACGCATCTCGAACAGTTCGTGCACGCGCGGGGAACGCAGATGCGCATCGACGAGCAGGACGCGGGAGCGCAATTGCGTCGCCAGGCCGTACGCCAGGTAGGCGGCGACGGTCGACTTCCCTTCTTCACGTCGCGCGCTGGTGACCAGCACCGACTTCAGCGTCTTCCCGTTCGCGGCGCTCAGGAGCGCGCCGGGGATGGCGGCGAACCGGTCGCGGTTCTCCCGTACGATCCTCTCCCAGCGCAGCCTCGTGGTCGTCATGGCGACTTCCCTCCGGGGTTCGGTCCTGATCCATCCAGCGTCTCCCCCCCATCTGCAAGCGTCGTTCCCGGAATCGGGAGTCGCGACCCGGTTCGGCGCCGGCCCGCTCCCGGGGGCCGAGCCGCAGGCGTGCGTGGCGCTCCCCTGCGGCATTCGCACCCGTCGCGAAATCCGTCCGGGCGTGCCGCAAGGCGCCCGCGGAGGCGCAAGGATGCATGAAGGGGTCTGCGCGGGGGGTCGCGCGAACGCATCGATCGAACGAATGAAACCCGGCCGGCCGGAGCGGACCGCCGGCGGGTGCGCGAACGCGCGGGTTCCTGGAAAGATGCCGCCCCCCGTACCACCGGCCCGCTCCCCCTCCCGGCCGCTCCGGCCGCGGAGCGCATTGCCTCCGAGCGGCCGGTCCGCGCTCAGGATCGACATCGCGAATCGGCAACGCGCCGCACCCGCGGGGTTGTCGCAACGGGCACGGACCGGCGTACCGTGCGGGAGACGCGCGCGGGGCGCTTCGCACCTGGGATTTCTCCCGCGGCGCGTCGTGCGTCGGAACAGGCCGGGCGATCCGCCGTAAGAGACTCGGCTTCCGGCGATCGAATCCGGTGCTGCGTTCGCGTGACGACCCGAGAGGAGAATTCACAAGGAGCCGCCACCCGGGTCACGGCCAGGGGCGCCCCGGACTCGCGCAGGCGTCCCGGCCATGGGAATCCGGATCAGGCAATCCCGAGAACCTGACGCAACCCGAACATGGCCGATCACGTTCGTCGGTCGGGCTTCCGCGACCTCCAGGACGCGGCATTGCGATTGCAGGTCGGGAGCGCCCACAACTCAGGGTGAGCGCCACATTCCGGGCGCCGTCCGATGGAAGAAGTGGGGAGGAGAACCGGTAAGCCCGTCGCCGTCCAGGCGACGCGAGCGCCGCGGCGCTGCCATCGGAGGAGGAGGCCCATGCTGCAACGAGTCGACCCGTTCCGGGACGGAACCCGGTCGGACGTTGCCCCCGGTTCCTCCCCGGTTCGTTTCGGATCGGGGATCCACCCGCTCCCCGCACGGCTCTCCCGCCGACTCCTTCCCAGGCCCCCCGCCGTTTCCGACACCGACGGTGCGCTCCGGCCCCCCGCCCGGAGCGTCCGTGTCCCGGCCCCTGCGCGCCCCGGCGCCGGCCCGGTTGGAACGAAAGAGACGGGCTCACGCCTCCACGGCGTTTCTCGAGTAGGCAGAAGAGACATGGACAAGAGAATTCTGGTCATCGCTTCCTCCGACGAAATGCAGGGCACGAAGCTCCCGGAGGTCCTTCGGGAGAACGGCTTCGCGTGCGACCTGGTCCCGGACGAGGGCGCGGCATTGCGGTTGACGCAGACCGTGGCCGAGGATCTCGTCGTCTGCGTCGCCGGAACGCCCGGCGTCGACCTCCCTCGCGTGGTCGACCGGATCCGGGGGGCGTTCCCCTACCTGCCGGTGCTGGTGCTCGATCACGGCTCCTGCCTGGACACGGCGCTGCAGGTGTTTCGCCTCGGGGCGTGCGACTACATCTCCTTGCCGGCCCCCTGCCGCGAGATCGCGGATCGATGCCGGGCCGCGATCGAGGCGTCGCGGGTCGAGCGGGCCCTCCCGCGGATCCGGCGCGAGGCGTCGCGCACCCCACCGGCGGAGGGGATGATCGGCCGAAGCCGCGCGATCGGGGAGGTCTACCGGCTGATCGAGTGCGCGGCGGCGACGGAGTGCAACATCCTCATCACCGGGGAGAGCGGGACGGGAAAGGAGCTCGTCGCCCGCGCGGTACACGAGCGATCGGCGGTGCGCTCCGGATCCTTCCTCGCCGTGAATTGCGCGGCGCTCTCGGAGAGCCTGCTGGCGAGCGAACTCTTCGGACACGTGAAGGGGGCGTTCACGGGGGCGCACTGCGATCGGGTGGGCTATTTCGAGGCGGCGACCGGCGGAACCCTCTTCCTCGACGAAATCGGCTCCATGCCCCTGTCTCTGCAGGCCAACCTTCTGCGGGCGGTGGAACGGCGCGAGATCGTTCGCGTCGGCGATACGCGCCCGATCCGGGTCGAAGCGCGCCTCATCGCCGCGACCAACGAAGACATGCAGGAGGAGATCGCCCGCGGACGCTTCCGCCTCGACCTCTACTTCCGTCTGCGCGTCGTCGACATTCTATTGCCCCCCTTGCGCGCCCGGCGGGACGACATCCCGCTGCTGGTCGAACATGCCATTTCTCAGCACAATCACCGCGCGCACTCCGCGATCAAGGGGGTGGACCGGGACGCCCTGCGCGCGCTGCTCACCTATTCCTGGCCCGGGAATGTGCGGGAACTGCTGAATGCGATCGAGCGCGCCATGGTGGTCACGCGCTCGGAGTACATCGGCCTCGAGGACCTTCCCGCCGAGATCCGCGGGTCGCAGTCGAGTCGGGAAACGCCGAGCGACCTGCGGCACGCGGTTCACCTGTACGAGGGGGAGTACATCCGCCAGACGCTCCAGGATGTGGGAGGAAACCGCGAGGAAGCGGCGCGCCGGCTCGGCATCGATCGGGCGACCCTGTACCGCAAGCTCGCGCGCCTCCCGGCGAACCAGCCCGCGGGCACGCGGGTCGGCTCCGACGCGCAGGACGACTCCTGGGAACCGCGCGCGGAGTGACGGCCCGGAAGATCCAGCAAGTCGAGCGGCGGGGTTTCGCTCGGGATATGCGGCGGCCGACTCCCTCGGCCGCCGCACGCCGGGATCCGGCTACGGACCCGCGAAGATCACGACCAGCTCCGGCGCGTTCGCCCCCTCACGGCTGGAGAAGTAGGCGCTGTCCGAGCTCGCGTTCTTGAGCGCAAAACTGAACAGACCGTTGCCCGCGATCGCGGAAGTCACGTCGAATTCGATCCAGGTCCCGGAGGAGACGGCCCCGTGGCTGTCCAGCGCGCCTCCCGCGATGGCCGGGGCATTCGACCAGGTGATGCCCATCTCCGACCATCCGTTTCCCACGGCGTGGATCGACCCGCCATCGACACTCGCGTCCGTGACATACACGCGGACTTTGGCGGACGTCACCGCGCCCGAGATCCCGGCGACGTCGAACTTCAGGTAGGAGCGGTAGGTCTCCTTCGAGGTGGACTTCACCCGGAGCGTGGTCTCCCCGCCGTAGTTTCGGGTCGAGTAGTTCGACCGGACCTTGGCGTCCGCAACCGCCGCGACCGTCAGGGAGGTGGGGCCGGAAGGAGGAGGCGGAGCCGAGGCGAATCCCGCATGGGTCCATTCGGTATAGCCCACGCTCTTGCCCGGCGAAGATGGGCTGGGCGCCGGAAAGGCCGTCCCGTAGTAGTGATTGACCAGGTGCGGCTGCCAGGTGTCGTCCCCGGAGGCCGGGTAGTTGCACTGCTCGTGCAGCCAGACGAAGGCGCGCCGCAGCGCCTGGTCCTGCCACGCGAAGGAATCATACCCCGCCCGGTGCAGAATGACCGCCTGCGCGAGGGCTCCCTGCAGGCCCTCGTAGACGTAGTTTTCCTTCGGCGGCGGCCAAGCGAAGGACCCGCCCCGACGCTGGTCGTCCGGAAGCACGCCATCGATGTTGTGCCCCGACTTCGTGGCCCCCTTCGGATTGATCCCCACCGGCTTGGAAGCATCGAATTGCCAGGACAGGCTTCCGTAGGAGAACCCGGCATAGGCGGCGCGATCCCCGAGCCATCCCTTGAAGACCTGTGCCGCCCGCGCGAGTTCGGCATCGTCGCGCAGGTAGCGCGCGACCGCCATCCGGCTCGCCCCGGCATGGGTTCCCCAGTTGTTGGGACGCTCCTCGTGCGTGGCAATGAGGGTCTTGCCGTCGAGCACCCGGGTCAAACAGTCCCGAATCCACGCGGAAAATGAGGCGTCCACGGCCGCGGGCAGAACCACCAGATCGGCGGCCAGCACGTAGGGCCCGAGATTGCGGCCAAGCGCCAGCGTGCGTCCACCGGCCTCGGTCCCGATCGCCTGCTGGCAAGCCGTGATCACCTCGTTGCGATACTTCGCCACCCCCGTGCGCACGTAGACGAGGGCACGCGCGAATACGTAGACATCGGTGTCGTCGTCCTGATTGGAAATGTTCGGAACCCCAATGGCGTGGTCCGCCGCCGACTTGACATTGTCCCAGCCCGGCCCGGACATCGGAAGACTGCGAAGGTGATCGGCGGACGCCCAGATACCCAGCGTGGGTCGCTCTTGTGCCGCCGCCGGAAGGCCGGCCAGGGTCGCGCATCCGAGGATCATGGCCGCCATGACTCGTTCATTCGTCGCCCTTAGCATGTAGGTGCTCCCGAATTCGGGGGATCATCGCCCCCGGGTCACAAAGATTGAAGTCGCGCATGGTTCCGTACTCCATCCATCCCCGATTCGGCACTCGTCGATTCCGCCCTGGAAACCCCGCCATCCTCCTCGAGCAGAGTTTCCGGAGCGACATGGAAACCCGTGGGCCACCCGGCCTGCGGCAGCCCGCGGGAAACCCTTCGATTCGGCCATTGTCCATCTCGTCTTCGCGTCTTCCCACCGCCTCGCCGCGTTTCATCCCGTCCCCAGGGGACCGCCCCTCGAAGCCTTCGTCCGCCCCCCCGTGCCGCGCGCGCTGCGACCCCGCTCGGGAGCGACGACCCCGCCGGCCGGATCCTCGACTCATCGACTCGCTGCGCCCATCCCGCGCAAGGTTCCCCGGACCAGGTCGACCAGACTTTCCTCATCCTCCCCTTCCGTGCCGCCGGCCGCGGCCGTCGCCGCGAGCTGCTGCAATCGATCCATCCACGCCGGAGACCCGCCGACGCCGACCCCCGGTGGCGCGGCCCGGAGGCGCGACAGGTAAAGGGCCGCCCGCTCCGGATCCGCCACCACCAGGGCCAGCAAGGCCGGAAGACGCCGGGTCTCATCCGCCTCGCGAGCCAGGATCCGCAGTGCGGTTTCGATCACCTCGCCCCGCCGCTCGATCCAGGTCGACGCCGGAAGGCGCAGGAGCGCCTCCGCCGCCGACGCCTGCCGGGCGGGCGTCGATCCCGACTCGATCACCGCGAGCGCAGTGGCGAAGGCCCCCGCATGGCGGGCTTCCGCCAACGCCACCAGGGCCGCCCCGCGGTCCGCATCATCCCCGTCGACGCTCGCGCCGGCGGCGTACGCCGAGAGCGCCGCAGCCGCCCGCGGACGATCGAGGTAGCCGGCCAGCAACCGCGACGCACCGGTTCGCGCGGCGACCGGCTCCGCCGCGTCCAGCGCTTCCGCACAGTCCAGCAGGGCCGCCTCCTGCTCCGCAGTCAGATCGTCCCGGTAGTGCCACAGGATCGAATTCAAATAGCGCAACGACCCCGCCCGATGATCGACGCACGGATGATTCACGGCCGCGTGAATCATGGCATCGGCAATGGTCGCAATCTGCTCGGGCCGTCGGACCGAATCGAATCCGCGATAAAGAAAGTCGAGAAGTTCCGGATGCCGTTCGCCCGCGATCGCCGCCAGAAGACCGCCGGGGTCCCGCGACGCGCAACGACGCAACACATCCAGCCACTTCCCCGCCTCGTCCGCTCCCCAACCGCCCGCGTGAGCCGCGCGAATCCGGGCCACGACTTCTTCCGGGGTCCCGGGTTCAGGCTTCGGATCGTCCGCAGGGCAAGGCTCCCCGTCCTCCGCCTCCGGTTCCAGAGCGACGTCCGGATTCGGGTCGGGCCGAGACGCCGCATCCTCTCGTGGTCCCACGGGCACTGCGCCCGGGGTCTCGTCCCCGCCCCCCGCAGGGATCGCGCTCGATCGCCCCGCCAAATCCGTTTGAACCTCCCGTGACCGGTGCGCCCCGACGGAACTCGGATCCGGCGCGCGCAACGTCAGCAGGACCAGCGCCAGGGCGACGGCGGAACCGACCGCAAGGGCGGACATCCAGCCGCGCCGGAATGATGTTCTGCGGGCATGGCAAACCGAATGGGAATGCGTTCGCGTGGACACAGTGGCCGTGATTCGATGGGTGGTGTGCGACGCGACGGGAGTCCGGAGGGGGGGTCTCGTCTCGCCAAGGGAAGGGGAATCGCGCCGGGGGAAATGACCATCTAAGGAAGCAATCTGAACGACGGGACGCAGTATAACGAATTTCCAATCGTTGTCAAGTTCATCATTATGCTTTTTCCGCGGCATCCGGAGTCATCGTCGCGAGGCGTCTGCGCAGCGGTGACGTGCGTCCGAAGCATCGCCTCGCCCTGCCTTTGCAGAGTCTTGTCGTTTCCTGCCCCACCCCCTCCGTCCGACCCGTCGGGTCGGAGTTTGTTCAGAAATGTCGATTTTCTCGTTTCCATCCCTGCGCGCGTTGCCCCTCCGAGGGCGGCCTCGGCGGCGCGCGGTTCCGGCCCGTTCCGGGTCCCCCGGCGCCCCTTCCCGCGCAGCCGGGCTCGCCGCCGTCCACGCCAATGTCGGGACCGGCCGGAACGAGAGTCATGCAGCCGCGCGACCGTCCCGCGGCCTCCCTCTCGCAGGTCCGCGAGTCGGGCGGCGCCCCACCGGCCCTCCCGGCGGGGCGGTTGCCGGGGGAATTCGTCGCGGCGCCCTCGAGAGTGTGGGCCCGGCCCGGGATGCGTCGGGCTCCGGCCCACACGGGTCGGCGCTACGGTCCGGGTCCGCTCTTTGCAAAGCGGTGGGTCGCGCGTCGTGGGAAGCCGTCCGAAGACCGTTCGATCCCGACCCATCCCGCTTCGCGGTGAATGGCCTCGCTCGAACGGTCGCGCAGGAAGTACGAGACGCAACGCCGATGGCCGCGTCTCCCTTGCCCGGGCGCTTCCCCGACGCGCTCCAGAGGAATGTCATTGCCGGACCGGATCGATGGGCCGGCCGCGCGGTTCGTGGGGCCCCGGCGACCCGACGACCGCGTCCGCAGGGTCGCCGATGAGGGGGGATCATGAAGATCCTGATTGTGAGTTCCCTCCACGCCGAGGCGGTCGATTGCCTTCGCGAGGAGCACGACGTCGTATGCGCGACGCAGCCGACGCCGGAAGAATTGAAGACGCTCATCCGCGACCGCGAGGTGCTGGTGTTCCGGAGCGGCGTGCAGATCGACGCCGGTGTCCTGTCGAGCGCTCCGCGGCTGCGTCTGCTGCTGCGGGCGGGATCGGGCGTCGACAATATCGATCTGGAGTATGTGCGGCGTCATGGGCTCGAACTGGTCCGGATCCCCAAGCCGGGCGCGAAGGCGGTCGCCGAGTTGGCCTTCGCCCTCATGTTGGCCCTGTCGCGCAACCTGCTCGAGCTCGATCGACTGACCCGGCAGGGGCGGTGGGCGAAACACGAGTTCACCGGCCATCTGCTGACCGGCAAGACGCTGGGGATCGTGGGCGCCGGCAACACCGGATCCATGACCGGGGAGCGGGGGGCCGCCTGGGGCATGAACGTGCTGGCTTGTGTGGAGCGGCCCACGCCGTCCACGGCCCCCGAACTCGCGGCGCGCGGAATCCGCCTGGTCGACTTCGACACCGTCCTGGCGCGCGCCGACTTCGTCAGCGTTCACGTCCCCCTGAAGGACTCCACCCGCAACCTGATCGATGCCGGCGCCCTGGCGCGGATGCGCCCCGAGGCGTGCCTGATCAACCTGGCCCGGGGTGGAATCGTCGACGAGTCGGCGCTCTTGCGCGCCCTCACCGCCGGACGCCTGCGCGGGGCCGCGCTCGACGTCCACGCGCGGGAGGGCAAGGGGGCGATCTCCCCTCTCGCCGGCCTGCCGAACGTGATCCTGACACCGCACATCGGGTCGGAGACCACCGACTCGCAGCGGGAGATCGGCGAGATCGTCCGGCAGACCATTTCCGAACGTTGCGCCGCGCACCCGCATCCGGTCCATGCCGCGACCGCGCAGGCGACCCTCTTCTCGCCCCCGGCTTCCGTCTAGGAAGGAGCGCACCATGATTCCGAAAACGACTCAATTCAAGCGCCTGCTCGCTTCCGATCGGCTCGAGTTCCTTCTCGAAGCTCACCATGGTCTCAGCGCCAAGATCGTCGAAGAGGCCGGCTTCAAAGGCATCTGGGCCAGCGGCCTGGCCATGTCCGCCGCCTGGGGGGTCCGCGACTGCAACGAGGCGAGCTGGACCCAGGTCCTCGAAATCCTGGAGTTCATGAGCGACGCCACGAGCATCCCCATCCTGGTCGATGCCGACACCGGCTACGGAAACTTCAACAACGTCCGGCGACTGGTGCGCAAACTGGAGCAACGCGGGATCGCCGCGATGTGCATCGAGGACAAGCTCTTCCCGAAGACGAACTCGTTTCTCCACGGGGAGCGGCAGCCCCTTGCGGACCCGCGGGAGTTCGCGGGGAAGATCAAGGCCGCCAAGGACACGCAGCAGGATCCGGACTTCTGCGTGATCGCGCGCGTGGAGTCGCTGATTGCGGGCTGGGACCTCTCCGAGGCCCTGCATCGCGCCGGGACCTACAGCGCGGCCGGTGCGGACGCGGTCCTGATCCACAGCAAGCAGTCGACCGGGGACCAGATCCTGGATTTCATGAAACAGTGGCGGGAGCCCTGTCCCGTCGTGATCGTGCCGACCATGTACTACCGGACTCCCACCCGCGCCTTCGACGAGGCCGGCGTGCGACTGGTCATCTGGGCCAATCATCTGCTGCGTTGCGGGGTCACGGCCATGAAGTCGGTCGCCGCCCGCATCCGGTCCGATGGCTCGTCGATGGCGATCGAGCCGGAGATCGCGCCCGTGAAGGAGGTCTTCCGCCTCCAGGACGTCCAGGAACTCGAGGCGGCCGAAGCGCGATATCTCCCCGGAGCGGAGGAGAGCGCAGAGGAACCCCTCCTGCCGGTACCGGCCGCACAGGGAAAGGGGCAGCCGTGATCCGCCGACCTCGCGACCCCCGCATGCCCCCGGCGATCGTGATCGGCCTCGATTGCATCACGGGGCTGCAGACGGCGCGCATCCTGGCCCGCCATGGTGTCTCGGTGCTCGGAATCGTCGCGGACCGAACGCACTACTGCGCGCGCACCAACGTCTGCGCCCGGGTGATCGAGGCCCGACCCGGCGACGAGGGGCTCCTGTGCGCCCTCGAGGAGGCGTGCGTGCCGGGACCGCGGAAGCCGGTGCTTTTCCCCTGCTCGGACCTGCACGTGCTCTCGCTGTCGCGGAACCGGCATCGCGTGGACCCGCTGGGCCGTCTCGCTCTCCCCCCGGCCGAAGTCGTGGAGATGATGGTGGACAAGGTCCGCTTCCATCGATTTGCCGAACAAGCGGGGCTGCCGGTACCCCGCCTGATGCTGCTCGGAAATCGTCGGGATGCCGAGCGGGCCGCGGAGACCCTGGACTTCCCATGCATCCTGAAACCGCCCTACAAGAGTCCGGTCTGGCAGAGCCACACGACGGTCAAGGCCTTCAAGGTGTCGCACGCGCAAGAACTTCTTCACCTGTACGACCGCTGCTCGGCCTGGGCCGGTCACCTCCTGGCCCAGGAGTATGTGCCCGGACCCGAGTCCGCGCTCTACTCCTGCAACGCCTACTTCGACGAACGCGGATCGGCGGTGGCCACCTTCGTTGCCCGCAAGCTGCGGCAGTGGCCGCCCGAGACCGGGACGAGTTGCCTGGGCGAGGAGTGCCGCAACGACGAGGTGCTGGAGACGACCTTGAAGCTGTTCCGGGCCGTCCGCCTTCACGGCCTCGGCTACGTGGAAATGAAGCGAAGCGCTCGCGACGGCCGGCACTACGTGATTGAACCGAACATCGGACGGCCGACCGGGCGTTCGGCCATCGCCGAGGCGGGCGGGGTCGAACTGGTCTACACCCAGTACTGCGACCGGGCCGGCCTGCCCTTGCCTCCCCATCGGGAACAGAAATATGGTCGCGCGAAGTGGGTCTACGCCCGCCGCGATCTGCAGTCCGCCCTCTATCACTGGCGACGGGGCGAACTCTCCCTGCGCGACTGCTGGCGATCGTGGCAAGGCGTGCGCGCGGATGCGGTCTTCGCCTGGGGAGATCCGCTCCCCTTCTGGTACGACCTGTTTCGGCCCCGATTCGGCCGATCCGAACGGACCGGGTAGTTCCCGGGGGTCGCCAAGGGGGATGCGATGTTCACCGTCGCGTTGGTCGGATTGGACGGCTGCGGAAAGTCGACCCTCGCCCGTCGTCTCGCCGCGGAACTGCCGCTCCCCGCGAGCCTCCTGTACTTCGGCGTCAACCAGGAGGCCAGCAACGTCCTGCTGCCGACCACGCGAGCCGTGCTCTGGCTCAAGCGCCGGCTGGGCGGTCGCGCCGACCTGTCGGGCCCCGCGGGCCCGGAGGGCTGCCGGGATCGTCGAGGCACCGGATGGACGAAGTGGGCGCGGTTGCTGCGCTCGTGCCTGCGGGTTGGGATCCTGGCGAGCGAGGAAGCCTATCGACATGCCCTCCTCTTGCGGCTGCTTCGACGGGGTCGTGTGGTCCTGTGCGACCGACACTTCGCGTGCGACTACCTCGCGGCCGTCCGGTCCGAACCGGACCGCGCGCCCGACCTGCCCCACCGGATTCACGGCTGGTGGATGACCCGCCTGATTCCCTGGCCGGACCTGGTGATCCTCCTCGACGCGCCTGCCGGGGTCCTGCGAACACGGAAAGACGGTCCCGCCCTCGAGTGGATCGAACGCCGGCGCCGCGGATACCTGCGCCTCGGCGAACTCCCCGGACGGTTCACGGTCGTGGATGCGGCCTTGCCGGCCGACGCGGTGTTCCGGAACGTCCGGGAACGGATCCTGCGGCTGCACTCGGAACTCGCCGCAGCAACCGCTGCCGCCGGGAGTACGGAGGTCGCCGCTCGCCGGACGGATCCTCACCCGATCCGACTGCCCGACGGCCGGCGCGTGGATCCTTCGACCTGCCGATCTCTCCCGCCGGATGGGAACACGCTGTCCCCGGCGTGGACCGTGCAGTTCGGAGACCCGGCCCGCGGGCAGGCATCGCAGGTCTGCGAGCCGGTTCCCCTCGCGGAAACCCAGCCCGCGCCGCCCCCGGGAGCGCGGAATCGCCCGGAGTGCGCCGGGACCGCGGACCCGTCCGGGGTTGCGTCCTCCGCGTGAACCGACCGGAGGGGCCGATTCCACGCTGGCAAGGTCGTTGCTTGGAGGAAGGTCGGAGCGAAGGGGGATGGCCCCTGGAAACGCACCCGGGAGAATCGGACGGATCGTCCCGTTGGGAATCCCTGTGAGGGAGGAACGACATGGCTGCACTGGCGCGCGCCCGGAGAATTCGCAGGGGGACACAGAAATTCGGCGATGTGCTGCGCCGCTGCGGCCTGGGCACGGAGACGGCGATCCAGGATGCGCTGCTCCTCCAGGAGCGGATTCGGAAGGCCGGAGCGTGGATCCCGATCGGCGAGCTGTTGACGCGATCGGGAGTGCTCGACACCCGAACCTGCGAGGCCGTGCTGGCGATCCAGGCCGCCCAACCGGGTGAGGAGCGACCGGTGTTCCGTCTTGCCGACACCCGCCGCCGAAGCCGGCATGTCCGCCTGGGAGAACTCGCGGTCCGCACCGGTCTGCTCGACGAACACGCGATCGCCCGGGCCATGAGGCTCCTGCGGGTCACGCGGCCGCTCGGCGCCGGTTGGAAGATCGGGGAGGTCCTGGTGCGCGAACGCGCCCTCGACGGCTCCCTGGTGGAGGCGCTGTTGCAGATCCAGCGGCAACGGAACGGCGTGCACCTCGGGCGGGTCCACCGACTCCGTCGCCTGGCGGATTGGGAGACCTATCGCTTCGATGATCTGCTGTTCGGACGGCTGGCGATCCAGCATGGATTCATCGGCTCTTCCCAACTGGAGGATGCGCTCTCCGCGCAACGGGTCGCCCGCAGCGCGGGCCGATCGATTCCCCTCGGGGAGATCCTTCGGGAGCAAGGAGCGCTGATCCAGCGGCATGTGGATGCCGTCGCCGAGATCCAGACGGCGAAGCGGGAGAGCTACCTCTCGCTCTCCGGCGGCCGGGTGACCGCTCCGCGGCCCGAGGAACCGACTCTCGGCAGCATCCTGTGCCGGAAGGGGTTGCTGCAGGAGCGGCGGCTGGCAGAGTGCCTCAAGGTGCAGCGGGACCTGGGATCCCTCGGGCTGCCGCAACCCCTGGGGCGGATTCTCCTCCAGAGCACGGATCTGTCGGCGGACGCCCTGCACTCGGTACTCGACGAACAGCAAGTGGCCCGCGCCGCCCTGCGCGCCGCGCGAATCCGTCGCAAGCGGGTCTGGCGCGTGGTCCAGGCGGCCTGCGCAGCGGTCCTGGTCGTGGCCCTCTCCCGCGCCGGCGGACCGGACCGGCCCGGCGCCGGTGTCCCCGGTCTGGACTCCTTTGCGGTGACCGGGACGGGCGCCGCTTCGTCGACGGGGAACGAAGTCGATCCCCTCCTGGGTCGCCCACCCGGACCGGACAGCGCCGTGCGGAGAAGCCGAATCAGCCATCCTGCGCTCGACGAAGAGTCATTGCGCCAGGCCGCCGCCGCGGAGGCGCGCATTCGTGCCCTTCACCGGGAGGCGCGACGACATTACGACGCGCGCGCGCGCGCCCGATTCTCCGAGACCGACGGGGCCGGACTTCAGGTCGCGGTCGAATGCCGCCTGACCCCCGCGGGCCCCATCCTGGCCGTCTTCGGGTCCGCGCCGTTCCCCGAGGGCACGAGGGTGCGCACGGAGGTCCGCTACTTCGGGGTCGCGATTCCCGAGACCATCCAGGTGTCGCGCGTGCAGGGCGGAGTCTTCCAGGAGTGCACGGGTCCGCTGCGCGGACCGGGCAGCCTCTCTCCCGGACTCTACACCGCGATCGTCGAATGCCTGGACCCTCCGCCGAAAGGTTGGAACGACGAGCCGACCCCCGCCGGCCACCTTCGTGCCGTCCGCTCCCACTACCTCGGCATCGCCGAGCATGAGCGGGACGATCGGATCGAACTGAGCGCCGTACTTTCCGACGGTCTCGATCGCACCTCAACCTGGGTCGAAGACATGCGCCGGGAAGTCCATACGCCGGCGGATCCGTGGGAACCCACCCTCGCGTTGGTCCGCCTCGAAGAATTGCAGGCGCGGCTGGTGCAGCTGGAACGCGGGTGGGCCGGAACGATCCGCCCGCCGCGGGGCAGCCGGTGGTCGGATGTCCCCGTCCTCGCCGAGAGGGCTCTCCGCGAGGGTTGGCACTCGCTTCACTCGCTGCGGGATCAGCGCCGGGGTGCGCGCGCGAATGCCGGCGGGGAGCCCCTTTCCCCCCTCGACCAATCCCTGCTCTCGGCGCTCGCGTTCGACGCCGTGCAGAGAGCGGCGGGTCTGGTTCGCGCCGCCCGCGCCGTGTTGAAGGCGGAGGACGCCGATCCCCTGCTGGCCTATGTCCGCCAGGAAATCGGCCGGCGCATCGAGCAGGGCCGGACCCTGTGGCGGGAGGCCCGCGGCGTGCCGGCCACTCCCGGGACCGCTCCCCGCGCCATCTCCCCCGAGACGTGGCGAGCGGAAATCGCGACTCTGCGTGAGGAGGACCCCGGTCTTCGGGAACTGATCGGATCCGGACCCCTCCGCGAAGTCATGGCGGAACTCGACCGGGCCCTGGAGGCGCTGACCGCGAGGCCCCAGGACCCCGGCTTCGAACGCAGGATTCTCGCCCTGCAGTCGCGTCTTGTCGATGGATCCCCGGCGTTTCGATAGGGGTAGGGCCTCCCATGCAGCGAATTCCGACTTCACTCCGACCCGTACGGCGCGCGTTCGCCCTGGTCGCATCCCTGGGGATGCTCACCCTCCTCTCCCTGATCGCCTCCACGTTCGTCCTGCTCGCCGGCGTGGAGGAGGACACCGCCCGCAACCATGTCGCGAGCGTGCGGGCCTTGATGCTCGCCCAGTCCGGGATCGAGACCTCCATCGCAGTCCTGACCCGCGGAGACCCGAAGGCGCGGCCCTGGGGCGGGGAGGATTGGAACGGGGGCGGAGAACCGGCGGGCACGCCGGACGGGACCCTCGACGACTTCCACGGCGACGGCAACGGCCGCGTGGAGGTCGCCGGCTGCGCCCTGCGCTACGCCCGCCGGCCCAGCCTCTGGCGGGACGACGACGGCGACGGATTGCCGGACCTGATTCCCGTAATGGAAGCGGGGTCCGTTCGACTGCGCGGGATCAGCGGCCGGATGGGAGGCACCTATCACGCCGGCGGGGACACCTTCGTGCTCCGGATCGAGGACACCTCCGGATTTGTCTCCATCAACCAGACGGCGGCGGGATACCGGAACCTGTACGACAACCTCGGCGCTCTCGTCCTTTCGACGCCGGTCCCGAACCTGGGATCCCGGATCCAGGCCGGCCAACCCTATGCCGCCCTGGAGGACCTGGTCACCAAGGGGGCGCTGACGGTTGACCAGTACCGGGAACTGCAGCCGTATCTGACCCTGCATGCGTGGACCGATCCGTCCACCATCCGCCCCGATCCGTCCCCGGATGCGACCCGACGGCCCTCCAACCTTAGGAAAATGGACGGTCTGGAGCCGCGCGCCCCGATCAACCTCAACACGGCCGACGAGATCGTAATCCAGGCCTGCTTGCTGGGGATCTCCGGGTATCACTTCGAGCGGGTTTCCCCGAACAATCGTCTCGTCGTTTTCGGCTCGCGGGACGCCGAGGACCTGGCGCGCGCGATCGTCGCGGCCCGGTCCGAAACAGGGTCCGACCTCGATGGCAACGGCCGGATCGATCCCGGCGAGCCCTGGGACGACCGCAACGGTAACGGACGATACGACGGTCCCTTCCGGACCTGGGAGCAGTTCGAGGCGTTCCTCGAGGACACCCCCGGCCTGATCCGCGGAGGGGGAGGACGGGGGAATCGCGGTCCGGACTGGGCCCGTTCCCTGGTGCTCGCCAATGCCGATCCGAACAGCGTGCTCCAGGCCCTGCAGCCGGGACCGCCGTTGAACCGGCCCGTGGACAAGGCCAACCTCGTTCGCTACACGACGGAGTTCTGCTTCGAGTCGTCGGGAACGTACCGGATCTCCTCGCTGGGCCGCGTGACCGACGCGAGATTCCGCACCGTGGCGGAGCGGGAGATCGAGTGCGAGATCCGTCTGTACGATACCCTCCGGCTGACCACCCAGGAGGACTTCGAGTCGACCCGTCTCGCCTCGGAAACCGGGGAAGACGTGATGACGCTTCCGGAAGAGGTGGCGGACCTGTCCCCGGAACCATGGCGGGACGATTTCCGGGACGGTCGATTCGGCTTCGGCGACTCGTTCATCGACCTGGACGGGGACGGGGCGCGCGAAGGACCGGCGATTTATGACGGCCAGATCGTGCTCCGGCCGGCGGACCCCGCGGCGGATCCCCCCTGGGGCGCGCCTCCGAGCGAACTCGCCTTCCGGTGCCTCTTCAATGACAGCCCGAGCGTCTCGGCGCTGGGACCGGGCGACGAGTACCCGCACCTGGCCGCCGATCGGGCCTCGCCCGGCGTCGCCCGCGGACTCCCCTTGCAATCCCCTCCTTTCTCGAGCTCCGTCGAGCGCGGGGCGTCCCTGCTGCGGGACCTGACCGGTGCCGGGGACTACTCCGACCTGGGGCCCGCGGGACTGCTCCTGCGCGAGGACACCGGTGAGTGTTTGTACTGGTCGTCCATCCTCAATTGGCCGATCGGCGCGGGAAGCGTGCAGTTCTGGATGCGTCCGTTCTGGCAGACCGAGGCGGGGGCCAATCAGTCCAAAGACCTGATGACCCTGAATCAACAGTACGCGCTGGACCCGGTCCGGGGGCGGATTGCGCTCCTCTCGACCGTTCACTTCGGTCGCCGGCCGGCGCTGTTCACGATGGACTCGAGGGCCTATACTCACGCCAACCGGACGGCGGCCACCGAGGCGGCCGATGACAGCGGCATTCCTCCGCCCTCGGTGTTCCACACGCACTATCAACTGAAACTGGACCGCGACTGGGTCCCGGACCAGTGGCACCACTTTGCGGCTTCGTATACCGACCACATCCGGTGGACCTGTTGGTTGGACTCCGAGCCGTTCCGGACCGTGGTCGAAGCGCCCTTTCCGTCCAGCGGCCGGGCAAGTCTCGGCAATCCCAGCCCGACGGGGAATCACATGGCGCTGGGCACCCAGATCCCCTGGTCGTCGACGTCGGGAACCGGGACGTACGATGACTTCGTGGTGTACCGGGCCACTCTGCCGGCGACCACGTTCGGCCTCGCGCCGGCCTGGCGGTACGGAGATACCGGGATCCCGGGCTGGTCGACGTGGACGATGCGCATCCCGCTGCCTCCCGGAGCCCGAGTACGGAGTTTCGCATGGACGGAACGGCGCCCGCGGGTGAACTACCAGGGAGAGCCGCTTTGCTCCGGGGACCCGAATCCGCGCCGGCGCCGTCCGGACGTCCATTTCTCCTGGCGGGACGGGTCGGGAGCCTGGCAGGACGCCCCGCGCGCTGCGGACCCGGATGAACCGGATGGCGGGGAGCTGCGGATTGGGGCGGGCGCGGCTTCGCCGCAGTCGCCTTCCGCGGAGGTCCGATTCACGTTCGACCGGGGGGGCCAGGAGCCGTTCCGCAACTCACCCGTGGTGGACGACGTGACGGTGACGTTTGCGCGCCACGGCGGCGTGACGTTCCTTCATTGGCGCATCCTTCCCTGACGAATGCTGCATCGTGACGGGGTCGCGAAGGCGCGTCTCGGCCGGAGCGCGGCGGTATCTCCCCCGTCGCGCCCGGCGTGCCGAGCCGCCGGACCGGGCGCCATGCCGCGGATTCCCGACCCCGTCGGCAACCCGGTCGCCCCGGGCGTGATCGTCGGGGTTCGACCCGGGGAGTTCAGCGCCGGGCGCGAGCCGGCGTTTCGCGGGGGGCCGGCGGAAGCCGGAGGCGGCGCCCACGCGGCGCCGCCGCCGCAGGTCATCCGCGGGCGACCTCACGGCCCGCGTCCCGACCGCGCGACGCGGCGACCAACAGAAAGGCGATCAGCCGATCGCGCGCCTCCGCGGTCATCTTGAGGAACGAGAAGCGCACCCGGTGCCGAGCCACGGCCCGCTCTCGCCGGCACGACACCACTTCCGCCAGCGTGTGCAGAGGCTTTTCGCGCCCCTCGAGTTCCAGAGTCAGCCGAACGACGGTCCCCTCGCGCAACGGCTCCTCCAGCGGCCCTTCCACGCCCATGGGGTCGACCGCCCGGGCGATGAAGCTCCGCCCGCGAATGAACAGGTCGCGTATGCCTTGCTCGAGGGGCCGCCAGGCGCAAGCCACCGGCCGGGCCAGCTCCAGGGTCGGCACGCGCAGGGCTTCCACCGAGGAGCGCGAGGCGAATGCCCGCCGCAGGGCGTCCAGGACGCGGCTGCGCTCGAACGGCACCTCCACCCGCGCCCGCGCGCCGCGACGCAACGCCTCCTCGGCCATGGCCAGCGCGTAGCGCGGGTGGATCACCACCAGCTTCACGTGCGGATCGATTTCCAGGTGTCGGTTCACGAAGTCCGGCACGCCCGTCCCGTGCGCTCCGCAAGCCCCCCGCGCCAGCAGGTCCACGACGACCAACGCGGGGCGCAGCGTCAGGTACGTCTCGAGCCCCTGATCGACGTTCGCCACCTCCCGGGCGACGCGATAGGGAGAATCGGCAACGCAGGTGCGAAACCCCTGCGCGACGGGCTCCGACGGTTCGACCAGCAACACGGTCCCTGCCGCGGCGCGAATCCGCCGCGTGCGGCTGACCAGGCGCGCCGGGGGCTCGCGCGACGGCGGCGGCAGGGGCGTCTCCGCGTGCGGCAGCGGCGCGGCCGGGTGGGCGCGCCGGAGTGCGGGCCGCCCGGCCGGGGAGGGTTCCTCCCCCATCGCCTCTCCCGGCGGCAGGGGGGCCGCCTCCCCGCCCGTCCCTTCCGGCCGCGCCGGGGGCGCCCCCGCCGCCGGCTCCGGCGCCGCCACGACCCGCAGGGCGCGGCGGACCAGCGCCGCGAGATCGATCGGCCCGACCGACTCCAGCGTCACCCCGGCGCCCGGCAACGCGGCCACCCAGGGACGTTTCACCCCCCGGCCGACGGCCGTGACCACCGCCGCCTCCACCCCCGGATCGGCGGAAAACCGGAACAGCAGGTCGGCCGTCTCACGCAACAGCGCGGCGATCTTCGACTTCTCGGGCAGCCGATCCACCTGCCGGCGCAGATTGACCCATTCCTCGCTCTGCCCCCGTCGGGTCAGCTGGGCCTGGACCAGGTAGATGGCGCGCACCGGCTCGGGGTCGCCGAACAGGTTCTGCGCCTGCTCCAGGTGATGCTGCGCCTTGGCGAGATAGGCGATCGGGCGGCTGTCCTCGCCCGCGGCGCGCAGGGCAAGCGCCGCGCACAGCGCCGCGCGCCCGCTCGTGAAGTGCTCGACCCCTTGGCCGTACATGCGCGCCGCCAACTCGCAGGCGCGGGCGCCATCGCCCTCGAAAAACGCCGCCCACGCCCCCGCCAGCAGCAACTCGCCGCACGGAATCTGGCCGGCACCCTGGCGCGGAACCACCTCATCCACCAGCCGGCGCACGTCGTCGTACCGGCCCAGTTCCACCAGTGTCCCGGCCAACATCGTGACCACCGGCAGCCGGGCCTCACGCGGCGCACTCACCGCCGGGCCGGACAACGCGCGCCCCAGGGTATGCAAGGTGTCGTCGTATTCGCCGAGCTGAAAGTGCGCCCGCGCACCGAGCATCAACGCGGTGAGACTGGCGGGGGTCGCACGCAGGATTCGCCGGGTCTCCGTGATCACCTTCTCATACCGTCCGTCCGCAAGGGATGCCGAGAGCGGAGTGCTCATCATCGCCTCCCGCCGCGCCCCCCCGCCTGTCCGCCGGCCGGACTGCGTCGGCTTTGCCATCCCCGGGCGTCCGGTCCGTACCGGCGCGCCCGGCAGGAGGAGGACCCGCACGGGTCCACCGGGACCGGGAGCGCCGGCCGCACAGGCCTGCGCTCACGTTCACACCATCCAGTATAGTCGACACGACCCGGGCCGCGACCTCGCGTTCGAGTACGCCCCCCCCCCTGTGTCACGCTCCCCCGCCGACGGCCTGCTGGGCACGCTTCCGAATACGGACCCGGATGTCCCCGGCAGCGATTCGCGTTGGCTCCTCCGTCGCATCCTCCCGGCGAGTGCGCGCAGACCACCGGAGTTCCGCGGTTCGGTAAGCCGCCGCCATCGCGACCGCGCGCGGCGGAGTGGGCCATCCTGCGCGGAAGATCGGAATCGGCTGCCGAAGCGGGGCCTCGAATCCAACTCGACGGGGCTCGCGGTCCGTTTCCGCATCTCCGCCGGGGACTCGGCTGCCGGCGTGAAGCCGATTCCTCTACAGGTTTCCGGGCCATTTTGCGCAGAAATTCCGGGGAGTTGGACACCGAGTCGTACGCGATCGTCTCGGTGATCGTCTGCGTCGAAGGCTGCCCGAGCGAGATCGAGGGGTACGCGATCGACACCACGTTCCCCTTGTCCGGCCCGCCCTGCTGCTCCCAGTCGAAGCCGTACGTCGTCGTGTGGTTCCGCGGCGTGGTCGCCGTCTTCA